>JAJDUM010000019.1 GCA_022826645.1 Candidatus Poribacteria bacterium
ATCACTGGGTTTGATTAGCCTTTCACTCCGATCCACAGGTCATCCCCCAAGTTTTCAGCCTTGGTGGGTTCAGGCCTCCACATACTTTTACGTATGCTTCACCTTGCCCATGGATAGATCACCCAGTTTCGGGTCTACTCCATGCAACTGAATCGCCCTATTAAGACTCGCTTTCGCTACGGCTACGCTTCAAAAAAGCTTAACCTTGCTACACAAAGTAAGTCACCGGCTCATTATGCAAAAGGCACGCAGTCATGCATGTCACGACGAATCGCGACTTAGCACTTCCACAGCTTGTAGGCTGTACGGTTTCAGGGACTATTTCACTTCCCTAGCGGGGGAACTTTTCACCTTTCCTTCACAGTACTTCTTCACTATCGGTCGCCAAGTCATATTTAGCCTTAGGAGGTGGTCCTCCTAGATTCCTACAGGTTTAGGCTATCCCATAGTACTTGGGAATAACGTCGAGGAAGCCGAACTCTTTTTGCTCACGGGACTGTTACCCTCTTTGGTTGTCCTATTCCAGAAGCATTAAGCTAAGAATTTGGTTTATCACTTCCCGGTCTGGCCATATCCAAACCCAACGTTACCCCACAACCCCAGGTATACAACGTATATGGACTTTAACATATACCCGGTTTAGGCTATTCCCTTTTCGCTCGCCACTACTGGGGGAATCGAGTTTTCTTTCTGTTCCTCAGGTTACTGAGATGTTTCACTTCTCCTGGTTAGCCTCCCGGCGAGAGCCGGGATGGCAGGCAAAGCCTGCCCGGTTGCCCGATTCGGGGATCTCCGGATCAAAGTTTACTAAACAACTACCCGAAGCTTATCGCAGTTTGTCACGCCCTTCATCGCTACCTGGCGCCAAGGCATCCACCGTCAGCCCTTAGTAGCTTGATAAATTCTTTAGAAGCCGAATTCAAATCTATACAATTGTCAAAGATCAAAAGCTTTTACGCTTAGTGGAGATGAGCGGAGTCGAACCGCTGGCCTCCTGCGTGCAAAGCAGGCGCTCTCCCAAACTGAGCTACACCCCCACATAGAATTGGTGGGCTTATCTGGAATCGAACCAGAGACCTCGCGCTTATCAGGCGCGCGCTCTAACCGCCTGAGCTATAAGCCCCTAGAACATATGAAAAGTTAATTTTGGTCAACAAGGTATCATAACGCAAGTTGCTAGTAGCATAGAAAAACCGAGTTTTTCGCGCTCATATCCCCTGATTTTGGGAAAATGGATTAGATTTTTCCTTAAATCGTGTTCCTAATCTGTAAAAACTTGTGGACAGTTTTTTATCGGCAGCAATTAATAACAACTCCCACCAAGAACCCACGGTAATTGGAACAGTAACTGTGAATGGCCTAGTGGTGCAATAGAAGTATCTCTAGTCCTTGCTATGGATAAGAAGAACTGTCGGAATCTTGATGATATGCACCAGAGGGAGAATAGCCATCAATGTAGGCATTAGCGGTAGCTGTACCCCCTAGACCTTGCTCATAAGCAGTCTCACTACAACCGCCACTATAGTTATTTGCGTCGTTGTCCGTGGAGTCAACCTTTGCATAAACGCTATAGAAACCATTACTTATAGCCGAATTTGCTTCGGCAGTTGCTTCGGCATAATATATTGGTGGGACCATAGGTAGCGTAGGCTTCTTGCCAGTGTCTGCATCCGCGTCAACAGTACTTACACTATAACCAATGGTAACAATCGAGACTGTTAGAAGAATAACGAAAAATATAGAGAAACATCTACGTGAACGCATTTTTACCTCCCATTATTCTGTTAAATAAAGTTGTGGATCAATCCCACCTGAGTCCATATCAATTACTTTAATCCCCAGAGGAATTTCCCCATTGCCCAATTGATCTGTAGTAAGTTTCAGACCAGGAGGACCCAATGTCCTCCGAATATATCTCTGTGTCGTTCCATCAGGCAGCTTCATCTCTCCCCAGCGGATATAAAGCGTGTTTGGGTACAAAGGATAGACTTTACCGGTAGATTCTTTTATGACCCCGGCAACAAAGCCTTGATCTCCCTGATTCCACAGTTTTATTAATACTTTATGCATCAATGTCAACTGATCCATACTGCCCACAGAAAAATTGGATTGAGCATCGTTCGACATTTCCCAAGGCGGTACGAGCGGATAACCTACCGGAACCTCTGGATACTCGGATTCAATATCAGGAGCAGATTCCTCGTCGCTATCCAAACTCGCGGAAGTCGGGAAATCTTCCATCAGAATTCCCTCAACCGATGGAAGCGATGATGTTTGTTCGGGTAACTGATGTTGTTCGTCACGCTCTCGCTCCGTCTCCATATCATAAGATTCGGCAGGAAGCGGATCCGGGCGATTCACTACTTCAGGAGTTTCCCTGTGTACGCTTGACCTTTCAGGCACGAGATAAACCCGAATAGGCTCCTGATCAACAGATACCTTAAAATAAACAACACCCAAAACTACTACAACCACAAACATAGTTACACTGATTGTTAAGATCTTATTGTGAGACAAAACAAAACCTTCTCTCTCAATAAAAAAAATAAAAAACGCTCTAGAAAGCTAAATAGATTTCCAATATACGCAAGTTAACGAGCTCGGGCATAGAGTTGATGCCCTTGACTCCTTAGAAAGGAGGTGATCCAGCCGCAGGTTCCCCTACGGCTACCTTGTTACGACTTCGCCCCAGTCATCGGTCTCGCTTTCGCCAGCTGCCTCCCGAAGGTTAGCCCACCGTCTTCGAGCGCTACCGACTTCCATGGCGTGACGGGCGGTGTGTACAAGGGCCGGGAACATATTCACCGCGACCTGCTGATTCGCGATTACTAGCGATTCCAAATTCATGCAGTCGAGTTGCAGACTACAATCCTAACTGAGGTCGGCTTTTTGGGATTTGCTCCACCTCGCGGTCTTGCTTCCCTCTGTACCGACCATTGTAGCACGTGTGCAGCCCAGGGCATAAGGGCCATGCGGACTTGACGTCATCCCCACCTTCCTCTGGCTCGTCACCAGCGGTCTCACTAGAGTCCCCAGCATTACCTGATGGTAACTAGCGACAGCGGTTGCCCACGATGCGGGACTTACCCCAACATCTCACGACACGAGCTGACGACAGCCATGCAGCACCTGTCACGCTGTCCAAAAGGAAAGCCATATTTCTATGGCGGTCAGCGCGATGTCAAGCCCTGGATAAGGTTCTTCGCGTTGCTTCGAATTAAGCGACATGCTCCACCGCTTGTGCGGCCCCCCGTCAATTACCTTGAGTTTTAACCTTGTGGCCGTACTCCCCAGGCGGGGTACTTAATGCGTTAGCTACAGCACAGGAGGAATCAATACCTCCTACACTTAGTACCCATCGTTTACGGCTTGGACTACCGGGGTATCTAATCCCGTTCGCTCCCCAAGCTTTCGTGTACTCAGCGTCAGTGTCGGACCAGAAAGCTGCCTTCGCCATAGGTGTTCTATAAGATATCTACGCATTTCACCGCTACACCTTACATTCCACTTTCCTCTTCCGTACTCAAGCCACACAGTATCGAGCGCAGTTGCTTGGTTGAGCCAAGCCATTTCACACTCGACTTATGTAACCGCCTACACACGCTTTACGCCCAGTAAATCCGGACAACGCTCGCCCCCTACGTATTACCGCAGCTGCTGGCACGTAGTTAGCTGGGGCTTTCTACTATGGTACCGTCACGCTAGCCAGCTTATCACCGACTAGCAATTCTTCCCATAACACAGAGGTTTACAATCCGAAGACCTTCATCCCCCACGCGGCGTCGCATCGTCAGGGTTTCCCCCATTGCGAAATATTCTCGACTGCAGCCTCCCGTAGGAGTTTGGGCAGTGTCTCAGTCCCAATGTGGCTAATCATCCTCTCAGACTAGCTACCCATCGTAGCCTTGGTGAGCCGTTACCTCACCAACAAGCTAATAGGACGCAGGCTCATCTTTGAGCGACAGATCCGAAGACCCATCTTTCATTGGATATCCCGGAGGAACTCCAATCGTATACGGTATTAGCGGCCCTTTCGAACCGTTATCCCTATCTCGAAGGCAGATTACCTACGCGTTACTCACCCTTTCGCCACTTTCCTCAGCGGCCGAAGCCACTGATTCTCGTACGACTTGCATGCCTAATCCACGCCGCTAGCGTTCGTCCTGAGCCGGTATCATACTCTCCAATAAGTCTTAAAGAAAACCCGCCCTAATAAATTAGGAAGGGATTTCTAAGTCGACAGGAGGACTTTGTACAATATACAAGCCCTATCAAATGCTATCAATCAAAAAACGTAGCGCGTAACAAAAACTATTTAGCTTTCAAAGAGCATCTTTTAATCCCCCTTAACGGAGGCGAGTGGAAGTATAACATACCCGCTCCACCCTGTCAAGAGAAAACGCAAGTTTTTTTATGTTTAGGAAAATTCTTTCCCGTGGCTGGCTAAACCGCCACTAATCGCCGGTACGAAATGGATGTTCGCCTCCGCGCCTATGGGTTGATGCAGTCCTTCACGGGTCATCACGCCATCGATGTATACCGAGATGCTGGGACGAATCCGATCACCGTCACAGAGCCGATCTTTGAAGCCGGGATGGGCTGCTTCAAGATTATTAATAACTTCCCGTAGCGTTTTGCCTTCCACAACGACTTGGTTCGCACCGTCGGTTAATTTCTGCATGAGTGAGGGAATTGCAATCGTTGCCATGGTCTGAAAACCCTCCATATAAAATAGAACAGGGATATAAGGCAGATGCAGAACCCTATATCCCTGAATGTAGTTTAAGATCGCCCGAGCATGATTAGCCCGGCGGACCCAGAGTGCTAAAAGTTAGGATGACACGCCTAGATCTTGCCCATTGCTTTGAGGACACGTCCTGGCGACATCGGCAGTTCTTTCAGCCGAACGCCGGTTGCACGATAGACCGCATTTGCAATGGCAGCGGGTGGCGCAATGATTGGCGTTTCGCCGACGCCCCTAACACCAAACGGATGGCCGGGATTAGGAACTTCAACGATGACCGCATCAATCATCGGCAGGTCAAGGCAGGTCGGAATGCGATAATCGAGGAAGCTGGCGTTGGTCATCTCGCCTTTCTCATTGTAGATATATTCCTCGTTCAACGCCCAACCGATACCTTGGACGGCACCGCCCTGTATCTGTCCTTCGACATAGCTGGGGTGAATAGCCTTACCAGCGTCTTGGGTGGCCGTGTAGCGCAAGATTTGGATCTTGCCGGTGTCGGGATCAACTTCGACATCAACAACGTGCAGACCGATTGACGGACCCGGTTGGCTTGGATCCGCAGTACCGCGTCCGACGACGGGACCGCCGGTTTCATCGAGTCTCTCTGCCAAACCTTTGAAGTCGATTTCCTGCTCCTTACCATTGACGGAACTAAACACACCGTCGGCAAATTGGACTTCTCCCGCATCGACTTCCCATAGTTTCGCAGCACGCTCGATCATCTGCTGTTTGACATCTTGTGCAGCTTCATACGCGGCGTAACCGGTTGCAAACGCGGTACGGCTTCCGCCTGTAACGTCCGTGTAACCAACGGAGTCGGTATCCGCCACGGTAGGCGTCACTGACTCGGCGGGGATTCCAAGCACTTCTGCCGCTTGCATCGCAATTGATGCGCGTGTGCCACCGATATCGGTTGACCCCTCGACGAGACTGATCGTTCCATCGGCAGTTACATTAATTGAAACACTGGATTTCATACCGAAGTTGGGCCAATAGCCGGAAGCAACGCCACGTCCTACATTCTCACCTTCAAGCGGTGCCGAATAGTGGGGGTGATCTTTTGCGGCCTCAACTGTTTCGATAAAACCGACACGCGGAGCCGGAGGTCCATCAATTCGGATATCCCCCTCTGTCGCGCTATTGAGGATACGGAATTCAAGCGGATCCATCCCGATCTTCTCACAAATCTCATCGATGACAGTCTCGGCAGCAAATGCAGCATTTGTCGCCCCGGGCGCTCGATATGCGGCGGTCTTCGGCTTATTGACGACCACATCATATCCATCAACCGTTCCATTCTCAACCTTGTAGGGCGAGAAAACGCAGAACGCTGCCGCTCCGACCGGTGAACCGGGGTAGGCACCAGCCTCAAACGCAAGGTAGGCTTCTGCAGCGGTGATGCGCCCATCGTTGGTCGCACCCATTTTCACGCGCACATAGGAACCGGGTGTGGGACCTGTACCTTCAAAGACATCTGCTCGACTCATCAGAACCTTGACAGGTTTGCCGGTTTTCATGGAAAGCATCGCGGCAATTGGTTTGATGTAGACATTAATCTTTCCACCAAAACCACCACCAATCTCCATCGGCACAACCTTAACTTTTGAGACGGGAATCTGGAGAATCTCAGACACCTGCCCTCGGACAGCAAACGCGCCTTGCGTACTGCACCAAATTGTCAACTGCCCATCGGGATTGTAGAGCGCCGTCGCATTGTGGGGCTCAATATAGCCTTGATGCACAGTCTCCGTCGTATACTCTTGCTCAACGACGACATCAGCTTCGGCATAGCCTTTTTCGGGGTCACCCTGTTTGTGCTGGAAGTGAGCCGCAATGTTGCTCGGCTTCTCAGACTTTTCTCCCATCTCATCGGTGTGCATATCCTCGTGCAGGAGCGGGGCGTCTTCCTTCATCGCGTCAAGCACTTTGATTACCGGAGGGAGCACTTCATATTCAACATCAATTAGCTCAAGTGCCTCTTCTGCGGTATGGGGATCAATCGCTGCGACCGCTGCGACCTGATGACCTTTGTAGAGCGCCTTGTCGCCTGCCAATACATTATCTTGGAGATCTTTCACATTGGCTGCACCCTCTCCAAGATCAGCGATCTTATCTTCGACAGCCGGAAAATCTTTCGCTGTTACAACCGCCCTCACGCCGGGATGGGCTTCTGCACGGCTGGTATCAATCGACTTAATCCGCGCGTGGGCGTGTGGGCTGCGCAGCACTTTGCCGTGTAACAGTCCTACAGTTTGGAAATCCGCGCCATAAAGAGCGCGACCAGTAACCTTATCAACGCCATCATGGCGAATGGGACGAGTCCCAACGACTTTGTAGTCTTTCTTTTCTGCCATTATGCACTTACCTCCTAAGACGTAGTTTGCGCTGCATCTTGGACAGCACGTACAATTTTATCGTATCCGGTACAACGACACAGATTGCCCGCTAGCCAGTAGCGAATTTCGTGTTCCGTTGGATTCGGATTTTGATCTAACAATGCCTTTGCCGCCATGATAAAGCCGGGCGTACAAATACCACATTGGAGGGCAGCATTCTCTAAGAACGCATCTTGGATTGGATGTAGCTGTTCCGGTTCGGCGAGCCCTTCGATTGTCTCAAGCGATTTCCCTTCGAGTTCAGCACCAAGCACAAGACACGAATTGACCAGACGCCCATCAAGAATTACGCTGCAGGCACCGCAGTTTCCATTATTGCAACCTTCTTTGGCACCTGTCAAATGGAGTACATCTCGTAAGACTTCAAGCAAACTCTGGCGAGGTTCGCATAAGTATTCAACTGCTTCACCGTTAATTGTTGTTTGAACGTGGACTTTTTTAGGCATCTATCTTTATGCCTCCTTCACTCGTTGAATTGCGCCGTTTAAGGCACGACGTGTCAACACACCGACAAGATGTGTTCTTTGTTCAGCCGTTCCACGCATATCACTGATTGGACTTGCAATCGCCTGTGCCGCTTCTGCAGCAGCGTTGATGGATTCGTCCGAAATTTCCTTTCCAGCGAGTGAGTCGCTAACTTCTTCAGCAAACAGCGGTGTTGGGGCAACAGCAGCAAGGCTGATGCGCGCGGAGACAATAGATGTCTTCGCATCGTCGAGAACAACCGACGCACCGGCACCCACAACAGCGATGTCCATTTCATTACGTGGGATAAAACGGAGGTAAAACGAACTCGAATTTTTCGGCGGTGGCGGAATCTTGAATGAGACAAGAAGTTCACCGTTTTCTAGGACGGTCTGTCCCGGGGCTGTACAGAACTGCTCTGCTGGAACCTCGCGCGTTGATCCATCGGGACCAGCGATGACGCAGATGGCTCCCAACACTATCAACGGCGGTATTGTGTCTGCGGCGGGCGAGGCATTGCACAGATTACCACCAACACTTGCCCTGCCTTGAATTGCGGTTCCACCGATAATTTTGGCAGCATCAATCAGTCCAGGATATGCGGCAGAGATTGCACCGTCCGCGTAGATTTCATGACAGGGAACAGCCGCACCGAGCTCTAGACCGGTGTCGGGGGAGTATGAAAGCACGTTAGTTTCAGGAAGGTCCTTGATGTCCACCATCCGATCCAACTGCCGCCGGTTCTCCCGAACCATAACGATGAGATCTGTTCCGCCGGCCAAGGGTTTTGCTTGATCACCTTTTTCGGCGAGCAAGGAGGTAGCTTCAGCTACAGTTTTTGCGGGAACATATTCAAACGCTCGCAAAGTATCAATCTCCTTTCAAAGTGAGAGGTTTTATTCGCACTAAATACCCTACGTGGGTATCGGAAAACTTAGTAAATGGATATTGCACACTTTATCTTAATCAAAAGTGTCTGAAATGTCAACAGAAAAAATCTATAACTTTCGGATGAAAGCTCTTGAGATTGGAAAGGGAGAGTCCACCCTGTGAATGTCCAAAAGATATTATAGCATAGCGACACCTGCGATCAATCCGATCACACAAGCAATCGCGGTCAGTGTGCGCTTTTCAGCTTTGAGTGCACGAGAGAGAGAAAAGCTATGTACAGAGGGGTTGGTATACCTGCGAAGACGGGGAATGAACCTGGGAACGGCTGCATAGTAGGCCTCATATGCGGTTCCACAAGATTCGCGTAGGTATGCTTCTTCGGACGCGATAATCGGCAGGTACTGGACAAAATATCCCACTAAGAGCACAATTAACATCCAGTAGACATTGGCAATAATGCAGACGCCGAGACTGAGCCCCAAGTTTCCCAAATAGAGCGGATTACGGACATGCGCGTAGGGTCCTGTTGTAACAAGATCACTTGCCGCGCTTAGGGTTCGTGCACGGGTCGCGCCACCGGCATAGCCTACCGCCCATATTCGTAAAAGCTCACCAAGAATCAAAGGAATTCCACCAGCCAAGGCAGAAGTGAATGTAGGGCGGGAAAAATAGATTACGATTAATATAAACGGGATGGCTGTGAGGCTGCGTAACCGAAAGAATAGCCGCCCGATCGCGAGAGTGAAGCGTGAGACACGAGACGTCATAGATTTGACCATCCTGGACCACTCCTGAATGTCTCGCTCCCTCGGCTCACTTGGGCATCTTCCAGATCATGATGCCTCCAACAGTGGCGTAAAGCACATTCGCCCCCCAGCAGGCAACAATTGGTGGCAGCTTCCCGTTTTCACCGAGTCCTTCAAGCGTTGCCAGTGAAATTCCCCAATACATAAAGACGAGGAAGAAGGCGACGAGGAGCCCGGCAAAAAATCCGGCACCACCGAAGCGGATTGAAATTGGAGCACCAATAAGAATAACAACAAACGCCGCAAAGGGATATGCTATTTTATGGTACATTTTGACCTCCTCACGCCGGGTCGTCTGTCCCGCTGCCTTTTTGTATTTTATCTGCCGTCGCAGCTCGCCGATAGTCATCGCCCGTAGATCCTTATTGCTCCCTGCGAAACGTTCTGGTTCTTCCGCGCGCTCGATCTGCCTCGTTTCAAACGGTTCAAAAGCAGTTTCGACAGCTCCTTCAAAATGGCGAACATATCCCTTTGATAGATGCCAGTGGTTCGGCGACCACGTAGCCGAGTCTGCAAAGATCTGCCGAGTGACTTCATCGTTCTGATCGAGTTCGTAAATTGTCATGCGATCGATGGTCCGATTTTCCAAATCGAGATTTTGGAGATAGAACAATCGATTGTGCTGGCCCTTGAAGAGGACATTTCGGCTCCGACGCAGCCGGATTTTCTTCTGGAGTTGATTAGCGCGGTGGAAGGCAGGTGAAGCAACGAGATTATAGAAAGCAACAAAGCCTATGCAGACCAGAAATATGGATGCGAGAATAGGGATGAGGAGGCGATAAATGCTAACACCAGCGGTCTGCATCGCAGCCAGTTCGTTGTTTTGAACTTTCCGCCCAAAAACGAAGAACACGGCGAGAAAACTCGCCAGCGGCACAACCTCTATGATCCGTCGGGGGGCTTGAAAGAGCACAATCTGCACAGCGGTGAGATAAGATACCTCCTCATCAAAGCGCTTAATATCTTTATCGAGCAGCCGAACGATGATAACGAGCGCGATGAAAAAGGTGAGTGCTAACGCAAATGTCTTGAGATATTCAATTAAAACATGTCGTTCAAGAATTCTCATGCTTAGATTTGACCTAAGGGCTTATCGAGCTTATCGGCGAGCCCTATTGAATACATTCGAAACTCCCCCTAGCACCAGTGTTATTTTGAATATGAGGAGCAATGCTACATGTCAATCTGATTTTCTAACCTCTTGGGCCTCTGTATTTTGAAAAGAAGGGGGCGGTTTCTGATCTCGACTCTGTTGGGTTTCCAGTTTGCCTTCCAGGATCACCCGCAGTGCACAGCCAAGTCCCAGTAATCCGATAACGAGGTTCGGCAGCCAGATCGCGAAGCCGGGAGGAAGGACCCCACTTCGTCCCGTATCCTGTCCGACCTGCAGTAACAGGTAATAGACAAGAACAAGGCCCAGTCCGATACCGAAGCCCACCATTTTGCCACTCCGCTTTACAACCAAGCCGAGAGGCACACCAATTAGACCAAATACAATACAAGCAAAGGGGATCGAAAATTTCTTGTGATATTCAACCCGCGCATATCGCAATCTATCCAGGTGAGGTTTGGTTTCGTTTCGGGTTAGGCGATCTTCAAGCTCAGTGATATGGTCCCTCAGTTTAACCAGGGACATGTTGCGGGTACTCTTAGATTCGAACTCCGTTCGTTCTAGCGTTTCCGTGAAATCAAGGGCAATCCGATCTTTAGCGAAGGCGGTTATGCGAAATCCGTCATCACTATCGGACACCGGCTCATACGTGACCCCGTCATAGAGCGTTAACCACGCCTGCCCGTCCTCAAATCCGACCGTAGCCTCTTTCGCATTAACAAAGCGGGGTTGCCCGGGCCATATTGAATCCCACACCTTCACCTCTTGTAGACGCTCTGTATCTGGGTCGGTTGATTCGTACAGCCAGAGCTTCCCCTCGCGCTCTAACTCTTTCATTACCACACCCTCTTCAAGGACAAAAGAGGAGTGCCGCCTACTGATATCGTGCTTCAACGAAACATAAGCGATATTCCCACGCGGGAGTGCGTAATCCATAAAAATGAAGTCAAAAACAGTGAGCAGACTTGAAATAAACAGGAGAGGCACAAGGATTTGGTGGAAGCCAATCCCGTGGGCTTTCATAGCGGTAATCTCATTATCCGTTGAGAATCTGCCGAGTGAGAGCAAGATGCCGACGAGTGTAGCCATCGGAATAGTGACAACAAGGGTCGCAGGCAGCACATAAATCAACAATTTAACCAAATAGGTGGGACTTACCCCCTTGCTCACGAAGAGTTTGGTTAACCTGAAGATCTCGTCAAGCAGTAGGATGGAAGTAAAGCAGATAAGTGCTAAAAGGAAAGGGGGGAAAAATTCCTTGAGGGTATATCTTGTTAATATTTTCAAGCCCGTCTAACTCCGGTGGTAGATTCAGCTTTTGATTAAAGCGAAGGATATTTACCTTCTAATTTTACCCTATATTACGGGATCTTAGCAAGCCATTATAAGATGAATTGTAAAATCGTCACCAAAAAGTGACAAATTCTGATCAAACTCAGGCAGCATTTGTAAATTTCCATTGACAAATATAGTTGAAATAGCTTATAGTATGCCACAATATATCCCATAGAAGAGATAATTTCCACACAATATCTTGTGTGGATCAAACTGGATGCCTGTCATTCTCTCTTCGACATACATATATGACCTACGTTTCGACCTATCCCAACCGATTTTGAACCGTCAATCAAGTCCACTTTTACACAGCGCAAGACCTCACGCAAAGAAATCGATTGGGAGCATACATATCGAAGCCTTTGTTACAAAGCCCGCAATCATCACATTTTTTCATATCGGTCTTTCCCTTTGAGGCTACTCAATGACAAGAACAGTTTATTTGGTTATAGTCTTATATCTCAGTCTTGGAACACTCGCATCGTCTCCCGTTATCGCCCAAATTGAGGGCAGTGAGACAAATTCCCACAATCAGGCAGAACAGCCGGCTTCCGCACACCCCGAAGAATCTTCCACACCACGCAGAGCGACCCTGTCCACGGACCCAGAGGATATATCCCGAATTGTGCAAATCGGCGGTAGAGTCAATCTCGCGCCAACGGAAACTGTCAATGATATCATTTTGGTCGCTGGAGATGCAAAGATTCAAGGGCGTGTGCAGGGCTATGTGTTTGTATTTGGCGGAAATGTCGAGATCGAAAAAGGTGCCCAGCTCGCAGGCAAAGTGACAGTGGTTATGGGCGAAATCATCGGTAAAGAGGGTTTGCGAGACAGTGCAGACCATGGACCCGACGTTTACCAAGAGATTAATGGCTTTAGACTGGCAACTGCAGCTGCTTCGTTAATGATGCAAGGGATGCCAAAGGAGATATGGGGTGATCGGCAATACGCATGGTTTGGCTGGGAGTTGATGACCTTCGTCACATTAACCCTTGTCCATCTATTGCTCGTACTAATATTTCCAGAACAGATTACTAATATGGCATCCACGATTTCCGAGCGTCCAATCGGAAGCACATTCCTCGGATTGATGATTGTGATAATCGTGCCCTATCTGTCCGTCCTGCTCATCCTCTCGATTGCCGGTATCCCATTCGCCATGCTTTTGAGTGCCATTCTGCTGCCGATAGCAATTTACGGGAAAACGGCGATTTTTCTCTCAATTGGGGGTACAATCTTCCCGCAGCGATCAAATGTTGTCGCGGTTGTTGTTGGGTACTGGATTTATCGGATGGCGACGGTGGTTCCCTACCTGAGTATTCCAACTTTCATTATTGCAAGTACAATCGGAATTGGCGTCAGCCTCCGGACGGTATTTGGTCAGAAACCGATTCGGCCTACCAGCAGCCAGCGCAGGGAATATGCTCCCCTGAATTATCGCCGATGAAGTTAGGGGTATGCGGGGATTGTCCGTTATTACCACGGTCCTCAGTGAGATTGGTTAGCACCGAATGCTTTATCTGGTTACTTGTTTGAGGTGTGCTCTTGCGATTGGATCATCCCGGATTTCTCATATTACTCCTGCTTCTACCATTCCTCCTTTGGTATTTGGGTCAGAAAGATAGCGGGCGAATCCGCTTTTCGGATCTCAGCATCGGTCGCCAGCTTGTGCCCAGCTTTTGGGTCAAGTCCCTTCCGTTCCTAACTTTTGCGCGCTTTCTCGTTGTTGTATTGATGATTTTCGCGCTCGCCCGTCCACAGTCGTCCCATAGTCGCGAACAGATTACGTCCGAAGGGATTGACATTCTGCTCATCCTTGATATATCTGGAAGCATGCGAGCGGAAGATTTCAAACCTGACAACCGTTTGCACGCAGCTAAAGCGGTCATCCACGACTTCTTGGACAACCGAAAGAATGATAGGATCGGACTGGTTGTTTTTGCGGGTGAAAGTTTCACCCAATGCCCACTGACCCTGGATTACCGGGTTCTTGGGGATCTGCTTCTCAATGTCGAGATCGGTATGCTTGAAGATGGTACTGCTATCGGAGATGCCCTTGCCAATGCTACCAATCGACTGCGTCATTCGACCACCAAAAGCAAGATTGCGATTTTGCTTACCGACGGGGAAAACAACGCCGGGACTATCGACCCATTGATCGCCGCGCAGGCTGCCAAAGCTCTCAACATCAAGGTGTATACTATCGGCATGGGGAAAGAAGAGGGCGCATTCATTCCGTATCATGATCCGATTTTTGGTCTGCAGTACAGCCGAACTCGAACCTACGTGGATGAAGAAACGCTCAAAGAGATTGCGGAGATTACAGAGGGGCGTTACTTTCGAGCGACCGACAACCGGAAACTCTCTGAAATTTATGAAGAGATTAATCAGCTTGAAACAACGAAGATTGAGGTTACGGAATACATTCGTTATAAGGAACTGGCAGCGTACCCCCTATTGCTCGCAACACTCCTGTTGACCCTAGAGATTGTCCTGTCAAACACACGCCTACGAAAAATCCCCTGATCGTGAAAGGATTGCCCAATGGAAATTTACCGATGGGAAGGAAAGGGCTTCCGCCAACTGGACCCGACGCGCTTCAAAGAAGAACGCGATTTTGAGGATCTGCTTGAGCAAGATCCGAACCTTCTGCTTGGGGATGAGCGCATCTGCGTAATCAGCCGCCAAGTTCGTATCGGAAAATCTCAGAAAGTCGATCTCCTCGCGCTTGATCGTCAGGGAAATTGCATCGTCATCGAACTCAAGCGGGGTAAAGCCTCCCGTGCAGCGATCTCCCAGCTTCTGGAATACGCTGCAGCCGTGGCTAAATTTTCTTTCGCGGATATTGAGCGTTTTGCGGGGCGCTGGTTTCAGGGGCAAGGACGTGAGTTCACATCACTGTTAGCATTGCACAGCACATTCTTTGGCTATGAATTGGGTGCCATGCGGATGTCTGCGTTCAATCGCAAACAACGGATGGTTCTTGTCTCCGAAGGGGTTGACGTACGGGTGCTTGATATTGCCGAATACCTACGACGCGCTGGTATCGACCTGACCTACATATCCTACTTCTCCTACCAAGCTCCGGATGAACTCCTGATTGCGACAAAGACAATCCTTGGTGCCTCTTCGATCAAGGAATCTCGCTCTACCTATCAGTACGCGCCCCGACAATTTCTAACCCGTGAGCGTTTCCTCACAACACTTACTAAGAACCGAGAGCTTCATCAGGTTGCTCAACGATTCTTTGATTATGTGGAGTCCTGCGGTGCGATTCTCCGCCCGCGGATCTCGCAGATTCGTATGACCATCGGTGGAAGGTGGTGGATGGGGTCGTATCCATCGAAGCGAGCGAACCACTTCCGGATCGACGCCCACGGTGATTTCACGGCGAGACAGATCGCTGAATGTCGGTCGCATCTCTCGGATGTAACGCCCAAGAATTTTGGGGTGTCGTTTAACATAGTGTCCCCATCCCACCTGAAATATGCTATTGAGATTTTCGAACGCACACGGAACGCAATTTTAGAGGAATAGATACGGAGCAAGGGGGCAGTACCTTTACATTTAATGCTTTGTGTTTGACGTTTTGCCTTTCATATCCCCTAGGAGAACACCATGTCAGATAAACTTAAGATCGGTATTATCGGCACAGGAATCATCGGTAAAAGCCATGTGCGTGGTTATCAATCCATGCGTAACGATGTTGAGATCGTTGCGGTCGCAGACCTCGATGAATCCGAAGCACGGCGGGTTGCGCAGGAGTACGATATTCCGCACATTTTTTCCGATTATCGTGACCTTCTGAGAATTGACGAAATTGAAAGCGTAGATGTCTGCTTGCCTAACTTCCTGCACGCTCCGGTGACAATTGCAGCGCTCGAAGCGGGAAAGCATGTCTACTGTGAAAAGCCGATGGCAAGAACTGGTCCAGAAGCGATCGCGATGTATGATGCAGCGCAGAGAACGGGGAAAAAGCTGTCGGTCCAGATGGCAACCGTCTTCACCAAGGAAACACGCACAGCCAAACATCTCATCGAAGCAGACGCGCTCGGTAACATCTACTACGTGAAGACAAGCCACTATCGTCGGCGTGGACGTCCTTATGTTGATGGCTACGCCACTCCCCACTTCGTTCAACGGGAGAAAGCCGGGGGTGGCACACTGTTGGATACCGCTATCTATAACATGGCCCGAATGGTTTATCTGCTCGATAACCCCGAAATCGAAACTGTGAGTGCGTCCACCTTCCAAGAGCTTGACATGGACGAAGAACGCCGACAAACCAGCGGTTATGATGTTGAAGAGCTTGGCACCGGGCTCGTCCGTTTTAAGGGTGGGATCACGATGTTTGTGGAGGAGGCGTGGGCTGCTAACATGGATGGTGGGGAAGGCGATCGGATTATGGGATCGAAGGGTGGGATCAGGTTGAACCCGTTTAGTTTCTACACCGATCTGTACGGTATGGACGCGGATGTAACCTTCGATATTGATGCCTATGAAAGGCGGCTGCGCTCGCTTGGACAGATGGGAGAGGGCTACGATAGTTCACAGCAGCATGTTGTTTGGGGTCTGTTGGGTCGCGTTGAGATGATTGATACGGGTGCAATCGGTCTGACTGTCGCTCGTATTACGGAAGCGATGTATAAGTCTGCCGAAGGGCAGAAAGAGGTGGATTTTAGGTAGCGATAATTTTTCAACTTTATGGAGAGATTACACATTGACACAATCTGACTATACCTATCGGCGAACCTATCGTGGTTCATTAAAGGCAGTAATTTTAGACTGGGCGGGAACGACTATGGACTATGGCTGCTACGCGCCCGCTGTAGTATTCGTTGAGGTCTATAACCGCAAGGATGTCCCAATCAGTATCGAAGAAGCGCGTATCCCGATGGGCGCGCATAAGAAAGTACATATTCGGAAGATTTCGCAGATCGAAGCGGTGGCAGCACGATGGCAGGAAGCGCATGGTCGTAATCCTAACGAAGACGATATCGAAGCGATGTTCCAAGAATTTATTCCGCTTCAGTTGGCTTGCCTCGCAGATTACGCCGATCTGATCCCCGGCACGTTAGAAGCAGTTGCCGAGTTCCGGAGCCGCGGACTGAAAATTGGCTCCACTACTGGATACCTCCGCGAAATGATGGAGCTTCTCTTCAAAGAGGCAGGAGATCGTGGCTACACACCAGACTCGACGGTTTGCGCGAGTGATGTGCCTGAGGGTCGTCCTGAACCGTGGATGTGCCTGCAAAATGCGATGAACTTGGGCATCTATCCGATGGAGGCAATTGTGAAAGTTGGGGATACCTTGCCAGACATCGAAGAAGGGCTCAACGCCGGTATGTGGACTGTTGGTCTCGCGAAGACTGGCAATGAAATTGGGCTCAACGAACAGGAGATCGCAGACTTGCCCCAAGCTGTGCAGGAAATGAAGTTAGCAGAAGCGTATAAGCGGATGTATCAGACGGGTGCACATTATGTAGTGGATGGGATCTGGGACGTGCCACCGATCCTCGATCTGATTGATGAACGGTTACGGCGGGGTGAACGACCGTAATGTATCTATGGTAGATTGTAGACCCACCTGGACACTACTGCGCCACAGCCAACCCCCTAAATCCCCCTTGTCAGGGGGACCAATGTCTACTTATTCCTCTAATCCGCCGTAAATGGCAAGAGACATACAATCGACTCAATCCGATCTTGTTTAGGAGAGCAAATTATGAGCAACGCAACCTATCGGGCGGGCATCATCGGGCTCGGTTTTATCGGTGGGGCAGACCAAGTTTCCGGGGACGCCCTCGGTCAACGTGTCCCTGACCTCGACGGCACACACTTCGCCTCTCTGTCCAACCATCCTCGTGTGGATCTGGTTGCCGGAAGCAGCCGCGATGCTGGACGGCGAGAACGCTTCGCACAACGCGCAGGAGCAACGACCTATGCGGATTGGAACGAGATGCTGGCGCAGGAGGCACTCGACATTGTTAGTGTGGCAACGTATGCACCGGTACATGCGGACCCTACCGTTGCGTGCTCCAAACGTGGGGTTCGCGCCATCTACTGTGAAAAGCCTATAGCAACGCGACTCTCCGACGCGGAGCGGATGATTGAGGCATGTGACGAAACTGGCGCGCTTTTGGTTCTCAACCATCAGCGGCGGTTTAATCTGAACCACCGGCGGCTGCGAGAGCTTATCGCCGGGGGTGGCTTAGGCGACCTGACTTCTGGGTTGTTGCAGTGGGGATCTGGCAGATTGGGGAACGTTGGCACCCATATGATTGACGCGCTGCTTATGCTGACCGGCCGAAAAATTGAGGCAGTTTCGGGTACGCTCGATCTCGCTGGCAAACCCGACTGTAGAGGACCTGCATTCCGTGACCCTGGTGGTTGGGGTGTCATAAGATTAGAGGGTGGGGTTATGGTTACGGTAGACGCGGGGGACTATGCCGCAGTTCCGGGACAGATTACCCTCAACGGCACCGAGGGTCGCGCTATCTCCGATGGCAGCAGCATTGCCCTTGAATACTGGGATGGTCGTCGTGAAGAGTGGGACAGTGCGAACGATGGTGTCACGGGAATGGATCGGGCGGTTTCCGAGATTGTTACATGGCTCGATGACGGGACTGAATTTCCGTATCCTGCTTCCGAAGCGTTCGACACACTGGAAGCCATTGTGGGTTTTCACGCTTCACACGCTCGGGATGCGGTGTGGGCAGAACTCCCCCTGTCGGGCTCAGATCGTGAGCGCGAAGTCCTCAGTGGGTAACAATACGAGAGAAAATCCTAAACCTGTTAGGACTTACGTACTTGAACACTTAAAGCTTTGTAGTTCGGCGATTCATCACCGCCCCGATAAATCCCCGATGAATCGGGACAGGCGGGATTAAGAAACGGACAACTACAGTAAAGTCTTAGGTTTGTAGTAGCCCCGATAAATCGGGGTGTCCGGACGCGCAATGAATCCCCGATAAATCGGGATTAAGAAATGCGCTACTACAAACTGAACTGCGTAACTCCTACCTGTAACAGCGCGAAGAACACATGAAGCGTATAGCAGCGAAATACCGAGAGATCATATGTTTCTTCATCTGCGTCGCGGTTGCCGTAGCTGCTTGTCGTGGAGACGTGACTGACACGTCCGCTGATAGTAGCACTCACAGCGCAGCAGAAACAATCGAAGCTGCTGGTTCGACGGAATCTCATGCGGTACCTGTAATTCCATCCCCTTCAAACCGGGTAAAGGGTTTAAGCACAAGCGGTGCATCGGATCCCATTTCAGTTCGCAGCCAGAAGTATCCGGTGCCCCCTACCTACAACGAAGTGCCGTTCTTTGCCGACTTAGTTGCTGCCGGCAAATTACCGCCGATCTCCGAGCGCCTCCCCTTAGAGCCGTTTGTGGTGGGACCGGGGGTGCTAAACTCTGAAAGGTTGGCTTGATTGGGAGGTTGGTCGTTACGGTGGTACTATCCGCACTACCAACCTCAACGGCTCTATGCACGAAGTGGCGTTGGCAATGGGTATGACGATTCTCAGGGCGCCCGATCAGAGTACCAAGGACCCGCTCCCCGCTATTGTAAGTAGCTACGAGATTAGTCCGGACTTCACCCAATACACACTGACCATCCGCGAAGGTCTCAAATGGTCTAATGGTGTGCCTGTTACCACCGAAGATGTGCGCATGACCTTTGAACTTTACGGCGATGAGCGAATTTACCCCAGCTTCCCCATCAAAGCCAGAACGTTGGGGCGTGCCGATGGCACCCCCGGAACAGTCACTATCATTGATGATCTGACCTTCACAGTCACGTTTGATGCCCCTTATGGTCAATTCTTGGCAGAACTGTCTTCTTGGATTCCAGATTATACCTTACTTTTTAGACCCGCCCACTTCATTAAACAGTTCCATGCGGATTACACCGACATGGCAAAGATTCAACCGATCCTTGACGCGTTGGAGATTAGGACGTGGGAAGATCTTGTCATCCTCAAGGACATGCGCCACTGGGAATTATACCGTGAGCATGGCGTTGGCGTTCCTTCATTGACTCCGTGGATAGCTGAGGAGGTTACTAGCTCTGTGGTCAGGGCAGTTCGTAACCCGTACTACTGGAAGGTCGATATCGCGGGCAACCAACTTCCCTACATCGACCGGGTCGAGGCGGAGGTCTCAAACCAACTTCAGTCTATCATTCTGAAAACGGCTGCTGGGGAATATGATGTGGTTACCTCTTTTGCCCAGATTCGAGAGATGCCTCTCTACCGGGAAAATGCGGAGCGTTCCAACATTAGGACGGTCCTCCACGGTTCAATTAACAACCCACCGATCCTATTTCTCAATCACGACTACGACTATGAAACTGAGGGCAGCGTTTGGCAGCAACTTGTGTCCGATCCGCGTTTTGGCAGTGCAATAGCCAGCGCAATTGATAAGGAGGACGTGAACAATACGCTCTACTTCGGTCATTACACGCTTGATGGTTTCACCAAAGAAACCTTTGATCCCGAAGCATCTAACAGGCTGCTCGACGAGATTGGAATGACCAAACGGGACGCTGAGGGTTTCCGCTCTGATCCGAACGGCGGTCGTTTCGAGTTGACGATTACCACCGCTGAAGTCTCGCCCGACTTTCTTGGTTTGGGCGAACTCTTAAAGAGCTATTTTGAAAATGTCGGGATTCGCACGACGCTTGACGTGATTGGCAATTCTTTGTTCGGTCAGCGGATGAACGGCAACGAGCTAATGGCTACCATCCATTGGAGCGACGAACCCATCTGGGCACCCGGCATCTCCGAGGACTATTGGCCCGGATTTAAGGGGCACTGGGCGCCGATGTCAGAGATGTACTTCAACACAAACGGTGAATCTGGGCGGAAACCCCCGCCTTACTTGCAGGAGTTTTTCGACCTACACGTGGCTCGGAAGGTTGTTCCGCCCCAGTCCGAAGCAGGGGAGGCACTTTACGCGGATCTTGTGGATTGGTTCTCACAACACTATGTCACCATTTGGCCCGTGGGTAGAATGACAGTTCCCACCGTGTACAATGCTGATTTAGGCAATGTGATTAAAGATGGCTATCCTTTTGATCGTGCCTTGGATTACGGTATGGAGCAGCTTTTCTTTAAGACACCACAATAGTGAGCCTAAACGGTAACAGAGACTTAACAACCTTGTTCCTGTCAGGAAAAATTCCCTATAAGGAGATTATCGGTGCATGGCGATCTTCAGCGAAAACCGAAAATTTGAACAACTCGTTCAACGGCTCGCCCCTCATAGCAGGCTGCTCCAAGCATGGGATCTAACAGGCGGCAGTTCGGCACAGATGACCGCACTTGAGATTGAATGTCCGGATGCCAAAACGCAAAGAGTGATTGTCCGTCGGTCTGGAAACGGATCTCTCAAGCGAAATCCGAATATAGCGGCAGACGAATTCAGACTCTTGCAAATGATGCAGTCCTTGGACCTGGCTACACCAACCCCCTATCTTCTGGATGGATCGGGCGATATTTTCGCGACCCCCTACTTAGTTATCGAATATATTGAGGGCAAGCCGGAATTTGCCCCATCGAATTTAGCTGATTATATCCTTCAGTTAGCCACGCACTTAGTTAATATTCACAGTATAGATTGCTCAAATCTGGATGCATCTTTTCTTCCCAAAAAAGCTGATGGCTGTCCTGAAGTGTTTCAAAGTGGGGCCGCAGCGGTTGATGAATCGCTAGACGAAGGACGTATTCGCAATACCTTGGAATCCATCTTTCCAGTACCACAACGGAACCCCTCTGTACTGCTACATGGAGATTTTTGGCCGGGGAATGTATTATGGCAGGATGACATACTGGTGGCAGTAATTGACTGGGAGGATGCAACCTTAGGGGAGCCGCTCACCGATTTTGCTATCAGTCGTTTAGACCTTGCAATAATATTCGGAATCGATGCCATGAATTGTTTCACACACCACTACAAATCACTGATGTCACTCGATTACACCAACCTTCCTTATTGGGATTTATGCGCTGCCCTGCGCTTCGTCCGGCTCGCCGATTCTAATCTCGCCGAATGGGCAGCATTCTTTCGACCTTTTGGCAGGCATGACATCACCGAACAAACATTGCGGGAAGATTATCAATTTTTCATTACTCAAGCATTTGAAGAGCTTGTAGGTTGAGTTGGGACACACAGAATCAGTCAATTGATTTTACTGGCTAACGATTCCGATTTAGCAAGGAGCGCAGACCTATGAGAGCGTTTATTGTGCGCCGGCTTATACTCATTATTCCCCTGCTTTTTCTGATCTCGGTTATCTCTTTTGCTACAATCTTGCTGCCGCCCGGAAGCTATGTGGAGACCTATGTGCAAAACCTTGAACGTACCGGGTTCATAATGGATCAGGGGCAAATTGAGGCAATTTATCGGCAGTACGGTCTTGATCAACCTGCTGCGCTGCAGTACGTTCTGTGGATGAGTAATTTTCTCCTGAAGGGCGAAATGGGGAGATCCTTCATGTACCAACGCCCGGTGAAGGACGTTATTTTGGAGCGGCTGCCGATGTCTGCAACTATCGCAATAGTCTCTTTGGCGGTCACTTGGCTGATAGCTATCCCCATCGGCATTTATTCTGCGTTAAGGCAATATTCGGTCGGGGATTATGTCGCCACGATCATCGGCTTTGTTGGACTCGCTTTACCGAACTTTTTGCTGGCGTTGGCACTTGGATATTGGGTATTTTCGAGTACGGGCAGGGCGATTACGGGTCTTTTTTCTATAGAGTATAAGGGGGCACCCTGGTCGATCGGCAAGTTCGCTGATCTACTGGGGAATATTTGGCTGCCTATTGTGGTCATTGCCAGTGCCGGCACTGCATCGCTGATCCGCATTCTTCGCGCAACCCTGCTTGACGAAAAAAACAAACAGTACGTTACCACCGCACGGGCGAAAGGGCTGCCGGAGCGGCGGCTGATTATGAAGTATCCGGTCCGGGTCGCGATTAATCCGCTCATTAGTACCATCGGCTGGACGTTGCCGTTTATCGTCAGTGGCGAGATCATTGTCTCTCAAACGCTGGGTTTGGAAACGCTTGGACCGGTACTCTTGGCGGCGGCTTTGGGGGAGGATATGTTCTTGGTGGGTAGCATCGTGATGATTTTGAGCAGTCTCACGGTTGTGGGCACCCTGCTGTCAGATATTCTGCTGGCATGGCTGGATCCGCGCATCCGCTTTGAGCGGATTGGGGCGTAGATAAGCCCTGCCCCGATAAATCCCCGATGAATCCCCGATAAATCGGGACAGGCGGGACTCCGACAAGCCGAGAGCAGGCAGGCGGGATTCAAAGCAACTGGGGCTAAAAAACTTGAGATATTCCCGCACCATACACATTACGCTCTACCGGAACGCAGGGATTAGATACATCGGCATACTATAGACCTATCGGACTTCTGGATCGAAAAGCGCTTCGTGGGCGGGGAAAGCCGATTGATTTTCAATTGTTAGAAGCTGGCGTTAAGATATGAACCGAAAAACACCACACTCATTTTTTTCAGGGATTACCTCCAGCTACCTCAGATGGAAGGAATCCCGTGCGAAGAAAATTCAGGAAAGTTTGTATTACGCCTCCCAACGCAAATTGGTGTGGCACGCTTTCAAAAAGCATAAACTTGCCTGCATCTCACTTGTGGTGCTGGCTATACTCTATTTTGTCTCAATCTTTGCGGACTTCTTTGCACCTTTTGGCCCACTTGAACGATTTAAGGATTTCAATGACGCGCCACCCACCGGCATACACCTTATCAACACAGATGGAAAGTTAAGTCGCCCCTGTATCTATGAGACAAAAAGAGAGTTAAACACTGACACCTTTAAGTATGAGTATTCCGAGGATTCGTCAAAATCACATACTATACGCTTCTTTGTGAAGACAGAACCGTATAAATTGTTGGGCTTTATTCCGATGAGGCACAAACTTTTTGGTCTTGAGAATCGGCAGGTACCGCTGTTGCTGTTTGGATCAGATCGGTTGGGGCGAGATGTTTTTTCCAGAATCCTCTATGCCGGTCGCATCTCGCTGTTTATCGGTTTCGGAGGCGTTACGGTAGCTTTTATTTTAGGTAGCATCTTAGGAGGTATCTCCGGCTATTACGGTGGTGTGGTCGATGAGGCCATCCAGCGCGTCATTGAGGTGTTGATCAGTGTGCCCGATATCCCGATCTGGATTGCCCTGTCTGCAGCGCTTCCCCGCGATTGGGGGACGATTAACATTTACTTAGCGATCACCTTAATCTTGTCCATTCGAGGCTGGACGGGCTTAGCGCGCGTGGTTCGGGGCAGAATTATCAGCTTGCGTGAGGAAGAATTCGCATTGGCAGCTAAAGCTGCCGGCGCTAGCGATAGACGCATCATCTTCAAGCATCTGTTACCGGCTTTTAGCAGCTATCTGATTGTGCATATAACCTTGGCGATTCCCGGTATAATTTTGGGTGAAACTGCCCTTAGTTTCTTGGGGCTTGGCATCAGACCACCGGCGGTAAGCTGGGGCACCCTATTGCAGGAAGCACAGGATGTGAATGTCCTTGCTAATTTTCCTTGGATGCTCCTCCCAGCACTGTTTGTTGTTGGTGCTATTCTGATGTTCAACTTTGTCGGCGATGGTTTACGCGATGCAGCTGATCCGTATGCCTCGTCCAGATAACGAATAGGACTTACGTTGCCCGATTCATCGGAGACCCGCCGGGATGCGGTGCGGTTAGAAACCGTACCTACCGGGCATGGGGGCAATGCGGTTCGGTTTGGACTGTCTCATTAATTCTAAGATTTACTATAGTTACACGATTTCCTTAACATGAGCCAACGGATTCAATGCCTATGTCTAAAGATAACGCTGAAGACATCATTCTGGAAATCAAAAACCTGAAAACCCACTTCACCTTAGACACGGGCATAATCCGCGCCGTCGATGGGGTGAATTTAACGATTTCGCGCGGCAAAACCTTGGGCTTGATCGGTGAAAGCGGTTGCGGCAAGTCCGTCACAGCCCATTCGATTCTGAGGCTTATTCCGCCGCCGCCCGGCGAGATCGTCGATGGCGAAATCCTGCTGCACCGAGATGGCGAGGTTATTGACATTACCAAACTCAAGCCCACGGAAGAAGCGATGCGGAATATTCGGGGTGACGACATCGGCATGATCTTTCAGGAACCGATGACCTCGTTTGGTCCCCTACATACAATCGGGGCCCAGATCACAGAGACAATTCTGATCCATCAGAAGGCAACCGACAAGGGTGAGGCAAGAGGCCAAGCGATAGAACTTTTGCGTCAAGTGGGAATTCCTAACCCGGAGCAACGTATTGACGCCTACCCACATGAGTTTAGCGGCGGCATGCGCCAACGGGCAATGATTGCGATGGCGCTCTGTTGCTCGCCCATGCTCCTAATTGCTGATGAACCGACCACTTCATTAGATGTCACGATTGAAGCACAGATTCTGGAACTCCTGACTGACCTGCAAGCAGAAACAGGTATGGCGATCATGCTCATCTCACACAATCTGGCGGTTGTTTCGGAGATGGCGGACGATATTGCGGTCATGTATCTTGGCAAACGGGTTGAGTTTGGCACCACCGATGCGATTTTTGATAATCCGTTGCACCCTTACACCCAAGGGTTATGGCGGTCGATCCCCAGCGTGGACGGTCCGCTCGAAAAACTTGTGCCGATTCCGGGCACTGTTCCCAGTCCAAGGGACCTACCGCCGGGTTGTGTTTTTGCGTCTCGCTGTCCGGAGTTTATGCCCGGCGTTTGCGATGTGCCGAAAGCGGTCCCGATTATTGAGATGGAGCCAGATCATTTTGTTGCATGTTACCTTTATGGTACCGAGTGAGGGGTCGTGAGTCGGAGATCTCTTCTACAGAAGAACTATGGTGGATTTTAGAAGTAATTAGGGCGTGCTTACATTCTGAGGAGACTGATTCGGCAAAGGCTATAATCTCGCGCAATCTAATAAACGTAGCGTCCCGATGCCGTTCCCCCGACAAGTCGGGACAGGCGAGCATTCCGATGTATCGGAACGTGTTGGGATTAGTTTGCGGCGTAGGATCACAATCTAACAGATTGTGGTACAAATGACCCCTTTTACGCTATGAGCTTTTGAAAAGGAAACTTCCCGATGAAGAAATAAGTTGGGTTTCACTCTATCTGTCTATATGCAGGTGTTGTTGAACGAGCAAACCTCTACTGAACTTGATAGAGATTCATATTTAACCGTTCCACCCAACCTACGGACCTGAGGCTGCTAGACAGTTCAGTTTTTATACTTGACTGCGACACATGTCGCCCCGCTGGGGCTTGAAGAAATTGGGTTGCCGATATTCTATAAACATGTCGCCCCGCTGGGGCTATGGATCGGGGAAGATGTTCGACTTGGGAGCACGTAGAAGTTACAATACCATTGAAAGTGAAATAGAGACGTTACTGCACAAAACACCGTAATTCAGCAAATTGATTCACCCCTACAATGAATGAGAACGGAACACCGATTTTAGAAGTCCGAGATTTGCGGCAGTTTTTCCCTATCCAAGCGGGTTTTCTCCGGCGGACTATTGGTTACGTCAAGGCTGTTAACGGAGTTAGCTTCACGATTAATGCAGGCGAAACGTTGGGCTTGGTGGGCGAGAGTGGCTGCGGCAAGTCCACCTTAGGTTGCGCGATCCTCCGGCTCTATGAGCCGACAGGAGGCGAGGTCATCTTGCATGATAGGTATAAAGAACTGTCTGTACTGGAACTTTCTCCTCGTGAGATGCGCCAGGTGCGCGCCAATATGCAGATGATCTTTCAGGATCCGTTTGCCTCCTTAAACGAGCGGATGACAGTTTTGGACAATGTGATTGAGCCACTGGTTTGTAACGACATTGGGACGAGCAAGGAACAGGAAGCAAAGGCGGAGGATCTCCTGATGCAGGTGGGGCTTCAAAAGGAACACTTGCGTCGCTATCCACACAGCTTTAGTGGGGGCCAGCGGCAGCGGATTGGTATCGCTCGTGCGCTCTCCATCGAGCCGAAATTTGTCGTTGCGGACGAACCGGTCTTTGCGCTCGATGTGTCGGTGCAGGCACAAATTCTGAACCTGATGCAGGAACTGCAAGCGGAATTTGGGCTCTCTTATCTCTTCATCTCGCACGATATGGCGGTGATCCGTTATGTATCAGATCGCATTGCCGTGATGTACGTGGGTAAATTGGTCGAATACGCCGAGCGCGACGAACTGCTGCAACACCCAGCGCACCCGTACACCGAAGCCCTGCACTCAGCCGTGCCGCGACTGACCCAACGGGGTCGCCGTGACCGCATCATCCTCGAAGGCGCTCCGCCCGATCCGAGCGATTTACCTCGTGGCTGCGTCTTCCAAACCCGGTGCAGATATGCAGAAGCGAAATGTAGAGAGGAAGAGCCAAAACTGAGAGAAATTTCAGGCGGTCACTTTGTGGCGTGTCATCTGGCAGAAGAACTTAATTTGGTGGGAATTCAGAGTTAGTTGCGGATCGGGAGGGAAATATGGATTTGAAGTCTAATGCGGAGGGTAGGCAACCTGATTTTCAGAATATGTAGATGCCCTCAAACTCGGATTGATCGGGCGGTTCTACCTTGGCATTTCTACCGAATTTGAAGGTTACTGCGACGGAAAGGCCGTTTAGATCTGCGTTACGGAGCCCCTCGACTCCAACACCACGGATATAGCGGTAACTCGCTCCAAAATAGATCTGGAGATACGTTTTCATGTTCCACACGAGATTGAGTCCCGGTTCAAGGATGAAAAAGCTATCATCGGGCCCGCCCAATCGACCGTATTCATCATAATATACATAGACCCGTTGATAGCGATCCGTTAGCCCACCAAAACCGACCAAAGTTTGCGCCGAAAGGTGGAGATCTCGACGGGGAGCGATGATGTATTCCAGTTCCAGTCCACCGTAAGCAAACTCGAAATCGCGTTCAGAATTAGTTCGAGGCACTTCCACCTCAATATCTCTGAGCAAGCCGTAAAAGCCTCCTCCTATCGCGTAGGTGTGCTTGTAGATCCAGCCGCCTCGACCGCCGACCATTAAACCGAAAACGTCGTTGATCTCTGTTAGCTTTAGTACCGGACCGCCGAAACTACCACTGTTACTGGACTTCTCCACTGGTGTTTCTTTGAGATCTTCCTCTGCCCAAAGGGATGTTACCAGTATAAAGAAAAACAAGAAAAAGGTCAGTTTTTTCAACGAATTCTCCTCTAACGGCTGAGCGAAATTGCCCAATCAAAGATGGATTGTGGGGGTGAGCTATGAATGTCTTCATGGATTGAATAAGGAAAATGAGCGTATAGTAGATTCTGAACTATTTCATATACCAGTCTCAAATCATTTTGAAGTTGCTCGACAATAGCTTCGTGGAAACCGCCGGAAACATTGTGATAACGGAGATCGCTGATGCTGACGCTTCCTTGCGAGTCTTCGTCAATTTTGCAAGCATCAGTTACCTCCTAAACTCCATCTTTTTGCAATCTCCAAAATGGCTCCTGGGGTTTATCTCTTCGTCGTCTAGGGCCAAACTCTCTCAGCAATTGTTTGAGATTTTGTTCTACTTCGGAGTATGGAATGAGGCGGACTTCATCTCGCAACAATTTCCCAATTGCATACAGAACCAGCAAAGGCTTGTGAGGAGCCCTCTCGCCAGCGTTTTTCCACACTCTCAGTCGTTCAAGAGTTCATTAGTTGGTTGATTCATTCTTCTTATGTTCGCCCCTTTGGATAGACATGTCGCCCCGCTGGGTCTAAACGAACCACTGAAGCAATGATTTTTACGTTTCACGTTATCAACAGCTGCAAACTAGCACCATTGGTTATTAAGCGGTAGCCACATCAATAAACGCTGCTGTTGACGCTGGCCGTGGAACAGCAACGCCATCTTCTCGCAGTCCTTCGATATGAAATTGAATCGCTTCTGTAATCAATCCGCGCACCTCTTCCATTGTCTCGCCTATTGCGACACAGCCGGGGAGGTCAGGCACATAGGCACCGCAACTGTTTGCCTCTTTTTCAAAAACAACTAGGTATTGTATAACCTTTGGTGCTAGCGAGAAAGTCGTTTCCATATTGTTCAAGTTGAAAATTCCGATTTATCCGGGAGTTCATTGGTTCACTATAGGCGATCTTAGAATTAATGGAATACTCCAACCCGAACTGCATTGCCCCCAGGCCCGGTAGGGGCGGGTTCTAATCGCACCGGCGCAGTTGGAAACAGCGCCTACCATACACGAGGAGCGAAAGCATCTATCTGTTTTTAGGAGTTACGGCACACGGAGTGTGCCTACTACCTTTGCCGCCTATAGGATATTTGTTTATCCGTGTACTATAGACATGTCGCCGCTCCCCGATAAATCGAGGACTCGTCGGGATTCTCGGAACGGAACAGGCGGGATTCAAAGCAACTGGGGCTAAATGAACCAATGATTTTCAGTCCTGATTCGTTCCCGATAATTGGGAGAACAGCATTTCACACATCACGTTTCAGGTTATCAATAGCTGCAAACTAGCACCATTGGTTCACAATTGTCGTTGAGTCAGAATAGCGGTATAATCCTATCTGAGCAATGGGAGGAAACACGCCCGTGGTTATTATAAATTCTACCATAAAATTGCTCTTTTGGGAAGATAATATCCTTGCACAGAACGAAGAAGTATTGTCAAGCCAATCCCTATCCCATCAGATCACTTCGCTTCTATCGTCAGCGCAGATATTAGCGGCAGACATCCTGTAAGGCGGAAAAAGTAACACATATAGTTTATCTTGTCAAGCACTGCTCCCGACTTCCGTAGGGTCATTTAATTCTCCCTGTTATTGTCTGAATCACAGATAAACACGGATTAACAGATTACACGGATAAGAGATCCCCACGACAACCCCGATAAATCGGGATTTCGCTGACGCTCAACTGGCATAAGAACGCGCAATGAATTGCGCTGCTACAAACTGTGGGGCAGTATGCCCCGCCCCGATAAATCGGGATGCCAGCACCTCCGGATTCAGGGGATTCCGAAATCAGTCAAAAAATGGAAAACTATGGTAGATCTTAGAATTGCTGATACACTTTCAATGCAAAATCAACCCCCTAAATCCCCCTTGTCAGGGGGACTTCGGAAACTTCGATCGGGTCGCAGTTATTCGTAAATGTCTCCTTATTTCTTGTGTTTACTATAAATAGCCCTACCAGCTTCCCTCCGTACATTTCCCAAACTATTTTGAACAGCTAGATAGCAATTGATGTTAAGATAATCTGTATAAGAAACCTACCAGTAATTATTACCAGGGCTAACTTCGACCAAACGACACACATACCTTCGCAGAGGATAACAGCTTATGAGATGGGTGAATGTTCAAGAGATCTATGCTGATGGCAAACACAACGCTTGGCCCGACATGTGTCGCTGGCGGAATAGGTATTACGTTATATTTAACTCCGGTGGGGTGGGTCACGCAAATGGCCATTCCATTTGCCTCCTGTCTTCAACCGATGGCGAGCGGTGGGAGAAGGTGATCGAACTCCCCTCAATGGAGTGGACCGTGTCAACTGATGCCACACGCGGTGCGCTGTGTCCTAAACTGTTACCGACCGAGGACCGGCTTATTGTGATGTTCTACTACTACACCCCCGGAGATACCAACACGTCGGAGGAACAGAAGCAGCAACTCAAGAACCGATGGTTGGAACTCAACGGCTCTGAGCAGAGTTTCCAGCGTTGGATTGGTCATCACGATGTATCGTTTCAGACGGGGCTCACATTTACGGAAGACGGTCATACCTTCTCACCGCCGCAACCGTTGTTCGGTCCAAGTTGGCGTGTCTGGCGACCGCATACCTTCGACGGTCGGCACTATGTTATCGGCTTTCGATGCCATGGTCAATCTTGGGAGATCAGCCCGGAGTTAGAACGCATGATTCCGGTTGCGGATTCGATTGAAATGTTTGAAAGCGCGTCTCTGTTTGCGTCTGAAGATGGGCTTCAATGGTCATGGGTTAGCGATATCGGCGTTGATGATAACGATGAGCCAGATTTTGACTTCACTGCGGAAGGTCGCATGTTAGCCGTCAGTCGAACCGGCGCGTCATTGAGCGAGGATCGTCCTGCTATGGCATACGTGAGCGATCCGCCCTACACAGATTGGCGCAGATTAACATTGAGCGCGCCGCTGAACTCTCCCGCAGTCCGGCGTGTAGGAGATCAATGGGTGGTCGCCGGTCGTGCGTTGGTACCAGGATCCGAGAGGCCCGCTCGGTTTGCTCCTGACACAGCGTTCGACGCGTATGGTCCCACCCGCTTGTGGTTACTCGATGACCAGAGCGGTAAACTGACGGAAGGTGTCACATTGCCGAGTTGGGGTGACAGCGCATATCCGGGGATTGAGGTGACGGATGAGGGGGATCTGTTAGTGGTCTACTATTCATGCTCTGAGACAATTGACGCCAACCTCCTGATGGGACCGGGACCGCTACCGGGGAAATATGCCCCAACCTCGATTTATCTTGCCCGCGTGGTTATGGAGTGAACCGAGGGTGATTTTCTTGCCTGAGTCGACGGTGCCGTGCTATTATCACGCAAGTTGGGTCTCCGAACCTTTGTTCACGTATCAGATAGTGGACCTTAGAATTAATGAGACACGCCAAACCGGTGCGGTTAGAAACCGCACCTACCGGGCCTGGGGGCGATGCGGGGCAGTTAGGAAACCGCACCTACCAGGGAGCGAAGGTGTTTATCTGTTTTTAGAATTCACTAAGAGATGATTTTGGACCTCTATAGATTGATTATCCAAAATCGATGTTTTAGCGTCGAGATCTGAATCTCGACCTATGCCGTTCCGCCCCGATAAATCGGGATTCAAAACAACTGGCCTGATGCAGAATAATACGTAATGATAAACGGAGATCCGATCTGTGCTTCCTGCAAAGTACGCTTATCATGCTGGTCTGCGGAGCTATGGGTCGGGCAAGATGCCCGACCTACGGGTGTGAGTGGAGGTTACGGCAAACGGAGTCCCGATGAATCCCCGATATATCGGGACAGGCGAGACAAGAGGGGAAGGCGGGACTTAAAGCGATATGCCTACTACTTAGGAGGAGGTAGACAGTGCCAAGGTATGAACTAGATGGACAGGTCGCCATTGTAACGGGTGGCGGACGCGGGATTGGCAGAGCGACTGCGCTGCGGCTAGCTCGCGAAGGCGCGAGTGTTACAGTTGCGGATATCGATGAAGCAAATGCAAATCAGGTTGTGGCAGAAATCGAATCAGATGGTGGGACTGCCCACGCGTGCACAGTAGACGTAACAGACAGAGCCGATACGGAGCGGATGGTGTCCGAAACAGTAGATCGGTTTAGTAGATTGGATATTCTGGTCAACAACGCTGGAATTGCTGTTATCGCATCGCTGATGGATACCGATGAGGCCGCGTGGGATTCGTTGATGAATGTGAATGCCAAGGGCGTGTTACTCTGTTCTCAGGCGGCAGCCCGACAGATGATCGACCAGGGTGACGGGGGAAGGATCATTAACAACGCCTCCGGTGCAGGTAAGATCGCGCCCGGCAGAAGCACACCGCTTGGCGCGTACGCTGCGAGCAAGCACGCTGTTGTCGCACTCACCAAACAGTTCGGGTTGGAGTTGTCATCGCATGGGATTTTGGTCAACTGCGTGTGTCCCGGTATTGTGGACACATCGATGTGGGACCTGATTGACCGTGAAGTCGCGCGGTTGGAAGGTGTGCCGGTCGGTTCGGTGAAGGCGCGCGCAGCGGCTGGTATTCCAGTTGGACGGATTCAGCAGCCGGAGGATGTCGCCAACCTGATCGCGTATCTCGCATCATCAGATGCAAGCTATATCACCGCACAAGCGCTTAATGTGTCCGGTGGAATGTTGCCGTATTGATCTCGTCGGGATGATATAGGTTCATTTATGGCAGATTTTAGAGTTACTTAGACATTCCCAGTGCAGAGCTAACCCCCTAAATCCCGCCCCCGATAAATCCCCGATGAATCGGGACAGGCGGGATGTACCACTTGTCAGGGGGACTTTGGCAACCTCGCGAAGGATGGAGTGGCGTCATTCGGAAATCGGTCAGAAAGTGGAAAACTAAATAGCCTTAGAGACGATGGAAAAGTTCTTGCCCTCAAGCGTGAAATCGGTTATCCTTTTTGGACGGTCCCACTATTTTCTAATCCGCCATTTTTCGAAGGAGAGAAGATGACGCAACATGCATTCCCCCTAATTGAGGTGTCCGGCGACGCGTATCAGATGGGTTACCAGCACGGGGATCAGGCGGCAGATCTGGTGCAAAAGTATCTGTTGTGGATTGAGCGACTAACGGGTAAGTCGAGGCAGTTACTGGCTCAGAACGCGATGGCTTTTCTCCCCATGATGGAGAAACTCAGCCCCGCATTCGTGGAAGAGGTTAGAGGACTCGCGGACGGGGCAGGGATCAGTTTTGAAGAGGCGGTGCTTTGTCAGGCACGCGCCGAAGCAGCCCGGGTGCACGAAGGGGGATGCACCGCATTTGCGCTCACCGGTTCAGCCACCGCGGACGGTCTACCGTTGACGGGCCAGAACCAAGATCTGGAGCCGGAATACGGGGATGTGGCGATTCTGCTCCACGTCAAGCCGACCGACGGTCGTCCCAGAGCCTTGATATTTACGTTTGCCGGACAGCTCGGTTACTCGGGAGTGAACGAGTACGGATTGGCGCACTTCGCCAACGCCCTGTATGATTTCGAGTGGAGTATGGGGATTCCCCACTATCCGCTCAAACGTGTCATGTTAGAGCAGTCAAATGTCGAGGACTGTATTGAACTCTTGAAAGCGCATCGGACCTGCTCGGCGGCAAACGCGGTAATCTGCGATGGCGAAGGTAACATCGGCGACGTAGAGGTCCGTCCTGAAGGAATAGCATCCTTTGAGGATGAGCATTCAGACTGCCGTCTGCACACCAACCACTACTTGACCTCCCCGTTTGTAGATTACGAAACCCATTCGCTGCCAGACTCTTGCCCGCGACTTGACCGCATCCGAGTGTTAGTTCGAGAGCAGTGGGGTAAGATTACTGTCGACACCTTGAAACACATTCTCGCAGACCACCAAGGCAATCCGGGGGGTATCTGTCGGCACGGGGAACAGAATATGCACTCAATTTCTGGCTACATCGCCGAACCGGCAAAGAAGGTGCTGCACGTGCGTCGGGGGCACGGCTGTCTGGGCACTTGGCAGACTTACTCGGTATAGGCTAACCGATGGTGTGAATCTGCAGCTGTTGATAACGTGAAACGTAATGCGTGAAACGTGAAAATCATTGGCTTATCAGTTCATTTAGCCCCAGAGGGGCCACATGTCTATAGTACACGGATAAATAAATAGCGTAAGCCCCAGAGGGGCGACATGTGTATCCCAAAGGAGGAACGTAAGAAGAATGAATGAACTAATGAACTCCCCGACTTAAACGATGTGGAAAAGACCCCCTCACCAACTCGTACCAAAGGTTAATGACGCTTGAGATTCTTCTGTTGGAGGAAGTAATAGATGCAACTTAAAGGTAAAACAGCAATCATTACCGGAGCGGCGGGCGGTATCGGTCGTGCTACAGTGCTCCGATTTGCTCAAGAGGGCGCGCAGGTCGTAGCTGCGGACATTCAGGGGGAAGGAGCCGAGGAAACAGCTCATATCGCAGGCGCGGATTATCCCGATGCAGTTATCGCCCATACGGTCGATGTCAGTAAAGGGGATCAGGTAGAACGGCTTATCTCTGAAACGGTCTCACACTTCGGGAAGCTGGACGTTATCTTCAGCAACGCCGCTATCATGCGCGACGGTTCGGTGGTAGACTTGCCCGAATCGGACTGGGACACGCTTTTCGATGCGAACGTTAAAGGCGCGTTTCTCTGCGGGAAATATGGGATCCCGGCTATGCGTCAAGGCGGAGGTGGCTCGTTTATCATCACGGCATCAGTCAACAGCTTCTATGCAGAATCAGACATCGCGGGTTATTGCGCCACTAAAGGAGCGGTCCTGCAACTCACGCGGGCAATGGCAATCGACCACGGACCGGAAGGGGTACGCGTCAACTGTATTTGTCCCGGCTGGATTGAGACGGCGATGTCGCAGCCGTTCTTGGAGGAAAACCCGGAGGGTCGGGAGTTTGCTGGTACAATCGCGCCGGTGGGACGGATTGGTCAACCTGACGATGTAGCAGGGGTAGCGGTCTTCCTTGCGAGTGATGCGTCTCGGTTTGTCACCGGAGCGGCTTATACGGTAGATGGCGGTTGGACAGCAGGGATGACAAAAGCGCTTGCGCTGATTTAATCGGCGCTGCTCGTTAGCTTGTAGGTCGAATTTCCACAGTCGATAACTAATAGAAATCACCATATTCAGCAAGCTGCACATGTCGCCCCGTCGGGGCTTGGGGTAATTGGTTTGCCGGTGTTCTATAAACATGCCGCCCCGCTGGGGCTATAAATCAGACAAGTTGAAAATTCTCATGTATCGGGGAGGTCCGACCTATGGGTATAAGGGTTAACTTTGTCATCCTACATATAACTGGCAACTTCGGTTAGTATAGCACCATTGGTTACAGCAAATCCCCGATTCAATGTAAGGAGTAGACGTAATTGACCAAATATCCGATTCAGAGCACAGTTAAGCGGATCGCCATTAGCGGTATCTCAATGGCAGCAATTGCCCTTGTCGCACGTCTGATAATACCTCAACCTGGAGGTTCCGGGTGGTTAGCAACTCACTTGATGAGCATCAGCTCTGTAGAGGTAGCCGAGTATTGGACATGGGTAAAATGGTTTGAATGGCCATGGTTTGAGTGGCATGTCTATAAGCTTGGTGCCGCGAACGATGGTTCTAGTTTTATAATTGCGCTGGTCACGCTAAGCACCGGCATCTTTGCCTATTGGTTCTTTTTCTTCAAGAAAAAAGAGCGTACAGATGATTTTGATAGTCTCCATTAAATAGGCCTTCACCACACTAAATTGCAATTCAAAACTCATCCGCATCGTGTTGACCGCAGTAGTATCCAGCAAGGATCTCGAACCTAATTGGACAACTTACAGGTCAGGCACTATATGAACTGATTCGTGACATTCTCGTATGCATCGGGACACGGGTGAAAGTTCGGTAAGTGGGATATTTTGAAGGAGTGTTGCGTGTTCTCAATTACCTAAAACCTTGAGTATCCTCAACTTCTGATTATTGATAATATTAGTAAGGCACTCGGTCGTGCCCTTGTCTTTTGTACTATTTCTGTTGCTGAAGGAGAATACCATAAATGGGCAGAAGATCTGACGATGGTGGACTTATCCTTATCGGAATTGGTATTGCTATTGTTATTGCTGTTGTCGCAGGAGCTTGGGCTATTGTTTTCGGGATTGTCGTCTTACCCATCTACACTGTCCTCGGCTTATATGCCGGACTGAAGTCTATCGCCGCAATCACGTTTATTACACTGGATAGAGTATTTTACCCCGGATTTGATGCACCAGTTGTTGTGGTTTGGGCTTGCTGGGGCCTTGTGGGTGGTGCAGCAATTCAAGGGTGCCGGGAAATGAAAACCTACGGGCGAAAAGCGTTGATTGGCACTTCACTAGAACGATCAACATGGTCGCGACGGTGCTGGTTATGGCGAAAAGAGATAGCCGTGCTGATTGGCATTTCACCTGTGTTCTTGTTGGTCCTTGTGAACTTAATCAAAACCTTGACACACTAAGTGCTTGAGGTGTTTTCAAAAGCAACAAAAGGATATTATGACAAATCGATTTTTAATATACCTAACCCTGTGGAGTCTATATACAACCGATTGTATGAGTGACACAACGAGAAAAACCAAAGTTAATTCCGCACCGGAAACTAATAATCAGGAGAAAGGAAAGCAATGATGGCAAATGCCCCAAAAGATTTATCGACACAGGATTATCGCAAAATTGATCAGGCGCATGCTTGGCATCCGCTTTTTCAACATCAACTCTTAGAGCAATCAGACCTCCTTGTTTTTGAGAAAGCCAGTGGGACAACGATTGTCGATGCGGACGGGAAGGAATATTTGGACGCGTATTCGGCACTTTGGAATGTCAACGTAGGCTACGGTCGGCAGGAGATTGCTGATGCGGTTTATGAGCAGATCCAGAAGTTGCCGTATTACCCACACGCACAGATTAACATTCCCGCAACCCTTCTGGCTGAGAAGCTCACGGCACTTTTGCCGGGAAATTTGAACCACGTCTACTTCTGTAACAGCGGATCGGAAGCCAACGAAACTGCGATAAAGATGGCACGGCAATACGGTCGGCAGAAGTATCCCGGCGAGAATCGTTACAAAATTATCAGTCGCTATCGTGGGTATCACGGCTTTACATACGGCGCGATGTCGGCAACGGGGCAGACCCGTCGTCGAAAAGCGTTTGAGCCACTCGTGCCGGGGTTTCACCATGTCCATCCGCCTTACACCTACCGGTATGGTCAGGGATGCAGCGAAGCCGATTTCGGTATCGCCTGTGCCAACGAGATTGAGAAGGTGGTTCAGTGGGAAGGGGTAGAGACAGTGGTCGCGGTGATTGCTGAGCCAATCATCGGGGGCGGTGGGGTGCTTGTACCGCCGGACACCTATCTTCCAAGGGTCAGGGAGATCTGTGATAAATATGGTCTACTGTTAATCGCGGACGAAGTGATCACCGGTTTTGGCAGAACAGGAAAAATGTTCGGCTGCGAACATTGGGATGTGGAACCAGATATCATCACCCTCGCTAAAGGGCTAACAAGCGGCTACATTCCGATGGGGGCATGCGTGGCAAACGATGCGGTCTTTGAGGAATTTCTCGGTGAACCGGAAGATAATCGTGAGTTCGCGCAGGTCTGCACCTACGGCGGACACCCGGTCGCATGTGCAGCAGGACTGGCAAACTTGGAGATACTCACAGCGGAACGATTGGCAGAAAATTCCGAGCGGGTTGGCGCGTATCTTCTGAAGAACCTGAAGACATTAGAAAGCCTGCAAATTGTAGGAGATGCCAGAGGAAAAGGGCTGATGATCGGTGTCGAGTTGGTCAGCGATAGCGAAGGAACACAACTGGATACCGCTACAACTAAAGCGATTTGTGCGGAACTCTTGAAGCGAGGCATTATTGCTGGGCGGATTGGACAGACTGTGGATGAGCCTGAGAATATCATCTTCTTTGCACCGCCGTTGATCCTGACGATTGCCGAGGCGGATAAGATCTTTGAGACGCTTCGGGATGTGCTTGAGAATTTTGGGTAATGGAAAAAGACAGTGTGAAACGTGATGCCCCGATAAATCGGGACAGGCTGTGAAACGTGAAAATCATCAGCAAGTTCGGGCGGGGGAACCCCGTCCCTACGGTTTCTGTTGTACGACTGGTGAGGTACGAAATGGCACACATTACGAAGCGAGAACTTGATAGCCTTTGCGAGACCCTATACGCTGCGGATGGTGACATTCGCGACATTATTCTGTTCGGATCCTTCGCCTATGCCCCTTCTCTCGCACAGGACATCGACCTGGTCGTTACAACAACACACCGGAAAGATTATGGTGTTTATCTCGATGCCGTGGCAGATTTCCCGATAAATGTGGATGTGATAGCGCGCCAGCCGGGAGAGAAAATCGGGGACCGCATCGCTTGGGGCATAAAAGCCGTCGGGCAAGTTCTCGCGGGTGAGGGAGAAACGATACAGGAGGTGATGCAGGTGCCAGCACCGACTTTTGAGAATGTTCGACAGTTGTTCACCAGGGCAGATGAAAACTGGGAAATTGCCAAACAGGAACAGAATCCTTTTCTAAAGGATGACAAATATCGAGATACCTTCAATAAACTGTTTGACATCGCCCGTAATGCTGCTATGGCGTATCTAAACAGCGAACAAACGAGATGGGGACAGCTGCGCCGCGAACTACCCCAACCTTTCTCCGAGCGATTTAGGGAAATCATCGATACCCTTCACATCGACTATGGCTATGATGGCAATTATCCAATCAATGATGTTGACGAAGAATTCCAGCGGTATCGAGATATAGTAAAGCAGTTTGTGGACGATTTGGAACAAGCCGCTTCAGACAATCTCCCTTGACAAAAACTTTAAGAACAAAACCATGAAAGATCTACTGCAAATCAACAACCGAAAACCTACGCGGCAGGCCGAGGTCGGAAATGTGTCCATCGGCAACGGGCAGCCAATCTCGATTCAAACGATGACCACGACGCTGACCCATGATATTGACGCAACACTTCGCCAAACGGAACGGTGTGTGGAAGCAGGCGCACAGATTGTGCGGGTTGCCGTACCTGAAGAGATAGATGCGAAAGCATTGCCTGAATTGGTCAAACGCGCGCCGGTGCCGATTGTCGCCGACATCCATTTTAATTACCGATACGCCTTAGCAGCCGTCGATGCTGGCGTTGCGAAAGTGCGAATCAACCCCGGCAACATTGGGGTCGAAGAACGGATTGCGCAGGTACTCTCTGCGGCGAAAGCTGCGCGCATCCCGATTCGGATCGGCGTGAATGAGGGATCTCTGGAAAAGGATTTGTTGGAAAAATACCCGTCACCGACCGCCGAAGCCCTCGTTGAAAGCGCAATGCGACACGTGAACATCTGTGAGGATCACGATTTCACTGACATAATCATCTCGGTTAAATCCAGTGAACCGTTGCGGATGATTGAGGCAAATCGGCTGCTCTCAGCGAAGGTGCGGTATCCGCTCCATCTCGGTGTAACGGAGGCGGGGACACCTCGCCGGGCACACGTCAAGTCTACCATTGGGATCGGTACACTGTTGATGGAGGGAATAGGGGATACTATCCGGATATCGATCACTGGAGATCCAGCGGAGGAAGTTTTGACAGCGAAGGAGTTGCTCCGCACACTTGGTTTGGCGGATAACCTTCTTGATGTTGTCTCCTGTCCATTCTGTGGGCGGGGTGATGCAGAAGCGGATTACGAAGGTATCGTCGCTGTCGCTGAAGAACTTCTGGAAAAGCACAATATTAGGATCCCTGTTGCAGTGATGGGCTGCGAGGTGAATGGACCGGGCGAAACTCGAAACGCGGAGGTTGGGATCCATTTGGGCGGCAAGGAGCTCGCCGTGCTGAAGATTCGTGGAGAGAAGGTCAGGACATTTCGTGGAAAGGCTGAAGTCAACCCACAGTTCTTGGCGAGCGCACTTTTGGAAGCTGCACAACAGGTACAGAATGAAGGGGCAAGTGAATAGATGGCTGACATAGGGGGAAAAATTGTCGTCCGTCAAACGGGGGCGATAGTCACAATCCAGCTAAATCGACCCGACAAACTTAACGCGATCGATCGCGAGATGCTGGATACGCTTGACACAGTAGTGGCTCATTTGCATCAAGACGAATCGGTGCGCGTTGTTGTATTGGAGGGAAGCGGAGAGCGTGCCTTCTGTGTCGGGGCAGATCTTAACCACGTCGCGACCTTTGACCCCGCTGGCATCCGCAAATGGGTGAACGATGGAAATCGTGTACTCAGTCGCCTCGCTAATCTTCCGGTTCCGGTGATTGGATCGATCCACGGTTACGCGGTTGGCGGGGGACTCGAATTTGCGCTGGCATGTGATCTGCGAATTGTGTCAGAGGATTCAAGTTTCGGTCTGCCGGAGATCACACACGGCTGGTTCCCGGGCTGGGGTGGTACCCACCGGTTACTCAATATCATCGGCGAATCAAAGGCGAAGGAGCTGGTATTTCTCGGCGAACGGATTGACGCTCAAACTGCACACGGCTTGGGCCTGGTGAATCGGGTTGTTCCACGGGCAAACCTGAGTGAAGAAGTGAAGGAAATTGCCGAATCACTTGCTGAGAAAAGCCCGGTCGCCGTGAGTGCTGCGAAGGCGACATTGACGCGAAATCCGATGCCGGAAAACGGCTATGAAATTTCCTACGAGGCGTTAGCGCTGTCAACGTGTTTCACAACGCCAGAGGTGCAAGAAGGGTTAGAGGCGTTTTTGAGCCGGAAGCGTGAGGCGTGAAAGCGGTGAGGCTAATAATCAAAAAGGAATCAACTCCATGGCAAGTGAGTTCCTTGTGGACGGAGATCTGTTTGTTGAAATAGTGGACAACAATGACGGCGGTGGGATTCCACCCAAACGGCTCGAAACACTCAGTCAAGCGCATCGGGATGGCAGCTTTGATAGCACTGCTTTCCCATTCGAGCGTTCCAACGGTTATAATGGGGTACGCCAACTCTATAGTCGAAAAGGACCGCAGGAAAATATCTTTCGCTCTGGCTGGGGCAGTAGCCTTAATTTTGAGTTTGTTTACGACGTTTCAGGCGCGGCAATGACACCACGCTGGCTTGACGGAAAAAATGGTAGCCCACCGACACCGAGCCGCCTGACTCGGCTGACCGATAATTCGGTTCACTTGGAAACGTTTGTCCCCGAACCGCACCGCGTTGATGTGGGTACGACCTTTACGCTCGTTTCACCCCATTACCTCGATTGGGAAACAACGATTGTGGTGCGATCCAACGGTTTTGAGGGAGATTGGTTGGGGCTGTTCTGGGCAAGTTATATTCATACCCCCGAAAACAAAACGACCTACTTTCGGGTGCATCGTAACAAAGATCGTCGGTTGGAGTGGATCGCATCTTTGGAAGAAAGCCCACCCGACCCCCGCGTTTTTGCAAGTGAAACAGATCCTCTACTCCCAACCGAACCCGACCCCAACGGAAGACTGTTTCACAATATCCGTCCAACCCGCTACGCTGCTCCAATGTTTTATGGACGCTGGCGTAACATGATGCTGCAGATGATGTTCAAGAACGAAGACAATCTACGCTTCGCCATTCAGCCAACAGGCGGCGGCTTGAACAACCCAGCGTGGGATTTCGCGTTGGTTATCAGGAATTGCGAGGTGTTAAAGCCGTATCAATTCAGCGGACGCGTCGCCTTCAAACCCTTCGTCAGCCCTGAAGACTCGTGGGAGGAATACCAACGCTGGGCCGAAACGAACGCGTAAAAAATGGTGTCCACGCAATGACGGTAATCGCCTAAATTATCGCCGCTGTATGACTAGGGTAGATTTTAGAATTACTTGGACATTCCCAATTCACAGCCAACCCCCTAAATCCCCCTTATCAGGGGACCCGAAAAAAACTCAAAACGCTTCAGTGCAAGGAGTTCTTATACATGTCTACTAATGGCTCAAACAATCTCCATACCCAATGGGTAAACCTCATCGCCAACCTGAACGTTATCGCCGACGAATGGGGAAATTCCTTGTTTCAGACAACTGTATCGCGGTTGGAGCGGTTTTGGGACGAACGGGTGAGGAACCAGGAGGACGAGGCATCGGCAGCGTTGCTAGCCGCGTTGGCACAGGCGTTGACGGTCTATTCCACCACCAAATCAGTGACAAAAGCATTCGTCCGCCTACTGCCGGCGGTACTCCGCGTCTCCCAAAGTCCGTTCGGTTTCCTCGCAGAGGTCCGTTATAGCGCGATGAACAAACCCTACCTATACTCACATGCGGTGACAGACATCTACAAACCCGGTTTCGGATTGTACGATATCGTCACCGATCTCCAGTTTCATAATCTTGACACGTTGAATGGGGCAATCATGACCGGTCGGCACCCAGTGCTGACGAACGATCCTCCGAATGATCCACGCAGCGGTGGACTGCCTTTCGGTCACGCAGGGCTTGAGGCGTTTCTCGGATTGCCCTTTCTCGTGGACGACGATCTGGTCGGTGCCACCTCGCTGGGCGATCGTCCGGGCGGCTACTCGCAGCGGGAGGTGGAACTGCTCACGCCTCTATGCGAGATTGGTGGACTGTTAATCGCCGCTGATCGCAATAGGTAGACTCTCGGAACGGAGCCATCTTTGCGCGTGTGCAGTGGATTTGTCAATCCACTGCGAGTAGTGAGGAACTCGATTTAGTTTTCATTCCCCCGCTTTGCGACGTTTCACATCACTAACAACTTGGGTTAAAATATAAAAAAGGAAAATGACCAATGAAACGTTATTATCTTGCAGCTGTATTCCTGATAATCATTGGCGGGTTATTTGCCTATATTAGATTCCACCAAGGAAATACGGAGGAGGCAATTTGGATAGGCGTCACTTATCCTCTACTCGGAGTTCTCGCATTTTGTTATGGAAAATTTCGACCTCGATTCAGCCTCGTGGTAATCGCATTTAACTTAATTCTCTTAGGGTCACAGGCGGCTTATGCAATTTCGATGGGGGATATAGCGTGGGCAATTTTCCTATTTATCGGGTCAATTTTAATCCCAGTTCTCCACTTCTTCGAGGACGCGCCGCTCGTTAAAGAAAAAATACGACCTTGGTTAGGTCCATAAATTAGGATGATCGTGCTGCTGATTATGACCCTTTTTTTCTCTTTAGGAAATGAAACCAGCATCTTTGTCTGTCCTCCCTTTCTCACTTTCTCGCCCGCTCTCTTCCATTATTCTCCCCAGCAATGATAGGTAACAACTCCCGTTGTAAAACCTCCCACGGTTTACAGCTGTAGGGAGGTTTTTGTTGATCCGCGACCAAGCGTTTGACTCTCTAACAGTTTTGTGATAACCTAAGTTACCACTTATAAACTGAGAGGCTACGGCATACGGAGTATGCCTGCTACTTTGCAGAAAGGAATCATTTCCGATGAAACATATTATGTTCACGAAACACTTAGAAGGTCTAGATGTCGCAGGTATTATGGACGCCCTAAAATCGGTCGGTGTAGCAGGGGCAGACCTGTGCGTGCGCCCCGGCTATCCGGTCAATCCCGAAAATGCCGACACACAACTGCCGGCAGCTGCCAAACAGTTCGCCGATGAAGGACTGTCAATCCCACTCGTAACGACACCTACCAGTTTTCTGGACCCGAAAGACCCCGACGTGCAACGGGTATACGCGGCGTGTGGGGAGGCAGGCGTTGCCAATCTCAAGGTCGGATATTGGCACTGGTCAAAGGAAGATGGAGGGTATTGGGCGCAGGTCGATCGCATCCGCGAAGCCCTCGACGGATTCCAAGCCCTCTCTGCAAAACACGGTGTCCGCACCTGCCTCCACAACCACTCGGGGACTTCGATGGGGTTGAACTCATCCGCTGTGATGAACCTTGTCAAAGGATTCGATCCGCAGCACGTGGGTGTTTTCGCGGATCCGGGACACCTCTCGATTGTCGGGGAGCCGATCGACATGGCACTCGACATCGTGAAAGATTACCTCGCGGTGATGTCATTTAAGGATATGATGCGACCACCGGGCGGCGGCACACGGGTGGTCCGAATGGGACACGGTTTCGTCGATTGGGAAACAGCGGTCAGCACCTTAACGGAGATGAACTTCGATGGTCCCGTCAGCTTCCACAGCGAATATAGCGGGGAGCCGGTGGATACGGTTATTGACCTCGCACGGATTGATGTCCGATTTATCAACGACTTACGCCAAAAGATCGGAGAATAAAGGGAGGGAATGGATGAGCCAATTTACACTCGCACTGAATACCAGCACAATTCGGCCTGCAAGTCTAATGGATAAGATACGGATCGCCGGTGAGACGGGTTACGAAGCGATCGAACTCTGGAACGACGATCTCACCGCTTATGAAGAGGAACACGGTTCATTAGCAGATGTGAAACGTGCGCTTGACGACTACGGGCTCCCCGTAGTGACCGTCATTGCTCTGCACGGTTGGTTGGACAGCACCGGCGCAGAACACCAAGAAGCGATCGAAGAGGCGAAGCGGCGTATGGCACAGGCTGCGGCCGTCGGGTCGACCTACAGTGTTGCAAGTCCACCGCGTGGCATCGCTGATCTACAACGGGGCGGACAGAATTACCGCGAGCTTCTCGAATTGGGGCGTGAGTTGGGGGTCATGCCGGCGATGGAGTTTCTCGGCTTCGTAGACGGGATCAATCAGGTCAAGCATGCTTGGGAAGTTATGGAGGTTGCCGACCACCCTGACAGTACGATCGTTCTGGATCCATTCCACATCTACCGCGGCGGCGGTGAAACCGATGACATGCGCGGGATCTCTGCGGACAAGATTGCGGTGTTCCACTTCAACGATGCACTAGCCTCACCGCCACGTGCCGAGCAGACCGACGCAGATCGTGTTTACCCCGGCGACGGCATCCTTGATCTAAAAGAGATGATCGCGGTTTTAAAAGAAGCGGACTATCAGGGCGTGATTTCGCTCGAACTGTTCAATCCCAGTTATTGGGAAGAAGATCCGAGGGAAGTTGCACACATCGGGTTGGAAAAGATGAAGGCAGCTATCGGAGACTGATCCTATAATCGAACTATTCTCGATTATTGTCAGCCTCACTTGATTTGTGCATAAGGATATACGTCAATGATGCATTCGTGTATATAACGCCCCTTCGATTCCGCTGCCATCAGTTCTTTATACTCCTCTGGAGGCACGTCATGGTACCGATATACCCCGCCGCTATTAAAGACAACTTCAAGTGTGCGGTTCTTGGAGTCGTAACCCACAGCGTAGAGCATACTGGATTCAACGGTGATTAATTGCATCAGACTCTCCTCCTCTAAAATAAACAGGAAAAATAGATATATAGGACTTACGCACTTGAACGTTCAAAGCCTCCGTTGTGAGAATCTCCAATTTGTAGTAGGGCGATTCATCGCCGCAGGACACCACTTCCAACGCTCGATGAACCCCCGAGGCTCATGTTAAAAGAAAGTGTAGAACACCAATAGAAACCGAAAAACTTTGAATCCTATTCCGTCTGTGGGAGAGGCCTCCTTGCCCCGATGAGCGGGTTACTGTCGGGCAACTACAGTAAAAACGCCTGATGAATCAGGCAACTACAAACAGCGATAAGAACGCGCAATAAATTGCGCTACTACAAACTGAACTGCGTAACTCCTAATATAGTGAAACCCAAGTTCAGTAGGTCGATTTTCTAATACCTCATCAGGGAGTCACGAGACAATTGTATCATTTTTCCACCGGATAGATGAAAAAAAAGCGGTATCCGCCCGAAAAAAGGCGTGATACCGCTTGTTGTGTAGATGAAAGATGGTCTCTATGGGGCATCAGATCCAGTGCCGACGGAGGCTTTGCTTTCGCGTTCTCGCGCTGCCTGTTGTTCCATCGCCTTTTTGAGACGTTTCAGATTCTCTTCACATGGTGAACACTCCGCCTCTGTTTCCAACCCAACCCGTCCCGATTTATGCAGATTCATCGGCATCCTCGACAAGTCGGGATCGGGATCCTCGGAACGGGATTGGGGAGAGGGCACACCGGGAAAATTGTCTGTTGCATACGCTATGAACAATCCCACAATGACCAAGAAACAAAACACCACCCACGTTATCATAAACACTTTCATTGGGAAACCTCCTGTCTATTGTGGTCCCGCGCCTTTTCAACCTGCTTGGCTATCTCTGGGTCGCTTTCTCTGAGACGGCGGAGCCCCTCTTCGGGTCCATACCGCTCCAACGTGGACATCGCCCGATCAAATCGCTCTGATGAAAACTGTTCTTTGAGCGAGGCTTCAAGTCCTTCTACGGTAGAAAAATTTGTCGGTGTTTGGGGCGCGTCGGTCAATCCCTGTGCCGGTGTCGCTGCGGCATCGGCTTCAGGTTTGGGAATTGCAGAGCGGTCTAAAGCATCAGTCGCCGGCGGGGATATACTTGGACTTTCCCCTGTCGTTGCGTCAGAAGATACCGATGGACTTTCCATGACAACCGACATGTCCCATGAAGGGGTGGAAGCATTTAGCGCAGCCCTCTGCGTTTGTTCTGCAGCTTGGACAATACTCGCCGCGTTTTGCTGGATGTCAGTCATCCAGATAACTGCGGGGTTGTTTTCCATGCCTTCGTGCACTCGGAATGCCTCCCCCCAGTCATCACCGAACCGCTCCAAGTACCATCGAAAACCACTTCCCTCGGCGTCATTCAATACGCTTAATACTTTGGTACGCAGATTACTGGCTGCTTCGGGATCTGTCATATCTACAGGCTCTTGGGCGAGAAACGATTTTGCGATTCTTAGGCGCGCTATCGGCTCATAATCCTCTAAATTCATAAAAGGCGGATGCTCTGTGAAGAACCCAGGATTCCCCCGAGTCACTGGGACCCCTTTCGATTCCAATAAGTCCTTCCATTCATGGATGCTAGGAGAGCTTGGAAGATCAGCGTACTCCGGCGAATCCATCACTTCAAGCACTTTTTGGAAATGTGGGTTTGCAAGTTGTTCCTCGCTCAAGTGGGACCTAAACATCTTTCTGCTTTGCCGTGTGATTATTTCCCTTCGAGTTGCAGGTTCTTCACGATCATGTGAATCATGTGAAGGTGGAGCAATTTTTGAGGTTTCGCTGTTGGTAGCTTTGCTGGCATTTGAGAGAGACTGCTGGCTTGGGGTCTGAATCTCCGTCCCCTTATACTCGCGCAGAAAAAACCATACTGACACACAAATGGCCACCCCTATCAATAGTACGGTGGCAACAACCATCACTGTCTTTGGTTCCTTGGTTTTCATTAGTTAGCACTCCTACTATGAATTTCGGAAGATCTAAATCAGAAGGGTAACGGTCTGAAGGGAAGCAAGTGTAGGATTGACTCTGGGTTGGGAGTTGGAACAGAAACAAATGGTGAAAAGATAGCCCCGTCCCCCATCCCAACTAGCATTATCACCGCGCCCAATGCAGCGTAGAAATACTTCTATCTGTGATTCATTTGCCATCATCCTGAAGCATCATCCGAACACGCTTCTTTTCGAGTGTTTTGAGTTTAGCAATTTGTGCTTCGGTCAACACTACTTGCAATTCTGCCATGAACTCATCGCGAATCTCTTTCATCAATCGATACAAGTTTGCAGAGGCCCCAGGTTCTCTGTCCTTAACGGTGTTCCCAAGATTATCACGGTATTTCTGATAAACGGGACGGGCTTTGATGAGCGTGTCGTCGTCAACCTTGAGGGTAAATGTGAGGTCTACCCACGATTTATCCGCAAATGAAACTAGACTCGCCCCAAGCCCCACACGCTGATCACCTCGATCAGGAGACTGAGCTTGGGTCACTTGGTTTATCAGGATGATGGTCATTGCTATCATTGCGAGAATAGCAGCCAAAACGAAACATCTGCTTTTCATAGTAAATTCTCCTTTATGGTGTTAAGACCCCGGTAGATCCCTGACTTGTCGTTTGTTGTTCAAGTACTTTTCTGAGTCGTGCCAGATTCTCTTCACATGGCGAACACTCCTCCGCTCCATTCCGAGAGTCTTTGACTGGCAGCCCAACTTTTTTGGGAGTAGGTACACCGGGCAACTGCTCTGTTGCATAGGTTATAAACAGTCCCATAATTACCAATAGACAAAATAATCCCCACGCTATCAGGAATACTTTCATTGGGAAACCTCCTCTCCTCGCCGTGAGTTTTCAATTTGTTTAGCAACCTCTGGATCGGTTTCTCTGAGACGCCGGAGTCCTTCTTCGGGGCCGTATTGTTCTAAAGTGTCCATCGTACGCTCGAAACGCTCGGATGAAAACTGTGCTTTCAGGGCTGTTTCCATATTGCTTTGAATCTCGCCTGTTGTATCAGGGCTTTTATCGGTGAACATATTCGGTGGTTGACGTGTCAACGACTTTTCGATTTCTGCCATAATCTCTGCATCGGTCATTGTGGCGCGTTGAGTTGTATCCAGTACAGTAGATTCTTCCTTCTCACTATTATCAATGAAGGGATTTTCTACGACAGACGATAAATCCCACGACTGTGCGGATTCCTGTGTGCCGGGGGTAGCAGCGCCCGTTGTTTCTGCGTTAGCGACGATACGGACCGCGTTCTGCTGAACGTCGGTCATCCATACAAAAGCAGGGCTGTCATTGGGAGCGTCCGGACGAAAGGCTGCGTCGTGGTCCTCACCGAATGTTTCCATAATCCATGCCGCAGCAGCCATATCTGTTTGAGTCAATTCCTTACCCAATTCGAGGAACACACTACTACGCTGGTCAGCTGCTGCCATTGGGTCTGTCAGATCTACCGGTTCAGCAGCGATGAATAATTCTGCGAATTTTCGACGCACCACCGGCTCGTAATCTGCCAACTCCATGTTGGGAACGAATTTACGGAAGATCCCAGGGTACCCTCGAACTACCTCAACCCCTTGTGATTCCAGAAAGTCATTCCACTCCCGTACAGTGAAATCATTTTCCATCAGAGCAAAGTACTCCGGCGAGTTCATTGCCTCAAGCATTTTTTGCGCGAATGGGGTTGCAAGTTGCTCTTCGCTCAAGCTAGACATAAACATACTGCTGGCTTGTCGTGTAACTCTTTCCTTTTTGGTCTGGGGCTCTTCATTGGAATTTCCGGCGGATTTTTGAGACAGTTGCAGAGTCGTTTTATTGTCAGTAGCTATCTCATGATTGAAACGGGTTGGGCGGCCTTGGCTTTGCAACTCTATAGCCTTATGCTCACGAAGAAGAAACCACACCGATACACAAACGGCTATCCCTATCAACATCGCGACGCCAACAACCATCACTTTTCTGATCAACTCGATTTTCATGGACTTGGCTCTCCTGAAGTATGGTAATAATAGCTATGCTTGGTGTGGATTTGATAATCCACACCAAGCAACAGGTTTAATTCTCACATATGATTACCGCCTGCAAACATTTTGAAGCAGCACGCCCTTTAGCTTGGATGCAGGCTGTACTGTTCTGATTGTCAAAACAAATTATAAACTCTGCTATCTGGGCTAGCCCACATTCTTTCATTGCAGTATCACACTCAGAACCTGACGCTGTGGCTTCTTGAATAAAATCATCTGTCGCCATAAAACCAACAGTCAATACACCAACAGTTAGAACCAGAACCATTACTTGTAAACGACGTGAACTGAACATTATTTTATCTCCTTTACGCGCTCAGTCTCAACCAAAAAAAGGGGGCTGCTCCCGCAATTGAGCAGCCCCCTTTTTTGGATTGACACTAAAGGCGATGTAGGTTATACTGCGTTGCTGAAGCGATTCGAGGGACTACTCGGGTTGCTTCAGGGTGCTTCGAGTTGCAGCTCGGGGCACCCACCCGAATACATCTTACAACATCTGCCAAAAAGTGTCAACACTTTTTTCGCTCATATAAAAAAACAGTACAAAGTACCAAGAAAGACCCAAGTTTTTGGTAAAACTTCGGTTGCGGTTTGCACACCTTCTTAACATGAGCCCTTAAAGCATATCAGAAAAAGCAAGGCGACGCCAGATTTAAAAACTGCAACTTGAAACAAATAGTTTCAACCTCACAAAAAACCTAGATTTATGTTAAAAAAATCAAAAAAATATAATAGGACTTACGCAGTTGAACGCTCGAAGTGTTGTAGTTCGGGGATTCATCGCTGCCCCGATAAATCCCTGATGAATCGGGACAGGCGAGATTCAAGGCCACTGGACACCGTTCCCAACGCCCGATAAATCGGGCAACTACAGCAGAGACGTCATAGGGAGCTCGTAGGGGACAACGATCGTTCTGCTCTACTTCAAGGAACACCAATCGCAGGTCTCAAAACGCCAGAAACAGGAGTTTTTTTCACGCTCTACCCTGTTTTTTTATGAGCCTTTACCTCTTGCAGACATAAAAAAGTGCGCATCATTCCCCAGTAGGTTTCGTCGCCTGTTTGAGATAACTTAAGTTGATGCTATGCCGTGACGTTATTTGCACGAGGGTTACGGCATACGGAGTATGCCTACTACTATCAACTCTACAGCACGCTTATTGGATCAATATCCACAATCAGATCGATATTGGTGGGGGATGTTTCGGCAAGCGCACACTGAATCAGTTCACGTAGTTCTCCCACATCCTCAGATCTCAGTAGAAAATGCCACCGAAATTTATTTCTGATCTTGGCGAGCGGTGCGGGGACGGGACCTCGAATCTCAACTGTGGGGAAGCGATCCGCTTTGAAGATCTCAAGTTGATCCAGCAGATGGTTGGCGGTCTGGATAACTTCCTCCTCGACCTCTCCGCGGAGTAAGATGGTTGCAGCATGACTCAACGGTGGGTAAAGCAGTGCCTCCCGATAACCGATCTCTTCACGATAGAAACGGAGATAGTCATGCCCCTCCGCTGCTTGGATGCTGTAGTGTTCGGGCATGTAGGTCTGAACAATGACATTACCACCCACCTCGCTACGTCCCGATCGCCCAGCAACCTGTGTCAGTAGATTAAACGCGCGCTCACCGGCACGAAAATCTGGCAGGTTCAGCGCGGTATCCGCAGAAATCACGCCGACAAGGGTCACGTTCGGAAAATCTAATCCTTTCGCAATCATCTGCGTTCCCACCAAAATATCAATTGACCCAGCCTCAAAGACATCCAAAATCTGCTGATGGGCGTCTTTGCGCGTTGTCGAATCGGCGTCCATCCGTTTGACTCTTGCTTTGGGAAACGCCTTGACTACCTCCTGCTCAACCTGTTCAGTACCGAGCCCAAAATAGCGGATGTACACGCTACCACATTCCGGACAGACCTGGGGGGTTGGACGCTCGTAACCGCAGTGACGGCAGCCCATCCGTTTCGTATGGAAATGGAATGTCAGTGAAATCGAGCAGTTATCGCACCTTTCAACGTAGCCACAGGTTCTGCAAAAGACGTGCGTCGAGAATCCTCGCCGATTCAAGAACAGGATAATCTGTTCGCTCTTAGACAACCGTTCTTCGATTGTCCCTCGGAGCACCCTCGAAAAAATTGTGCGATTGCCCCTTCTTAACTCCTCGCGCATATCCACAATCTCGACGGGTGGCATTTCAATATTCGACACACGGGAGGGGAGTTCTAGGAGGGAATACTGCCCTTGCTCCCCGTGATAAAAACTCTCCAACGATGGCGTCGCACTGCCGAGGATTAACGGACAGCCAGCCAGCTCAGATCGCTTCACGGCAACATCCCGTGCGTGGTAGAATGGCTGCGCGGTGTCCTGCTTGTATGACGTTTCATGCTCTTCGTCGATTACGATCAGTCCAAGGTTCGGAAAGGGAGCGAAGATGGCGGATCTTGGTCCCACAACGATGTCCGCCGCTCCGGCTTTGATCTGCTGCCACTGATCGTATCGTTCACCGTCTGAAAGATTGCTATGAAGCACGGCGATGCGCGCGCCGAAACGTCCGACGAATCGAGAGACGGTTTGAGGCGTCAAGGAAATCTCGGGGACGAGCACAATCACCTGCTTGCCTCGGTCCAAGACGGAAGCCATGGCTTGCATGTAGACCTCTGTCTTCCCACTCCCGGTGACACCGTGCAGCAGAAACAGTTCTCGCCTATCCGACTCGATCGCCGCTTGGACTGGCTGTAATGCTGTTGCCTGATCCGTATTCAAGGTGAGTGGCTGCGTCGGAGGCACTGGATCCAAACTCAGCGGATTCCGCACAATTTGGAGGGATTCAAGACAGACTAACCCTTTACCCTCAAGGGATTGCAATCCTGCTACAGACGTGTTGGCGCGTTTGGTTAGTTCTGTTGTTGTCAACCTTTCATCGCTGCAGGCGAGGAGAATACGGAGCATCTCTGCCTGTTTTGGTGCACGGTTTTCCAATTGGGGAATCTGTTCCTCAATCTCTGAAACTGCCTTGGCAAGCGAAACAATTGAGACGGTCTGCGGTCTTGCCTTGGATTGGATGTTCGATCGCAGCTCGACAAGCCCTTTTTCTTGTAACGCCGACACGGTGGTGCGTAGCCTTGACACACCAACCCCGATTCCTCGTGCAATCTGGTGAAGGGATAACCCATCATCTTCCTTGAGTAAGGACAAGATCTCCGTTTGACGCGACTGACGCATATTCGCGATCTGCTCTTCCGTTGCAAGCGAATACACAAGCCAGTTATGACGTGTCCGGATCGCTGCGGGAGCAGCACACCGCAACGCCTCGCCCCATGAAGATAGGTAATATTCCGACATCCATTTCGTCAGAGTAAGCAGTTCGTCGAAGAAAGTAGGGGTGTCATCTAAGCAGTCGGTAAGGTTTTTGATCTGTATAGAATCGTCAGGCAGGTCAGGTTCATCCATCAAATCTACGATGACCCCTTCGCGAGTCCTCTCTCCTAGGGGTGCGAGTACCCTGCTACCACGCTGTGCAAGAGACTGAAGGCGGTCGGGAATGGCATAGGAAAAGGTGAGATCCTGGGGGAGCGGGAAAACGACGCGAGCGTATTGCATAGCGTAAAATAGGCGTGGTTTATTGGTTCATTAGCACATTGGTCTCTCAATAAACTGGTGAACAAGTGAGCGAATGAACGAACTACGTTTTTAGTTCCGCCATTACCTTCTGCATATCCTCCCAAACATCGCGTTTGCCGTGCGGATTCCGGAGGAGGTAAGCGGGATGGTAGGTTGCCATGAGTTTGCAGCCGTGATAATCGTGGAAACTACCACGTAACGAAGAAATACTCTGGTTGGTGCGGAGCAACGTTTGTGCGGCAAAGGTGCCGAGCGCACAGATTACCTTCGGCTTGATCAGTTCAATCTGTCTAAGCAGGAAAGGCTCACAGCTTTCAATCTCGACCGGCTTAGGATTCCGATTGCCAGGCGGACGGCACTTAATCACATTGGCGATATAGATATCTTCGCGCTTCAATTCCATCGCTTCAATAATCCGCGTTAGTAGTTGCCCCGCTCGCCCAACGAAGGGCACCCCCTGATCGTCTTCATCCGCGCCGGGGGCTTCACCGACAAACATGAGGTCCGCGCTTTCGCTTCCAGCTCCGAAAACAACTGTATTTCGTCCTTGATGCAATTCGCACCGCTCACAACCCATTGCCTCATTGCGCAACTGCTCTAGATCAAACTGGGCAAATTCTGATTCGGGTTCTTCCTCTTCTTCAAATAATTCTGTGAAGCCAAGCTGCATTTGTTCTTCCACGTATTCCCTCACGGTTGCGACGAGCTCCAAATACCCTTCGACAACTTCATTCTGATCTGACATAGAACGTGAAACGTGAAACGTGAAACGCAATGTATTAAATCTCTACGTTTTACGTTTTACGCCTCCAAGTAGGTTTTACGTCTCCAATCGGCGTTTGAGTTCTTCAATTCGCCTAACAGGTGTTGGATTCTGTTGGTACAGAATTGCGAGATAGTAACTGGTCCAATCCCCGATTGCAACCAGGGATAGCAAGCGAGCGAGTAGCGACGCCCCCTCTGAATGTACCTGCGTGATGCCGCCGGTATAGGACTGAATCAGTTCCGCCGTGATATCCATCCGACGTTGTGTCTGAGGCGGCGCAGCTGGGTCGCGGAGTTGGAGGACGTGACATGATCGCGTCAACGCCGGTGGATGCTTCCAACCCTCAATTTCGTTGTGATTCATCTCCGGATACACACTATAATAGGCGAGCGATTTGCCGTTTTCATTCATCTGCCCCTTCCATCGCATCGCAATTGCTTCAAGTTCTTGAGAGGCATAGATAACGGGCAATTTTCCGTGCAGCGCGTGTGCAAGCTGCTTGGGTTGACTCTCAGGGGCGTCCGGCTGAAAATCTATCGCCATTTTTGCCAGCAGCGCAACCGCTTCCTCCAGATCGCTCTGGAGATTGAGGTCTGGGGTATACCCAAACCGGGCAAAGACTGATAAAATCGGCATAAGCAGATAACCGAGCGAAGCTCTTGGAGGTTGTCCGGCTGGAATTACTAAACAGGGAAAACCGTGTGCGTCCGCGAACCCCTTTAGCTTTCCACCGCTGGTAACTGCCAAGATTTTCGCTCCTCGTGCAGCCGCTTTTTCAACAGACAGAAGGGTTTCCTCGGTATTGCCCGAATAGCTGACAGCGATGAAAAGTGTCTGAGACGAAACAAACGCAGGGAGGGTATATCCTCGGTGGACAATAATTGGACATGGGAATTCAGTCCCAGCCACTGCTTTCACGAGATCCCCGCCAATTCCAGATCCGCCCATCCCGGCAATTACAACATTGTTGGGGATCCGCTCATCACACCCCGCAAGATCAAGGGTCTCGCCAATCTCCCAGCCACGCCTACACTGCTCGGAGAAGGTGGACAGTAGATGAAGCATATCCTCGGAGTCATGCTGTTTGATTTGAGCGAGATTTAACGTCGGCATCTATCCAATATTAATTCGTTGGGTCATCCGTCCGTAGACCAAGTAATGAGTTGGGCTATTAGGTTCACACGAAAAAGACGCGCACAAGATCGTAGAAGGTAATGTACAAGAACAGGCCTGCCAGCAAGACAATGCTCACCTGCTGAATAATCATCTGCTTACGGATACTTAGGGGCCTACCGCGGAATTTTTCAAGGGTGAAAAATAGGATTTGCCCCCCGTCCGCAATCGGGATCGGCAATAGATTGACGATGGCAAGATTTACACTGATGAAACCCACGAAAAAGAGCAAACTTCGCACACCGAATTCCACAACGCGGCGGGTGGTGTCTACAATTCCAATCGGTCCCGTGAGGTATTTCGTTTTAACTTCGCGAGTAACGAGGCGTTTGAGCACCTTTGCAACCATTTCCAAAATTAACCAGTTCGTCTGAACACCCTCTCCCACGGCTGTTATGACATTATATTCTGGAATTGGAGCAGAGGGGACAGCAAGCGTAAGTCCATTTAGGGATAACTTCCAATGCAACCCCTGGAGGTTGAGTTGATTCGTCTCCTCGCTGCGAACAGGGATCAACGTTGCGGTCTGTTTGTCACCATTGCGGAGTAAGCCAATCTCAACGGATTGACCGGGATTTTCGGAAGCCAACTCGTACAACCTCGGATATAACTCAAAAGTCTTGATGGATTCCCCGTTAACTGAAATAATCTCATCCCCAGTTTGGATACCGGCGTTTTCCGCTTCGCTTCCCTCCGCAACAACGGCATTAACTATCCAGTTGATCGGAAAACTGACCTGTAAAGACTCGGCACCCCGCCGGATCCCCAGAGAGACCTCGTCGTTCTGACTTCTGTTAATCTCTTGGTACAGCCGCCGATGCGCCGATCCAAAGGGGTAAGAAGGTTCCCAAATGACCGATCCGAATTCAGGCACATGATATATCTCCTGCCCATTGATACTTTCTATCATGTCCTTAACTTGGATGCCGGCTTGCGCCGCTGCGCTGCCTTCGGTAACACTTTCAACCGTCGGAGCCTGCCGAGCAGATACTCGAATCTGCCCAATTCCCCGTCTATCAAGACTTCTCGGCGTAACATAGAGTGTCTTAGGTTGAGCGTCGCGAGAAACAACAACTTTCAACTCTTCATCAGGATGTGTAAGGATTGTGGTGTTGAAATCCTGCCAATTTTTAATCTTTCTGCCGTTAATTGATACAATAGTATCACCCGGCTCGATGCCACCCTTCTTCGCAGGGCTGTCATCAGCGACTAACCCGATCTGAGCCATCCGATCTGACCGTCCAATCAGCATCTCCATCAACCACATCGTACCACGATCTAATCCCACAAGATACACAAACGAAAAGAGGAGAATTCCAAGTATAAAGTTCATCGCGGGTCCTGCAATTGCCACAAAGATACGATGCCCGACGGGGGCAGAAGCGAATTCACCCTCCTCGCCTTTCTGTTCGTCAGGACTCTCCCCCGCCATTTTTACAAACCCACCGAACGGTAAGGCGGATATACAGTAGTCGGTCTCTCCGCGCCGAAACCCGATGAGTCTCGGACCGAAACCGATTGAAAATTTCTCTACTCGAATCCCACACCGTTTTGCGGCAAAGAAATGCCCGAGTTCATGAATAAAGATTAGAAAGCCGAGGGCGAGGATAGCGAGTAGAACTGTAGCAGAATGAAGCATCTATGTCACCTTCTTGTCTGGATTAATTGGTGTACTGCCGATCTTGCCCATTGATCTGCAGCGAGAATATCATCAAGCATTGGCTGAGATGTTACATCGTGTCGAGTCATTACTTCCTCAAGGTAGTTCGGGATGTCTGTGAATCCTATTTGTCGGTTCAGGAACGCTTGCACCACCACTTCATCCGCGCTACTGAGGACAGTCGGTAAGGTCCCACCCACCTTCGCCGCGCTATAGGCGAGTTGTAGGCACGGAAATTTTTCAGAATCGACTGGTTCCATGTGGAGAGCCCCAACTTGGGACAGGTCGAGGCGAGGCACAGAGGTAGGGAAACGGTCCGGATAGGTGAGAGCGTACTGGATCGGCAGTCGCATATCCGCCACCCCCAACTGAGCGAGCAACGAGCCATCAACAAATTCAACCATTGAATGTATAATGCTTTCCGGATGAATAACAACCTCGATTCGGGATAATTCCACATCAAAAAACCATTTCGACTCTATTACTTCAAACCCCTTGTTCATCATTGTCGCCGAGTCGATTGTAACCTTTTCCCCCATCTTCCAGTTTGGGTGCTGCAAAGCCTGTTGAGGCGTCACCGAATTCAGTTGATCTAAAGGTGTCTCACGGAAAGGACCGCCGGACCCCGTGAGGATCAGCCGATGAATTTCGGCACGACTACAATCATTTCCTATAACGTCAGAAAGGCACTGAAAGATTGCACTGATTTCGCTGTCCACAGGTAGAAGACGGACCCCGTATTCCTTGACCGCTTCCATAATCAGGGAACCGCACATGACTAGCACTTCTTTATTAACAAATGCGAGGTCTTTTCCGGATTGAATCGCCTCCAATGTTGGTAAGAGTCCTGCGCCGCCGCCCATTGCTTCTAGGACCAGATCAACCTCCCCCATCGTCGCAACTGCAGAAGTTCCTTCGGATCCTGAAAGGATTTCAACGGTCTTGACGTCCCGCAATCGTTCCTTCAGTTGGTTAGCAGCTCCTTCATCCCTTACCGCTACAAGCCGTGGACAGAATTGGCGCACCTGCTGTTCGATTCGATCAATCGATGTCTTGGCAGCAAGCCCAGCGACGACAAATTCATCGGGGTGGGTCTCTACCACTGACAGCGCGTTTTGCCCAATAGACCCCGTGGAACCGAGAATGGCGAGGTGTTTCATAGCAAGTTCACGAATAAAAGTATAGCAGGTTTTAGGCTGTAGCGTCTAAAGCAGCAGGCACACTGCATCCCGGCGAATCCCCCCTGAAACCGTCCGATCCCGATTTCATCCCCCGATATGATCGGGACTCCGACAAGCCGAGAGCAGGTCCCGATTCTCGGGATTCACGGAACGGAACAGGCGGAACGGCACGGGATTCAAGACAATATGCCGTAACCGCTATGCAAGCCACGGGACGCTTTATCTTTTGATCAGGACAGTACAGTGTTCACGTTGGATTGGACGTATCAGCATGTAGGTGAGGTTGAACGGAAACGATAAAAAAACATCAACACTCCACCGCTATTTCGGAGTTTGATTCGGATTGAAATCTTAGAAACAGAGCGAGAACCAGTTCTAGGCAATCATCCCGTCATATTGGATTTACCAGAAATACAAAATAGTAGTACAACACTGGTGCCGAAAAAATCAAACTATCGCATCGGTCCAGTAATCCACCGTGCCCCGGAATTAAATGCCCCGAATCTTTAACATCAGCGCTTCGCTTGATAATGGACTCGCTCAAGTCGCTTAGTTGACCAACGATCCCCAGCAGAACCCCAAGAATCAGCGTGTGCGATAGACCCAGTACATCTTGCAAGAAAAAAGACCAAACACCAAGTCCACCGAGCACCCCAAATACCAACCCTGCAATTGTCCCTTCAATCGTTTTGCCGGGACTAATCGTCGGGCGGAGCTTGTGCCTTCCAAACCGCTTACCGAAGAGATATGCCGCAGCATCACCTAGCCAGACGGTGACAATCAAGAAAAAGATTAATCCTCTACCAGTTCCGCTGATACCGCGCAGCAGAATCAGGTGATATCCAAAAGCCCAACCGATATAGATAGCTCCGAGTAGCGTACTTGCAACAGAAAGGAAGGCAACGTTGACCTGATCGCGTAAAATCTGGTAGGAAAAAGGAAGCAGGATCGCCAAGGAGAGCGCCAGTTCAATAGGGATTTTGAGATCAACCAAATTAACTGCCGATAAACAGAAGAGGATGCCACATAAGACGGTGAAAATTCGACCGCCCCGCCCTCCAATTGATTGGGAAAGCCCCCAAAACTCGATCAGCATCAGCGCAGTAGCCAATACAATCGATGCTGAATAGGCGTACCCTCCCCGCCAAACCAGGAAGATAATCACAGGTATTAGGATGATCGCACTGATGACTCGCTTCCAAAACATTGGCTCAGGGACGGACGAGTTTTTGGTTGCAGACTATGTCTCGGCTGCTGATTACAGCTCGAGTAGCTCTTCTTCCTTTGATTTTAGCAGTTCATCGGTCTGGTCGGTATACAGATCCGTATACTCTTGAACCTCCGCCGCATACGTATGGCGTTCATCCTGAGAAATCTTTTTCGCTTTCTCTAACTTCTGCAGCGCGTCATTTGCATCACGTCGGATGTTTCTGATGGCGACACGCCCCTCTTCAGCCAGTTTAGCGACGTACCGGGTTAGTTCCCGGCGACGTTCGGTTGTTAATTCAGGAATTTGGATGCGGATTACGTTTCCATCATTGTTCGGGTTCAATCCTAAGTCGGACTGTGCAATCGCTCTCTCAATCTCCTTAGTAACTGTCTTATCCCAAGGTTGGATGACAATCAAGCGAGCTTCAGGGATGGTAATCGTAGCAACTTGATTAATTGGGCTCTTGGTGCCGTAATAATCGACATGAATATTATCCAATAGAGAAGCCGAGGCTCTCCCGGTGCGAACATGTGCAAAATCTCTTGCTGTGGATTCAACAGCCTTTTGCATCCGCGTCTCTGCATCACGAAGAATTGTTTTAGGCATTTTGAAAACTCCTTTAGATTGTCCATCAATCGCAAACAATCTTCAGTCGTAGAATCTAGTCTTGTCCTAACACATAGAGCGAAAACCGTTTTACAACAATGTTTTCCCCAAGCTGTGCGATGGCGTCCTGAATGACCTGCTTAATCGTCTTATCCATTTCCCGAATATAAGGTTGTTCGAGCAGACAAGCCTCAGCATAAAATTTGGAGAGTCTACCTTCAACGATTTTATCGACGATGTGCTCCGGTTTGCCCTCGTCGAGTGTTTGTCGCCTCAAAATCTCTTTCTCCGACTCTAACACACTCTCTGGCACATCTTCTTCGCTGACATACTTAGGCTTGGCAGCGGCAACCTGCATCGCGATCTCTTTCGTCAGTTCCTGAAACTGTTCGGTGCGGGCGACGAAATCTGTTTCACAGTTGACCTCAACCAATACGCCGATCCGGCTGCCGGGATGAATATACGACCCAATCAGTCCTTCAGAGGTGGTGCGTCCACCCTTGAGTTCCGAAGCCTTCAATCCCTTTTCGCGGAGAAGTTGGATCGCTGCGTCTAAATCCCCCTCTGTTTCGGTTAGGGCTTTCTTACAATCCATAATTCCTGCACTTGTACGTGCACGTAACTCACTAACCATCTTTGCAGTGATTTCCATTAACTGTTAGCCTCCTGATCCTCTCCTTGTGAATCTTCTTGAGAACCTCCCTGATCTTCCTTTTGCGAATCCTCTGACTCTTGATTCACAACATCCGCGTCATCGGTTGCGGACTCAGCTTCCGATGCTTCCGGCTCGCCGGCTTCCTCTACCGGCGGTTCCGCTTCATCTGCTCCTTCTAAGGCACTCGCCCGTCCCTCAACCACGGCGGTTGCAAGCACGGAACAGATAAGCTTAATTGCCCGGATTGCATCATCGTTTGCAGGAATCGGATAATCGATCGGATCTGGATCACAGTTCGTATCAACGATTGCAACAACTGGAACGCCTAATTTATTCGCCTCTTTCACGGCAATGTGCTCCTTACGCGTATCTGTAATAATCACCGCTTCGGGAAGTTTCCCCATAGTTTTGATACCCGCAAGGTTGTTGTTCAACTTTGTCTTCTCACGCCTGAGGCTCATTACTTCCTTCTTGGGCAGCTGCCCAAAGACTCCGTTCTCTTCGTCTTGCTCTATTTTCGTCAGTCGGCTAATACTACGCTTAATCGTCTCATAGTTGGTCAACATGCCACCCAACCAGCGATGGTTCACGTGAAACATCTGGCATCTGTCGGCCTCTTCTGCCACCGTCTCTTGCGTCTGCTTCTTCGTTCCGACAAAGAGCACTGCGCCGCCTCGGGCTGCGACATCCTGCACAAATTCATAAGCTGTCTGGAGTAGACGCAACGTTTTCTGGAGATCTATGATGTAGATCCCGTTACGTTCCGCAAAGATATAAGGTGCCATCTTGGGGTTCCAGCGTCGGGATTGATGCCCGAAGTGAACGCCCGCCTCCAGAAGCTCTTTCATTGTAACTGTTCTCAAAAGAATCTCCTCACCTAACTTTAGGTTTTTGCTGCCACTCCTCTCACATTTACATCAGACTCTCAAAACAGGAGAGAACCTTCTGTGTAAATCAAGAAGTGTGATGGATTTAGACAAACTACCTTCAAAACGCGGTAAATATAACATATAATCCGAAAGCATGTCAAGCCTGTCTTGGTTTTCACGTTCGCAGAAGTGCTTCATGAGACTCCTGCCCAAGCACACCCTCTCATGGCGTTCTCACTGTCAGGTGCATCAACTCCGAACAGGTTTTCCACTCAACTTCGCTTGCCAGCACTTCGTTCACCCGCCTACCAACAACATCGAGCGCAGCCAAACCGGTCTCCAAACCGTTTGAAAACAGGGATTGCCAATGCGTCAGCAAAATGGGCATGCCGGCGGCGTCTAATACTTCACGGATTTTGCCGCCACGCCCGTCGCTTGTAATTACCGCATCCGCGATATGTTGGACAAACTCCTCATCGGATCGCGGCGAATCAATGGTCTGCCACCAAAAATCGTTGACTGTCGAAGGGATTGAGACCACCGTTGTATTCCTCTCCTGAAACGCAATCCACGGCTTAGATGCCGGCTTGTCGTGCAGCGTGTGCAAGAAGTACCATGAAATATGCCGGTCATATACCTCCCGCTGTGCCGCGACAATCGCAGCGATATATTCGTCTTCTACATCACTCGCAAAGGTCCACGGCGACGTTACACCCGTTGCATCAAACCCCGCGGCTTTCAGGTATTCCATCGCTTTTGTGAGGTAGGGTGTCAGTGTGCTGCGGTCCTGCTTCTGCGACCAAGGGGATTCGCCTTCATCAAAATACCCACCGGCGTTCAGGTTCACAGCGAGATTGTGGGTAAGCATTTCAGGACAGAAATCGAACTGGTAGCTCAACCGACGTTTCACCGTATCCAACCATTCGCGAGTTATTGCAGGATCATGCCCCTTAATCCCGGCCAGGATATCTCCACGCCCCGCGGGTACGGGTATGATTGAGAACTTACCTGCCATACCGTGCGCCTGAGCCACATCGCAGAAACGATCCAAGAATTCATTCGGAATGGTATCCAACAACAAGCGGCCATCGCTGGTATAGGGAGGGCTATCATGCACCTCCTCCTTGTGAAAGCGATAAACGTGAATCAGCGGACAACTGTCATCCACTATGAGAGAAATTGGTGTCGGCATAGGCAAGTTATAGCGGTATTTCTATCTTCTGCGGTCGCCCGGTGTGGATAGATTCTGTAATCTTTTCTACCAACAGGGTGGAAACAATACCGGGACGTGCCGGAACGTAAGAATCGGTGTCGTTGCGGATGGCTTCCACCAACAACGGCATCCGTTCGATAGGCCCGGGTTTCAGGGTTTCATCTCCGCCAAACGTGACCGTGCTGAAATGCTCATATAAGACCGCGGACTGCTCGCCATCGAAGAATTCAAAGAACCACTTGGAAATGACGGTGTTGCTGCCGGCATCGCTCATCAGAAAAGTCGCCACCGAATCGTTGGCAAAGCGGATAGTTGCTGCCGCTGTGTCCACCGTATCAGGGCTGTCTAACTCCCCATCGGGATGCGTAATCTGTCCCCCTGTTGCGTAGACCTCCACCGGATCCGCATCGTGAATCCAACATAACAGATCCACGGCATGAACACCGACATCATAGAGGGGACCGCCACCCTCTTCGGCGTGCCAACGCCACCGACTCAGATCCGCTGGACCCATCATACACTGACCATGGCTTACCTTTGGCGAGTGCATTCGTTTCTTGATTTCTCGCGCTGCTCCCGAAAAGCGGATTGAGAAGTTAATCATCAGCTTCCGATCAGCAGTTTTCATCGCCTCATAGATGCGCAGGCAGTCGGCCGTTGTCATTGCCATCGGTTTCTCAAGATAGAGATGCTTTCCGGCATTGAAGGCAGCAACCGCTAAGTCGGCGTGAGAACTATGAGACGTAGCAATCGAGACAATATCTACCGACGGATCAGAAAACACCCGTTCGGGATCGGTGGTGTGGTAATCGCCGCCGTACTGTTCCTGAAAGCCCTTCGCCGAGTTGGATCGAACGTCACAGAAGCCGCGCACTTCAACGTCCGGCGTGTCCGAAGCATACCGCGCGTGACCATTGCCCGCACCTCCGCATCCAATAAGTGCCCAACCCAGTCTACCGTTGGTCCCCATTTTTATTCCTCCCTCGCTGCTCTCACCTGCCGACCCGCTTCGGCAGCCAAGAAACTCATATCATTGCTCAAGTCAAAGAACACAAACCCCTGCTCTTTCCGTTTCAGCAGATCCTCGGCGGACCCAACAGGAATGCCACACGGTTTGCCAACCCGATTGCAGGCATCCAGAAAGTGTTGAATCGCCTTCTCATGTTCGGCGCTTCCAGCCGCTACACCCATTTCAAGGGATAGGTCACCGGGTCCGAGAAAACCGATATCAACGCCTCCAACTTGCATGATAGCTTCTGCATTCCGAATGCCTTCCCGATCTTCAATCTGCGGTATCACCACCACTTCATCGTCAATCCACGTCCTATAGTCGGCTCCCCATGTCCCCGCTCGACCGGTTCCCGAAGACCGTCGCCCCCGTGGCGGGTAGCGGCAGGCTTGTGCGATTTGCACAGCTTGCTCTGGGGTACTGACATGCGGCGGAACAACCCCAAATGCACCCGCATCTAATACCCGTCCGATGGTCTCCGGCGCATGGTCCCATACACGCACGATTGGCGTTGCCCCGCGTGATTCGATCGCTCGGAACATATTCGCAATCTCCGTGATCCCCAGCGGCGAATGCTCTGCATCAACGGCGAGCCAATCGAATCCGGCGGAGACCATGACTTCTGCCGCCTGTGGTGAACCGAGATTCAGCCACGAGCCAATAGATACTCCTCCACCCGACAATGCTTCACGAATCCTGTTTCTCATCGAAAATCGGCGGCAGCCCCGTCAACTATTGAGGCACCGCACCTCCTTATCGAAAGATAAATCCAAGAGATTACATCATATCAGAGTTTTAACGCTTCTGCAATGAAAAACAGATGAGACCGTGCATTAATCAAGCAACATAACTCCAGCAAGGGGAGTCAACAACATCAGTCATACACAATCAAAGAAGCAGTAAGATACCCATGACCACCAACGCGACATTAACATATCCATCGAACCGCCCTTGGGGTATAGATCTGTTCAGTTTGCCACCGAGCCATATCGCTGACAAAATTAGGGGCAAAGCAGTCACATAGACCCGTAATACGGTATGCGTCCACAAGCCAGCTAACCCGTGACTTGCCAAAATCAGCATACCGGTGAAGACAAAGTAACTCTGTAACGTGGATCGGAAGCGATCCGGAGACCAATCACGGAGCGTCGCATAGATGGTAATTACTAATCCACTTGTGTTGTAAGCCACACCGAGTACTCCAGCAATGAATCCGAACAGATAAGTGGTTACGGAACCAGTACCTACCCGGCAACGCTTGACAATCTTCAGATGACGATTTGCCAGATTGTATATGCTGAATAGAATGACCAGTATTCCCAGAAATACTTTCATCAGTTCTTCGGGAACAGCTTTTAACACAAAAAGCCCCACAGGTATGCCAAGGCACGATGATAGTACCAGGCGCCAAGTGGCATTCAGGTCGGCAACACGCCAATTCTTTAACAGAATAACGGCTCCAATTGTCATGAGAACAAAGGCGACCAGTGGGGTAGCGGTCTTTAGTTCGACGATCATCAGTAACAGAGGCATGGCGATTAACGCCTGACCAAAACCGAGGGTCGAATGTATGAAAGTCGAGACGAAAAGAATAGCAAATATCAAGAGATATGGTTGAATCATGTGCGCGGAGCGACCATTCGCTGGAATCGGAAACGAAAAGATAGAAACTGCTTACCCAAAAGCGTTTTTGTTGTATTTGCGACGTTTATGTGCAAAAATAGAAAATGTACAGAGTGCATCAGTCTGATTAACCTACTAACTATGGTGAATTCTATAATTACTTATACACTTTCGATATACAACCAACCCCCTAAATCCCGCCCCCGATAAACCGGGATGTACCACTTGTCAGGGGGACTTGATGAGGCTTCGATAAGGGGCACTATTGGTGAACGTCTACATATTTATATCGTTCACCATAATCGATCATATAGGTTTCAAGGAGACCTTCTAAATGGACACCCTTTCGCAAGAGTTGTTTGATGAAATCTCTAAAATTCCGTGTGTCAACTCTCATTCTCACATTAGCCCCGAGATCGACCGGATTGCAGAAGCACCCGACGCGCTCGCTTTCTTCAAACACGCTTATCCCGCCTCCGATTTGGTCTCGGCAGGGATGACCAACGAGCAGATGAAAACAGCGTTGGAACCGGGACTACCGCTTGCGGAGCGGTGGACGATTTTTGAGCCCTATTTTCGATTCACCCGTTTGACCGGATATTCGCAGTGCATCATTGAAGGATTCCGGGATCTGCTTGGATTTTCCGACTTGACCGCCGAGACGGTCGAACCCATTTCAGATGCCCTGCGTGAACACAGCAAACCGGGTTTTTACCATGAAGTGCTGCAGCGGCGATCCAACATCGCACTTACTGTAATTAACATGGAAGACCTCATCGAAGTGGATCGAACCCTGTTCCTGCCACTACCACGTTTGAACCGATTCAGTATGCTTCACTCCGCCGACCAAGTTCAAGCCATTGAAAAGGATTATGACGTGTCCATCACCAACCTCGCCGAACACGTCGAAGTAATTCGACAAGTCTGCCGGGATTGGAAGCGAGCAACCGTCGCAGGGGTGAAGATGTCTCAGTCCTATCATCGCTGCATGGATTTCACCGCACGGCAGAAGGAGGACGCAGCAAGGGTGTTCGATGGATTGATGCGAGGGGAGTACGCCGGACTGGAATCCGAGGAAGGAGTCCTCTTGGAAGACTACTTGGTCTTTGAATGTTGTCGTGCCGCCTCCGATGCCGATCTGACTATCCAGTTCCATCAAGGCATACGGGCAGGAAATTACGGAAGCATGGAAGGCTGCACCCCCGCACCACTAACCGAACTGTTTCAGGCTTTCCGAGAGGCGCGTTTCGACCTCTCTCATGCTGGCTATCCCTACCTTCGCGAAGGTGCGGTGCTCGGCAAGACGTTCAGCAATGTCTATCTGAATATGTCGTGGATCCACATCATCTCGCCGATCGGTTCGCGGTTGGATTTGCGAGAATGGTTTCAGATGGTCCCTTACAACAAAATCATCGCTTTCGGAGATGACCTCCAACATGTCGAAGCGGTCTATGGTCATCTCAAGATGGCGCGTCAGAATTTCGCAATCGCGCTTGCCGAAATGATACGGGAGGGACTGGTGTCAGAATCCCTCGTCCTCGATGTCGCTCAAGCTGCATTCCACGACAATCCAGCGAAAGTTTACGGGGTAAGTGATTAGAGTAAGTTTCATCATTAAACAGTAGTACTTGCTGCCAGCGATCGGCTGGCATCCAAACGGCTGACTGGCAGCGCCACTGCGTTTTAACGCTTCACAGTTTATCCTACAAGCACCAAGGGATTGACCTACTTAGGCAACCGTCGCACCCATAGGTAGAGCGCAAGATTCATCCCGCCGATAAAACCGAAGATATACGATTGGATACCGACCAAGATCCCATGCGCCTGTTCCAAAGAGAGCCCAATGACAATTGGAACGCCGAGCGCAAGGATAACAAACACAGTTGTCCCTGTAGCACCCTTTGCCCTCCAAAATGTGATCTCTCGCTTTAGCACACGCAGATAATCGCGTGCCCACATCCGGGCTATCCACCCACCCTGAATGTAACCGAGAACAATCCCAAGCCCGAAACCGACACCACACCAACGCACATCCACGCTTCCAGACATTGCCATAGCCGTTGCCCATGTCAACTGTCCGATCAGCGAAATTACCATGAATGCAATCAAGATTGTGGGCTTAATGTAGAAAGGCAGCAAGCGGCGATGCAGTTTCTCTGGTCGCTGTTTCTCTGGTTTTTGCGCGGGAATATTCACTGGAATTCTTTCTCGGGTGAATCAAACTGATCACACAGGTTCGCCACTTCTGGACAAAAAACAATCTGTAGAGGTCGCCCATACCAACGCCAATCACGATGTGAGAGATGACAGAGAAAGAATGACGCGAGTCGCTAAAACAGAAAGAGCTTTCTCCTGACTCTCCACCAATTCCGTCCACTATTCTTTATGCTTTCAACCCCGCAATCCATCAAGGAACAGATCATTATCCTCTGGTGTGCCGATTGTGATGCGCAAACAGTTTTGTAGGGGACCCGGACGATCGAGATTGCGAACAAGCACACCGCGGTCGAGCAAACGCTGAAACACTTCTGGAGCGGGCGAATCTGTCCGAAAGAGGATGAAGTTTGCATCTGTCGGGAATGGGTGGATATCATCTATTGGCTCCATCGCGTTGAAAACCCGCTCCCGTTCACTCCGAATCAGCTGCAGATGTTGAGTTAATCGGTCAGGACGTTTGAGCAGAAGCGTTGCGGCAAGCTGGGAAAAACGATTAAGATTATACGGGAGACGGACCTTATTAAGTTCATCAATGATCGCCGGGTGTGCGACGACGTAGCCGACCCTTAAACCTGCCAGTCCGTATGCTTTCGAGAAGGTGCGCGTGATGACTAGATTGGGGTATTGCTCGCGTTCCGCCATGAGGGAGTGCCCGGAAAACTCGTAATACGCCTCATCAAGGAGCACAAGGGTATCGGGACGGGAAAGGATTTCGCGGATTACTTCAGCTGAAAAGTTGGTGCCTGTCGGATTGTTTGGGTACGATAGGAATACGAGGTTAACCTCGTGGGAATCGAGATGTGCCTTCCACGCTTCTCGGTTCAGATCAAACCTGTCGTCAAGTGGCAACCCCACAGCTTTGAGCTGTGCAACTTGGGCGAGGATTCCAAACATCGAAAATGTCGGCGTTGGAAAGGAGACACATGCCTCCGTTTTTCTGAACGCTAGCATGAAATTGCCGATTAACTCATCTGATCCATTGCCAACGACGATCTCGGTCTTATCAACCTCCAACTGTTCACAAAGCTTAGTTCGCAGTAAGTCTGAGCTCGGGTCTGGGTAACGATTAAAATTGAGTTCGGCAATGGCTTCGATCAACTCCTGTCGAATCTCGGGTGGCAGGTCAAATGGAGACTCGTTCGCGTCCGCCTTGACTCGGTGTGGCGGTTGGGCGACATGATAGGGGGTGAGATCCGCGAGATCTTCTCGCAAAAAAGGGTGAAGGTTCATTCAGTAACTCTCTTTCTGGTCAAGATTCCATGACGATCAAGATAACGAATCAGGACAGTCCCGATACATAATCAACAGCATTTTGGAAGATCGCCAGGCCATCTCCATCTTCGGGTAGACTCTCGCGGGTCCACCGGGGATGGTTGAGGCGTATCAGGAACCGTTCCGGGTGAGGCATCATGCCAAAAATCCGGCCGGTGGGATCACAAATTCCAGCGATGTGATTATCGGAGCCATTCGGATTATCGGGATATTCCGGTTCGCCCCCATTGGACGAAGCGTAGCGAAACACCACCTGTCCATTCGCTTCAACCTGATCTAGTATCGGTTGCGGTGCGGTGAACCGCCCTTCTGCATGGGCAACTGGCAAATAAACACAAGGTTTCAAGCCTTGCGTAAAGATGCAATTACTGTCTTGAGTCTCTAACTGAATCCAACGACACTCAAACTTTGCAGAGGTATTCATAGCGAGGGTAGTCTGCTGTACCCCCTGCGCATCAAGGCGAGGCAACAGACCGGCGCGCACGAGCACTTGAAAACCGTTGCAGATACCGATCATCAACCGTCCTGACTCGACATAATTGGCGAGTGAATCAGCGAGCTTGTATCGCATCTCGTTTGCCAGTAAGATGCCAGCGGCAACGTCATCGCCGTAAGAGAAACCACCCGGAATTGCCACGATCTGATAGTCCATGAGATCAATCTCACCGGCAATCAGTTGGTTGACGTGAATAAGCGATGTCTCTCCGCCTACGAGTTGAAAGGCATGATCTGTTTCATAGTCGCAGTTAGTGCCTGCGGTGCGAAGGATAAGGACCCTCGGTTTCATCTCAATTCTCTCCTATAAACAACCAAAATTACTGGGCTTCGGATAGCGACGCGCAGCGTTTTTTATGTCTTGTGCCTTTGTCTGATGGAACACATGTCGCCCCGCTGGGGCTTTAAGGTGTTTGGTGTATCACGTGTACTATAAACATGCCGCCCCTCTGGGGCTAAAAAACTGAGATTTCCTTTGACTATATACATCGCGCACTGCGAGCGATGCTTGAGTCCTATCTTCCCGGCTTGATTAGCAACTTGCGTCATACTATGGTGAATTTTATAATTAACTGGACATTTTTGAACTGTATAGGAGTTACGCAGTTCAGTTTGTAGTAGTCCCGATAAATCGGGGCGTCCGGACGCGCAATAAATTGCGCTACTACAAACCTAAGACCTTACTGTAGTTGCCCGCCTGTCCCGATAAATCGGGGACTCATCGGGCGTTGGAAATGGCGTGCTGCGGTGATGAATCACCGAACTACAAAACTTTGAGGGTTCAAGTGCGTAAGTCCTACTGTAGGAGGGAACGCCGATTTCCGACGTGTCGCGATTTGGAAATCGCTCCTACCAAAGAGGTGTCAATGTATTTTCATAATTCACCATAAAGACTTTGCGTTAAGAGGTTTTACCACCGAAACGTGCCCTGCCAACTCTCCTTGAGCCGATCTATGTTCGTTTCCACAATCGCATTCCCATCGGTGCCGTGGATAACAAAGTCCCCGTCCTCAACCACCGTACCGATACAACCAATCGGAACCCCTACGTTCCCCTTCCCAAATGCTTCCCTCACCTGTGGTGGCAGGCCCACCATCACGGAATCGACGCCCGCCATACACCCCTCAAACGCCTCCTGTTTCTCCGGCGTGACCTCCACGATGAATCGGCTATTGGACTCCGAGAAAAGCAATACATCGTCGGTTTGGCTATCGGCATCGCGGGGCACGTTTATGAGCGAAAGCTGCATACCGAGTCCACCGGCAAACGCCATTTCCGCCGCAGCCACGCCGATACCACCCTCGGAACAATCGTGGCAGGAGCGGACAAGTCCCTGATCAATCGCAAAACTCAGCACTTCCATCGTCCTTTTCCCTTCGGCAGGTCGCACCTTTGGGGCACTGTTTCCGATGAAATCGTGAATCGCATAGTAATGTGAACCACCGAGTTCATCGTAGGTCTTACCAACGACATAGATTTGATTTCCGGGCGATTTCACGTCCATTGAGACCGCTTTGCTCACATCCGGCATGACGCAGACCGCAGAGATGAGTAGGGTGGGTGGGATTGCGAGTTGCTCGCCGGTAGTGGTGTCACGGTATTCGTTATAGAGGCTATCTTTGCCAGAGATGAAGGGTGTTCCGTAGGCAACAGCAATGTCGTAACATGCCCGCGCTGATCGTACCAAGCCGCCAAGACGGTCAGGTTTGTCGGGATTTCCCCAACTGAAGTTGTCAAGCAACGCGGTCTGTTCCAGATTTCCACCCACCGCGATAATATTTCTGAGTGCTTCATCAATCGCCGCGGCTGCGCTATGATATGGGTCGATGTCGCCATATTTTGGATTAATGCCATTCGACACGATGACCCCTTTTCGGGAACCGAGGACGGGTGTGGTGATGCAAGCGTCGCCGGGCCCATCATTTTCGCGCCCGACGAGCGGCTTGAGAACTAAGCCTCCTTGAACCTCATGGTCGTACTGTCGGATGACCCACTCTTTGCTCGCAACATTAGGGCTTGCAAGGATGCGACAGAGATCTTCGGTGAATTGTGTCGAATCACCTTGCCCCAACTCAGGCTCAGGGTGTTGCGGCGGATCCCAAACCGCCTTTTTTGTGTGACGAGGCAAACCCTCGTGGAGGAAGTCCATATCGAGGTCAGCTACAACCTCTCCACGATAAAACACACGCAGCCTGCGGGTATCTGTGAAGGTGCCAAGTACGGTAGCTTCAACCGACTCCGCTTCGCAGATCGTCATCAACTCCTCCAGATTCTCAGGTGGGACAGCGATTACCATCCGTTCTTGTGCTTCGGAGAGCCAGATTTCCCACGGATCCAAGGCTGTGTATTTGAGCGGTATGTTTTCGAGATGTACATCCGCACCCGTCTCCTGCCCCATCTCCCCAACAGCAGAGGAAAACCCACCGGCCCCGCAATCTGTGATATTGCGATAGAGTTGGCGATCCCGGGCACCCATCAAGGCATCGACAATCTTCTTCTCCATAATCGGATTGCCGATCTGGACAACGCTGCCGAGGCTTTCGGAGGTGTCGTCCAGTTCCAGAGAGGAGAACGTCGCCCCGTGAATACCGTCGCGCCCAGTGCGTCCACCGACCGCAACAATCAGATCCCCCGGTTCTACTGATTTCTCACACCGATCCTTGGGAATCAGACCCACATTGCCACAATAGACAAGCGGATTTCCGGTATAGCGCGGGTCAAAAAGAATTGCACCGTTCGCCGTTGGAATCCCCATGCGATTGCCGTAGTCCCGCACGCCCGAGACAACGCCTTTGAAAATCCGTTTGGGATGGAGCGCACCTTTGGGAAGCTCGTCATAGCTGAGATCAGGGAGACCGAAGCAGAACACGTCCGTGTTAAGAATAGGTTTCGCGCCAAGCCCTGTGCCGAGCGAGTCCCGAATTACTCCACCGATCCCTGTGCCTGCGCCGCCGTACGGCTCGATTGCCGAAGGATGATTATGGGTTTCGACCTTGAAAACGATATTATAGTTATCATCAAACTCAATAATGCCCGCGTTATCGGTAAAAACGGAGACACACCATTCCGCCCCGATCTCCTCCGTCGCCCGCTGGATGTATGTCTTGAACATTCCATCAACAATCTCTGTCTCTCCCCCTTTTTCAGCATACTCAATCAGGCTTTTAAATGTTTTGTGGACACAATGCTCCGACCAAGTTTGGGCGATTGTTTCAAGTTCGACATCGGTGGGATTTCTTTCCAATTTGGCGAAGTGTGATTGAATCGCTCGCATTTCCGCAAGATTCAGTGAAAGCAACCCCTCCTGACTGATGCGCAGCAATTCAGCGGCATCGGCGTTTAAGATCGGAATCTGTTTAACGTTCATCGAATACCTCAATAGATTATGATCAAAAATATAGAAAGATGGCGTCCTGTCCCTAAACACTACCTAGTCTGCATGATCGCATCAATCTACGTTCTCAGCAGCAAGTGCCCATATCGATGCTTCGTCTAACGCAGCACGCTCATCATCGGTCAACTCCCACCCTATGCCACCCAAGTTTTCTTCCACCTGCTCTGGGCTATCAGGACCAATCATTGCTGCGGAGATTTCAGGGTGTGATAGCACCCACGCGATAGCAACTTGGGCGGGTGTCTTCCCTCTTGCTTGCCCGATGCGAATGAGCGTTTCTACCACCCGGTCAGCGTCGGGCGACATGACCTCATCGAATCCTAGGCGTCCCTGTCCCCACGGCGTATCCGGTGGCGGCGCAACCCCATGTCGAAACCGCCCCGTCAGCAACCCAACAGCGAGCGGGCTATACGTCATCATACCCAACCCTTCGGCACGGCAGAAAGGCATTATCTCCCGTTCAGGAGAGCGATCAAGCAGGTTATAGTGGTTCTGGACACAGATAAAGGGGGCAAGGTTACGACGGTCACAGATCCACAACGCTTTACACACCTGCCACGCTGCATAGTTGGCGCAGCCGACATACCGCACCTTACCTTGCCGTACAAGATCATCTAATGTACGCAGCGTCTCCTCTATCGGGGTTGTTGGGTCCACATGATGGAGCAGATAGATGTCGATGTAATCCGTTTGAAGACGCGATAGGCTTTTTTCAATTTCGCGCATGATATGAAAACGGGATAGTCCCTGATCATTTGGTCCCGTCGGGTCATTCGATCCCTTGTTGATGGGTTCACAGACTTTGGTAGTAATAACGAATTGATCTCGTCGGTTCTTGATTACTTCGCCAAGAACACGTTCAGAGTCCCCGCGCTGATAGGTATTGGCACAGTCTATGAAATTGACACCTGCCTCGATTGCGCGTTCGATTGTTGCCCGTTGGACTGCTTTGTCGGGGCGTCCACGAAAAGCAACCCCCAGACAGATCGGCGAAACCTGAACGCCCGCTAGACCAAAATTGCGATATTCCATTAATTTCTCTCCTCAAGAAGGCATCTAAGTCAAAGTGAAAATTGTGCGCCCCTGATCCGGCATGTAGCGGTGCACCGAGATCGCTTTTCCGGTCCGGATTGATTCCGTGATTGCTGCATCAATCTCCATGTGGCGCAGTCCCGCCCAGCCATCCGCTACAAAAGGTCGCCGCTCCCTAATGGAAGCGACAAATTCAGCGATGTGATCCTCGAATTGGGCAGTATACGTGCCGCCATCTAACTGCCGCGCATCACTCCAACGGGTCACATCATGCGAACCGTGTTGGTGCCAGTATGCGGTGCCAGCGATGTTGTCAATCGTCGCCTCCCCCAACTCGCCGATCCACTTAATCTGAAATTGCAGTCCCAAGTCCTGCGATACCACCAACGTCCCCACTGCACCGCTCTCGAACTTCAGACACGCCGCCTTGTTTCCCATCTCTTCACCGTCGGCATAGGCAAAAACCTCTTGAACCTCACCACTCAGGAACCGCACCATATCAATGATGTGATTCCAAGACCCCAGAGCAGTGCGGGCTTGAATCTGCCGAAGTTGTCCCAACTGACCGCTCTGGATGACCTCTTTCACCCGCCTAACATTGCGCGACGCATGGAGACAGAAGCAGATACCAAAGTGTACGTCGTGCTGTTGCCACTCGTCGATCATCTCTTGGGCAACCGGCACGTCGGAGAGTTGGATTCTGTACTGTCCCTCTGCTCCAGCCAGCGGCTTTTCGGTGAACAGATGCAGCCCGTGCTTCAGACACTTCATGACGAGATCGTAGCGGTAGCTTTCACCAACAGGAATATCTACGATGTCGATCTCCTCTGTCTCGAGCATTTCATTCACACTTGTATATGCTGGAACCCCGTATCGATCGGCACCCGCTCTTGCCCGTTCTTCAACGATATCGCAGACGGCGACGATCTGACAATCGGCGAGTCTGGCGAACGATGGCGCATGGTGATTAGAACCTTGTGCACGATACCCAAGAATCGCAACCTTGAACATTGAAATCTCCTTCTGCCTTTCACTCAACTGCGTTCCAAAGGTTCATTAAGTATTCACGACTCCTCTGTAGAACAACGATACGCTCATCGTCTGGAACATTTTCACAGTTAATCAGATGGATGCGGCGTGCCGGATTCCGTTTGAACGCCTTGATATACAGTTCAAATGGACTGTGTCCGGTCCCTAACTCAATCGACCACATAGGGTGCGGCCGATCCTTTGCCAGTGTATGATCCTTCCAACCCACGACCGGTATCCGATTGGGATACTCATCCACAAGCAACCATCCGTAACCTTCTGCGGTTGTCATGTGTCCAATGTTGAGGATAATTCCGGCGTTCTCACAGGGCATAGAATCGAGCAGTAGGCGACAATCGTCCAAACCCTCCACCCACGCGGTGTAGTGAATATCAACCCCGATTTTAAGCCCTTCCTCCATGAAGGTTGCCGCGACAGCGTTCATGCAGGTAGCAAGCCGTTTGATCTCCGTCGCTTTTTCTGCCGTAGGCATCTTAGACCTGCCACAACTCGAAACGGGGTGCGTTAAGTATTTGCATTCTAACGCCAATGCGTAAGCGGCATATTCTTTTAGCCCTGCAATTGTCGGTTCAATCCCGTCATCGCTGTCAATATCAATGCTCCCGGAAAAATGGAGTGCACCGATCTCCAGTCCGGCGTTACGTATTGCTTTGCGGACATGTTCAGGATCAGAATCGAGGACGTTTGGGAATGGGTTCTCACTCCTACCGTCAGCGCTGACGGGTTCTGTCCCCCGGCTCGTCAACAGCAAGATGAAATCGAAACCGAGTTTCTTGATTACCGCCAAAGTTTCTTCAAACGACCTGTGATGTCCCACCGCGTGGGTCACGACGCCAAATTGCACTGTTCTTTAACCCCTCACTTTACGCCCAATTTCCAATCTATGATTGAAAAAAAACTTGCGAAATTCATAGTTTTTCTTGTAGAATTTAAGGAATACGATGTCGATTTATGTGGATACAAATCCAATCCGTGCTATCAAGCAACCAAATCACCTGCCCGGAGAGAAGAACATCACCCCGAATCGGATCTCTGGGAATTTCTGATACTCTCAGGAGGACTAACAATGGACTTACGAGTTGAATACTGCTCCGCTTGAAACTACCTGCCCAGAGCCGTCAGTTTGACGGACGATATCTTAAGTAAATTCAAAACAGATGTTAAAGGACTCACCCTTGTTCCCAGTGGTGGTGGCTGCTTTGAAGTCTCTCTGAACGGAGAGCTAATTTACTCCAAATTGCAAACGGGAGAGTACCCGACCGCAGGGCAGATTATCTCTGCAATCGAGGGCAGTTAGAAACATAGACCTTTTATGATGCGTGGTGGGTCAGTCAACAAATCATCACGCATCACATCTATCCCCGCCCACTGACACGTCCCCTGAAATTGGAGCGAGCCTCCAAGGTATCAACTGAAATCGACGTGCAGCTCTCGCTCCACGCCCCGCATATCCATTTCGTATTCTATATCCACAATCGGCGGCCGGGACGGATACCAATGGATCCCGTGCCCCTTACCCGCGATTAGCTTCGGGAGCACAATCTCCTCAACGAGATCGCTGATTGGATGTACAGTGTAGATGTTAATCCGATTCACAGCACCCCAAGCGCCACCCAAGCCCAAGAGACGTTCCGCCATCACTTCGACAACATAGGTAGCCTTCTCTCGTATGGCATCCCTATCGGTTTCCCCTCGACGAACGATGCCATCGGAGTTGAGTGCGGCTTCCAAAAGTTCACCGGCACCCGCAATAATGAAGGTTTGTTCCACGGCATTATCACAGGGAAGCAGATGTGAAAAACCGTAAAGCATCGGTACTTCCGGTGGTCCGACCAGCGGTGCCACATTTGTGCGTGCCAACGGATTGAGTTCATCGACATAAAGTCCCCATTCCTGCAAAACTTCGCAGTACCCGCGATTAAAATCGATGAACCCCTCCATAGTGAAAGGTGCCGGACTTCGGAGTTGCATGGCGCACAAGGCTGTTCGCCCCTGCCCCTGCGCTTTCAAATATGCGTCAACGCCCGCAAACCCCTCACGCCATGGAACAGGGTTTTTCAGTGTGATGTTGACGATTTCGTGTCCGGGATCGGCGATGACACCGCAGGAATACGGGTCGATGCCCTTGAGAAAATGGTAATGGCCTTCGGGATTATGGATAAGCACAGGTTTCCTCCAATGAAATATTGAACTGTTTTAACCTGATTCCAAGTGCTTTTTCGACACAGACCACACATATCGCGGTTGATAACCGAAAGCGGCTTCCGCTTTGGCACAACTCATCGGCGACGTGTGGCCGGGCATGGCACCTCGAACCTCTGTCTCCTCCCCAAAATAGCGTTCGATCAACGCGGTCGTCGGCTGTGACAGTACAACACACGAACCGGTGATATTGTAGGGGCCGGAAGCCGCTGACTCCACCTCAACCGCGAGCCGACACGCAACTGCGGCATCGCGCGCATCCGTCCGTGTCCATAGCAACGATGTTCCGCCGCCTGGATCCTGCGCCAACAGATCTAGCTCCGCATCCAGCTGTGCTGGTGTCCGAATTCCCATAAGCCGGAACGACAGAATCGTCATACCAAAACGCTCAACAAAGTAATCGGCAGCTTGCTCGCCCACCACCTTTGAAAGTGCATAACAGTTGGCGGGACGCAACGGATGGGCTTCATCAACCGGCACGTAGACCGGTGGTGCCTTCGCAAAGCCGTAGACTTGTGCACTTGAAGCTGAGACGATCCGCTGAATTCCTAAATCTGCACACGCTTGAAATATATTAAAAGTTCCTTGGACGTTATCTCCGTAGGTGCGAGTGTCAGGAACGACACCCGCATTCGCCCATGCGCCCATGTGGACAACTGCCTCAGCTTTCGCAGCCGCTAAGGCTTGGTACACCTCACCGGCATCAGTCAGATCAACGCGTAAGAACCGAGAGAGATTCTCCGCTTCAGGAGGTGAGATATCCACACTCGTTACATTATGGCCGGCACTGGATAGTTCTTTCACAACATAACGACCGATGCGGCCGCTGGCGCCGGTCACCAAAATCTGCATTCCCAACTCCTTTTCGTTGCGTCAACTCTCCGACTTTGGTAAACTGAAAGCGGTCATCCTATGCTTTCAACTAACCGACTTCTGAATGAAAGGCAATCTATGGACTTTAACGAAATTAAGTTTCAGGACGCGAAGACGCAAACCTATCTGGGCAGTCCGAGTATCGTTCGACTTGCGGATGGATCGCTACTCGCAACACACGACTATTTTGGGAAAGGCTGTCCGCTGAACCACGAAAACGAGGAACACCTGACCAGCGTCTACCGTTCAGAAAACAACGGAGAGACGTGGGATAACATCACCCACATCGCGAATGCGTTCTGGAGTTCGCTATTTATCCACAACGGTGATGTTTACCTACTCGGCACATCGCAGCAATACGGCTCAATTGTGATCAGACGCAGCTGCGACGGCGGGTATACGTGGACCCACCCCAAAGACGAGAAGTCTGGTTTACTTTTTAAGGGCGGTCCCTTCCGTGAACCTCCCAACTACCACTGCGCCCCCGTACCAATTCTTCTGAAAGACGGTAGACTGTATCGGGCGTTCGAGGACTGCGATCCGTGCGTCTGGGGCATCGGCTTCCAATCTCTCGTAATCTCCGCCGACGCGGATGGAGATCTCCTAGACGCCGCGAACTGGACGATCAGCAACAAACTCCCTTTCGATCCGGCATGGGTTCCTACGGAGTGGGGAGAGCTGGAGCGTCCGGGTTGGCTTGAAGGAAACACCGTAGAGACGAAGGGCGGCGAGATCTGGAATATCCTCCGTTTCAACTCGCTCCCATTGTGGGACAAGGCGGCAATCGTTAAAGTTCACGACGATGGTAAGCGCATCACCTTCGATCCAGAGACAGGGTTCATCGACTTTCCCGGCGGAATGACGAAGTTCACCATCCGTTTTGACCCGGAGACTGGACGTTACCTGACCCTTAGCAACAACAATCCTAACCCGGTTCAACCTTCTCGGCGCACCGTGTTGTCGTTGCACACCTCCGAAGATTTGCTCCATTGGGAGCACAAACTAACGCTGTTAGAGGACGATCAGGGATTGCCTTATGAGCAGTCCGTCCAGTTGACCGGCTTCCAGTATGTGGATTGGCAGTTCGACGGTGACGATATCCTCTACATCGTTCGCACGGCTTACGGCGGCGCACATAATTTTCACGATGCCAATCGGATTACGTTCCACCAGATCCGAGATTTTCGAGGTCTACTGTAGCAACGGAACAAGCCTACCATGCAAACACTGTCCCCAACAGTTCTGTTGGATTGTCCCGCAATGTGTCATAGATGCGCTTTGCTTCGTTCACAGGAACAACATCGCGGATTAAAGGCTTAATGTTTACCAATCCCCGGTCCACCAAACGACACAGGTTTTGCAGATCATCCCGATCAAAGTGGCTATTCTGTTTTATCTGGATCTCGCGTCCTTGACCGAGGTTAAAGGTATAGGTTACTTTGTCTCGCCCGGCAATAAAGATAATCCTTCCGCGCTGGCGCACGGCACTGAGGAACTGGTCCTCCATACCTGGCACACCGGCAAAGTCAATGACCGCATCGAACGTCCCGTCAGCTATTCCTTTTTCCCAACCGTCGCCCGACACATCCAGAACGGTTTCAGCCGCACCGATTTCCCCAGCGAGCTCCAGACGGTTAGGATTGATATCGCAAAGCGTGGCGCGGGCACCCATAACGGCTGCGATTTGTGCAGCAACCTGACCGATGATACCAGCCCCCACAATCAATACCCGTTCTCCCATTTTCAACTCGGTGTTACGGCAGGTACGCATGGCAACACTGGTCATCCCGAAAAGCGCGGCCTCCGTGCGGTCAATGGAGTCGGGCAGTTTGATGAGCAGGTCCTCCTCCGCCATCACGACATATTCCGCATGAATGGCACTCATATACAGCACATCTCCAACCCGTAATTCGCTGACATCAGGACCGACCTCGATCACCCGTCCTACATTTTGGTAGCCGTTTCCACCGGTGGGCAGCTGTTCGTTTTTGGGGGCGTAGTTCCCGCCGATCAGTTGGTTTCGTTCGGTGCCGTTTGTTATGCCAGAATAGATTGTCTCGGTTTTGACTTCGTTGCCGGTTGGTCCTTCCGGATCGGGCCAATCGTGGACGAGGACTTTCTGTCGCGTCTTATCGGGCAAACCTTGAATGCTCAATGAACGCATTGACCATCTCCCTTCTAAATTCTTCCCGCCAACCACTGGATTCCCTGCGAAATAACCGCCCGGAAATTTGGGTCAGAGAAAACCTGATCGTCGTGACCTGACTGACAGCAGAACACACGCGCATTTTTGTACTCTCGCGCCCACGCCAGCGTTTTCATGCTATCGGGGTGGTTCGTGGTCAGCAACAGTTCACTGTCTTCCCCCGGATCTGCCATGATATAGATTTCATCCACCATCTGCCACGGCATCAAGCCCTGTGTAGTGGGATGCTGGGAATCCACGATCTCAACACGCACATCTTGGTCGATCTGAACGCCGAAACCTCGATCTTCGATTCCGCACAGATCTGACCACAGTTGCCACTCAGGGAACGCAAGGATGGCGTGGTGGAGTACTAAGATACCCTTCCCGTCTTCTCCCAATGCCTCGATGGCTTCCCTGACTCTTCCTTCATCGGGTGTAACCCGATGAAAATTATAGAAAACAAGGACATCATACTGGTCTCGAACCTTTCCGGCATCCGCTGCAAAGTTTTCCAGATCCTGAAGATAAAAGTCAATTTCGGGAATACTCCTGAACAACGCATGAAACCCCGGCACATCAAAGGCATGTTGTCCTGTAATCACTGCTGTCTTAATCTTGCTCATAATACCCTCCAATTATGAATAAAATAGAACATGCTGCCAGCTTATTTGACAACAATCAGGAACGGGCTAGCCATATTCAAAAAAGCTGTATTTGTTATCTGAATATTAGAACCTTATTTCCAGTGATCGCATTACTAAAGTGGGCAAAATTCTCTCTTGAAACTGTAATAGGTATTTCCTCCTCCATCTGAAAACCAACACTTTCTCCAACAAGCATCAGGTATTGTGCAGTACGAATGGGTATTTGACGCTTTGTGTCTCCGGCTGTGGTTACATTGTCGCCAATTATGACCATACATGCACCACCTTTTTTAAGTACACGTCGCATTTGTAACATCGCCGTTCGCATATCCATGAAATAACGGTAAAGCAAACTCGCCTTGTTTTTCCTCCGAAAGCCCACCTGAGAATTAGCATTCAAATCATAAATTAGCTTAATCGTTTCCTTAACCGCTTGTGGTAAGGGACAGTGATCATAATTGCCAAAAAACTCTTGTTCAAGCTGGTTTCTAATTTTTGTCTGAATTTCCCGTGAACCAATCAAAGTACGTTCAACCGCTGTTTTTTGGCGTTTATTGAGGAGATTAAGAAAGGCAAGGGAAAGCCTATCAGTGTCAATATAGGGAAGCGCAGTTGCATACGGCGGGGATGTGATAATCAGGTCAACCTGATTGTCCTGTTTTAGATAAGGGCTATGAATCCGTTCAGCTTGACGAATATCCCCTAAGAAGCATGAAAAATTGTACTCTACCTGATCGCTTGTAAGTCTTCTTAAAAAAGCACTCAATCGAAAGACATTCTTACGCACCAATTCTAAAAACTTTCTGTACACTGGAGCATCTTCTATAGGTTCTGCTCTCCTGCCAATACGCAGTTGACTTGGATCTTGTTGCGACACATCGGTTAGAATGTCACTTAAAGTAACGAAGAAAAAATCACGCATTGCGGGTATAGAGATACACTCTATTGCTTGCGTAATACAAAAGAGCTTATAAAGCACAGGTAGCGGAAACCAAGAAATGAGATGTTCAATGTCCTCAAGTTGATATTTGAGAGAGAGCCTCATCCCTAAATCGGTGACTATAGCTTCATCCATACCATCAATAACATCTCCATTAGGCAAGTATTTATCAAGATGAGTTAGTAGGGTATTAAATTCATGTTCGACATTATCTGGGGAAAGTTCCAAGCAAGAAAGTCTTGTCTTTGAGATAAAGTATGCCAGTGGATTCAAGTCGATACCAATACCAACCATACCCGCTAAAAGCCCTTCAATAACTGCCGTTCCGCAACCCATAAATGGGTCACAGAATACTGAACCGGGGCCAACACCAGAATAATTGATAAGAGCTTTAATCAACTGTGGATAGAATTTTCCCTTATACTTGTGTAAACCGTGAATACCATATTTTGATTCTTTTCTTCCATTTAGAATCAGAGTACCAGTCTTAACTTTCGTATGTAGTTCAGCAAAGTTCGTCACGACATCTGCAATCTTGGCAGACGATTCTGCCATCGCTTGTTGTGTATCAATTATCTTATTTTGTTTCTTTGTAGTAATGACAACACTATGACAGAAGCAGAGCTTTTTTAGTTTGTCTATATCTATTGGAAGCGGTTGCTTAATTTGAAATCCACCTAACGTAAATTCCAATTGAGTATTAGGAGATACAAGTGTCTGAATTTCCCTTTTAGCAAGGTCAATCTCATATTCCCACAGTTTGTAAGATGGCAACCGAAAAGTATACTTATACATCTTCCACCTTTTTCAAAATAACGATATGTTCAGATTTTGCCCTTCGCGCAGATGAACTGAAAGAACGTCTATGAGCGTGTATATTCCGCTCTAAGTTGATTGCTAACTCGAAACCGCAGCGTGTCGCGACTTTAGTAATTAGTTGGTCATTTTTCACAAGTTGTTTTTTAAAGATAGAATCGCCAACGACAAAGCAGCAGAAGCGGTGTGTATCTAAAACCCTGTTTATTCCTTGAAAACATAGCAGCATTGCGTTCTTGAAAGCTGCTATGTTTTGTTGTGTCGTACCCTTTCGCTGATAGTTCAGATGTGACCCAATTTCCTTTCTGGACATTGCTATTGGGTCATATCCTAGCCAAAACATGCGGTGTCTATGATAAAGGAAATAATCAAAAGCATTTGGATAGGGCGGCGATGTAATCACAAGCTGCACTCTCAGATTCGGCGGAAAGTGTTCGAGAGTACGGATGTCATCGTTGATTACTTGCGATGTGACAGGTTGCCGCTTCTCTTGATATGCTTCCATTCTCGTCCACATCTCACGAACCTTTGAAATAAATCGTTTGTAGACATTCCCTATCGGTATATCCTTCTCTTTTCTCGCGTAGCGGGTTTCACAATCCTGATTACTAACACTAACCAGAATAGCGGAAACAGCAACGCGACAAAAGTCTACTAAAAACTGGGAGGGTAACATGTGAATTCGAGCTAACAGAACACCAAGTTCTTCTTGTACGTTTGGTGCAAACCAATGGTCACGATTCGGAATGTTAGGAAGTCTATATTCTGGCATTACTGATAAATGTGGAATAAGAGAAGGAGTATCAGTAGCTAGTTCAAAATAACCTTCAACATCAGCAATCAAACTATCTAAGGTGGGCTTATCTGCAACACTTACAAGGTTAGATTTTACCTTGGATACAAGAGAACCAATCGGATTAAGGTCATTACCAATACAGTTCCTGCCTAATAGCGTTGCTTCGACGAGAGTTGTCCCCACCCCACAGAACGGATCAAAAACCCATTCACCTTCTTCTGATAAATATTGAATGAGTTTAGATGGTATCTGTGGAATAAATCTCGCCGGGTACGGGTGATAATTGTGTGTTAGGTATTGAGTATCGCTGTCGACAAATCCCCAATTGATTTTCTGTAAATGATTTAATTCTTTTCTGAAATCCACAAAGCTTCTTCCCATCAAGATTAGGGTTGAATTAATATTTTTGTAGCTGATTACATATTTCATCCAAATGCTCTATCATCGCAGATGAAGCAAGTATCATCAATGTTTCAAGTGGCGTACTTTCTGGTCCAAATGGTTCAGAGTATTGAGCAATTCGCACTGCAATCCCAAATCCGTCATCAGATGATGGTGATTGATTTGCAAAGAACTCGGAGATATCTGACCGATTTGATTGCCAAAAATCATATAGTGTAGAACTGTAAGGAAGAAACAAACTCAGTATTTGAAGCGCGTTATAGCTTGAACAAACATGAGGCACAAATTGATCGCGTTTGTATCGAGCGATATATTTGCCTCCAGATCCGGTGAGCTGCTTTGCCCGTTCTAGCAAGTACTGGTAGAAACCACCACTTTCCACCTCATAATGTGATACAACAAATTCTTGAACCGTATTTATCATTTGTGTAGTTGGAGGTTTATCACATGTGAGAATTTCCCAAGTCTGCAAACATTGTTGCATTGGCCCCATATAAAGGAGTTCTGCTAAACCTTCTTCGATTGCAGACAGAATGGGATTCCAGTCTCTTTCTACATTTAGAAAGTTGTATAGAGAAACAGCACACAGGGTTTGTAGAGTAACCTCATTTTGAAGCTTCAGATGTTCCTGTGTATTGCCCCAGTACAAATTATAGTACCAACCACTTGTAGCCTGAAATTCAGAAAGCCAATCAATTATCTTCTCTAATTGGTTCTCAGTTAACATAACCCCAAGCATGTCCAAGATGCCAAGCGCGTAGAAAGTTGAGTAAATGTCAGTTGGCAGCGTTTGTCCTTTGAGAACTTGAGCAATCTCAGTCTGAGGATTAGTTGGATAAAAGGCAAAACTTCCATTGCTCTCTTGTAAGTTCAAAATGTACTTGGTAATATTGAAAACGGTAGTTTCTTCAATATCTGATTGGGGCACGACCAACAAAGTTCCTAACACATAATGGAATAAATCCGCGGCAAAAACAGGCTTCTCTCTCTCAATCAATTGAGTTTGAGTTTGAATTCCTCTTTTGAAATACTCAATGATGTTATCATGCCATGGATTGTCAGATAAAGTATAGATAATCTTCGATGGTTCAACTCCCAGCCGCCAGAATCCATTTTTTTCAATGAAATTCCTCGATTCTTGCTGTAACATTCTATTACCTTTACCGGTCTCGAATGAATTCTTCAATACTTTCTGGAAAAAATAGTAAATCACATATTACTGCCGCTAAAAATTGAGCAGGAAATCCCGCACATCGAATATCAACTCTTGGAATTCCCGCACCAGTAAACTCAATATGCAGGAATTTATCAATCCACTCCTGCATCAGTGGAAATTGAGCTATTGCCCAATCTCGAACAGCCTCCGTAAATTCAATACTTCCTGCCGCTCCTTGTCCCTTTGACCCTCGTCGTGCCAAAGGAATACCAATTTTTTCTGCAACTGTTATGGATTCAGGAAAATACTTACCCCCTATTTTTACTAACCACCCTGTTATGATTTCATGCCTGCTGTTTGGGAACAGAACGTCCAATCCGCTAAAAAAAACACGAAGTGTATCTTCTTCAGAGGAGTTGAAGCCCAGTGAGATGTTCTGTTCATATCTTTCCCTAAACGTAAAATATGCAGCCTTACTGGACGATCCCTCAGCCAAATAATAACCCAACATTAGGCACAGAATTGGCGATACAGGTAACTCAACAGGTACGGCAAATCGTTGACCGTTTGGTTTTTGAATCCACAATAGATTACTCTGTCCAATATGGGGTTCAAAAAGCTGACCTTGTTCCGCATAGATCTCATATCGCCTTATCTCTCCACCCGCTGTCACGTAACAGCACTTCCCGCTTTCGATATAGGATTTCATGTCAAGGTATTGTTGGTGATAAGCAAGCGGCGAACCTAACCATGTAATTTCGTTTGACCCGATGGAATCTTGAAGTATAGAGTTAACACCTTCCTTAATAATCGCAAGAAGGAAAGGAAGAAAGGATCTAGAATTGCGCTGGTTACGGATAATTTCATAAGCACTTTTGCCGGGGGCACCCGCCCCTTTATGGGGACTGATTACGTACTTTATCGTTTCATCAGACAGAACGTTACTGTATTGTGAGGCGTATTTCTGGAGTAAGACTTCTTCTTGTAATTCCCTATCTGTAATTTGTTCTTCCGGTCTTCCTTGAGTTATCCATTTCTCTTTGATTATGGTCATCTGAGCAACAACATCTTCCCCTTGAAAATACTTTTCATCTTCTAAGATGGTTACATCGGAGTGGAAAGAATCGCCAAACAAAACTTGAAGCCCTTTACTTACAAAGTCCTGTAGTTGTGGATTATTTTGTGCAAAACCGATATTGTTAGTTTTGTTACCATCCCCATCGTACGCCCCAATAAAAGCGATAGCCTCAGGCGTCAAGTTAATGAACTGTGGAATTAATATATTTTTACCCTTCGTTTGATCATGAATTGGACACAACGACACTTGTTTGGATGATGTATCCGTTTCCCAATAATAGTTCTGAGAAATAGGGCGTACCATACCTGCATCAGTGAGGTTTAAACTGATAATGCCATTCTTTCTTTGTAGAAAAGCATCTACGTTAATATGTCCCAACGCTTTGTAATACGGGCCCACTCACATCCTCCTTAGGAGCAACTTGATGTCCCTAAAAATAAAAAAATCAAGTCGGCAATTTCGCACCGACATAGATGAGATCATGGCGATTATAGTCGAAGGCAAAATGGACATACTCCTCGTCTGCGTCTACGAAACCGTCTGGATACTGCAATTGCCCCGGAAAATCGATCAGGGTCCGTTTGTGCGGCCATGTGTGCATATCATCGTCCGTAACCCAAAGTGCCAGTGGGTTACGGACCCCGGGGTTCGGATTCGGGTTATGGATAAGGATGATCCGTCCGGTACTAAGGCGGTGCAGGCGGAACTTTGTGCCGGGGTTGGGAATATCGGTCGCCACGGGTGACGACCACGTCCGCCCACGGTCTGTGGACTCAGCCCGTTTCAGTGAGCCAGAGCGGTCAGCACGGATGAGCATTACCAGCCGACCATCGCGCAGCTCAACGAGGTTATTTTCCGCCCATCCAGCTGTGGGACCGATTTCGGTGGACTTCTCCCATGTTTGCCCCTCATCGCTGCTGATAAGCGCACCGTTGACGGCACTTTTGAACGATCCGTCTGCGAGTGGTGAAGCGCTGGGATCAGGCATCGTGTTGTAGCCTTGATACGGTAAAACCCACTCACCCCACGTGCTGATGTACAGGTTGCGTATGAAAGTCCGTCTCGGCAGCGGGTTGAAAGGAACCGGTTCCCCCCAAGTTTCGCCACTATCTGTGCTGGTCAGGACGAAAACCTGCCAATCCTCGAACCGACCGAGATGACTCACACCCATGATGGGAATCTCTTCGCCGTGTACGCTGATTTCGGAGAGTAGACAAGCACGATCATCGAAACGGAGCACCGTTTCCGGCGGTCCCCAAGTCGCTCCCTGATCCGTCGACCGACACATCGCTATATGATTCTCTACCTCCGGCTCGTGCGTCCCTCCGGTCATGAAGATAATACCCCAATCGCCGTTAGGAAGTTGACGTAACGCCTGATCACATACGCAGTGATTTGGCGGCGAACCTTTGTACACATGTGCACGATGATCCATAAAGCTTCTCTCCCACAATTCAAAAACTGGATCACAAAACCATATGTCTGCCCATATAGTTCATCAGGACGGTACGACGCTCGGTTTCGCTCTGCCACGGATAAGCGCCGTGGGTCTGTGCGCCCGCCATGAACATAAGCACATCGCCGGCTTTCATTGACACATGGCGAATTAGTCCCATAGGCTCATCGCAGGATTGGACCCCCGGCGGCATAGGATACCTCGCCTTGTGGCTACCCGGAAGGCAAATAAACCCGCCGTCCGCTTCCGTTACATCGCGCAGTTGCCACGCCACATTCACCGAGTCGCAGTAAGTTCGTCCATTCTGAAACATGTAGCTATTTCCGGGCCTGGCAGGATCGCTGCCACTGTGCATCGCGTGCCCAGCCGTTCCCTTCACGGAGCATATTGCTGTGGCGTTGCCACACCGGAATCCACTCCCTTCCATCCAATTTAATCGATGTATTATCGCTGGATGGGCAATCATCTCTCGGAAAGGATCGCAATACGGCTTTGGCAGTTCAAACAGTCCTCCAAGATCGGGTCTGCCTGTCCCCGCAAGCGTCTTTGAGCCTTTGTCAGGGGCACCACCCACCACAATCTGATCCGCAAATTTGTCAATAGCCTCATTTGCTGCTTCAAGCCACGCGGGATCCATCACATTCCGAACCACAAGGTGCCCGCACAGATCCCAGAAGTAGAGCTCCTTCTCTTCAATCTCTGATTCCGGATCGCGGATATAGAGTGACGGGTGGTACAACCCAGACGACTCGTCAATCCGACAGGTCTTCCCATCCGATTTCACCACAGGTGGCGGGTAGGCACGATGGAAATTTTGCCCCTGCATCACCGCACGTTGCACCGGGGTCAATTCTGCCATCCACTCGGGGAGCGATTCCTTCTCATCGGTGGCATCGGCATCAATTGATTGGCGCGCAGTTTTAGCGATATATCCGTATGCGAGCAGCCGCTGCGGACCAGCCCCCTGCCACGGTCTCACCCCGTGCAGCGTGGTTTCCGCGCAGAGCAGCAGGTCGCCCGCTTTAAGAGATGGCTGGACAGTCAGTCCCATATCGTCCGCGCCGGTCAGCACATCTTCCGGCGTTTCGACATAGTTCTTGTGACTTGCTGGAATCAGTACGAACCCACCATCACCTTCGTCTACGTCTTCCAACGCCCAGACCGCAAGTACTCCTTGACAGAACCGGGCATCGTTCTGCTGATAATAACTGCGAGCAAGATCCCGCGGTTCGTTGCCGCCGACCAACGGGCTGCCTACGTCGTTCCCCGCCTCTCCAATGAGACGCGGCTTCCGGTCAAGTTGAAACTCTTCCCCACAGATCTGGTTGAGATACCACTCCAACACAGGATGGTCACGCAATTTTTCCAGAGACTCCGGTAGTGGGGCAGTTCCTTTCTGATCAATATCCCGGTTACACGCCTCAAGATCTTCCCGCGTTAGGACATCTCGAACAATAAGATAACCAGCGACATCGAAGCAGTAGTTCTCCTCGTTGCTCATCTGCTCTCGGTCCATCATGTCCTCCTCGGCACTTTGCCCGATATTTTTACCTTTCAGACATCACGTCAAGATTTCAACCAAACGGTTGGCAATAGTCTCTTCCTCACCCGGCATCAGCGTCATCGGATTGAACACCACAGCATCTCCACCTCCGCCGTTCACGATGGAAGGCGTTCCTTCTCTCAACTCGGCGTTCACCTGTTCCGCGGTTTTGCTGCATGAAGAATCAAGGGTAATCCGCACTGACGGGTGCTGCTTGGCGTCCGCCACCTCCGCCTGAACTCCATCAATTGATTCAGCGGCCTGAGCAATATGCTCCATCTGCGCGTGCCATTCGGCATACTCCTCTTTCTCATCCTTCGCGAGGAAGATTTCAACGGCGGTGAGTAGCCCCATGACCTCTTCTTTGCCAACTTTCATACCGCGTCCAATAGCGCTGTGGGGGTTCGAATTGTAGCGTGCTGCCTCGACGAACTCTGGTTTCCCAACAACCAATCCTGAATTTTGGGGGCCGCGCATCCCTTTACCGCCGCTGAAGTTCACCAACGACGCACCCATTCCAGCAATCTCCGTCAAATTTGACCGGGGCGGCAACTGTGCTGCGGCATCAACGACCACGGGCACGCCGCGTTTCGTGGCTTCGGGGATAATCTCCGCCAACTGTTCTTTTGGCTGGGCACCGAAAAAGAAAACGATCGCGGCAGTATTGGGACCAATTGCATCGAGCATATCTGCTGCCGTAACTGCTTCGCGGGTACCGACCTTGACCAGAGTACCACCGACCGCTTCGATTCCTTGATGAATGTAGTAGTGCGAGTCAACAAGGCTGATGATAAACTCGTTTTTCAAACCGGTTGTGTCAGGCAGTCCGTGAACGCGGTCCATATTTGTACCTGTCAGACACGCGGCGGCAGAGACCTGCACGCCACTTGCCGCCCCACAAGAAACGAACGCGGCTTCGACTCCAATCATATCCGCCAACTTGTCGCCCACTCTTTCGTGAAGTTCGTTGAGATGGATGAACGAAGTTGCGGCCTCACGCATGGACTCGACAACCTCTACTGGCATGATGCTGCCGCCAAGCGTTGTGATCGTACCGCTGGCATTAATAAAAGGTTTGAGACCTATATCTTGATAGGTTAGCATTGGATTCCTCCTGCATAGATTTTTTTGCTATAGGTATAAATCCAGCCAATTCTTGGCGTGGTTATTGAAATCAGTGCATGACGAATGTCCCAAGTCGGGATAGATCATCAACGCTTTGGGACTTACGATTCGTTCAAACACAGGAACAATTGTATGATACGGGCAAACGTCGTCTTTCATTCCGATATTGACGAGCATAGGACGGGTAATCATTTCGACCAGATTGAGCGGATCGAAATAGGCGAGGGTATCAAGTACGCTTTCTTTCTGGTCGGGGTGTTGACTCAGATATTCGCCCAGCTCGACATACGGATTTGTTTTCACCTCAATCGCAAGCGGATAGTTACACAGGAACGGCTCTTCAGCAACGCCAGCCTTGATTCGCGTATCCAGCGAGGTTGCCGCAAGGGTCAGCCCGCCGCCTTGACTTCGGCTCCACATCCCGATCCGATCCGCATCGATTTCGGACCGATTTGCCAGAAAATCGATACCCCGCACACAATCCATATACGCCCCACGATAGAAATATCTGTCCCGATCAGTGATATGATAGGTGAGGTACGTCCCCGATTCAATCTGCCACTCTGCCTTGCTCTCGCCTTGGCTTCGCGGAAATAGCGTAAGGACAGCGTAACCTTGCTGGACAATATGCGTAGGGATCTGCTTACTTCCACTGTAACCGGGGACAGCCAGAATCGCTGGACACTTTCCGCGCGGATTATCCTTCGGTACTGAGTACCAACCTCGGAGTTTGATTCCAGCAAAACTGGTCAGTGTCACGTTATAGGTGTCAAACTCTCTGGCACTGTGGTCTGGCGCAGGTGATAGTTCGGCCTGCACGGGAATTTTGTCGAGTGCTGCACGTGTCTCTCCCCAGAACGTCCGAATGTCATCTAGTGAATACATACTCCAACACCTCCGTTGAACGTGAAGTGTAAATTGAGGAGAAGTAATCTGCATCTTCCCCGATTCGTCGATTTTTCATCATACCGTTTTGCAGAAACAGTGTCAACAAAAAAGATAGGACGGCTATAGATTAGCGCATGGTACAGAGGCGGTTTCACGGGAAACAAAGATTTGAGGCTCATGTTAAGAAATCGTACAATAGAAACTGAGGCCAACTGTGAGTCGGGATCCCGATCATCGGGACTAGCCCGACGTTCATCCACCCATCGGGGCAGGTCCCGACTTGTCGGGATCCTCGGAACGGGAGATGCCCCTCTCACATGCACTCTCTTTTTACATGAACCAGGTTTGAATTCTCAGTACAGATCGCTGTCTATCTGGGATCGCAGCAATGCAGGTGATTTTGTGAGAAATCAGATGAGTTTCTCTGTTGATTTAGTCGTAGCATCCGTGTTATAATTATAGCCGATTAGCTATTTGCCTAGGATTTATCCGTATTAACCGCTAATTTCCGCCACTCATTCCAACTGAAACGTCTTTTAATTCAAAAGGAGGGAGCGCGTTTTTAATGGCTTACTACATAACAGAAGAATGTGTCGGTTGTATGGCATGTCTAACAAACTGTCCTGTTGATGCCATCACCGGCGATCGCAAAATGCTTCATATTATCGACCCGGATATATGTATCGATTGCAGTGCGTGCGGTATGGTCTGTCCGGTCGAGGCTATCCGTGATCAGAATGGAGATGTCGCTAAATTTATTAAGCGTCCCAAGGATCGCCCCATCGCCGTCATCTACGAAGAGCTTTGCTCCGGTTGTGATTTCTGTGTCCACATCTGCCCGTGGGATTGCCTCGAGCTAAAAGATCCCGCGACGGGTGAACACGCCGAGAGTTTCTTCGGCATCTGCGAACTTGTAAAACCGAGAGATTGTGTTGGCTGCAAACTTTGCGAAGAGGTTTGTATCAAAGATGCAATCCGGGTTGAATCTCCAATCTTAGTCGAATTGCAGGAAGCGGCAGACTAATTATGATTAGAAGCATGACAGGTTACAGTCGGCATAGAGCAGAAACCCCCTTCGGTCAGTTGGTCATTGAGATCAAATCATGGAATGCTCGCTACTGTAAAGTAACCGTCCGGACCCCAGAGTTTCTCTCCAGATTCGATCACCAAATCCACAGCGCCGTACGAAATCGAGTATCCAGAGGGCAGATCCAAGCCACAGTTGAGTGGACCGAGGACGCCTCAGCTTCAAACCAACTCCCCATTCTTGATTTTAAGCTGGCAGAAGAGTACCATCAAGTGCTTGTTAAATTGCAAAATAGGCTGCAACTGGGAGATGAAATTTCGCTTCCCATGCTGGTACAGCTCCCCGGCGTCTTAACTGCACAGAAAGCCGATTTGGATGAGCAGGCGATTTGGGAGGTGTTACAATCCCACATAGAGACCGCTTTGGATGGATTGGACACAACCAAGCAAGCGGAAGGGACTGCTATGCTTGAGGAGATCAAAGGACTCCTTCACTCGATCCAACTTCTAACCCGGAAGATCAAAGCGGCTAGTGCGGATCTCGTGGAATCCACGCATACGAGACTCGAAGCGCGCTTGAACGAGCTCCTTGAAGGGCGTGTTAAAATTGATCCACACCGCCTCACGATGGAAGCAGGTGTCATCGCCTCCCGTTCAGATATCACGGAGGAGTTGGTGCGGCTTGACAGCCACTGCGCTCAGTTTGATGAATATCTGCAAGCGACACAACCCATCGGTAGGCAACTCGATTTTCTGCTGCAAGAGATGAATCGAGAGGTCAATACCATCTCTGCCAAGGCGTCTCGATCTCCCATCTCCTACGCGGCTGTTGCTCTGAAAACAGAGATAGAAAAGATTCGGGAATTGGTTCAGAATGTGGAATAATCGACCCGCCCAAAAGGGATTATTCATTCTTATATCGGGTCCCTCTGGAACCGGCAAAACAAGTGTTATTAAAGCACTCTGCGAAAACGATCCAACATTAGCGTTTTCGATCTCGGCAACGACCCGCCCGCCTCGCTCTGACGAAATTGATGGCGTCGATTATCATTTTTTGGATCAGACTGAATTCGAGGCCTTGATTCAGTCTGACGGCTTTCTGGAATGGGTGAAATATGGCGAGCACTATTACGGCACCTTGAAATCCACGATTGAATCAACCGTCGAGAACGGCAAGGACCTAATTTTAGAAATTGATGTTCATGGTGCCAAAAAGATAAGAAACCTTGGCATCCGTTATACCAGTATCTTTCTCTTACCTCCCTCCCTCGCAAGTTTAGAGAAGCGGCTTCGTAACCGTAAGACAGAATCCGATTCAGAACTTCAACAACGTTTGCTGACAGCGCAATCAGAGTTCGCCTATATTTCAGGCTACAACTACTGTATCGTGAATCCGGACCACAATGTCGAGGAAGCTGTGACTCAAATTCGCCATATCATCTCCGCAGAACGCTGTCGAATTGACGACCAGCTTCTCGCAGCGATCTCTCAAGAGTTTTCCTCCGCCCAATAGCAGGACGCACGCCGGGGAAACCCTATGCCCACCCTACCCCCGGCACCAACAAAAAGGGAAATCAATATGAACGGAGTTGACAAGGCAAAAACCCACAGCACCCCAAAAGTCGAAATCTCAGTCGGCAACTTCGGACCGATTACGGAGGCGAATATTGATCTGCGTCCGCTAACGGTATTTGTCGGACCGAGCAACACCGGTAAGACCTACCTCTCTGTGCTGATTTATGCGCTGCAACGCATCTTTGAGGAACTCTCAGGGCTTCCATTACCGCATATCTTACAACACTTAGCACATGACTTAGGCTACGACCCTTCGACAGATGAAACAGAACTTTTTGAGGCACTCGGCAAGCTAAACAGCAGTCAACCCTTCAAATTATCGGAACTGCCCAAGCTGGTGCGCGAACCGATAGAATCTAGTTTCGAGAATTTAGAGATTTACGGTAATGACTTGGAGACAGAACTTAAACGCTGTTTCGACCTCAATTCTCTTTCGGGGTTAACAAGATCGGCCGGACGTCAAAACGATGAAACAACCGTTTCGCTGATAGTAAGCGAGGAAAATCAAGATCTCTGGTCCTGCAAAATGGAAGTCTCCGAATCAGAGGTCACTATAGCTGGAAGAATCAACAAAAATAGTGTCATTTTTCCCCAAGACTGGCCACCCCTGGGTTTCCATTTCGATTCTATTAAAGGCATTGCTATAATCAGCTCTGAAACTCACGCCAGCGTAAGAAAGCCTTACTACTTGCCAGCCGCTCGAAGCGGCATTATGCAGAGTCACCGGGTAGTAGCAAGCTCTCTTGTGACACGCTCTGCCCGCGCAGGTTTGGAACCATTGGAAGTTCCAACACTTTCGGGAGTGGTAGCAGACTTCATGCAACAAATTATACTCTACAGAGAAGGTGCAGGGCCAGATGATGAGATGAATCATATTGCGGATTCATTGGAGTCTGATGTACTCGCGGGGCAGATAATTATGACTCCTTCACCGACAGGGTATCCAGACTTTCTCTACCGCCCACAAGGAATAGAACAGGATATGCGTCTGACTCGTTCCTCGTCAATGGTATCTGAGCTCGCTCCCCTGGTCCTGTTTCTCCGCGGTCTCATCCGCCCCGGTGATACGCTCATCATTGAGGAACCCGAAGCCCATTTGCACCCCGCCGCCCAGACCCAAATGGCAGCCACTCTCGCCCGTTTGGTCCGTGCTGGCGTAAAAGTGCTTGTCACCACCCATAGCGACTTCATGCTCCAAGAGATTGGAAATCTGATGCGCGTCGGTATGCTCAAGGAAAAGGGGGCGCTGAAGAAAGAGACCAACGATTGGCTGTTACCGGAAGAGGTGGGAACCTGGCATTTCCAAAAAGATCAGCCGGTGAAGGAAATTCAATTCGACCACACCGTAGGTATTGAGCCGGAAGATTATGAAGATGTGGCTGAATCCCTCTACAACCGTTGGGCAGGTTTGCAGAACCGAATAGAGGAAATGAAAGACGATAATGAACGTGAATGTGAATAGGGTTCTCGACGAAATCCGGGCGCAGGTGGGTACAGAGAGCCTTATCAATTCGTGTAGTGGCGAAGGCTGTCGCGTGTATATGGACGGCATACCACCGGAGCGGGTTGTGATAGATGTTGAAGATGAATTCGACTCGCGCAAAATGACGGAGAAACGGTGTGACCGTCTGCTCTTCTTTATTGATACCGATGACAACAACCTCGTCGCAGCTCCAATTGAACTCAAGAGCGGCAAAGCCGAACAATCGGAAGTCACTGAAAAGCTACAAAACAGCTTGCGCTTTACCGCTAGCATCGTTCCAAGAGCGATGGCTTTGACAACCGTTTACAGACCAATCCTGTTTGAAGGACGGGGCATTAAGTGGATCAATCCCAAAGGGACCAAACAACTGAATGTGAACTTTCGTGGCAACAAGTTGCGGATTCGGGTAGGTCGCTGCGGAAAAGACGAGAATCTAGTGAGAGCTCTGTCTGAACCCGATTAACTTGAACTCTCCACAAACCCATTACAGATTACGGAATTCGTCCCCCTTAAACAGAATGCCGACCCTCACCCTCAAGCCCACACACAAGCCTGTCAGAGAATATTACACCGCACTCGACCGATACGCGCAACTGGGTGTCACGCACGAAACCGCCGTCCGTTCAGCGTTCCAATTCCTGCTTGAATCGTGTGGACGACAGTTTGATTGGACACTCGTTCCTGAACATTCAATGACCGGAGATCAAAACAAGCGGGTTGTCGTTGATGGTGCGTTAATTGACAGTTTTAGGTTGATTCACGGCTATTGGGAGGCGAAGGATATCCACGACGATCTGCCCGCGGAAATAGTCCGCAAGTTTGAGAAAGGCTATCCCCGCGATAACATCCTCTTCCAAACTCCACACCGCGCCAGCCTTTGGCAGAACGGTCAGCGGGCACACGATGCCGATCTGACCGATCCGACACAACTGATAAAGATTCTCGACACCTTTTTTGCCTACCGTCCACCAGAATACACCGAATGGGAGGAGGCGGTCGCACAGTTCAAAGACAGGGTGCCCGACATCGGAAACGGATTGGCGGACTTAATCCAGGAGGAGCGGGCTATTAACCCCCACTTTGTCGCGGCGTTTAGAGATTTTCATGAGAAATGTCAGCAATCAATTAACCCCAACCTCTCTGAAGCCGCCGTTGAGGAGATGCTGATCCAACACCTCTTGACCGAGCGCATCTTTCGCACCGTTTTCAATAACCCTGACTTCACCCGCCGCAATGTCATCGCCAATGAGATTGAGAAGGTGGTAGATGCCCTCACAGAGCAGTCATTTAGCCGCGACGATTTTCTGCACAGTCTTGATCCCTTTTATGCTGCAATCGAACGCACCGCCGAAACCATTAACGATTTCTCCCAAAAACAGGGGTTTCTCAACACCGTTTACGAGCAGTTTTTTCAAGGCTTTTCGGTGGAGGTTGCCGATACGCATGGGGTGGTCTACACGCCGCAGCCGATTGTCGATTTTATGGTGAGAAGTGTGGATCAGATATTAAAGACTGAATTTGAGAACGTCTCCCATCGGGGCAAGGACGCCCCTCCCACAGGGAGGAACGGAGGACGGGCAGCCACGAGGGCTGCCCCTACAATCTCGGATAGGAATGTACATATCATCGACCCGTTTGTGGGGACAGGCAATTTCATCGTGCGGGTGATGCGCGAAATTCGCAAAACCGACTTGGCGAAAAAGTATACAACAGAATTGCACTGCAACGAGGTGATGCTGCTGCCGTACTATATCGCCTCAATGAACATTGAACATGAGTTTTACGAGGCGACGGGCAGATATCAACCTTTTAAGGGCATCTGTCTTGTGGATACGTTTGAGTTAGCAGAAGACTCCGACTACTATGAAGCCTCCTTGTTTACAGAGGAGAACACGCGCCGCGTTGAGGATCAGAAGGCGACCCCGATGTTTGTGGTTATTGGCAATCCGCCCTATAACGTCGGTCAGGTCAACGAGAACGATAACAACAAAAATCGAAAATATCCAACGATGGACGCGCGGGTTGCGGAGACTTATGCGAAGGACTCTACGGCGACGAATAAAAACGCACTTGCCGATCCGTACGTAAAGGCGATTCGGTGGGCATCGGACCGGGTAGGGGAGGAAGGGGTTGTCGCTTTTGTAACGAACAACAGTTTTCTCGACGGTGTAGCGTTCGATGGGATGCGGAAGCGCCTCGCAGACGATTTTGACACGATTTACATTCTGGATTTGGGCGGGAATGCCCGGAAGGGATTGAAGGTCTCGGATGCCAATGTATTCGGGATACGGGTCGGCGTGAGCATCAACTTGTTTGTGAAGACCGGACAGGAGAAAAATGGCGCGACTATAATCGGGGCCGGTCCCGATTTATCGGGATCCTCGCTTTCGCGGGAGATGCCCCTCCCACGCAGGGAGGGCTCTGTTCCTGCTCGTATTTTTTACTATCGTACCGATGACCTATGGAACAAAAAACAGAAATTCGATTTTCTGAATGAGTGCGCACATGTCGGGGATATAGATTGGCAAACTATTCAACCTGACCTACGCCACACATGGCTCACCGAAGGGCTCCACGCTGAATTTGAGACCTTTATCCCGATGGGTACTAAGGAAGTGAAGGAGGAGAGAAGTGAGGCAGTAGATGTGATTTTTCAGACTTACAGCAACGGTGTTAAAACCAATCGCGATGCATGGGCGTACAATTTTAACCGAAACACACTGGACGAAAACATAAGTCGGATGATTGATACCTACAATGAGCAGGTGTTCAAGTGGGAACGGCGGGCAAATCGGGAGGCAAATGTTGATGAATTTGTGATTAATGATAACGCAAAAATTAGTTGGAGCGCAACCCTTAAACGCAGCTTGCAACGAGGAAAAGCCGCTGATTTTTTGCAGGACAAGATGAGAACTTCCCTTTATCGTCCATTTACGAAATCAAACCTTTACTTTGACCGGAAGATAACTGAGCGTGTATACGTCTTTCCATCTATCTTCCCCACACCTGAAACAGAGACGGAAAACCGTGTGATTTGTGTCGGAGGTTACGGTCGAAAAGAATTTGCTGTTTTGATGAGCAGATCTATTCCTGATTTGAACTTCTATGGCGATCCACAACAATCTTTTCCCTTCTACACCTATGACGAGGACGGAAGTAATCGCAGAGCGAACATCACCGATTGGGCGTTAGCAGAATTCCGGGCACATTACGGAGACGAGTCCATTGGCAAGTGGGACATCTTCCATTACGTCTACGGTCTACTCCATCATCCGGAATATCGGGAACGGTATCAGGCGAACCTCAAGCGGGATCTGCCTCGCCTGCCATACACGCCGGATTTCTGGGGGTTTGCCAAAGCGGGAGAACGATTAGGGGAAATCCACATCGACTATGAGGAGGTGGAAGAATACCCGCTCGCATTCATCGAAAAGCCGGATACACCGCTCAATTGGCGCGTGGAAAAGATGAAGTTGTCCAAAGATAAAACGGGGATAAAATACAACGATTTCCTGACCCTCGACGGGATACCCGCAAAGGCGTTTGACTATCGGCTGGGGAATCGGTCCGCGTTGGAATGGGTGATAGATCAGTATCGCGTCAAGACGGACAAACGCAGCGGCATCATTAACGATCCGAACCGCGCGGACGATCCAGAGTACATCGTCAGACTGATTGGGAAGGTGATTACGGTCAGCTTGAAAACGGTCGAGATTGTGGAGGGGATGCCCGTGCTTGCATCCCGATAGATCGGGGATCTGGGGGTGCTGTCTAATTAAACATAGGGCATGAAGAAGCGTCTAAGGTTGGGATTATAGTAAATCCTAAAAATAAATAGACACTTTCACTCCCCGTGTATGGTAGGTGCTGTTTCCAACTGCGCCGATGCGGTGCGGTTAGAAACCGCACCTACCGGGTCTGGGGGCAATGCGGTTCGGCTTGGAGTGTCTCATTAATTCTAAGATCTACTATAGAATCGGTGAGGAGGGAATTATTTCTCTTATACGGAGCTGTCAAATCAACCGTGAAATCATTAAACGAAATGAGAGAGAAAGAGGCTACGCGATTATTGATCAAATGATTGGAATGGCAGACTCCGGTTCAACCGATGGGTCCGTCAACCACGATGAAGTTATCTATGAATTGGATTCCAAACAATGACACCAGAAAACAAAACAATCATCCTCGGCGTTACCGGCGGAATAGCCATCCATAAATCCGTCGACTTAGCGAGCCAACTGGTGAAGCATGGGCATTCGGTGCACGTGGTCATGACAGAAAACGCCACCCGTCTGGTGCAGCCGACCCAATTCCAGGTCATCTCCCGAAACCCTGTATTGCTTGACCTTTTCGATCTCGGTTCCGATTGGAAACCGGTGCATATTGATCTCGCAGACAAGGCGGATCTGTTAGCAATCGTTCCCGCCACAGCCAACATCATCGGGAAGATGGCGAACGGCATCGCCGACAACGCACTCTTGACCGTTGCAGTCTCCGTCCACTGCCCAATCCTGATCGCGCCGGCGATGGAGCAGCACATGTATGAAAACCCGTTCGTAGCGGCAAACGTCCAAAAACTGAAATCAAACGGTGTGGAATTTGTCGAGCCAGTCAGCGGCGACCTCGCCTCTGGTAAACAGGGGATGGGACGGTTGAACACGGTTGAGGAGATACTCGCACGGATCAATCAGCTGTTGAATACGTCCAGCGACTTGGAAGGGAAACGGGTGGTTGTCACAGCTGGACCTACCCGGGAGTATCTCGATCCAGTCCGCTTTATCAGCAACCGATCTAGCGGAAAGATGGGAAACGCCATCGCCGAAGCGGCACGAGATCGTGGGGCGGATGTACTTCTTATTAGTGGTCCCGCGACAGCAGCACCGCCCCCAGGGGTTGAAACGCAGTATATAGAAACTACACTGGAGCTGCAGGAGGCACTCCTCGAAGGGTTCGATCACACCGATATCGCCGTGATGGCAGCAGCCATCGCTGACTATCGCCCGCAGACGTTTTCTCGAAATAAAATCAAGAAAACTACTGATCAACTGAATATCCCGCTCGAACAGAACCCAGATATTGCACAAGTATTGGGTGAACGCAAGAAGAGCGGACAGATCACGGTCGGTTTTGCCGCCGAAACGAATGACCTCTTGGAGAACGCCCAAAAGAAATTGGTTCAGAAGAACTGTGACCTTATAGTGGCAAATGACGTATCGGCGGAAGGCGCGGGATTTGAAGGGGACACGAACATCGTGACGCTGTTGGACCAGAGCGGGAATTGCGAACAACTCCCCCTGCTCTCCAAGCGCGAAGTTGCTGATCGGATCTTGGACCGCGTAGTTGAATTAATCCAGCAAGGCAATTGACCTAGGTATCAATAGCAATTCCATTGTCTCTAATTCATATACTACAGGGTCAGCCCCCCATTACAAATTCCCCACATAAAAACTTGAATCTAAAAGAATACCTTTAGAACTAAAACTCCAAGATTCATCCTTGGGGTACCAATCTGTTTTAGTTTTGTATCCATTCGGATTCTGTGATATACTAGATTATGAGATCCACAAGAATCTCAATGCTCCAGCCTTAGAAGTATATCGAAACCCGACCTGACAGGGAGGTGTTCAAAACCGCTTGTACAATCAATCCTAATACGTTGGTAGAGCTTGGTACTGGCTAGTTCATGGGCGATTTGCCCCAAAAGAATGAACGGGGAACCAGCACGTTTTACCACAACCATATCTACAGAGCAATCGCAAAGGAGAAAGGAACGATGAAGATGAAAACAACGATTTCTGTTCTGCTTATAGCAGCTGTCCTTTTAATCCTTACCCCGCTGGGTGACGGGAAACAGCGTCCTGGATTGGAATTAATGCTCTATTATCCCCTTGATGAAGGCGGCGGCAGAACCGTGGAGGACAAGTCCGAAAGCGAAGCCGATGGCAAATTATCGGCGGGAGAATGGGTTGATGGCAAATATGGGAAAGCCGTTCGGTTTAATATGAAGGATGGCGACGGTGATCCCGAAGGTACGAGTAATATCCGAACCCGAGAAAATGAGGCATTTGCCTTTAAGGGGAATGCGGAAATCACGCTGATGGCATGGATCAGAAATGAGACTGACCATTGGGCTTGGGCTGGGATTAATCAGTTTGTAGTTATCTATAACCGTCCTGAAGGAAATTTCACAAACTACGGTTTTCGGATAGAAGACCCGGGGCACCCCGCGCTATTTTATCGAGATGCAGCGGACGCGGACTGGCACCGTAAGACAGCAAGAGGTGACCCCTTACCAACGAAGCAGTGGGTACATGTCGCCTGTACCGCTACTCTGGGCAAGGGAGATACCATGAAGTTCTATGTAAATGGGGAAGAACGTCCCAGTGGATGGAGTCATGGCAACGGCAATTTTAAGGCGATTGCGGTACCAGGTCCCATTGATATTGGCTCCCGTTGGGGTGGCCAAGGCAAACATCTCTTCCACGGGTCAATCGATGAGGTCATGATCTGGAGTGGAGTCTTTGAAGCCGATGAAATCAAAGATATTATGTCGGCACCCGGTGACGAATTCCTCGCCGTTCAACCCCGCGGGAAGCTCGCGACAACGTGGGCGACCCTAAAACGAAATTCTAATTAATAGATTTAAACCCGCAATGACGATATTGCCCTCTGATGTTTATATCAAATAGATATACTGTCCCATCAGCATCAGGGGGCTTTTTTAATTAAGGCTTGGTTATAAATGCAGAAAGTCAGGGATGTAATCGGTTGCCTGAAAGGGGGTACGAAACATGAAAGCATTGGCGCTTATAGCGGGCTTTCTTTTGTTTCTTATGCCATCCCTAGTCAGCGGGAAACAGCGCCGCGGATTAGATCTAGTCCTCTATTATCCCTTCGACGAAATAAGAGGAAGGGCGACAAAAGACCTATCTCGATTTAGAAATGATGGACTGCTGCAAGGCAAAGGGGCCTGGCGCAAAGGGAAATTTGGACACGCTCTCTACTTTTGTAGAGAAGTGGCTTGTGGTGCCGATTCGGGTATTGTCCAAACGCCACAGCACAAAATTTTTGCTTTTGGAGCGGGAGACGAAATAACCCTTATGGCGTGGATAAATGTCGATCCCGCTAATGTCGGAGAGAAACTAGTTGGGGCGCGCGCGATTATCTATAATCGCCCCCGAGACGCACAAGCGAATTACGGACTTCGGATGGATCGTGTCGATCCATCTTTTTTTTATCGCGACAGCGAAGATGTGGACTTTCATCGTGTTACAGGGATATGGGATGCAATACCGATAGATAAGTGGGTACATATCGCTGCTACCACTACTTTTGGGAATCCTGATACGATGAAAATCTACCTAGATGGGAAACTGCAACGTACCAACATGAAGGGAGGCACCAAACCTAATAATTGGTCCCTAGGCGATGGGACGAAACCGCCCATGGTAACCAAAGGTCCCGTTACGATTGGCGGCTATGGGAAATTTCTCGACCCATTCCAAGGTCTCATTGATGAAGTGATGATCTGGAAAGGAACCTTCGCAGAGGAAGAAATCCAAGAAATTATGCTGGCACCGGGAAGCGAATTTCTCAGTGTCGAACCCCGTGACAAACTAGCAACGACATGGGGAACGCTAAAACAAAGCCCCTGAAACGAACCTTTTAAGAATCTATCGAACCTTTGGCATAGTTAAGGAGGTTGCTGATGAAAACAAAGATCTCTTTTCTGGTTATAGCATGTGTTCTTTTGCTCCTGACTCCGCCCTCCTTCGTCGAGGGAAAGCGAGATCCGAAGGACTTAGTTCTGTATATTCCTTTTGATGAGGGAAGAGGAAAAACGGCGGAAGACATATCTGGATTTAAAAATCACGGTAAGTTGGAAGGCAACTGGAAGTGGGACGATGGGAAATTTGGAAAAGCCATACGTTTTTCCATCAATGATCCAGGCATGGTCCGCACCCCAGCACACAAAATATTCCTCTTTGAAGGCGGAGACGAAATCACGATTATGGCTTGGGTGAGTATGGATGTCGCAAGACCCGGCGCTCGTGGAATTCTCTATAATAGCCCTAACGGAATCAAAGCGAATTACGCAATTCGCTTGGAGACTGTAGACCCATCTTTCTTTTATCGAGATCAACAAGACGTGAACTTTCATCGTGTCACAGGGATATGGGACTCTGTACCGATAGACACGTGGACCCATATCGCTGCCACCAACACTTTCGGGGATCCTGACGCGATGAAAATCTATCTCAATGGAAAAAATCAGAAATCGAGCCGAGATGGAGGCATTAACAAGGGCCATGAAGCGAAGGACTGGTCTAAAGGCGACGGCTCCAAACCGCCTCTACCCGCTAGGGGTCCCATCACCATTGGTGGATACGGAGCGTTTGCTCAACCGTTCCAAGGCGCTATTGATGAGGTAATGATCTGGAAGGTTGCGTTCACAGAGGAAGAGATCCAATCGATTATGCAGGCACCTGGAGATCAATTCCTCGGTGTAGAACCGCGTCAAAAGCTCACCACAAAATGGGGTGCCATAAAACAGAATCCGTGAGACGGATTGTTAGGAATTATCTCATTTGCCTCTTGATGCTCACGACCAAATAGCCACACATTTCTGTCAGCATCAAGAGGTTTTTCTTTTGCAGAGGAGGGTCAGATGATTTTAATGAGTCCAAACATACATCCGGGAAAAACCGCAGAAGAGCGGGACGAGTTTCTCCGCAAAGTCAGCATCATGGAGGTACAAACGGTGTCCATGAGCACACCCGCCGATTGGAGCGATGCGGATGTCGAGGATGCAAGAAACTTTCTCGACGATCACGGTATACGACCAGGCGAGTTTAGTGCATTCCACAGCGGGTTTGGTGCAGCGGATGAAGATGAATACCAGTCAGCTATTGAACACTATCGCCGTCAACTACGCCACGCTCGCATCTTAGGCGCGCACTGCGTCGGGTTTAACGTCGGATTAACCTACAGATGCACACCCCAAATGTGGACTGAAGACGCATGGAAGCGATGCCTCGACGCTGCGGTGGATTTGGCACGGGAAGCAGAAGCAGCGGAGATGGACGTTGCTGCACACCCCCATATCATGAGCCCGCTCTGTTCTGTGGAAAGGTACAAGGAAATGTTTGAAGCTGCCTCGTCACCGCGAATGAAGGCGCTAATGGACTGTGTAAACCTGACCTGGCCCCATCTGTTCTATAGAACAACAGAACTTGTAAATCAGATCTTCGATGAGATGGGCGATAGGATTGCTGCGCTTCACGCAAAGGATATAGCGATGTCGGCGGTTCGTCAGAACGAGAGCGGACGCTTATCGGTTGTGCACATAGACGAAGCCGTTCCCGGGGCAAAAGAAGCAGAGCACCGTTATGAATCCGGCGTTATGGACTACGCCACAATCCTTCGACGATTGGATGAATTGAACCACGATGTAACCCTTTATGTGGAACATTTCCCATACGAAGACACCATCACAGGTCAGCAATACATCCGGCACGTCGCACGAGAAGTTGGTGTGACCATACACTAAATTGACGCAGCCGCCTTGACCAGATAGGTGGTTCTCGCAGGGAACGCAGATTTGCGTTCCCTGCGCACGTTGACATCCACCGCCCTCATAGAGGGATTAGAAGCGATGACTCTCTACCAACAGACCCGTGAATTCCTCAAACGCACCGGCAGAAACGCCAATCAGAAACTGGGTCAACACTTCCTAACTGACCCGCACGCCTTGCAGGAGATCGTTTTCGGAGCAAAATTGACTGATGCTGATTTTGTCTTGGAGATCGGTGCTGGACTCGGATTCCTGACATCAGTGCTCGCCGCTACCGCCAAAAAGGTCCTCGCGGTTGAAATCGATGAATTCCTCTACGCTGAATTGCAACTTAAATTCTCCCAAGCGTCTCACGTCTCCTTGATCCAGGGTGATATTCTTAAACTGGATCTCTCCACCCTGCTGAACAGCTTCCCTCCTCAGAACACCAAAATTGTCGCCAACCTTCCCTACTACATCACGACACCGGTGCTATGGGAGTTATTGAAGCAGCATCGAAAAATCGGCGCTTGTGTCCTGACGATGCAAACAGAAGTTGCTGAACGTATCATCTCACCGCCGGGAACCAAACGCTATGGTGCTCTTTCCATCGGTGTCTCTTACTACGCGGATGCTGAAATTGCGCACAGGATCCCACCAGACCGGTTCTACCCTTCACCTCAAGTTGATTCCTCTGTCCTCGTACTGCAGATGCGGGAGGCTCCTCCGGTCACTGTTGACAATGAGGCGCTATTCTTTTGGACAGTCCGGGCTGCGTTCCAATCTCGCCGCAAAATGTTACGAAACGCACTCTTGAAAAATGGCGTTTCTATCTCTGCTGACGCACTCACTACCGTTTTCGAACAACTCGGCATCGATCCACAGCGACGTGGAGAGACGTTGGACATCGTTGAGTTTGCCGCGCTTGCGAACGGTTTGCACCGAGAACTGAACCCATCAGCGAACTAAGGGCTGCACGTATCACGCCTGATATAATCCTACTATTACTAAAGTTTGGACAATTTTTATGTGAAAAGAGGCAGAAAAGAGGTATCCTTTCAGGAACCCACAACAGTTTCGAAAGGAGAACTTATGTTCCTCATATTCTGCCTCGCGTCTATTTTAACCGAGTTTCGTCCGTTAT
>JAJDUM010000093.1 GCA_022826645.1 Candidatus Poribacteria bacterium
ATTGATGGATCAGCGCCGAGAGAAGTTAGAAGAGATCCGGCAACTCGGTGTGGAGCCGTATCCCTATAAATATTCTCCGACCCATACGACCGAGGAGATCCGTGAACAGTTTGGAGAGGTTGGAGATCAGCCAGACGAGACGAACTCGGTGCGTATTGCCGGTCGGATTATGACCCGGCGCGACCATGGCAAAAGTGGCTTCGCACACCTGCAGGACGGTAGCGGTCGTCTCCAGATCTATGTCCGTCAGAATGCGGTTGGTACTGAAGCCTACGAAGTCTATAGAAAGTTGGATGTAGGCGACGTTATTGGCGTTGATGGACCTGTTTTCCGGACGCAAACCGGCGAACTCACGGTGCTGGCAAACGTAGTGGAGCTCCTCTCAAAATCCCTTCGATCCCCGCCGGAGAAATGGCACGGCTTGCAGAACAAGGAGACACGTTATCGGCAGCGATATGCTGACCTGATGATGAACCCTGACGTCAGACAGGTTTTCATCAATCGCACCCGGATGATCCAAGCTGTCCGTGAATATCTCAATCAGGATGGTTTTATTGAAGTAGAGACACCAATTCTTCAACCAGTCTACGGTGGCGCAACTGCGCGCCCTTTCACTACATATCACAACGCGTTGGATATGCCACTCTACCTACGTATTGCCAACGAGTTGTACCTCAAACGCCTCATAGTCGGCGGGTTCGATCGGGTCTATGAATTTTCGAGGGACTTTCGGAATGAAGGCATAGATCACGACCACAGTCCCGAATTTACGATGATTGAGCTTTATCAAGCATACGCGGACTATGAAGATATGATGTGTTTGACCGAAAACTTGCTTGCACACACGGCACAAACAGTTCTCGGCACAACACAGATCACCTATAAAGGTGAATCCATCTCACTCGATCCGCCTTGGCGCAGATTGACAATGATTAAGTCGATAGAGGAAGAAGCGGGCATTGATGTCAGTACATTGAGTGATGAAGCGTTACGCAAAGCGGCAGTAGACGCTGGCGTTGAATTGGAAGGTGAAGCCCCCAGAGGAAAGCTCATCGCTGAACTCTTTGAGGCACACGTCGAGCCAAATCTTGTTCAACCGACGTTCATTTACGATTATCCGATTGAGATTTCGCCGTTTGCCAAAAAGAAGCGGGGCAGCGAGGGTTTCGTTGAACGGTTTGAGTTTTTTATCGCGCGCATGGAGATGGGCAACGCGTTTAGCGAGCTGAACGATCCGATAGATCAGCGGGAACGATTTATCGAGGGCGCAAAGCAGGAGGACGACGGGGGCGAAGATGCATTGATGATAGATGAGGATTATCTACGAGCGTTGGAATACGGCATGCCACCGACGGGTGGACTTGGCTTCGGTATTGATCGCCTTGCGATGTTACTTACAGATCAGACCTCAATCCGCGATGTGATTTTATTCCCACAGATGCGTCCGGAACGATCAGACTGATATGTAAAGCGTAAAATCTTCTGGAAATGATACGGTCGCATCGGATTTCTTATCCCACGTGGCAAGAGAGATAGAAGGTATGGACACAAAAACTCTAAAAAAAACAGAGGTTTCAGTTTCGTTGAACACCTCTCTACTCAAGGTAATAGATGAGTGTGCGGAGCAACTTCGCTATAACCGCGAGGAATTTATTGCGATGGCTTGTCAGCAATTCATTGGACAGATTAATCCACAGGAACTCGAAAACATTTATAGTGAACGGCAGATGCAACAGCCTGAAGAATTGCAGTGGGCGGAAACAGCGGCTATCTTAGCAGGAGAAATCTTACCAAAGGAGAAATGGTAGATGCGCCGTGGGGAAGTGTGGTGGGCAGATTTGCCATCACCCGCTGGACGCCGTCCTGTACTGATCATCACACGCGATAGTGCTATCATCGTACGCGATGCTCTTACTGTTGCGCCCATTACTCGCACACTCTGGCACATCCCTGTGGAAGTGGCACTTGATGTAAGGGATGGAATGCCTACTGCTTGCGTTGTGAACTGTGATAATCTTCTTACTATTCCCAAGGGCTTGCTCCAATCCCATATCTGCACGCTAACCACAGGGAAGATGCAAACTGTAGAACATGCAATTAAGTTTGCCTTAGCACTAACGTAAGTTCCACGCTCTATGAAATACGAATGGTTTATCGCATCCCGGTATCTGAAATCACGACGAAAACAGGCTTTTATCTCAATTATTAGCATTATCTCGGTGGGTGGAGTTACTCTTGGAATCGCTGCCGTGATTATCGTCGTTTCTGCGCTGGAAGGTTTTAGCAATGGCCTGAAAGAGAAGTTCCTTGCCAACGAAGCGCACATAATCGTTCGATCGGCGTACAATTATTTTCCGAATTATCATGGGAAGATTGAACAGATCGAAGGAATTGAAGGGGTCGTTGCGGCTTCGCCCCTGATTCTTAGTCAACTTGCGCTACAACCCCAAGGCAGCGAATCAATAGAAGCAACGATCTATGTAAAAGGAATTGACCTACAAGCAGAAGATCAGGTCACGGGGTTTTCAAATTTTGTAAAGAATTTTACCGAGTTTAATCAATCGCCATTCATTGATGAAGCCCACAGGCGCATAGCGGGATCGGAGACAATTACAGGCGGTATTGTTTTGGGCTACCATATCGCCCGGAAAATCGGTGTTGTACCGGGAGATGTCTTGCGTCTGATCTCTAAGATGGTGCCGAACCCCGCTAACCCTGGCTCGTTTATGCCGTTGATGCGTAATTTTGTGGTAGTTGGGTTGTATCAATCAGGGCTTTACATTCATGATAACGCATTCGGCTTTATAGATCTACAAACCGCTCAGAAACTTTACCAAAAGCCCGATGAGATCAACCTGATACAGGTACGTCTCGTTGATGCCGATATGGCTCCAACGGTGAGCGATCAGATTAAACAGGAGGTCCGTTTTGATCCCGGTCTGGGCGCAATACCGATAACGATGACATGGATGGAATCGCGTGCGGACTTTTTTGATGCCTTTGAGCTTGAAAAGATTGTGACCATGATTGTTGTTGCACTCATCATTCTTGTGGCGGTGTTCAATATCGCAAGCACACTCATCATGATGGTCATGGAAAAGACGCAGGACATCGGCATTCTCAGAGCGATGGGAGCGTCGAAACAGGGGATCAGGAATATTTTCATCCTACAGGGCGGGATTATCGGTATTTTAGGTTCTATTTTGGGCACGGCACTCGGTGTGTATGTCTGCTGGCGGCTTGAGTTTCAAGTTGGACTTTTCCCACGCTGGTATGGTCTGTTGATACTGTTGGTTCCCGTTATTCTACAGGTATGTCAACGCGTATGGTCGTTGCCTATCAACGCAACCGGATTTCTGTTGATCTGGTGTATCGCAGCCGGTCTAGCACTCTATTTCGTCGCGCAACCGATTTACCTTGATAATATCCTCGGAAAAAATTTGAGCGGTGTCTACCAACTTAACCGATTGCCTGTCAAAATTAGTTGGGGCTTCGTCGTTCTTATGAACCTGCTATCAATGGCAACCTGCTGGCTTGCGGCACTCTATCCGGCACGGAAAGCCTCTCATCTAAACCCCGTTGAGGCACTCCGACATGAATAACCTCATCCGCGTTGCGGATCTATGTAAGTCCTACTACGATGGTTTTACAGAGCTTCCCGTGCTAAAAGGGGTCGATCTGAAGGTAAAGAAGGCGGAGGTTATAGCGGTTGTTGGGGCTTCTGGTGTAGGAAAAAGCACGCTGCTTCATCTACTTGGTGGGCTGGATCGTCCAACGGAGGGAACAATCTTCTATGATGGAGAGGACCTCTTCGCATTGAAGGATCAGGAATTAGATCGGTTCCGCAACGAAGAGATTGGTTTTGTTTTTCAGTTTCATCACCTCTTGCCAGAGTTCACCGCGCTTGAAAATGTTGCGATGGCGGGCCTGATTGCTCGACAGACATCTAGTGTCGCTCACAACCGAGCCAAAGAGTTGTTAGAGTATGTTGGCTTGGGGGAGCGACTGGAGCACCGTCCGTCTGAACTTTCTGGGGGTGAACGGCAGCGGGTCGCTATCGCTCGTGCCTTAGTGAATCAGCCAAAGGTTGTGTTGGCGGACGAGCCCACCGGTAACCTTGACCAAAAAACGAGTGACGCGGTCCACGATCTGCTGTGGACGTTGAATGACCAATTTGACCAGACGTTCATCATCGTGACACACAATCAGACACTTGCCCAGCGCGCGGACCGGTTGGTGCAACTGGTGGATGGTCAGGTCTATGAGCAAGGGTAGCTTTAGGATGCTAAATATATGATGCGTAATACACGAATTGCAGATTTGGCGATTCGTAGATTCGAGGGAAACGCTATGTTGGTTTATATTGATGGGAAATACCTTCCTAAAGAAGAAGCAAAAATTTCTGTCTTTGATCACGGCCTACTCTACGGAGATGGGGTCTTTGAGGGCATCCGATCTTATAAGGGACGGGTCTTCAAACTTGATGAGCATCTACAACGGCTCTATGATTCGGCAAAAGCCATTATGCTTGAAATTCCGATCTCCATTGAGGAGATGGAAGAAGCACTCTTGGAGACACTGCGCCGGAATCAACTTCATGATGCCTATATCCGCTTGGTTGTGACGCGTGGGGTGGGCGATCTCGGTTTAGATCCGGATAAGTGTCCCGTGCCGACGATTATCATCATTGCGGATAAAATTGCACTCTACCCCGCACATCTCTACGACGACGGTCTAGAAATCGTCACAGTTTCTGTGCGCCGTAATTATGCTGAAGCAATTAGCCCACGCATCAAATCGTTGAATTATCTCAACAACATATTGGCAAAGATTGAAGGCAAACAGGCCGGGGTCGAAGAGGTCCTTATGCTGAATGCAGAGGGATACGTTGTCGAGTGCAGCGGAGACAATATCTTCTTTATCAGAGAGAACATCATTGTCACGCCGCCCACCCACCTCGGCATTTTGGAAGGAGTCACTCGCAATGCTGTTATTGACTTGGCACGCGAATTGGGCATCACTGTCGAAGAAAAGGTGTTTACACGACACGACCTGTATACTGCTGAAGAGTGCTTTCTGACGGGAACCGCTGCAGAAGTGATTCCGGTTGTCAAAATAGATCAGCGTATCGTTGGGAATGGATCGCCCGGCACGGTTACGCAGAAGTTAATCGAAGAATTCCATCACGTTACGAATGTACTGGGAACCGCCATTTACCCCGAATGAGGTGCATCGTAGACCTCAGATAGTTCGGACCACCGACAAGACGGAGGAGAAAAGAGATGCAAGTGATATGCTGGCGGATCGGCTTATTGGTAGGACTGATGTGCATTGTGTTTTCCACAATCCCTGCTGCTGCCGAGGAAGAACCAGAAACTGCGACAACTGACGCGGTTGAAGAACCTAAAGCCAAGACAACTGATACTGCCTTAACGGTAAAAGAGATTGAGTTTGAAGGGATAATGGAGGAATCAGAAGGCTTAATAAAAAGTATCATACAAACCCGCGTTGGCGAGGAGATCTCTCCTTATCAGTTATCACAAGACATCAAAAATCTTCATAAGGATACCGGCTTTTTCGAGGACATTCCCATTGATGTCGTGCCCGCTGAAGGCGGCGGATTAAAGGTCATTTATCGACTCATTCCAAACCCTAAGATCGAGGGCAACATCAACATCATTGGCAACGAGGAATTGAAGTACAGTAAGATAAAAGACGCAATCAGCCTGAAACCGGGTGAGTTGTGCACGGAGCAGCGTCTCTGGGAAAACAAAAAGAATATCCTGAAAACGTACAAAGAAGCAGGTTACTACTTAGCAGAGGTGGAAACCCTTGCCGATCTCAATCCCGACACCAATACAATAGCTGTGACATACGAGCTTACAGAGGGGCAGCGGATTAAAGTTGAAGAAATTAACTTCATCGGTAACGACAATCTCTCGTCAAAATCACTGAGCAAGCAGCTTAAAACCCGCACAGGCAAGCATTTCGACGAGAATTTCTTTGAAGAAGATCTGATCACTTTAGTTCGATACTATCAAGATGCAGGATTCAATCAAGCAAGAATTGCGAGACATGAGAAACGGTTTTCTGATGATAAAACCGAATTGATGCTCGACATCACTGTTGATGAGGGGCCACAGTTTATCATTGGGAAATACACGGTACAACTAACGCACTCTGAAAAGCCTGCATTTTCTGAAGAAGATATCCGCGATATGTTGAATCCGGCTGAAGGAGAGATTTTCAATCGCGGAGAGTTTGAGCAAGCGCTTCTGGAGATTGAGGAGGCCTATCAGACCAAAGGATACCTGCTGTCAGAAGTGGATGCCTCTCCTGATTTCGATGAAATCAACGGTATTGTAGATTTGGCGCTAAACATCACCGAAGGCGATGTCATTATCATCGGCGACGTGCATATCAACGGATTAGAAAAGACGAAGGACAACGTAATCCGGCGCGAACTGGACCAACTGGATATCAAGCCCGGTGAGTTTTACGACGTACAGTCGCTACGGAAAGCACGGCAGCGAATCTTTCGGATGGGGTCATTTATTAGGAACGTTGAGTTTGTTCCAGCCAGTTCTGAAGGCGCAATCCGAGACCTAATTGTCACCATCACAGAAACACCGCGCACCGGTCTACTTAGTCTCGGTGGAGGCTACGGTACGGAAGGTGGTATCTTTGGAGTCGCACAGATTGGTGAAAACAACTTGTGGGGACGCGCTTATCGTGTACACCTGAAGGGTGAGCTGGGCGCTCGCGATCGGCATACTGGCGAACTGCGCTTCAGTACCCCATGGATTTTGGGTACACCGACCCGCTTCAGTACCAGCCTGTACAACACTCAGCGCACGCACCGATACTATGGTTCAATCTTCCGCGATCGGGGTTATGATAGATATACCTATAAACGTGTGGGCGGTTCTTTGACCCTTGGACGCCCATTAACCAAAGATATAGATCTGTCCGTTCGTCTAAAAAATGAATCCGTTGATGCATTTGGGGATCGCGTAGAAACGATCGAGGATCGCCTCACCCGCAGTATAACTTTCAATCTCTCCAGAGACACACGCGACTATCAGCGAAGCCTTCGCGAACCTGTATCCGGGTCGCTTAACACCCTCTCTTATGAGTATGCTGGTGGATTCTTCGGTGCGGACAATAAGTTCCAGAGATACTCTGCAGATTCAAGTTGGTTCCTCACGAGCTTTTTCAACCATGTCCTCGCGGGCCATGTACGTGCTTCATACCTCAATAGCCAAAGTACGGATTGGAGATTCCTATATTATGAGCGCTATCGACTCGGCGGAATCGACACAGTTCGTGGTTATGAGGATTATGAAATTTTTCCCGTTAACGCGAATACAAACGAATACAATTACAATGGGGGCAACAAGGTCCTTTACGCCAATTTGGAATATCGCATTCCATTTGCAAGCCAGTTGACCGGGGTCGTGTTCTTTGATATAGGACAGGTATGGGATGAGAGTATTACTAACGTCTTCAACGACTTTAAACTCAAGAAAGGCGCGGGGGTCGGCATCCGCTTTGATCTAATGGGTATGTTGGCGCGTCTTGAGTGGGGTTATGGATTTGATCGGCGACCAGAAATTGATGGAAGCAGAGGTAAACTTCACTTCACAATTGGTCCCGGTTTTTAACGGCATTGATGTTTAAGGACACCTAAAATGGCGACGTCCTCAAGTAGGGCGTTTCCACTTCACGGAGGTTTTATGACTCGAATTTCAAAGTTTTACTTAGCACTTAGCGTTATTTTATTTGGATCGTTTGGCCTGGGTTTTAACGCCGCGGCACAGAACAACCTTAAGTTAGGCGTTGTGGATACACAAAGCGTATTTGAGAATTATACAAAAGCCCAAGAAGCCAATGAGATCCTGAAAACTGCGGAAGAACGATTGAGAACTCAACTCAACGGGATTCAGGAAGAAATCGCCACCATGGAAGAGCGGCTGACGAAGCAGAAGCTTTTTCTTGAAGCGTCCGAAACTGAGACTTTGCAGGCGGATATTGGTATCAAGAGGCAGCAGCTCCAGCGCGAACTGGAACTTGGCCAAGACTCGCTCATAGCGAAGCGCGAGGAACTACTTGCACCGCTAACACAAGAGATAGAAACCCTACTCAAACAGATGGGTGAAAGCGAAGGATATAGCTTCATTTTTGAGAAACGCCTTGTAACACTTTATGTCGATCCAAAGTATGACTTGACGCAGCGGGTTGTTCAGCAATTAAACGATGCATATGAGAAAGAAAGATCCAAGGACGCCGGACAATCGGACACTCCGCCCGCAACAGAGACAGGAAAGGAAGGGGCAAAGAGTAACTAATGACCTGCCGCCAGTTCCGCCGCAGGTAGTCGGCTGATACCAGGGGGCAATCTACCCTCAAGCAATTATGGTAAAAACACTGAAAGAGATTAGTGATCTAATTGACGGGGAGTTATTAGGAGACGGCGAGACTGAGATTGTTGGCGTTTCCGGCATCAAAGAAGCGAGGAAGCATGAACTCACGTTTGTCGCGAACTCAAAGTATCTGCGTGAGATAGAACGCACACAGGCTTCTGCAATCATCGTTGGTCAGGATATCCCCTACAACGGCACGCCGCTGATCCGTGTCGCCAATCCGTACTTTGCCTTTGTCAAGGTCCTCGAACTGTTTGCATGGCGCAAAAGCAAAACAGCGTATGGGATTCATGAAACAGCAATTATTGGCGATAATGTGCAGATCGGGGAGATGGTTTCGGTTCAAGCCTACGCGTATATCGGCGATAATGTACACATTGGTGACGGGACGACTATCAGTCCTTTTGTGTATATCGGCGACGACACGAAAATTGGCAAGGAAACGCTCATTTATCCCAACGTGACAATCCGTGAGGATGTCGAGATTGGCAGTCGGGTAATCCTTCACAGCGGGGTTGTCATCGGCAGTGACGGCTTCGGGTTCGCATCGGTCAGCGATAGACACCATAAAATACCCCAAATCGGGACAGTTATCATTGAAGATGATGTCGAAATCGGTGCAAACACTACGGTTGACCGTGCAACGATGACGAACGGTGCAACAATCATTAAACGAGGGACAAAACTCGATAACCTTATACAGATTGCCCATAATGTTGTGATTGGCGAAGATTGCTGTATCGCCGCTCAGACCGGCATCGCTGGCAGCGCCGAATTGAAGGATCGTGTGACAATGGCTGGTCACTCCGGAGCCGTTGGGCATATCACGATTGGGGCAGATAGTACCGTTTTTGCAAAATCCGCGGCGACTAAAGATCTTCCCGCGGGGAGTTACGTCTCCGGTTTCCCAGCAGAAAACCATGCGCAGCAGTTGCGTATCAAAGCCTCCATGCGCCGACTGCCGGAAATGTTGCAAGCGTTTGCTAGCCTTCAGGAACGGGTCGCTCAACTGGAAGCACAACTTGACGCAGACGATGAACAATCGGATGATTCGTAGCACTGTGATGTAGAGACTCAGTTGACGGACTGCTACCTCACACTCTCGATTCCATCTCACGCCATATCTACCGTGTCTGCGGATTTTCCATCTCTCCAACGGTAATTCTGGTTACACTTTTCAACGGACATCGATGTGCGCCTAACTGATATTAGGAAGAACTGCATCAGAAAGTGCCGTATACTCTTAACCTGGAACGGAAAGGAATCTAGCCATGATAAAATGTGCACTCATCAGCGGTAGGGGTATGGGCTTGATGCACGGGGGAAACTTCCACAGCCATCCCGACGCCGAAGTTGTTGCTGTCTGCGACATGGATCCCGAATTGCTCGCCGAAGCTACAGAGAAGTTTGGTGTGCCCGGATATTCAACCATCGAGGAACTGCTTGATAACTGTGATGCTGATCTGATGCTACTGATCGTCAATGAAACCCGGCGTATCCCGCCATTGCGACAGTTACTCGCAGCGGGTCAGAATGTGTTCACTGAGAAACCTCTTTGCGGTTTAGAGGGTCAATTTCGCGTCAGAGAGGACGATCTCCCGCTTGCAGCAGCGGCGATATCTGAGTGGCGAGAGTCCGGTCTAAAATTCGGTATCGACTTTAATTACCGCTTCATGACGCATTTCCGGAAGCTCCACGATGATGTAGTCGATGGACGGTTGGGTGAAATACGGATGGTACGCGCCCGAGCGCATTTTAATTGCTGGTCGCACGTTATTGATCAGATCCTTTGGAGCATGGGACGGCCTGAATGGGTCAGCGTCATGGGAGACCCAAGCGAAGAGGGTGGCTGGCAGCGAATGATACAGATGGAATGGGCAAATGGTGTGATTGGCACGCTGGCTGGAAGCAATCTCTGGGGCTACGACGATCATCCGTTGCGTGTCATGATTGTTGGTGACGAGCGGTACGCGGAAGCCCGTGGTTTAGAGGGGTGGTATCGGCGCCGCGAAGCCAATACGTCTGAAGATGAAGAACTTTGGGAAAACGAGGACGAAAATAGCTACCAAACATCTTTCCCACGTATGGCGGACGGCGTGATCAAAGCGATACACGCAAACGAGTCGTTCCCGGCGGATGGAGAAGCGGCATGGAATGAGTTGGTATTCGAGGGTGCAGTCCATCGGTCAGCAGTCAACAACGGAGAACGCGTGTTTTTGGCTGATGTGGAAAAAGCGGCAATGAGTTCATAAGTTCATAAGTTCACTAGTTCATTAAGAAACCACTTCCGTAGGTCGGGCATCTTGCCCGCCTCCAACGCCTCAATCGTCGCACGGAACCTCAATGGATCGGGATTTCCGCTGTGCTGTAACCTGCCCTCAATGAAATTGGGGTTTCCTAACCTCTGATCGCTTCTCCTGACTTCAGCGTTGAGGTGCCCCGTTCAACCGTTTGATGAGTGGATGACGGCGATCTTCCAACGGCAGGTAGGCACGTGCTTGAGTAAAATGGGACTCATAGACCGCACTAACGCACTCCAAAGAGGTTAGTGCCTTCGTTTCACCGAGCTCCGGTTGCCGGTTTTCGCGGATTGCGTTTACCATGTCCCGAACGCTCCAAATTGAATGTCTATCCTCCCACGATTGACCGTCAATCACAAAGGCTTCCTCAGGGAGTAGAACACGCTCCCACTGCGGGGTATGTGCTGCAAACGAAACGTCAAAAGGGCAATACCACATCTCATCTATTCCAGTATTGGCGTTCGGCTTAATCATTAGTTGCCCCTCACTACCTAAAATGTGGGGACCCATCATCCATCCTTGCAGCGGTTCACGACGATAGAGTTCAACCAAGCCGCTTGTGGCGTGACTTCCACCAAGATGAATCAGCATCGTATCTCCCGCCACCATCCCGTTGTCACGCCGATCCGTTTTGCAGAGTTCGCTGCTGTGCATGATGTCCTCAACGCCGACCGAGTGTCCTTGATAGGTAGCCTGCGCGTGAACCCACTCAATGCCATCCATAAAGAAATCCATCTCGTCAAAGTAATGGACACCCATCTCCATCAACTCAAAGCCGGCTTCCCGTCCCTTGCCGACCTCGCGGATGGAGCGAAATTCGCCAATCCGTCCCGACTCAATCCACTTCTTCGCGTGACGGAATAGCGGTGTGAATCGATATTGGTGGCTCACCGCTAACCGCACCCCTGCTTGCTTACAAGCCGCGATCATCTTATCGGCATTTTCCAAATCGGTGGAAAGCGGTTTCTCACTCAGGACATTAATACCGGCTTCTGCAGCAGCAATCGTAACCGGCCCATGCAGCGGTGCATGGGTGCAGACACTGACGACATCCAACGTTTCCTTCTCAAACATTTCGAGGAAGTCGGTGTAACGATTGGATACGGCATACTCGTCCGCTCGTGTATTGACCGCTGCAGGTAGAATATCACACAAGGCGACAAGCTCTACATCCTTGAGATGTGTGTATGCGGTTGCATGGCTTCGGCTGATTCCACCGCAGCCGACAATTCCAGCACGTAACGCCATGAATATATCTTCCTTTCCGTTTTCAATGGATTAAGTGAAAGAATCGCCAATTCATTAGTCGATGAAATCTGGCATCTCCCACACCAAAATCGTTCCAGCCGTTGACCCGGATACGAGTCTTCTGCCATCGGGAGAAAATGCCACAGAGGTCAATCCGCGTCCATCTCCCTGAAATGTGTCGATATATTTTTCCCTCACAACATCCCACAGTTTGAACTCGTTATTCGATCCTGAAGCGAGCCTTGTACCGTCGGGGGAGAACACCACAGACCAGACCCAATCCCTATGCCCCTTAAGTGTAGCGATATTTTTGACGGTCTCAACATCCCACAGTTTAACAGTTTTGTCCGCCGATCCTGAGGCGAGCTTTGTGCTATTGGACGAAAATGCCACAGACCAAACCTTATCTGTATGCCCTTCAAGCGTGGCGATATTGTCTCCCGTCTCAACATTCCATAGTTTGACCGTTTTGTCCTCTGACCCCGAGACGAGTTTTGTGCCATCAGGAGAAAACACCACCGAGCGAACCGCCTCCGTATGCCCACGCAGCGTGGCGGTGTTTTTTCTTGTCTCAACGTCCCATAGTTTAACATTTTTGTCTTCTGATCCAGAGGCAAGTCTCGCGCCATCAGGCGAAAACACCACAGACCAGATCCGCCCCCTAGATCCTTGGAGTGTAGCGATATTTCTGCCTGTCTCAATATCCCATAACTTAATCCCTATAAGCCCGCCCGGAGCGGAAGCAAGTGTCACACCATCGGGTGAAAATGCCACAGATTTAACCGTTCCCATTTTTTCTGAGAAAGTGGCAACCTGTTGACCTGTCTCTATCTCCCATAATTTGACACCTGCCCCAGACAAACCTGCAGCAAGCGACAAACCTGCAGCAAGCTTTGTGCCGTCGGGGGAAAATACTATAGACTGGACTCCATCCAGATGACCCGCAATCGTGTTGATATTCTTTCCTGTCGCAACCTCCCATATTTCAATCGTTCCATATCCGCCCGAAATGGAGGAGGCGAGTTTTGTGCCATCGGGAGAGAATACCACAGATTTAGACAATCCTCCAGGTCCGTGGAGTGTGTTGATATTTCTTCCCGTCGCAACGTCCCATAGTTTGATCATTCCCCCTAACTCCCCAGAGGCGAGTGTCGTACCGTCGGGCGAAAACGCCACTGAGGTGACCGGAGACCTACGCCCCATGGATTTGGAAGTGCGACCAGCAAAGATTTGAAGCATCCGCACCGCAGCGGAGGTACTGCCAGTCCCTCCGAGCGTGTTGATATTTTCTCCTGTTGAAGCATCCCATAATTTGACAGTTCTATCCACCGCCCCCGAAGCCAGCTTCGTGCCATCAGGAGAGAACGCTATAGATTCAACTCTATCCTTATGCCCCGTAAGCGTGTTTATGTTTTTCCCTGTCAAAACAGCCCACAATTTGATCGTTTTATCTATAGATCCCGAGGCGAGTTTCGTCCCATCAGGTGAGAACGCTACAGATCTCGTAGATTCTGTATGGCCTGTGAATGTGTTGATATTTTTCCCTGTCGAAACCTCCCACAACTTGACGGTCTTATCCACTGACCCCGAAGCCAACTTCGTGCCATCAGGCGAAAATGCTACCGCCCCGCCTGCCTGCCCCTCAAATGTAGCAATCTTTCTCTGTGTCGAAACGTCCCACAATTTAATCTCACGCTCATCCACCACGGCGAGTTTTGCATCATCGGGTGAGAATGCTATCGGGTTTCCCCAAATGGACTGCGTATCAATCAGTGCGAGTTCACGCCCTGTCTTCGCATCGTAAAGCCATACGCCAATGTTACTTGAAACTGCGATATGCACACCATCAGACGAAAATACAATCGCTCTATCACCCTGACTAATCGCCCCTTTTCCCAAGCGCACTTTGGCTCTTTCGGGTAAATGCCACCTCTGATAATCTTGGTCATTCAGACTAGGCTGCGTATCGTCTTGCTCCCTCTGGGCAGCAGCTTGAAACACCACCTGACCGCCGCGTCGATTGGGTGGAAGGGGGGCACGATCCACAATGGGCGCATTGATAATCTCAACCATTGTCGCCGCCTCATCCGCATTAAAGCTATACGGCAGCTGAAATTGGAGCCCGTTTGTGAAACTTGCACAAACAATCAGGACAATCGTTACGGCACCAGCGATCCCCCACGGAATCAGCGGTTGCCCCCGCGGAATAGTCGGGGTGGGTTCAAAATTGCTGATTCGCTCCAGCAGTTTTTGCGTGAACGTCGGTGGTAGTTGGAAGCCTTTCAGAGTTTCGTGCATCATGTTCGTTATCTCCTTTCGTAAACGGAGACGTGCGCGATAGAGCCGATCCTTGATTGCACCTTCCGACGTGCCGATGAAACGTCCAATCTCTTCGCAACTCAAGCCACCAAGATAGTGAAGCGTCAAGACGGTACGCTGACTTTCAGGCAAACTGTCCAACGCATCATGAACCTTTTGTCGTTGCTGTTCATGGCGGTAATCCCGTTGAGCAATTGTTTCCATCTCAGCGGGCTTTACCTTAGCCAAAGGACTTGTTGGCAGACGTTTTTTGCGATACCACATCAGGCAACATCTCGATGCGATGACGTAGAGCCAACCCGCAAAATGCACCGGATTTCGGAGCGTTGATAGCTTCTGATAGGCTTGGAGAAAGGCGTCTTGTGTCAACTCTTCAGCGATGTGAAAATCCCCAGTTTTGCGGTAGACGAGCGCGTGAACTGCACCTTTGTATCTATCCACTAGAGATCCAAACGCGGCTTCATCGCCGGCAAGTGTCCGTTTGATTAGCTCCCCGTCATTGTGATCCATCGCAGCACTCCCGTGATCCAATCGTTCCTTAAATAACAGTAATACGCTTTCACTACTTATGATGCACCCCGTTAGCGAATGGTCAGATTTTTTTATTTTTTTTCAGTTCCTATCCTCCAACTTTGCTCTTGTGAACGCAGAGCAAGAAATCGCCTGCTTTCACGATCTAAAATGCCTAAATCCTTTGGGACATTGTTACTACGGTTGCACTGACTCCGACCCTTCAACGGTTATATTCGTCACAACGTTGCGCGGTGGATTGGGACTGCGACTCGGAAACTCTTTGATTGTATCGTTGATGAGGGTTTTGATTACCTCTCTGGTATTTTCAAAGGGTATACACTCCAGAATGATGAGCGATTGCTCAGGGTTGAGCGGTTTCTCGTAACGTAAGCCGTATTGAATTCCCATCTGCCTTAGCTCAGGCTCGACGCGCATGGAAATAAGTTTCTGCTCCTGGAGTGTAACCAACGCGCTATCAACGAAAAAATGGGTATGGATCCACGCTTCCTTTTCATCAATAATTTTCATAGATCTCCTCCTGCCTTCACGCCATCCTGAACGCTTTGTGGGACAGTGGACTCGATCCTCAATAGCCCCCCGTCAAGAAAGTCCTCAATTCTCGAAAACCTCATGAAGCACTTCGGCTGCTGCCTCGACCACCATCGCCAGTGCCTCCGGCTCTAACTTCGCCCAAAATCGTGTTTCGACCTCGTGCCCGCCCCGGGGGAAAGCGTCGGGGATAGGAAGGTAACCGACGTAGTGACTTGTGCAATGCGCGATATAGGTTGGATAGGTGGGAGAAGCCATCTTGAGCTGCAGTTGGCCTTCGACAAATGGCTCGCCGGGTAGACCGACGAACGCTGTCTTGCCCACCCTCAACACTTGAATCTCGTAATCCAGTTCTGGTGCTCGCTGTTGTCGGAGATGGACGCTCAAGATCGAACCTGCCTTTATCCACTCTGGATCAATCTGCTCTGGATTATCTTCCATCCATTTTGGCTCTGGATTCTTCTCCAGAACCTCTTTTGAATGCGCAAGCAGATCAGGTTCAACGTCGCGAATGGGCAGCTTCACGTGGCGCACCTTCCAATCGAGCGATAAATCTTCTTCGTAGGGTAACGTTTCAATCACCGCTTGAGTTGTTTTAGCAAGCAGACTGCCCATACGCTGGTGGTCGGGGACGTAGTCTGGGTTGAAAGGGTCCCAAGGATTAATATTGCCGCAGCAGCCGTTAAGGACGAGAGGCACGCAACTGCCGCCGAAGGTTTCACGCATCGCGTCTGACCATGCTCCGGGCCAGTCCGCGGAGACAATTGGCCGAGGAAAGATGTTCACTGGATGGCAGGTGTGGTGTAGTAGCATCGCAAGCATCTCCACTGAATCTGTCTGAAGACACATCACCCCAACCTCTGGATCGATTGGCCCCTCCATGTAACGAATATAAGCGGGTCCTAGGGGATCCTCCCATTTCGATCCAGGCATACGCACCTTGTCGTCATGCAAGATCGCTCGTCGGTTAAATGCAACCCTTCCTTCGACTCCGCTACCGACCCGGAGTTGAACCGGCTGTAAAGCACTATTCGCCTGCTTAATCGCATCGAGGATGCGTTCAAACGCAAAATCGAAGTACCGTGGATCGCCGCCACGCAGCCATTCCATCTCCGGTGGTGTTGCCTGAAAACTCTCATCGAACATGAAATGTCCGAGTGACGGTGCCGAATGCGTCTGGGTCACATGTACCATGACAGCATCGGGGGCAAGTCCGCATGCCTTTGCCGCCGCTTGGCGGATTCTTGCCGTCCAATCTTCGGTAATAATGGTGAGATCGAGACTTACAAAGCAGATTTTCTTTTCACCGTTCTGCAATACCAACGCCCGGGCATAGAGCGGATCATAAACATACTGGGCGGGTCGAAATCGTCCAACGGCTCCGGCGAGATGTATATCGGTCTGTGGGGTTATGTCAACCTGGGCTGCACCGGCATAGAGGCGGTCGAATATAGTTGGGTTTTGATGTGCCATTGAAGAAAAACTCCTCCCTCAAACGTGCATTGTTAGTGATGGATAGTGCTGATTATATCACGCCACCAACAGCAGGAGAAATAAAATCGTCACGGCGTGTGAGTTATGGAAGGTAGGGACAGGCAGGTTGCAATCCACACCTGCAAGAAGGAGGAGTAGAAGCGTAGGAGTAGAGATGAACTTATTGTGATTGGACGCGCTTGCGGAGTTCATCCAGATGTTCTATGACACCTGCTCGGGTCGTTTCCTGAAAACCGAGTTCATGCGCCTCATCAAGCATCATTTCCGACTGGATAGGGCTGCCCTCAAGCAAACGCATTGCATTGTCGTAGGCGTTTAGTGCGTTCTTGGAGTCGCCACGCTTGTGGCTGATGTCGCCCAGAAATGCGTAGGCAGCGGCAAGCCGCGGTGAATGCGGTTGGCTTGCAATAAACTCTTGAAAGATCGTGAAGGCGGTATCGAAGCGTTGATTCTCATAATGGACACGACCAATTCGGAACTGCGCCTGGTCCGCGAAACTATCCTTATAGCCCTGCGCAAGGTAGTGCGTCTGCCTGGGGTAAGCGATTGTAGTTTGATAAGCCTTCACAGCTGCATCATACTGATCGAGAACACGATACATTTCGCCAAGCTGGAAATGTGCCATCATGGTATGCGAGGAGGAGGGGTACTCCGCAATAAGGGTCTGATAGGATTCAATCGCCTTTTCCGCATCGTTGAGATGTGCGGCATAAATGACCCCGGTCCGGTACACAGCTTCGGCTGCCCACAGGGACTGGGAATGCGATTCAATTACTTGGCGGTATGCAGCAATTGCCCCCTCGTAATCCTTCAATTCCCGCTCATAGACTTTCCCCACTCTGTATAGCGCATAGGGAGTCAATGCACCGCTCGTTGATTGCAATCCTTGAATGGTCGCATGCAGTTCAATAGAGCGCAGTTGGGAGCGTGCCTGTTGTGCGTGTTCACTGTCAGGCATATCAATGATATATTGGCGCGTAAGCCGTAGGGCATCGATATAGTTGTTTGCAGCGAGCAGATCTTTTATGCGATCCCACGCAACTCTCGGATAATCTAACTCCAGCTGCTGAATCTTGGCTTTCAATTCCATTTCCACGCGTGCTGGATCTTGGTCATATTTTCCGATCGCACCGAAGTAGATGGGATCCAAATTAGGCAGGTAGGCAGATAGAAATGTCTTGAACGCATCAATTGCTCCTCGATAGTCGCGCATCTCTTCATAACAGATACCCGACCAATAGAAGACTGCGTGCATCTTCCAGAAGTCCGGATGTTTCTGTGGGAGTTGCTCGAACGCCTGCACAGCCGCCGCGTATTGACCCCGTTCCTGATGTATCCGTCCAATTTGAAAAAGTGCTTCCGCCGCGAAAAGACTCACGTGACCAAAGTTTTCCACAACCCTCTGATAGGATTCGATTGCTAAATCAGGCTGGTTCAGGACCTTATCTCGCAGATTACCAATCCGCCACTGTGCTTCGGAAGCGAGCTTGGTGTCCATGGGCTGCTGCAAGATATCCTCATAGACCGTGATGGCTTTTTCCGGCTGGTTCAGCTGATAGGGACTGCGGTATAGCTCTGCAATATGGAACTTCGCTTCGGTTGCAAGAGGAGTTGCTTCGTGGGTTTTGATGACGCGCTGCTGTTCCTGTAAATCATCGAGCGCAGTCTGGATAGAATGAATTTTTCGCAAGCCGGTCTTATGGGCAAGATGGGTAGGCGGAAATTGGTCAGCAAGAGTTTGATAGGTTTGAATCGCTTCCTCGTATCTACCCATGCGACAATACACATCGCCTTTCTTGATATAGCCGAGGAATAGATCTTCCGGGGTCGCTCCTCTGCTGTCCAATTGGATGATCTTATCATAGATCTTTAGCGCTTGAGGATATTGATGGGTATGCGCGTAATAAATATCACCCAATTTTTCATAGATCCCACTGATTTGTTCGATGCTCTTCGTTGAATCCGCAAGTTTCTCAAGGAGCTCTGCTGCCTCCTGGTAGTTACCATTTTCAAGCAGGGAGGTTATATTCTGAGCCGGCGTTGCTGCACCGGTGAATAGCGCGATATATAAAGCAGCAATGCACAGGAAGCATTTCAAGCGTGGAGCATGGTGGCTATCACACACAGCGGGGCGTTTCATCCTTTCATTCCTCCGCACCTAGGTCAATTGGGATTCAAAGTCAGCTTGTCTCAGTGGGTCTCAGCAATTACCAGCAGCTGAAGCGTTGCCAACCGATCATTACCCTTCAAATGTCTCGTTTCAAGTGCTTCAGTACGGTTATTCCGAATCTCGGCTTGCCGATACAACTCAATTCTTTCGTGCGTAGATTGTATCGGTATATCCGGAAGTTGATCTTGGTTGATAAAAATCGTAGTAATTGAAATGACGCTCACCAGTGCAAGCGTTGCTAGTGCACTGTGAAAGATCCAGGTAGGTCCCAGCTTCACTGGGTTGGATCGAAATGCAGTAAAGAATCGTGAGAAGAAGTGTTCTCGTTTAGTCGTTGGAGGTTCCGTTGCTAAACGCTTGTAGACGTTCTTCTCAATGTTATCGAGAACGGCCGGCGGAATCGGTATCTCCTTCGCCTCCTCGGTCAAGCGCAACGTTTCTTGCAGTGATTCGATTTCGTGGGCACAGATAGAACAACCCCGCAAATGCCCATCAATGCGGGCAACCTGCTCCTCATTGAGGAGCCCGCAAACATATTCGGTGTAGAATTTTTCTAACTGTTTGCATTGTTCCATTCGGCAAACTCCTTGGGAAATGATGATTTTACACTACGATTCTTAAATGAAAATACAGGACCGCGCCAAAGGTGCGGTTCCGGAATCCGTTCGACAAATTGTCCGAAGGTCAGTTTATTAATGACCTGCTTCCAAAACTGGATTGCTGACTGATTCTCACGAAGGATTCTGATCTCCCATTTTCCGGGGAAACGGTTAATGACATATTGTGCTGCCACAGTCCCCACACCTTGTCTCCTGTATTTCTTCAGAACAAAGAACTCTGCTATGGAATGTGCTCCATCATTCTCAGGTAGCCAATTTACCTTGTTGACAAGTGCAAATCCAGCAAAGGTTTCTCGAAACAGGAACAAGTAGGGGTATCTTTTTTTCTCTACCCAGTAACAGTCAAGATATGAATAGTCATATAAACCGAACTGATCAACATCATCATCAGTTACAACACTCAGGTCATATTGATAGAGTTCAAGCAGCCGTTGGAGAATTTCCTTGTGCGATTCTTTGGCTTCAATAATCCCTAGATCTTCCATTATCTATACTAACTTCATCTACCAATCTACCTATACCTCAATTCGCTTATAAGACATTGGCTCATGTAAAAACAGAGTGCAGTTACGGTGAAAGCGTTAAGAGCGGGGCAAGATGCCCCGCCTACGGTTGTTGAGGCAAGTCGGTGCTGTTGTACTAATTCTTAACATGAGCGAAGACATTTTATTGATCTATGTGATCTACTCCAAAGGGTATCACAATCGAAACAGTTCTGCCTGTCCTTATAGTATTACCCATCTATTTTGCAGCTAATCCAGATCTAAATTTCATTTCCCTCCCAGAGGGGCTGTAGCAAATTCTGTAATTTTCTCACCGCACGGTGGAGGTGAATCTTGACCGTGCCTTCTGCCATTCCGAGGACTTCTGTAATCTCTTTGATCTGTAATCCTTGGTAACGGTTCAACATAAAAACAGCTTTCTGTTTTGGCGAAAGTTGATCTATTGCCTCACGGATAACCCGATGTCGATCTTTTTCCTCCACATCCCACTCGGGATTACTCCCCAGATCAACGGCTGTAGGCTCGGCTATGGTGAGCTCTTCATCGTCGAGGGAGTAGGTCTGCCGGCGCGCCTTTGAACGATGAAAATCAATTGATAGGTTATGCGCGATTTTATAGAGCCAAGTTGAGAAACGGGCTTGCGGTTTCCACGTATTAAGCGCGCGATACGCCTTAAAAAAGACCTCAATTGTCAACTCCTCAGCATCCTCGTAATTCTTCACAGATCTGAGAAGATAAGCGTAAATTTGTCCTTTATATCGCTTCATGAGATCATCGAATGCATCGGGGCGACCGGATTGAAACTGTGCGACAAGTGCTTCGTCTTCAACGATTCTGTCCATGACCAAATTCCTGTGACGATAAGGTTAGGCGAATTTTTCTGTCTAAACGACTTGGGATCGGGAGAGGTTTACAACCAAAATTACTATTACTACGATTTTTGCCGATGAAGAAAAATTACACACCAATCTTTGCCTTGGCACGTTGGATTTCATCGTGTAGGTGTTGCGTTGCAGCCACTGGATCCGCTCGTGCACACACGGCTGAAATGACAGCAATTCCGTGGGCACCGGCCCGGATAACTTCATACGCGGTCTCAGCCGCAATACCACCGATCGCAATGACAGGACAGTGCGCGGTCTCGCACATTCGTTGCAGCACCTCTAGACCTTTTGGCAGCTCTGCGTTCGGCTTGGAGGCGGTCTGATAGACAGGACCGAATCCGATGTAATCTGCTCCCGCAGAGATCGCTTCAAGTATCTTCTCCTCCGTCCGTGCCGACGCACCAATAATCATTCCTGATGGAAGGACGCGTCGTCCACTCGCAATCGGCAGGTCATCCTGTCCAAAATGGGCGCCCGCTGCACCGACAGCGAGGGCGATATCCGCTCGATCGTTGACAATCAACGGAACATCATGCGCTCCACAGACAGTTTGCACCGCCTGTGCGGATTCGACTATCTCACGTGTGCTTCCATCTTTCTGACGAAACTGGATGGTATCAGCGCCGCCCTCAATCGCCATTTCCGCTAACTGTGCGTGCGAGAATCGCGATTGGATAGTTGTATCCGTGATGACATGAAGTTCACCAATTTTTTTCATAGGGCATGGGAATTTCGTCAGGGATGCTGCGCTCGACATGGCGAAGGCTCCCCGCAGAGATAGGGTGGTTTAAGCTGCTATTCACCCTCAATTAGCTCACCAGCCTTCTTCTTAAAGGCAATCGCGCTGCGTGACACTTCGACCTTTACATTTTCTGCAATTGTCAGAACGACAAGATCTTTATCCACGCCCACAATTTTCCCATGCAACCCACCCGTGGTAACCACTTCGTCCGCCTTGGCTAAGTTGCTCAGCATGGCTTGGTGTTTTTTTCGCTTCAGTTGTTCGGGGCGTAAAATCAGAAAGTACAGTATCGGTATCATCAGAAGAATCGGAAAGAAAGCACCGAGAAAATCCATAATTCATCTCCTCCAAATTAAAGAATAAGCATTGCATCGCCATAACTAAAAAAGCGATATTCTTGGTCAATTGCTTCTTGGTACGCTTCGAGAATAAAATCACGCCCGGCAAAAGCGCTAACGAGCATGAGTAAGGTTGATTTCGGCAGATGAAAATTAGTTACCAGAGCATCAACAACTTTGAATTGATAGCCGGGATATATGAATATATCCGTATATCCCTGATACGGATTAACGCTGCAACTTGATGCGACCGTTTCAAGGGCACGAACAGAGGTGGTTCCAACCGCGACGACTTTTCGCCCTTCCGCCTTCGCAACATTAATCCGATTAGCACTTGTTTGAGACAGCTCAAAATACTCCGAGTGCATCTTGTGCATCTCAATATTTTCGGTCTTGACGGGTTGGAATGTGCCGAGTCCAACATGTAGTGTAAGTGGGACTTGATGAATCCCATTACGTTTGAGTATATCCATTAAATCTAACGTGAAATGTAAACCAGCGGTTGGCGCGGCGATCGCCCCCGCCTCCTTCGCATAAACGCATTGATACTCATGTTTGTCGGCGCGATTCGGTTCACGTTTTATATAGGGTGGTAAAGGAACCTTGCCCACCTGTGCGAGAATTTCCTCAAAATCGCCATCGTGTTTGAATCGGACAGTATAGAGACCGAGCGATGATTTGGCCAGAATCTTTGCTGTCAGCACTCCATCCCCGAAGGTGATACGCGTTCCGTGCGTAACACGTCTGCCCGGTTTTACAAGCGCCTCCCACGTATTTGCACCTTTCTGGCGGGTTAGAAGCAGCTCAATCTTTCCACCCGTTGGGAGTTTCCGACCTATTAGGCGTGCTGGAATGACTTTTGTGTTATTAATTACGAGCGAGGAACGGGGCGGGAGAAACTCGCCAATCTGGGAGAACTGTGTGTGGTGAATTGTGCGTGTGCTCCGATCCACGACCATTAAGCGGGATGCATCCCTTTGGGGACGGGGCTGCTGTGCGATAAGTACTTCCGGCAGGTCATAGTCGTAATCGGTGAGTTTCATGCTAATTATATTTACGGAAGGATTAGATTCGCAGTTCTTCTGTCAATCAGAAGCGAGATTTAGAAAAGGGTCGTCTGATACTCAGGTCTTGGAATGCCGAGATGCTGATAGGCGGCATCTGTTGCAACACGCCCCATTGGTGTCAGGGTTAAAAAGCCCAGTTTAATTAAGAAGGGTTCGTAGACCTCCTCGATGGTACGCTCATCTTCACTGACCGCGACCGCCATCGCCTTTAGACCAGCCCGTCCACGAAAGTTCTCGATCATTGTCCGCAGATACAGTCTATCATTGTCGTCTAAGCCGAGTTCATCAATCTGGAAAAACTCCAACGCTTCTTGAGCGATTTCATAGGTCACAACTCCGTCAGACTTGACGGTTGCGTAATCCCTGACCTTCCTCAACATATTTTCCGCAATACGCATGGTCCCTCTTGAGCGGCGCGCCAGTTCGTATTCGGCTTCCTCATCAATTTTCACGGGAGGCTGCATCAGTTGGCTGAGCCGATTGATAGCAATCTGAATCTCCTCCGGCGCGTAATAATCGAGATGGATGCGGTTGCCAAATCGATCCCGAAAGGGGCCTCCTAGCAGTCCCTCGCGCGTAGTCGCCCCTACAAGGGTGAAATGTGCGAGTGGCACGGTAATAATATCCGCAGCGGCTCCCTGACCGATGGGCAAATCAATTTTATAATCCTCCATCGCGGGGTACATTGATTCCTGAACATAGCCCTTCATACGGTGGATTTCATCGATAAAAAAGATTTCGCGTTCTTCAAGACCGGTTAATATTGACGCAAGATCGAGGCGCTCCATCGCGGGCCCAACTGCTGACTTGAAACTGCTCCCCATCTCATTGGCAACAATCCGAGCCAGTGTTGTCTTACCCAGTCCGGGTGGTCCTACAAAGAGAATATGCGACAATGACTGGTCCCTACTTTTGGCGGCTTCAATGTGGATGCGGAGCTGCTCTTTAATCTGCTCTTGTCCGATGAATTCCTCAAGAGTCTGTGGTCTGAGGCTATATTGGTTGCCCTCTACCTCTTCTATATCCGATTTGTTGAGAAGTGTATGCATCTCTTTATTCATAGATCAGACTCACTGATTTAGTCGAGCAAGCGCTAACCGGACCAACTCTTCCGGTTTTGCTTTGGGACCTAGGATTTTCTGGGCATCTGTAATTGCGCGTTCGGCTGCGACTTCGTTGGCTCCTAAACCGACTAATACCTGTACACCTGCGTCCGTACCCTCTTGGCTGCCAGCCTCTTCAACCTTGGCATCAAAGTGTATTTTACGAACGGTATTCTTGAGTTTCATAATCATGAGCTGTGCAAGCTCTTTGTTGAGGCGTGGCACTCGCATCAAAGTGGCGTGATCGCCCTCGCGGATAGCGCGCTGGAATTCAGGAGGGGAAAGTTTTGCGACAATATTTAATGCTAAGGCGGGACCTACCCCTTTTACTACCAAGGCGGTTTCAAAGATTGTGAGTTCATCCTGTGATGCAAACCCATAAAGCTTGACTTCGTTTTCCCGGCAATGATAATGCGTAAAAAATTTGATTTCGGATCCAACTTCGGGCAACTGCGATTTTGTGTTGTCTGGTATTTCGACGCTGTATCCGACTCCGTTGACATCAACAGTGACCTGTTTTGATCCATTGACTGCTAAGATACCCTTTACAAACGCAATCATGACTGTCTGAGCCTTTCGCGCAGTTGGAGCACTTTATGGGAACGTGCGTGACAAATTGCTGTGGCAAGCGCATCCGCGGCGTGATCTGGACGCGGTATCTCTTTTAGCCCGAGCAGAACCTTAACCATCTCTTGGATTTGACGCTTGGTCGCCTTACCATATCCGACAACTGCCTGTTTGATCTGAACAGGGGGATAACTATAGACTTGTCGATTTGTATTTGCAGCAGCGAGTTTAATGACACCTGTTGCCTCTCCCACGGCGAACGCGCTGGTCACGTTTTTGCTGAAGAAGAGGTCCTCAAGCACGAATAGTTCCGGTTGATATTCGGTAGCCAACTGAATCAATTCGTCATAGATAATTTTCAAACGTTGCGCGGATTCGTCCTTTGGCGTTGTACGGATACAACCGAAACCGAGAGGGGTTACCCTTGATGAATCGGCCTTGATGAGTCCGTATCCGGTATTTGCAATTCCGGGATCTATTCCAAGGATAATCATTATTAAGAAAGACTTAGGCTGCAGCTTCCAAGATATCATCGGCGATGTCGAAGTTTGCATACACTTTCTGGACATCGTCGCTGTCTTCGAGTGCTTCCATCAGCCGCAGCATCCGTTCCGCTTCCTTACCTTCCGCTTTCACTGTGCTTTGGGGTAGCATTGTCAGTTCGGCTTCAATAGTTGTTGCACCGGATTCCTCAACAGCCTTTCTAACGTCCTCAAAATTTTCAGGCGACGTGATAATTTCAAGGTTCTCGTCTTGGACTGTCATGTCCTCCGCCCCCGAATCGAGCGCAATCATAAATAGTTCATCCTCATCAATACTGTCCTTCTCTACGATCATCCAACCCCGTTTATCAAACAGCCACGAAACGGAACCGGGTTCCCCCATATTCCCGCCATGCTTGCTTAGGATATGTCTAACATCAGCAATTGCTCGGTTCTTATTATCGGTCAAGACATCAATCATGATTGCCACCCCGCCGGGACCGTATCCTTCATATACAATTTCTTCATAATCCACACCGTCAAGTTCGCCTGTACCGCGTAGAATCGCCTTGTCGATCGTATCGTTCGGCACATTCTTCGATTTTGCGACTAATACTGCAGCCCTCAAACGCGGATTGATCTGGGTATCGGCACCAGCGATTCGCGCTGCGACTGTAATCTCTTTAATTAGTTTCGAGAAGAGCTTTCCGCGCTTCGCATCAACAGCGGCCTTGCGGTGTTTAATCGATGACCATTTTGAATGACCTGACATTTTTTCCTCTCCTAGGCATAGAATCTAGCGTATTTTAGCATACAGGTAGGGTAGATGCAAGAAAATTGTATTGTCATTTGTGAAAGGTTTTTTTCGAAATAAAAAAAGCCCCAATCCTAAGATTGGAGCTTGATTTAAGATTCCCGGCAATGACCTACTTTCCCACGAGGTTACCCTCGAAGTATCATCAGCGCTGAAGGGCTTAACTGCCGTGTTCGGAATGGGTACGGGTGTTTCCCCTTCGCTGTTATCACCGGAAAATGTGGCAATCTATCTATTCCGATTTGTCCATAAAATTTTGACAGTTGTATAGATTTGAACTATAGCTATAGAGTAAAGTTATCAAGCCCTCGGCTTATTAGTACCAGTCAGCTAAACAGTTCACACTGCTTACACCTCTGGCCTATCAACCTCTTAGTCTCAGAGGAGCCTTACCAGATTAACTCTGTAGCATATCTAATCTTGAGGTGAGCTTCACGCTTAGATGCTTTCAGCGTTTATCTCTTCCGAACATAGCTACCCAGCGGTGCCGCTGGCGCGACAACTGGCACACTAGAGGTTCGTCCACCACGGTCTTCTCATACTAGCGGCAGGTCCTCTCAAATATCCTACGCCCGTAACGGATAGGGACCGAACTGTCTTGCGACGTTCTAAACCCAGCTCACGTACCACTTTAATGGGCGAACAGCCCAACCCTTGGGACCTGCTGCAGCCCCAGGATGTGATGAGCCGACATCGAGGTGCCGAACCGCGCCGTCGCTATGAACGCTTGGGCGCGACCAGCCTGTTATCCCCGGAGTACCTTTTATCCGTTGAGTCACGGCCTTTCCACACAGAACCGCAAGATCACTAAGCCCTGCTTTCGCACCTGCTCGACATGTCTGTCTCGCAGTCAAGCTCCCTTGTGCCTTTACACTCTACGCACGGTTTCCAATCGCGCTGAGGGAACCTTAGGGCGCCTCCGTTACATTTTGGGAGGCGACCGCCCCAGTCAAACTACCCACCTGACACTGTCTTCGATTCGGATAACGAACCAGAGTTAGAATCTCAATGCAACAAAAGTGGTATTTCAAGGTCGACTCCACTGAAGCTGGCGCCCCAGTTTCACAGTCTCCCACCTATCCTACATAAGCTACATTAAAACCCAATATCAGGCTGTAGTAAAGGTTCACGGGGTCTTTCCGTCCTGTTACGGGTAACCGGCATCTTCACCGGTATTACAATTTCGCCGAGTCTCTCGCCGAGACAGTGTCCATGTCGTTACGCCATTCGTGCAGGTCGGATTTTACCCGACGAGGAATTTCGCTACCTTAGGACGGTTATAGTTACCGCCGCCGTTTACCTGAAGCTTCGGTTCAGAGCTGCCGGGCGGACCCTTGACTCTTCCCCTTAACCATATGGCACCGGGCAGGCGTCAGTCCCTATACATCATCTTACGATTTTGCAGAGACCTGTGTTTTTAGTAAACAGTCGCACGGACCACTTCACTGCGGCTTCTTTCGGATCCGCATGCGAGAGGCATTTCCTACTAGAAGCACCCCTTCTCCCGAAGTTACGGGGTCATTTTGCCGAGTTCCTTAGCGAGAGTTCTCTCGAGCGCCTTAGGATTCTCTCCTCGCCTACCTGTGTCGGTTTGCGGTACGGACACCATTACGCGTCCACTCGAGGTTCTTTTCTTGGCAGACAACTAGACCAGTTTGTATCCTTACGGAATCCCTATCACCTCTCAGAGTATTGAGACTCTGGGTTTACCTAGAATCTCCTCTGTCGGGCTTAGCCCAGCACATCCATCGGCTGGTAGGTCCTAATGCCTGCGTCTCCCCTAGCTTCGTCCTTGTAATGGTGGTGCAGGAATATTATGCCTGCTACCCATCGCTTACGCCTTTCGGCCTCAGCTTAGGATCCGACTAACCCTGGGTGGAATTGCCTTGCCCAGGAACCCTTAGGCTTTCGGCGAACAAGCTTCTAACTTGTTTTATCGCTACTCATGCCGGCATAATCACTTCTAATTGGTCCAGCATATCTTTCGATCTACCTTCATCCTACTATAGAACGCTCCCCTACCACTCCTACCTTGGAGGGTAGAAATCCGCAGCTTCGGTAACAGGCTTAAGCCCCGAGAATTTTCGGTGCAAAGCCACTTGACCAGTGAGCTATTACGCACTCTTTAAATGAATGGCTGCTTCTAAGCCAACATCCTGGCTGTCTGGGCAACGACACATCCTTTACCACTTAGCCTGTATTTGGGGACCTTAGCTGGCGATCTGGGCTCTTATCCCTTTTGTCAGTAGAGCTTATCCCCTACTGACTGACTCCCATGCTTTAGACAAT
>JAJDUM010000106.1 GCA_022826645.1 Candidatus Poribacteria bacterium
CATCTCAGTTTGGGGTATCAAACCCCTCAAACTGTTTATCACAAAAGTCAAAAGCAACTTGCTATAAATCAACCGTAATCCGTAACTGTTTATGTAAAGCTATTTTAGGACTTGACAGGAACGCAGATCTGCGTTCCCTACGAATTGATCTCGCTGATGCTGGTTTGGGGGCGGGCAAGATGCCCGACCTACGGGGTTTTTGGGCTGCACAGCGATTCGGTCTTGGCTATACACATTGCGCTCCGCCCCGATAAATCCCCGACACATCGGGACAGGCGGGATTCAAAACTGGAGCGCGGGGGTTAGACGGATCCTCTTCTATAGACATATCGCTCCGCTGGAGCGAAAGAAATTCTATACGCATGTCGCCCCGATGGGGCTTTAGGGCGCACGGAGATCGGGGCAAGGATGCCCCTCCCACAGCTATAAACATGTCGCCCCGCTGGGGCTAAATGAGCCTATGAATCGTCTTTCGTTTCATGTGTTTTTCGCAATCAGCGAAGTTATTCACAATCACTTAACAGAATTTAACACTTTTGGGAAAATTGCACATTACGCTTCACGATAGCACATGTCGCCAATGAAGTATAATACGTAATGCTTAATGCGTAAGATGAAACGGAACGCAGATCTGCGTTCCCTACGAATTGATCTCGCTGATGCTGGTTTGGGGTCGGGCAAGATGACCGACCTACGGGGCTGTGCGTTTTAATACACATTGCGCTCCGCTGGAGCGAAAGAAATTCTATACGCATGTCGCCCCGATGGGGATAAATGAAACAATCCAAAGGCAACCCCCTAAATCCCCCTTGTCAGGGGGACTTGGGAGGGAAACCGCTATCAGATATTCTATAGACATATCGATCCGCACGGAGCCAAACCAGATCAAGCGGAACGCAGATCTGCGGTCCCTACGAATTGTGTCCGGCAAGATGACCGGCCCACGGGGAAGGGGAAAATGACTTTCCCGCTTCATGTCGTGGCAGGGCTGCCACTCCTACGTTTAATCCGTAATACTGACCTCCCCCAACTTCTCCACAATCTCCACCGTCTCCAAACTGACCGCGATCACCTTTCCGATTAGCTTGATAATATACTCCGGGTCATCCGCGCGGTTCGGGTCGTTGACGATGCCGCTCCGTTTGTCCGTCTTGGCACGATACTGGTCTATCACCCACTCCAACGCCGACCGATTCCCAAGCCGATAATCAAACGCCTTTGCTGGTATCCCGTCAAGGGTCAGGAAATCGTTGTATTTTATACCCGTCTTATCCTTCGACAACCGCATCTTCTCCACACGCCAATCGAGGGGTGTATTGGGTGTTTCGACGAAACGCAGTGGATATTCCTTCACATCCTCGTAGCCGACGTGGATCTCCCCCAACCGTTGACCTGCTTTGGCAAACGCCCAAAAATCCGGCGTGTATGGCAGACGCGGCAGGTCCCGCTTGAGATTCGCCTGATACCGTTCCCGATAATCGGGGTGATGGAGCAGACCGTAGACATAATGGAAGATGTCCCATTTACCGATAGTATCGTCTCGGTAATGCGCCCGGAATTGCGCCAATGCCCAATCGGTGATGTTTTCTCGGCGGTTTCTCCCGTCTTCGTCGTAGATGTAGAAGGGGAAGCACTGAAAGGCATCTCGTGCGGCGAGTGTATGAAGATCGGGAATCAGATTCACCATCAAAGTATTGAAGCCAGCACGGAAACCGTGATCACTGACAATCATCACCCGATTTTCCATTTCTGTCTCAGGTGTAGGGAAAATAGAGGGGAAAACATGAACTCTGTGGTTCATCACGCGATCGAAGAATAGATTTAATTTTATAAAGGGACGGTAGAGCGACTGTCGGATTTTTGTGTCTGCAAACTCTGCGGTTTGTCCACTTTTGAGTTTCTGTTTTAAGGCTGAACTCCACTTGATTTTCGCCTCATCAGACAATACAAAATCATCAATGTTTGCGTCTCGATCTCCCCGACCTTCCCACCGATTGACTTCTGCGTTGTAAGTTTCAATCATCTGACTCATTTTCTGTGTGAGTCTGTTGGGATTGAAGCTGTAAGCCCAAGCATCACGGCTTGTACCAACACCGAGGCTATAAATTTTGAAAATCACATCCGCCACTTCACCCCTTGCTGCCTTCCCTTCCTTAGTGCCCATCGGGACAAAGGTCTCAAATTCGGCGTGGAGGCCTTCTGTCAACCATGTGTGATTTTTGTCTGGTGTCAGTTCTTTCCAATCAATCCTGTTCATCGAACCTGCATTTTCGATTAGGCTGAACTTTTCCTGTCTCGTCGCTTTCCAATCTACTTCACTATAATAAACTCTGTGGTCTTGATATCGGTGGCTTTTCACAAGGAAGGTGACAGCAATCCCAACCATCGCGGCGAGTCCAAAGATCGTATGCTTCTCTCCAATTGGAATTCCCTCCCGCATTGAGTCTTTGCGGACATTGCCTTTCAAATCTAAAATGTAAATACGATTAAAGTCTTGATGAAGATGTTCCCGCATCCCATCAAACGCCAAATCATCGAGAAAACTATTGTTCGTTACAAAGGCAACAACTCCCTCCTCTCCGATCCGGTCTGATGCCCACCGAATTGCCTTTACATACGGGTCCGCCAGCGCGTTTTTATTCGTTGCTGCCGAGTCTTTCGCATAGGTATCCTTAACCCGCGTATCCATCGTTGGATATTCCCGGTTCTTGTTGTTGTCGTTCTCGTTGACCTGACCGACATTATAGGGCGGATTGCCGATAATCACAAACATCGGGGCTTTTTTCTGTTCTTCTACGCGGCGTGTGTTCTCCTCCGTGAACAGTGAGGTTTCATAGTATCGGGTATCTTCTGCCAATTCAAAGGTATCCACAAGGCAGATCCCCTCAAATGGCTGATACCTACCCGTCGCCTCGTAAAATTCATGCTCGATGTTCATCGACGCGATGTAATAAGGCAGCAGCATCACCTCGTTGCAGTGCAATTCCTTCGTATACTTTTCCCCTAACGCCGTTTTGCGAATCTCGCGCATCGTCCGCACGATGAAATTGCCTGTCCCCACAAATGGGTCGATGATGTGAACATCGGAATCGGAGAGCGACCGATTAAATTCGGTCTTTAGGATCTCCTCAACGCTCCTCACCATAAAATCGACAATCGGCTGCGGCGTGTAGACGATACCGTGCGTGTCGGCAACCTTCACCGAAAAACCTTGAAAAAACTGCTCGTAGACTGTGTTGAGAAACCCTTGTTTTTGCGAGAAGTCGTCGATGGTCGCAGCGGTGCGTTCGATTGCTGTGTAGAACGGGTTAAGGTGCCCCAGAAAATCGTGGCGGCTGAACGACTGGCTTGTGAGCGCGTCTATCACCTTCTCAATCTCATTGGCAATCACATTTCGGCGGGTAAAGTCTTGGTTATAGAAAACCGTGTGAAAGATCTGTTCGGTCAACAGGTGTTGGATCAGCATCTCCTCGACGGCGGATTCGGAGAGGTTCGGGTTAATTGACTGACGACACTTCTCATGGAAGGCAGCGAAGGCGGTGATAAAGTCACGGTTCGTCTCCCGTTCACCGTGGATGCGTTCCGCCAAGCCCGCCCCAAGCGCGGGCACCCTTTCCCTGAATTGTGCGACCGCCTCCTCCCATTCGGTGTATTCCGGTGGCTGGTGGGAGAAGAATGTTTCGAGTGTGCCTATCAGTTCCGTCGGGTCGGTTAGGTCGGCATCGAGTGTCTGCCGCTCGTTCTGCCAGAGGATGGCGCGGTGTGGCTCTTGGAACAGGATGTTGTCGCGGGGATAGCCTCTATCGAACTTGCGTACCACTTCGGCTGGGAGGTCGTCGTCCTCATCTTTCGCCTCCCAATAGCCGTGTGTCAACCGGAAGTCGTCCATCAAGACACCGTCAACGACAATCCGTCTGTTTTGACCCCCCGACATTGAATGTTCAGGGACGAGTGTCCAGTCAAATTGTCGGGCACAGCCTTGGAGGAGGGATTGGAATGCGGATCGCACGGCTCCTTCATGGGTTGCGCCGAGGCGATCAAACTGATCTAATTCGCTGTAGTAGTCTTTTATGATCTTGTGTGTTGGCCTGAGGTTGAGGCTTGTCACAAAACACCTTTGTATGAATGAACCGATAAATTACATTTTCTGCCTTCAACAGCACATGTCGCCAATGAAGCATAATGCGGAATGCTTAATGCGTAAGATGAAGCGGAATGCAGATCTGCATTCCCTACGAATTGTGTCAGGCAAGTTGCCTGACCTACGGGCATGTGTGTAGGTTACGGGGTACACATACCGTGCACATTTTCTGACGGGTTGGGAGACCCAACCCCTACGGGTTCAATTGTCACCTCTCCTCTGCGTCTTCGCGCCCTTGCGTTGAATTTTTCTCTCGTTTCAGGCATTATTGCCACACATGTCGCCCCTCCGGGGCTTTAGGGTTTGGGCGGCTGCGTGTGCTATTAACATGCCGCCCCGCTGGGGCTAAATAAAGAAACGGAACGCAGATCTGCGTTCCCTACGAATTGTGTCGGGCAAGTTGCCTGACCTACGGGCATGTGTGTAGGTTACGGGGTACGCATACCGTGCACATTTTCTGACGGGTTGGGAGACCCAACCCCTACGGGTTCAACCGCCGGTTTTTTCGCGTTCCACCGCAGGAAATCAGCAAAGTTATCCACAATTACTTAACAAAACTTAACACTTTTCGGAAAATTTCTGTTTTTTTATCTGAATCACGGATTACGAGGATTACGCAGATTGCACGGATTAAAACCGGATTAAAAAAGGTCGCGTACGTGGCGGGCGAGGAGACCTCGCCCCTACGAATCAAGGCTACATGAAATCGTTACGCATTTTAGCACACATGGCGGCGATGGACAAGCGAAAAGAAATTGTATCATTGACTGTCTACAGAGACTATGCTATACTGCATGTTTAGCATTACATCTAATCTAATTAACTCATGTAAAAAGGAAAGTGTAAAGCACGAAGAGAAACCGAGTTTTGAAGAAAAAACTCGGTTTCTGTTGTACGATTTCTTAATATATGAGTGACCTAAACTATAGGAGGAAACATTACGTTATGTCAGCAGAGAAACGATTGGAAGAACTCGGCATTGAGCTGCCAGCGGCGGCGACACCGATAGGGAATTATGTGACAACGGTACAGACAGGAAACCTGATATTCACATCAGGTCACGGACCGGGTAGAGGGGAAGGTCCCTTGTATAAGGGTCAGGTCGGCACGGATCTAACGATAGAGGAAGGGTATGCCTCTGCACGGCAGGTCGGCTTGTGCCTGCTTGCCACACTCCAGAATGCGCTCGGCAGTTTGGATCGGGTCAAGCGGGTCGTGAAGCTGGTTGGCTTCGTCAATTCGGCACCGAGTTTCACGGAACAACCGTCGGTGGTGAATGGGGTATCGGATCTGTTGGTGGAGGTGTTCGGCGATGCTGGCAGGCACGCGCGGTCGGCGGTAGGGATGGTGCAGTTGCCCGGCAGTATCCCTGTCGAAGTTGAGCTGGTCATCGAGATCGAATAGGGGCACGAAAGGAACGAAGAAACCGAGTTTTAGGGTAAGGCGGGGGAACCCCGCCCCTACGGTTTCTTGAATGTCGGACTTCCGCATTTCAGCAACGCGGGCAACCACAAGGGTTGCCCCTACAAGGGACCAATCTAATGTAGGGGCTGGCTTCTTAGTCCCGATGAATCGGGGGCTTGTGCCTGCCCAACTCCCAGCTGCGTAAGTCCTAGAATGGTTGTTTAACATAAGGGCAAAAGTCTCATCAACTCTCCGTTTGGATCGCCTTCAAAACGGCGTCGCGTTTCTGTTCCATAAGCGCTTTGGATGTCGCTTCGAGGTTGAGCCGGAGCAGGGGTTCGGTGTTGGATGGGCGGAGGTTGAAGTGCCAGTCGTCGAAACGGACTGAGAGCCCGTCGATCCATTCGATTTCACCGCCCTCGCCAAAAACTCCCGCGATCTCCTCCATCTTGGATTCTGGATCTTGGGAGATAGGGGTGTTGATTTCGCCGGAGATGAAGTAGGTCGATTCCAGTGGTTTGAGCAGATCTGAGAGCCTGCTGCGTTGCTTGGAGAGCATCTCCATAACGATGAGAGAGGGCAGGATACCGGAGTCGGCATAAAAGAAATCTCTGAAGTAGTAATGTCCGGTTCCTTCGGTGGCAAAGAGCGCGTTCTCCGCTGCCAGCCGTTGTTTCATGATGGCATGACCCACCCGCTCGACGAGTGGGATGCCGCCGGCATCGGTGATAAGATCTCGCACGGCATGGGAGCAGCGTGGGGCGTATATGATTTTGGCGCCGGGCTCCCTTTCCAAGAGGTATCGCGCGATGAGTGCGCTTAGGAAGTCGCTGGAGACAAATTCACCGCGATCATCGATTGCGAAACAGCGGTCACCGTCGCCATCGAACGCAAAGCCGATATCCGCGCCTTCGGCGACAACTCGCTGCTGCAGTTCTGCGCGATTTTCGGGTTGGAGCGGATCGGGACCGTGGTTCGGGAGGTTGCCGTCCGGTTCGAGATACATGCCGGTCAGTTCGACGGTGGGGAGGCGTGAATAGATCCGTTTCAGGATGGGACCGACCATACCGTTGCCGGTATCCGCTATGACCTTTAGCGGGGTCAAGGCGTCTACATCAATCAGGCTCAATACCTTCTGGGTAAAACCTTCGGTGAGATCAGAGTGCTTTGACTGTTGGACCATTTTTCCACGGCGAGCTGGACCCGCGAAAGCATCGGTTTCGACGATGCGTCGTAGGTCTTGGACCGCATCGCCGCTTAGGATCTGGGGGATCCGCTCCACCATCTTGAAGCCACCGTATTCGGCGGGGTTGTGCGAGGCTGTTATCATGACGCCAGCATGGTCGAGGGTTGCACAGGCGTAGTAGTATTGATCGGTGCTGACCGCCCCGATGTCGAGCACGTCCGCTCCGCCGTCCATCAGTCCTTGGGTCAGCGCACGGAACAAATGCGGACTGGAGAGCCGCATATCCCGACCAACCACGATCATATCCACCTTGAGGAGTGTAACAAAGGCACGACCGACGGCGTAGGCGACGGTTTCATCCAATGTGTCAGGATAAATACCGCGGATATCGTTCGCTTTGAAGATGTCGGGATTGACTTGCATGTTTCGTCTCTTTAAGAATTGTGATAATAGTAGGGAAGAGTATTTCTATAAACATGTCGCCCCGCTGAGCTAGATGAACAAATGTAAAAGCAACCCCCTAAATCCGCCCCCGATACATCCCCGATGAATCGGGACAGGCGGGATGTACCACTTGTCAGGGGGACTTTTCACTTGCGCATCGTGTGTCAAATAAGTGGCACAACAATAGATAATAGCTTACGTTAATAACGAAAGGACAGTCCATGTCAGTTGAAATTGTTAAACCTCGGATTCGGGGCTTTATCTGCACAAATGCACATCCAGTCGGATGTCGCCAAAACGTACAGGATCAGGTAAATTACATCAAATCGACCACCGCAACTAAACAGACCGGTCTCAATGCCCTCGTGGTCGGTGCGTCTACGGGATACGGGCTCGCCTCGCGCATTGCACTCACTTGGGCATACGGCGCAGAATCGTTGGGGATCTTCTATGAACGCCCAGCCTCCGGAAAACGGACTGCTACCGCGGGTTATTATAACTCTGCCGGCTTTCATCAGCTTGCAGCGCAGGACGGTTTCTCCGCCGAAAGTATTAACGGCGATGCCTTTTCCGATGACATCAAACAGGAGACCGTCGATCGGATCAAAGGGGGCATGGGGAAGATCGACACCCTCGTCTATAGTATCGCGGCGCCCCGTCGGATCCATCCGCGCACCGGGGCGGAGCACAATTCTGTGTTGAAGCCGATCGGTCAGTCCTACACCAGTCAGACAATTGATCTGAATCGAGAGGTCGTTACCGATGTCACGCTTGAAGCGGCGTCCGAACAGGAGGTCAGCGACACTGTTGCCGTGATGGGCGGGGAAGACTTGGAATTTTGGGTAGACAGGTTGTTAGCCGAAGATCTGCTCGCACAGGGTGCAACGGTGGTAACCTACTCTTATATCGGTCCGGAACTGACATGGGCAATCTATCGTGACGGCACCATCGGCAAAGCAAAAGAAGATCTGGAAAACCGTGTCAACAAGTTAGACCAACAACTCAGCGATAAACTTGGCGGCAGCGTCTACCTATCCGTCAACAAAGCGATTGTTTCGCAGGCATCGATGGCAATTCCGGTTGTCCCGCTTTATATGAGTATCCTCAACCAGATAATGGATGCCAAAGGGACCAACGAGGATCCGATCGCGCAGATGGGACGGCTTTTCACAGAACACCTGGGTCCCGACCTATCCCCAACGCTCGACGCTGAACGGCGCATCAGATTGGATGATCGAGAACTTCGCGCTGATGTGACCACCGACATTCTAAAACGGTGGGGGCGAATTAACACGCATAATCTCCGCGAACTCTCGGACTATGATGGTCTCCAGCACAGCTTCCGTAACCTGTTCGGTTTCGATGTCGATGGCATCGATTACGACGAAGCGGTCGAGATCGAGGTGAACATACCGTAGTTGGGGCATTGGTTCATTAGTTCATTGGTGCATTAGTTCATTGGTTCATTGGTGTGCCACTTATGGATCTGTGCACTTCAGCACGGCTGGTGCGGGGCAAGATGCCCCGCCTACAACTGACCCCGTGAATTTGAGCGCGGGGCAGGTCCGAGTGTACATCAAAGCTTGGGGTTTTCCTGATGGCGCTGCCGGTCGCGTCTCGTCTTTTTCTCGATCGATTTCCGAAAGGCGTCCTCTAAGTCAACCCCGGTCTGGTTCGCCAAACAGATTAGGACAAACAGCACGTCTGCCATCTCTTCGGCGAGATCTACCTCTTTATCGGATTCCTTGAAACTCTGATCTCCGTATCGGCGCGCCATGACGCGTGCCATCTCTCCGACCTCTTCCATCAGGATAGCGGTATTTGTCAACTCGGAAAAGTAGCGGACGCCTACGGTTTGAATCCATTCATCGACCAATTTCTGGCAGTTTTCGATTGTGTATTCCATGCTTCGCTCCGTCTGTGTGCTCCCCGCCTTTCATATCACATGTCGCCCCGCCGGGGCTTTAGATTTGTGGGGTTCTGCTGGCTATAAACATGTCGCCCCGCTGGGGCTAAATGAGAAGAGCGCAGGTTAGCCAACATGCCCTACGTTTAGAGACTGCTCGGTTTCGCGGTGTCCGCTCTATCCAACCTACAATACTAGGTTCTGTTGACATTTCATCGTAGCCAGATAACAGAGAGGCATAAATCGGTTCACTTACCGGGAAAGCGGAGAAAAGAAACCGAGTTTTGAAGAAAAAACTCGGTTTCTGGCATCCTTCCTATTGATTTCGCGTTTCTCGCAACGGCAAAAGCAGAATGTCAACACGCCCTAGTCACGTGGCTTTCTCTCGTGCTCTGTTTCACATGCCGCCCCGCTGGGGCTAAATGAACCAATTCACGGGCAACCCCCTAAATCCCCCTTGTCAGGGGGACTTGAGACATAACCCTCTTTTCAATCCGTTTTCCCGATAGATCGACCAATAACCCCCCGATACATCGGGACAGGCGAGAGCAGGAAGACTGTTCGCTTGTGCATTACGTTATAGCACATGCCGCCCCGCTGGGGCTTGGGAGAAGGACATGTCGCCCGGCTATAAACATGTCGCCCCGCTGGGGCTAAATAATCTTATGCCCCTAACGAGTTCTTTACCCATCGCGTTTTAGTCATCATAACACGCACATATCGGCACGTCAATAGCTTTTCAACTTGACGGGAGAAAGCAAGATACACTATACTCAACTGTCCGGAGGCTATTATCTATGCACAAGGAACTATTCGACCAACTCGTTCAAGTTGTCGCTGCGCTGCGGGGCGAAAACGGTTGTCCATGGGACAAAGCACAGACGCACGAGACGCTGAAGGCAGACCTGATCGAAGAGACGTACGAGGTGATCGAGGCAATCGATGCGAAAGCACCGGACAAGATACAGGAAGAGCTCGGCGATCTCCTTATGGTGGTGATGCTCCACGCACAGATCGCAAAGGACCATGATGATTTTAGCATCAACGAGGTGGTGCGTACCGTAACGGATAAACTGATCCGGCGACACCCGCACGTCTTTGGGGATGTCGATGCAAAAGACACGGAGACAGTGCTTCAGAATTGGGAGGCGATCAAGCGGAGTGAGGCAGGTTATGAGGATCGGAAATCGGTATTGGATGGGGTGCCAGAATCCCTGCCGGGTCTGCTGCGGGCACAGAAGATTCAGAACAGAGCGGCTCGGGTCGGGTTCGACTGGGACAGCGTCGCGGATGTGCTTCCGAAGTTAGAAGAAGAGATAGAAGAGATCAAGGCGGGCGTGAAGAAGGGAGATACGGCGGAGATCGAGATGGAGATTGGGGATCTGCTGTTCTCGGTGGTGAACCTATGCCGTTTCTTGGAAGTGCAGGCGGAGGAGGCGTTGCGACAATCGGTTCGCAAGTTTATTTATCGCTTCCAAGAAATGGAGGAGACACTTGAAAGACGTGGTAAAACATTCAAAGACTACGATTTAGCTGGATTAGATCTAATCTGGGAAGAAGCAAAACAGAAGGAGAAACCGTAATATGGCAGGAAAACGCGTTTTGATTACTGGCGCAGCAGGATTCATTGGCAGTTATATTCGGGAACCGTTCGATGACCGATACACCATGCGACTCGCAGACATCGCGGAAATCGAAAACCCACGCGGGCATGAGGTTATGCAGGCGGACATCGCTGACTTGGATCAGATGCAGCGCGCCTGCGAGGGGATGGATACGGTTGTTCACCTCGCCGCGGATCGCAGTCCCGCCGCGGACTTTTACGAAACCCTGCTATCGCTAAACATCATCGGCACCTATAACGTTTTTCGGGCAGCGAAAGACCAAGGCTGTGAACGGGTTGTTTTTGCCAGCAGCATCAACGCGATGTTAGCCTATCCGCCGGACCTCTCCGTCACTTGGGATATGCCGGTGAACCCACCAAACGTCTACGGTGTTACGAAGTGTTTTGGCGAGGCGTTGGGACAGTGTTTTGCACACGACGGACTGTCCTCAATCGCAATCCGAATCGGCGGCATTAAGCGAGAAGGCGAACCGGCTCGAGATCAAGGCGACATGGGACAGGGCTGGATCAGCCAACGCGATCTGGCGCAGCTGATTGGGTGTTGTATCGATGTTGAAGGGGTTGACTTCGCAATCGTGCACGGGCAGAGCCGGCATGAGACGCCGCGACTTGATATCTCGCACACTTGTGAGATCCTCGGCTATGAGCCACAGGATGGGACGATATAAATTCAATGGTGCTAGTTTACAACTGGTTGATATCCCCTCCGGTCGAGAACAGAGCGTGAAACGTGAAGACAATTTGTCCGTGGGGTTATAAATGAACTATAGTAGATTTTAGAATTAATGAGATACTCCAAACCGAGCCGCATTGTCCCCATGCCCGGTAGGTGCGGTTAGAAACCGATCTGCATAGGCGCGTCCCGATGAATCCCCGATGAATCGGGACAGGCGGGACTCCGACAAGCCGAGAGCAGGCAGGCGGGATCCCGACGTGTCGGGAGAAACAGCGCCTACCAAATGGGAAAACGGGTTGAAACGGCGCAGTTGGAAACAGCGCCTACCATGCACCTCTACAGTTCGGCTAATAGTCGGTCGATTTAGTTTGCATACTCGGCGATCGGCTTTTTGCGCAGATTAATGTTACCTCCGAAGGTACGCAGTTTAAGCAGGGGTCCGCCGCCGTTAATTGTACCCTGAAGTCTATTTTGTTTTAACTTGCCCTGCACAACCGTTGTGATGGGGACATCGGTAGACACACGACCGCCGGTGGTTCGAGCCTCCAGATTAACAGCGATATCCTCAACAACGTGGAGCATCACGTTTCCTCCCGATGTCTCCAACGAGCAATCCCCTTCAGGTTGACCAGAGATATACGCTTTGACAGAACCGCCGAGTGTCTTCGCGTTGATGGCACCCATCACCTCTTCAACTGTAATGCTGCCTCCAGAAGTTTTGGCGTTGACACTACCGGTTGCCTTATCGATACGGATTGATCCACCGGCGGTTTGGGCTTCAACCGTTCCGTCCACACTTCCAATCGTAATCCCGCCGCCGGAGGTCTTAACATCAGCATCGCCTCCCGTTCCTTCTACTTCGATGCTGCCGCCCGACGTCCGTCCCCAGACGGGACCGTTGATTCTTCCGATCCGGAGACTACCGCCCGCCGTCTGGCTGCGAACTTCACCTTCTAGATCGTCAACGGAAATGCTCCCACCTAATGTCTTCAGGTCAACGTTGTACTGTTGCGGGACGGTAATCAAGAATTTAACCCGCAACCGATTTCTTTCCCGACTCCATCGCCGCAGATTGTTCTGATCGCCCTTCGCTCTGATTGTAACCCCATCTTCACTATGGTCGAAGGTGATCACAAAATCCTCCAGGACCTCCTCAACGCTCCATTTGCCGTTTCTTTTGACTTTTCTTTCGATCGTTACATCAACAAGGTCGCGATCTGCGGTGCGGACCTCAATCGAACCTCTGTCCGCATCGATTGTCAAACGACCACCGGGAGCCACCTGAAACGACCTCTCGACGCGACTCTCAACAGCGGTATCAGCAATAGCGGTCCCGGCAAATAGCAAGCCTTGTAAAATCGGTACGATCCGAAATCTACCAAATCCTATCCTCATGATAACCTCCTAAAATTATCTTTATAACCTTTGGTGCTAGTTAGATGCTATAGACCTGTCGCCCCGCTGGGGCTTTGGGTTGTAGGGGGTGTCGCCGTTCTATAGACCTGTCGCCCCTCCGGGGCTAAAGACACGCCTATAGGGTAAGAACGCGCAATGAATTGGGCTACTACAAACGGGGGGTAAGGCTGCCCTTCCGACAATATACACCTGTCGCCCCACTGGGGCTGAATGCACCCTGTCCCTTCCTAAAATAGGCCCGTTCCGCGTTCCGGTTTCTATCCTGAAAATCCTTAAATCTTGATTCAGACAATAATGATGCACACCCCTCAGTTAATGTTTCGGGTCTCCGGTTCCCTTATTGGGGTTTCCTAACCTATGAGGTTTCATGCTTCAAGATTCTTGCCGTTTCAAACGGATGGAGCCATTTGTGCTCCGCAACTTGATAACCGCGTCGCCGCCTTCACCAATTTCACCCTTGAGATGATTCTTAATCTTCCCGATAACTGGGACGGGGAAATCGGAATGGACACGGCCCCGCCTCGCTTCGGCATCGAGCTGCCCAGCAAAATCTGCGGGCAGCATTAAATTGATGGAACCGTTGGTGGTCAAGGCAGCCACAGAACCAACACAACAGTCCACATCCACGCCTATCGAGCCATTGGTCGTAGAAAACTCAGCCTCTTCGGTCAGCAGACCGATTTCGGCTTTAATCGAACTGTTGGTAGTGCGGGCACGAATCGGTCCCGTTTCACCCTCCAATTCAATGGTACCATTAACAGTTGTCGCATCAATCGCCCCACCGATTCCACTTACCTCAATTTTACTATTAACAGTGCGAAGATTCACATCAACCTCCCGCGGCGTCTCAATCGCATAACGCACCGAGAGGTTGACACCTTTGGGTGGAGGCGGATGATCCGTGAAAATCCGAAGCTCATCTCCAATCCGTTCCGCGTAGATTTCGACTTTTTCAGCAAATTCCGCTGCAGCGGACCTTCTCCCCCGAACCTTCTTCCACGCACGCACAGTAACCTCATCTCGGTCTGAGCCTTCGAGCGTAATTTTTCCGTTAGCGGTTTGCGCATCAATTTTGGTGATGCCTGTCCCGCTAAACACGTCCAGTTGCTGTTTGACTGGCTGTTTTTCACTTTCCTTATCGCTGATGTCAGTGATGTCGGACACGGTATCAATAACTTCGGATACGGACGACTTCACCTCGTCAACGACATCATTGACAATTTTTTTGACATCGGGCCGCTCCACCGCTTTAACCGCCTTGCCCACCTCAATCTCAATATCTCGTCCAATGTCCTGAAACATTTCGCCCATCTCTTGTAAGAAATCCTTCTCCTGCTTGGGCTTCTCGGCTTCAGTGTCAGCCTCCTCATCTGGTGCCACATCTTCATCGAGGGCGCGAAGCAACATCTCCGCTTCCTCCGCGCTGATTTTTCCCTCGGCAAGCATTTTAAGTACTTCAAGCCTATCCTGTCTCATTGTCACATTTTCCTTTCACTATCTATCTGATCGCCGATTAAACCGATTGTCCGGTAGATTCATCAACTTCGTGGATAGCTTTTGCAACTGTGGTCTCACGGCAGCGGAGGTCAATCCGTCCGTGATGGTTGCTGATCTGAAGGTTTGCCCCAGTTTCACCAAGGGTCGCTATAAACTGCCGATCCCGTTTCTCCTCGGTTAAATTCCCCTCAAATTCTGAGGTAATATTTCCACGATAGGTTGAAGCTCGAATCGACGCAAACGCATTTTCCGGCGCAACAAGGTTCACCTTTGCATGATGCCCCTTGATGACGCAATCCTCGCTTAAAGGTGCTGCCACATCGAGATGGGTGTCCGCATGATGTGCATCAATGTGGAATGAACTCCGTACCTCCCGGAGTTCAATTTGCCCGTGACCTTTATTAACCTCAACCGTGCCACCCACCGAGTGGACGACAGCATTTCCGTGACGATGCGCTAGTGCGAGGTCTCCACCTACCTCATCAAGTTCAAGGTAGCCGTGCCCATAGTCGGCTTCAAAGTTACCCCCGACTCTACCAAGCTGGGCATTCCCGTGCCCACCCCCAAAACATACATTTCCTTGAATCGAATCCGCTTCAACGTTTCCGTGGCGTGTGTCTAAGTTTAGATTACCCTCAATCGCACCGAGAGCAACATCGCCATGTCGGTTGCTGACCGTAGTCGCCCCACGCAAATCGTCTACGGACACATTACCGTGCCGATTGTGGAGTTCCAAATCGGTGTGCTGCGGGACGATCAACCGATAATCAACGCGCGCACGCGGTTGCCCGTTCCGCCACAACCCCCATTTTTCCGGATAGTTCGTCGTAATTGAAGCCCGCGTTACCCGGTCTGAGGCATCTTTGTCAGGCTCAATTCGGATTTCAATTTCTGAAGCGATCTCTTGGGCGGTTTCCTCATTATCTGCCCAGGTGGTGATCTGATAGTCGATTTGGAGGTTGTTTTTCGCCCACGATTTCACTTCAATATCGCCGTGTCGGTTATCGATTCCCAAATCAAACGTTTCACCTGTTTCAAACTGCACTTGGACTCTTGGTTCATCGTGACAGACACTGTGGCTCCTGCCACGATGACGACGTGCTTCCCGTTTTATGTCTCTAGCCGAACTTCTCAATACCCGGCTAAATTCACGCGAAAGTCCACCCCGATCTTTCAACGATTCAGCACTAGTCTTTAATAACTCAACAAACCCCTCTCGCCTATCTTCGGACAATGACTGTTCGGCGGAATCTTGGTTCGATTCATCAAGCGCGTCAAGAGTTTGTAAGAGCGATTCCCCTTCCTCTATGGTGATTTTACCTTCAGCCACCATTTTGAGTATGAACATTCTTTCCTCGTTCATCGTTACTTCCCCCTTAACTGATTGATTAAATTCGTCGCCTCTGATGCGGTGATCTCCCCTTGATTGAGCCGCTTGAGGATGGCTCGGCGCTCCTCTGCCATTTCATCCGGAGCGGGCGATTCCGTCTCAACTTCATAACCGAGTTCTTTGATAACAGCGTTTAACCGACTACGGACGGTCGGGTAGGAGATCTCAAGCTCACGTTCCATCTCTTTGATGTTGCCCCGATTCTTGACGAAGACCTCAATGAAACCGAGGCTCTCTTGTGACAAGCGACAGAAGCGGCAGGTAGAATACTCACTTTCGATTCGCGTGTGACAGGAACGGCAGTGTAAACCTGTTACTGTCAATTCACCGCCACATGTTGGACACGCCTCTAATATCTTTCGCAAAGTTATTTCACTCCTTCACAGTTTGATTATTGCGCCTACGATAACAATATAACACTCTATCATCTATATGTCAATATATTTTTTAAAAATATCACATATTTATCCATTTTATATTCGTAAATAGAAAATATATATAAAAATAGTTAATATGGCATACGGGAAAATGTAACAGGAAGGAAAAATGGGAATCGAATCCAAGGCAACCCAAGGCAGGAGTCGGGCATGATGCCTGCCTATCGAAGATTTAAGGAACGGGGATAACCTCAATCTGTCGAATGTCAACGTTAGTTAGTCGGCAGGTGGAATTGTCATACTCGACATCAAATTGAGGGGTGCTCATAATTATTGTCAGAATCAGGATTTTCAGGATTACAGGATTTTCAGGATAAGGAAATCCCCATTAAAGTGGGAGGGAGGTCCTTCTCCCTATGATCGAAATCATTGAATCGAGGCTAGGAAACCTCTCCCACTGTGGAAAGGAAATCCTTTTCCTGATGTACATCAGCGTTGAAAACGAATTATGAGCACCCCTCATCTGATTAGGATCAATCAACTTCACGATACACATGCCGCCCCGCTGGGGCTAGATGACAACCTTTGCGGTTTTTCTATGCTGCCGGTCTTTGACCTTCTGGCCACACGGATCTCTGCGGGATTGGCGACCTACGGAGGGCAACCACAAGGGTTGCCCCTACAGAAGCCGTGCCAAGACCTACGGAGGGCAACCACAAGTTTCTTAATCCCGACATATCGGGGGGGTTGGGGTTGCCCCTACAGGAGCCGTGCCAAGTAGGCATGTCGATTTTGGAAAACCGACCTACAGCGATCTGAAAGGGCCATTGATGTGTGACCAACGGGTTGGGAAACCCAACCCCTACGAAAGATTCTGCGTCGGGGCACCACCCTCGATCATCCGGTTGCATTGAAGTGTCAGCAGAACCGAATAACTTTGGTGATCTTATATGATTGACGATTGCGACTCATGGCTAGCATGAAATGAGCATAAGGGCGAGAAAGGCAATGGGAGAGGCAGAGGCGGAAAAACGGTCGAGATCCGGTCATCAGATCCAGCTATATACTGCTGAGCGTAGCACAAGACTCATGATGGGCCAAAAACATCCGATCAGTGCTTCGCCGAGTACTAATCCGACAAAGAAGGGCATCCCACGACGATAAGCCTTGATGCCGCCATGTTTGAGTAGCACCCATTTTGCGGCCATCCCGATAAGCAGTGGGAACCAGACAAGGTTCATTGTGCCGGGGGCAACGCCGACCACGTAGCCGGCGGGGTGGAGCGGACACCAGACAAATCGGGCGCGTAGGAACATGATGCCCAAGTTCATGAGGAAGCCGAACCCGAGAACTATCATCGCCAACCAATCTGTAGGCTTGGGATTGATTAACCAAGAAGAGAGGAAATTGTACGCCTCAGCACCACCTGAATGGATCTGCTCTGAACCGGCGGCAACCCCTTCTTTGTAGATTGTGTAGGGATAGAGGATGAGGGCAGATTCAATGCCCACGAAACTGGCGATGACCAATACGATGAGCATTGTACGGTTCCGGATGCCGGTCCGCTCAGCCAGTTTGAACGCTTCCATCTGATCGGGCATGGGGTGCGTCCGAAACGATGCGTAACTCGCCCCGCTCAGCCAGTTCAGGAGGGAGAGCATTGTCAGATTCCCCGCCCGGAGCCGGCGCGTACCGAATATGGAGATTGTCATGTATTGGGGTGTGACATAGCCGACCGCCTGGATCGGTGGTCCCAACTCCGCCCGCATCCGCGTCAAGCCAACGATGATTATCAGGTAGATGGAGATGAAGATAATACAGCCCCAGATCGACATACCGCCCTTGATACAGAAAGCCATCAATATCAAGAGGCAGAGCGCCAATGTAATAACTGTCGCCCGGTAAGAGAGCGCTTCCCCGGCTTCGTCCTCGCGGTCTGGGCGAAAGACACGAGAGATAACCATTGAGAAATGCCTTCTACCGCTCCAGATTGTGATCAGGAGTAGGGCAAACAGCGCACCGGTACCTTGCTCGCCGAAGAAGGGATACCCCGGCAGCTGCATGATCCCCATCATGCTACCGTACAGTAGTTGCATCTTGCCGAAAAGGTAGAAAAATGCACAGGAGAAGGAGAGGTCTAAGGGAAGAATGAACCCGAGGCCAATCATATAGGGGTGGAGCCGCAACGGCATACTTCCCAGTGCGCTCCACGGCTTCTGTGTAAAGTAGATATTGAGATCGTATTGCTTGACAGGGATTGAGGGCAATGCAGGGAAGAAATATTGCATTCCGTTGAGTATATTGATTCCGGCGGCGATCCCGAAACCGAGCCAGAGCAGCCGGTTTCTGAAGATTGCACCGTTGTCCGCCGTTATTTCGAGCGGGATTTGGATCACGGGGTACGCCAGTTTTTCGTGCACCACCCACTGCCGCCTAATAAGAGAGGTCAGACAAAGAAAAATCAACATCAACGAGAAGATGACGATTGACCATGATAGGATAGGCGTGATCCAGTATCGGTAGTAACCATCTCTGAAGAAATCGACCTCGCCCTCAAAGAAGTCGGTGACCGCTCTCAGGTCGGAGACAACCAGCCACGGTGGCAGGTGGCGGAAAAGGAGTGCCTCCCAATCGTTTTCGGGGGTCGCAAAACGGAAGGCATAGGGGATGAGTCCCATTAAGCGCGGCATACAGTCATGCCCAGCAAAGGCACTCCCCACAGCGAGCATACCGTAGATAACGAGCAGATCTTGCCGACTGAGTGCGGCATTCGGGGCGATCTGACGGACAAGGATGTTCAACCCTGTGATCACCAGGAGCGCGAACATGACGTTAACCGACAGTGTAACGATTGTCAGATGCGCGGTATGCCACAACATCTCAATGTAGGCAATCCAGTAGCTGTTGGCGATAATCAGCACGACGCCAATCAGTACCGCACGTTTACTAATCGTGGTAGAAGATTCTTGTCTGAGCATCTTATTTTAGAATGACCATTTTACGGCTTGCAGAAAACGTCCCCGCCTGGATTTGATAGAAATATACACCGCTTGCAACCGGCTCGCCATACCTGTCTTCCCCATCCCAGTAAGCCGCCCTACCGCGGGCGATGTATGTCCCAACGTGCCGATAGCCAAGGTCTAATTGACGGACACGCTCACCTTGTACATCGTAGATTGAGATCATCACTTCTGAATCAGAAGAGAGTCGGTACGGAATCCACGTTTCCGGGTTGAACGGGTTTGGATAGTTTTGCAGCAGTATCGGTCTCTCAGGGAATAGCTCGGTCATTGATATACGTTCAGCGATCACGTTCACTGGAATTGCCCTTGTCAACGAATCCGCCAATTGCAGATCAACAAGTTGGAGGGGCAGTTGGGATGCCGGAAGAACGGTCCTTTTAACATCAAAAACAAGCGTCGCCAGTTCCCCTTCTGCTGTCACACCGTGAGGTGTTCCTTGACGCGTTTGTGTCAACTCCAGCTGTGGTCCTTGCTGAGCAACATACCAGTGACTTTGGGGAAGCGCAGCTGCTAACACGGGACCTGGTGAGGTAGAAAGGAGCTCCAGTGCCGCTGGATCATACTGGATTGAGAGATGGTAACCGTAAAGATCGGCTAACGCGGTGGTGTGGACTGAGACGGTCAACTGTCGTGTATCCGTCGCGCTTGCGGTCATCAGGAAGCGCAGCTCGCCTTCGGGTGATGCTGAGCGGAGTTGTCCAAAATCGGCGGATGGTGTGGCGTTAATGTATTTTTCACCGAAATGTTGACCGACAAGCACGAGGTCAAAAATATCCACTTTACCGTCTTGGTTGACATCGTAAGGGGGAAATTTACGCTCACCATCCCCCTCTCCGATTGTCAGGGTCAGTGTGTAAGGAAAATCTCCTCCACCGCCTCCGGAACGATTTTTAATCTCGGCATAGTAAGTTCCATCCACAGGAATTTCAAATCCTTTTATCATAGGATCGGTACCTGGCACAAAGAGCGGAACTTCTGCTAAAAGTTGTAGATCGCTATTATACAGGGATAAAGCCACGTTAAAGAATGGAGTGGTAGGTTGCCCGTCCACTTTTAGCGTGATAACTTGCCCCGCTGTAGCAGTAAACTGAAACGCATCGGCATCTCCGGCAAAGCTGAGTGCGCCCTGGACAGGAACCCCCACTATTAAGGGCGTCGGATTCCCTTTTAGATCTTCGTGATCATCTTCGGGCAGTTCGCCCTCAGACAACGTCAGCGTATAGGAATAGGTGGAACCAACCGCCCCACCTATGAAACCGGCAACATCAACACAGTACTCGCCATCGGCGGGGATGAGAAATCCATCAATCCGCACCTCTAAGCCATTAGGATTGCCCCGAGTGGACAACAACGTCTCTCCAGCCGCGTCTAAGAGACTAAGCTGAGTTACCCAGAACACGACCTCGCGTTCAGGCCTTTCTATCTCGACGTGCAGGGCAATGACAGTGTCCTCCGATGCTTGAAAGCGGAAACCGTCCGAGTCATGCGGATCGGGAGATGCAGGATCACCGCTAAGGGTAATGATCCCTGCTATCGGTTCGTCGAAGGTCAATGGCGTTTCATCGCCGCTACCGCAGGCTGCATGGTCATCGGTCTTCCCACCGATTGTCAGCGTGTAGGAGTAGTTCAATCCACCGAAGGGGGCATTGAGGTTGGGAAGCGCAATGTTGCTGACAGCGAGCAGATATATTCCATCGGTTGGCAGCTTTTCACTCACACGGGAATCAATACCGCGCGGATTTAATTCAGGAGTCGGCTCAGGCCCGATGGTCGGCAAGACATCATCACTTTTAGCAAGGAGTTCGCCATCTGGCGCATAGACAACAAGTAGGGAGTCGACGTCAGAGTTCTTCGTCGTAACAGTGATTTCAACGCGCTGCCCCTTCTCACCTTCAAATGCGAAGAAATCCGTATCTCCGCTGAAGTCGATGAAACTCTCTATCGTATCGCCGACCGCCACGGCTGTCGCTGTGTCAGCAGTGTCACCATGGTTGTCAATGATGAGCGCGAGTTTATAATCGTTGGTCGCTCCGTTGATACCAGAAATCGCAACGAGATAGTCGCCCGGCACTAATTCAAGTGAGGCGACCTCCCTCGTCTCAAACGTAACCAGTGCGACACCATTTGGTCCCGTCAATGTTAGCATCAACTCGCCGTAAATCGGTTGAAAATCAATTCCCAACCCGACCTGGATCGTCTCATCCAAACGGAATTTATAGTAATCATCGTTGTCTGCTGTATGGACCGACAGTTCCCCGTTGAGAAATGGGAGTTCGATTGCGGCTGCGGTCTCCGCTGTATCGTTCTCCTCAAAGGCGTCCGATGCCAATTTGGGGCGCGTAAAGAACCCACGGTCCTCCATAATCCCCAAGATAAAGTCGAAATTTACGCCACCATTCAGTTCCTGATCCGCCATAAGAATTGCTGATGCGGCATCGACGAACTCCACGTCGGGCGAGAGGAAGAAATGGCTCTCGACAACCAAACGGATCGACGCATCGCGTCCAATCGCTTCAAAAATCTCCCATAGTGCTGCCGACCAAATCTGTCCATCGGCGTGGGGCTGACCCACAATGTCTTCGGGATAACGCTTGTTACCATTTACGGGACGAGTGGACACCTCAGGGTCATCCGAACCTGCCCATTCAAAAACGATTGAGTCACTAAAACCGTCGCTGACAGCACTGAAAAAACTGGCTGCGATAAAATCACTAAACCCTTCGTGTATCGCGCCACCTTCGCCCTTGTTAATGTTAGGGACCTGTCGATCAAGGATCGCATGACCATATTCGTGGACGATCACTTCGGCATCTTCGGCGACATCGACACCGGCATCTCCGAAACCAATCGAGCCGTCACTATTATCATAGAAACCAGCCCTCGTCATACCGACATGTACATTCACCGGCACTTGCCAATTGTCCACGAAATCGAAGCCAAGCCCTTTCAGATAACGCCCAACGGCATCAACGTGATAATAGACCATCACCTCTTCAAATCGGGGATCATCTCGGAGGTAGTTGAACATCAGTGTCGGCTCGTTGGCACGATTTTCGGTCAGCGTTGTACTCACGTAGGGACCATCAAGAAAGCCACTCCCATCTAAATCAGGCAGGACCACATCCGTGTACGCTTCATCTGGTATGGCATCAGCAGAATCGCCCTGATCCATAAGTGTGAAATCTTTAAGGGCAACAACAGGATTCGGGTTAAAGACGCGCCCCTGTCCATCAGCAAATCTGAGTAGACTTCGTCGGTGCAACGGCGCACCGGTGTTGGCATCAATAATATATTCCCAACTTGCAAGGGGTTGATGGGAATGTACGATTGCGCGATAAGCGAGGCGATACGCATCGGTATAGTCCCCTATTTGTCCCACACCACGACCCGGAAAAATTACCAAGTTGGCACCCGGTGACTTGCGCAAATCGAATGCACGGGCATCGGCAGCAGCGATGCTGATCGCCTGATCCGGGGAAAACGATGCGGCTGTGCTGATGTTGATCTTTGGATAATAGTTATTGTGGATGACTCGTATCTGTCCGGAATGGTTGGTATGGATGGAGATCGCCGCACCATAGACTTCGATACCCTTATAGTATTGATGGAGTCGAACATGTTTTCCCGTTAAGCTACTTTGAAGATCCGTGAGGCGCAGCTCAATGTTCGGATCAGTCATCGCAAAAAGGTCACAATAGTCGTTAAGACATTGACGTGCCGATGTTTCCAGCGTTCCTATCGGGGCAGGTAGCGTCAAATTGTAAAGACTGCGGACTGTTCCACGGTTCTGATGCCATCGTACACGGACAGGGGTTTGTGACTCGGATTTGATTCGCTGCAATGCGGTCCCTGCTCTCCGTTGAATCTGTTGTCGCACTCCCTCTTTGGTATGCACCGAAGGAGCATATAATAGGATTGTACAGAAAACGAAGATAATAGGTATGGTGGTCGTCCGCGTATCCATGACGAGATCCCCGATTCAATGCGAAAACTACGCCAGAAAAAAAATGGGAGCATGGGCTTAAAATCTTATCTGATAGCCCGATGCTCCCATCGTTTGAAAAAAATTAGTTTTATGACGTGCAGGCCGTACTGAGCTTTGCACAGCATTACTTGCACACCAGATGGATCAAATAATCTACTTCAAGATCAGCATCTTCCGTGTAGCTGAGAAGTCAGCGGTCTGCAAACTGTAGAAGTAGACCCCCGAAGCAACCTGTTCACCCATGTTGTTACGACCATCCCAATACGCCGCTGTGGAACGCGTCATATAGAAACCGCGCGCCTTGAAACCGAGATCTATTGTACGCACGATACTACCCGACATGTCGTAAATCTGGAGCGCAACATCTGACGACTCCTCAAGCTGGTACGGTATCCAGGTCTCAGGATTGAATGGATTCGGGAAGTTCTGTCCCAATATCGTCGCCGCAGGATGCACATCACCAACTGTCAACGGCAGGCTCAGATATGCTTTCCGAAGGTCTTCAATACCGACCCTATGCGTGAACGGACCTGACACGATATTGTCCCACTGGTCTATTAGGGTGACCTCTAACGTATCACCGGCTTCGATGACGCTCTTGCGTGAGAGATCTGCCCAGACCGCATTAAACTCCCTATAGTCGCTGGAGAGTTGGCGTGTGGCAATTTCACCGGTACGGTGATTCGTTGCAACAACTGTGTAGGACACACCCGCCTCAGCTTCCAGCAGGTCGCCACTGACGACAAATGCCCACCCTGTACTTGGTAGTTGGATACTTGGTGCAGCGGCTGCGTCTTCTATCGTGTTACCCCACGCTGCTCCGGTAAAGGTGACTGTACCACCACCGGGGACGTTGACGATGTACCCCTGACCGCCTTCAATAGCAAATCCATCGCCTTCTTGGTCTGCGGTGAAGCCGACGAACTCCTGTTTCGCGGTGTCAAGCCGAATCACGACGGTTGCACCAACCATCTCAGCGAACGAACTTGCGGTGTGGGGTTGTGCGGGCATCAGTGGTAAGGAGATCATGTTCAGACCGGCTGCCAACTCCATCTCGAACATATGCGTAGGCTCCACAGTTGGGCCGGGTTCCACGGGAGGTTCAGGTTCCACAGGGGGTTCAGGCTCCACGGGGGGTTCAGGCATTTCAACTATCGCTTCAACAGCCACACTTGCGGTAGGCTCTGTCCAACCGAACGCGGCTCCCACATCAGCGGTGCCAGCGATACCGAGGTGCGCCATAATGACGCCTCCCACAGTGGGTGCACGTTCCATACCATTAAATGGTGGTCCCGGAACATGCGTCGCCAACTCGTTGTTATCTTCCGTCCCCGCGTCATAGGATATTAGATCCATTGTGAACGAGCGCGGATTACCATCTTCGTCAAAGAGGGGTAAACTGTTACCCAAAACAATGCCGTCGTTAGTTTGCACGAGCATCGTTGCCAATGAGAGATAGCCAGCATCAGAAGTGGTACTGACCGTCGCCATGGCGGACGCGCCGGGGAGGATTACTCCTTCAGGAGGCGGCGGAGCGGCAACGACACTGCTTACCGCATCTGATCCGCCAGCCAATGCGGCGAGCGGTGCATGATTGCCAGTTTCTGCCAATGCGGTGAGTTCCGCGGAAGCTGCCTCACCTGACGCACCGATCGAAAATCCATAACCATGGGTCACAAAGATCGGCGGCGAAAAGATCTGGCCACCTTGGGTTGGAACACCTACGGTGAGGTTTGTCAGCGTTACCTTAAATTCCGTAGCCGCTGGCATTTCGGGCATTTCAGGTGTCTCTGGCTCTGCTGGCGTTTCTGGCTCTGCGGGTGTCTCTGGCTCTGCGGGTGTCTCTGGCTCTGTAGGTGTTTCTGGTTCTGCGGGTGTTTCAGTCGCAGGTCCAGTAACCGTACCGCCTTCGACTGTCACAGCTATTGGCGTTGCCGTTGGGTCAGAAACAACGGCTTCCAGCCCAATTTCGGAGTTTTTGGCTTCAACCACTGTAAAGGTGACTGTGGCAAGTGTGCCATCCCCATCTGCCGTAGCACCGATGGCAGTTGCACCGATCCCTACACTCGCATCAGTGGCAGGCACGGGAGCGACAAACGCACCGGCAGGGAGGTAATCTCCGTTTGTAATAGTAGCATCTGAGAGCGCAGTTGGATCGAATGTCACGGTTACTTGATAACCAGCGACATTCATCCCGCCCGTGATGTTGATATTAAGCGTCACCTGCTCTCCGGCCGCTGGGGATTCTATCGTAGCCGGATCTATTGAAACCGTTTGACCATAAACACTTTGAACCGCAAGCAACATAAATGCAGCTAAAATGTTAAAGAACCTACTTGGATTGGCAATCTGACGTTTCATCAGATAACTCCTTTCATCCCTGTGAATCACTGATTGTGTTATAGATTGCCGGGTATGGCAATACTATATTCTAATATAATACTACACTGTCCAATAATTTTTGCACTTATTATGTATTTGTGTTATCGTTTGATTCCAATCTATTCTTTGAGATTCAATTCACCTTCACCCCA
>JAJDUM010000090.1 GCA_022826645.1 Candidatus Poribacteria bacterium
GGGGGGTATGCACGCGGCTATACGCCAAACTCACCGCTCATACGCTATGTATTTATCTGAATCAACTATTCAAAAAAGAGGCGTGTTTACAGATTAAAGAGTTGGCTTTTCCAACTCCTTAGCAACTAGCATAAGACCCTAGTAGTTATGCAATTCAGAGGCACCCCAAAGGTTAACCCAAGTGGTTATAAAACCATCAGGGTATAGTAAGAAATCCGGCGCGATGACATCGGTAGCACGATAAATGTGAGCGGAGATTCCCAGAGTCGAGATGTCTGGTTCACCCCAGATCATATCCCCGCCCAGCCGATAATTGAAATCTTGATATCCAAATCCGTAGCCGATATCTCCAGACAGTTTTGTCAAACGCTCTCTAATCGAACTAGGGATATACAACATCCAGAGGGGTCCCATCTTCCTCCGTTTTCCCACTTCAAGGCGAGCAGCAGGCAACAGTCCGGTGACACGATTAAACTTAATGAGTGGAGTTGCGTGGAAATAGTGGTCGGAAGAAAGCGTTTTTTCCATAACGACAACCGTTGCAACGCGTTTCGTGCTGTCCCCCTCAACCTGTAGGGTAACTCGCCTAAAATAGGGCAGGGTCGTCTTCAAGGTCTCAATTGCTTTTTCAATGTCCCCCGGTGCGTCGTTAAGGGCAGTTCGGATCTCCGTCTCGGTGACTTTTCGATTGCCTCGAATTCGGACTTCGTGTATTGGTTTACCCCCTGTAGTCCGAAACCGTGTTGGAGTGGCTTGCGCCCGCGTGATTTGATCAGCGGCTGCCATTGGCGAGGTTGGCGGATCCTCCATATCTGGTCGCTCGGCAACGATAATTGTTGCGATACGCTTGCTGCCTTCTGTATCAATCCGAACTGTTAGTATCTGTGTATCCGGGAGTTTGCCGTCCAAGGTCGCCATAGCTGCGATGAGCTCATTTGGTCCCTCTTCAAACATCGCTCTGATTTGTGGTTCGGCACCTTCCTGATTCGCTTGAATGCTCACCCCATGAATGGGGTCCCCTTCAGGCATTCGAAGTACAGTTGAAGATGAGACAGCATTGGCGCGTGCACCGAAGGTGTGCAGTTCGGGTATCTCAATACCGAGCGCACTGAGATTACCTAAGAGTTCGCTGACCTGCTTCGGCACGAACTGACCATCCAGATTTATCAGATACATTTCCTCTCCGCTTTTGACTGCCACAAAGATGCCAATAACGAGCCCATTTTGCGTGAGGGTGTATAGGTGAAAGCCCGCGCTTTTCTCAAACGCGCTCCATCCCCGTGCTTTCAGGTGCGTTCCGTGGTGGCGAAGTATCTTATCAAAGTGACGAGCCTTGTAGTTACGGAGATATAGGTGTACCACTGCGTTGAACAGCGAGACGATATGAGGGTCCGTGTCTTCGATAACCGACGCAATCATACTGCGGTCTAGGTCAAATCGAAACTCGACGAAAGGTTCATTGGGATAATCGAAAGGGACACGACCACTCTGGAGTTGCGCGTTCGCCGTGCTACTCAGTATGAGAAGCGAGAGGAAGAGAAGGGGGAGCTGTCTCATCTAAAATCCCATGTTAGTGCCATCAGGCAAGTCAGTAGAAAAAAGGTGAACCCAGCCACTGTTTTTCTTTTCCCCCTCGATCCTCACATCGCCACTGGTTTTGGCGATTAAAAGCAATACGCAGAAAGCATTAGATCTGTAAACGGTATCAGTTATTCAAAAACTGTTTTGCCCTCTCATATACCTCTTGGGCTGTCCCATACGAGATGGCTGCGGCTTTTGCTGCGGCAACCAAATGGTGGAAACGGAATGGAAAGCGGGTGGTTTGAAATTCTTCAACCGTTGCCTGATGGTGCTTCAGCGCGTGCATCTCTGTTGCGTTATCCCGGCAGACGATTTCGGTGAGGCGGGTGATTAATGCTTGCGAATCATGTTCCAACTCTCCGTACTTTGCCGTTAGCGCTGCTGCGCCGTCAACGTCATTGGCAGCGATGGCCTCCTCAATGGCAGATAATAGTTGACTCTGATCCTGTTGGGAAACCGCATTCACAGCATCGGGAGCAGGATAAGGTCCGTCGTCAATACGGCCTTGTGCATTTCTGACCTCAGGACCCGAATTCCACAGCAGGAGGGCTAATATCTTGTTCTCTTTACAGATGCCGTTGACCCGCAGAACATGCCGTCTCGCATTGACGCCGGTGTGCATGTGGACATCCATCGGATTGCTGGTATCTAAACGCAAGAAAAGATCTGAAGCGGCGAGTGAAAGTGCCTCACCGGCTCCCTCTAAGGAAAGTCCAGCCGCAAGCGCCCGGGCAGTCGTTTCGGGAATATCAGCAAAGGCACAGTTATTCAACCCTGCACGCAACTGAATGATAGCGTCAGTTTCATCGTCTCCAGTCGTTTGTCGGAGGGGGGTTGAGAGTAGCTGATACTTCTCAATCAATTCGGTAATTTCTTGGACCGGCTTCGCTGAAGGCGGTTGCGAGATATAGCGGACGGGACCACGGGTGAGTACTTGAAGGTGTTCCCAATCGAGCCATTCGAGTAACCGCCAAGTATAAACAGGATAGATGAACTTATGGTCATCCATCAGATTCTTCAGGGTGGCAACCGTCAGCAGCGCATCTAGCGCTTCTTCATGCGGTAGATTCTCGACGAGCCATAGAAAGTAATGATCGGCATCATTGACGGAACCACGCCGGACCGCATCAAAGAACGCCTGTTTGGTTTCCTCAACCCCACCGGCATCAAGCGGTTCAAATGATGGTAACACATAGGGACCCATCGAGGGATGATGGATGTGCTTGTTGGCTAACGCTACGTTCTGCACCACGGGCAAAAAGCGATCATCTCCCGATAACCTTGAGGCGATCTCTTTCACCGCATGTATTCCAGAGACGGGGTGCATGTGTCCACCGTGATGCCCCCACTGCCCATTAACAAAGAAGGGCATCTCGGATGAACGGACGACCGCCAGCGCAGAGGCGGTACACATTGCCTTAATCGAAACCCCAGCGTGGAGTTTTTCTATCGTCTTTTCCACAATGTCTTCAGGCGCGGTTTCCTCTACAAATTGCACCTGAGGTTCTATAGTATCGGGATATTGGACACTCGTGTACATAACAGACCTCCCTTTGGAGTTCTTGATGAGACGATTTACACTGTACGATTTCCAATACGTCCAGATGAAACTGAAACACTATAGATGTTATCACGATGTGGAATAGCAGGCAATAGAAATATGTGGCTTATGTTAAAAGTAGAGCGCAAGATGCAGAAAGCGTGAAACGTGAAACGTAATGCGTAATTACGTAAAAGGCTAGGAAGTCCCGATCCAAAGCCGGAAGCGGCAGGTACGGAGCAGGAGCTTTCGTACATTCGAAACACTATTCCTCTTCGCTTAGGATACCGACTACAATAAGACCGGTCATAAAGACCGTATATGATCCCCAGAACACAGTACCGTACACCTTCTGATTTCTAACTTTTCGATCGCGGAAGCCTGCCAGAAAACCCTTCCGATAAGAATCCGATTCGGTTTCAAGTATCTTTTGCATCGCAGATGGTACATCTTTCGGCGAGGAGTTAAGGGGTCCCTCTGTTTTTGCGAAGGCGATACCTGCTTTATAGCCACGGTCAAACTCCTCTATGTCAAGAGAATACCTAGTCACAAAAAAGTCGTAAGAGGTTGTTGAAGCACAGCCAGAGAGGACCAAAATGCAACAGCAGAATGCAGCGATTTGTCTGAATTTCATGATTGTCTCCTATTTTGTGTAAGTGAGAATATGGATAGAATAATTTGTCTAACGAAATCTTGCGGAATAACGCTGCAAGTTCGTCGAGTAACTATTTTTGATAATAAATCCGCCAGACCCCGTTTTCTTTCCGAATCTTATGAAGTGAGTCCGGCATCATCGGCATTTCAATTCCGGCCGCTCCCGGCATTTCTGGCGACGGTACCGTTATTTTAAAGTGGAATTCATTACCGACGTGTTCGCTGCTCGCAATTTCCACCTGACCAAACATCTGCTTGAGCATCGGCTGCATCATCTCCTTCGCCAGCTGAAGCATTGCGTCTATCACTTCGTCCGCCTTCTCTGGTGGCAATATATCACGCACCACGCTATTATACATATTCGCCATCTCTCTTGGGAATTCCCCTTTTAAGAGAGGCAGCATTACACTCTCAAATTCTTCCTTTGCAACCCCTGTCATTAAAGAGGTTATTCCTTCAACGTCAAGTGTCCTTAACGCGCCCACGTAGGCATTCATCACATCTTCAGCGGACCGCCCCTCATCGTCCAGCAACGCAGAGATCTCCGCAAGGAGGTCTTGATCCGGCGTTATCTCAAATTCTGCCTCTGTTACCAATTGTGCCACCTCCGTTTCTTCGTCTTGATTGGAAAAATCATCAATTGGTCCCAGTCCTTCCGAAGAAATTTGTGACTGACTCTCCCGGTTTGCTGCATCTTGAACCGAATCAGTTTGGGAAACCAAGCCTTCAGCGTTGTTTTGTGGGCGCTCAGTACCATCTTCCCACGGTGATAAATATACACGCTCTGCGACTGTAGGCGCAGTCATCTGGCGTACACCGATGAAACCGATGAAAATCAGCACGACTAATGCCGCTGCACCAGCTGTTACTTTAGGAACAGTTCCGACTTTCATGGCGTTTAGACCTCCCGACCAGATTTTTTTCAGCGTAGTTGCGGGAGAAACGAAGATACCAGTGAGAAGATATTGCAACCGTTTGGCGAGTTGCCGCTTCGCACGCGACAGTCGAAACGCAATGGCGTTGTATGACAGCCCGTGCGTGCTGGTCAGTTCATCGTAGCTTGCCCCCTCAAGGTAATAAGCGCGGGCAATCTCCCTATCTTTTTCCGAGAGCGTCTCCATTGCGCGGCGAATCAGTTCCCTCTGTTCACGGCGTATCAACTGCTCATCTGGCAAGTCTTGCGTCCCAAAGCTGTGTTCGCTCACTTCATCAATGGGAACGGTATCAATTCGCTGTTTTCTCAGCCAACTTCGTGCGCGATTTCGCGCAATCTCCCCCAACCAATTTTTGAACTTTGCCATTTCCTGATACTGCGCCAAGCCGCGATAGGCGTTGAGAAAGGTGTCTTGCACAACTTCCTCGGCGTCAGGTGGATTGTTTACAACCCGGATCACAATCGCGTAAACGAAAGGGTAATATACCCGTATTAGGTCAACGAATGCACCTTCGTCCCCAGATTGGGCGCGGTAAATGAGTGTGTTGTCGTCAGCCATGGCTTGTTGTTCCTCCCTTGCATCTTACTATTAACGCCGCTCTGCAAATTTTTTTAGCACTTTTTAGGGGATTTAACTGTCTGAATCCGGATTTTCACAGGATTTTTAGGATAACAAATTTTTCGTGCTCGAAAAATAAAAAAAGGCGAATGGATTGAACCATTCGCCTCATGAAATCTTGCGGAATAGGGACAAAAGTTGGTTGAATTACTATTGCGAATAATAAATCCGCCACCTCCCATTTTCTTTTCGCATCTTACGAATTGGGGTCACTGAGTCCGGCAGTTTCGGCATTTCCACCCCCGGTATCTCTCGCCCCTTCGGCACCGGTATTCTTATTCGGAAATGGAATTCATCACCAACATGCTCACTGCTCGCAATCTCTGCTTGAGCATTCCTCCGTTTAAGATTTGGTAGCATCGACTCCTTCACCTGCCGAAGAATCTCATCCGCCACCTCCACATCTTCTCTTGGCACCAGACCATCAACAAAATCTATAAGATCTTGTGATAACTCCCCATTCCCATTCCAGACCTGCATCATTCCATTTTCAAACCCTTCCTTGGCAGATCCTGTTAGTACCGAACGCATTGTGTCAGTGTCTACACTCCTATACGCCTCCAGATAAGCGTTCATCACATCTTCGGCAGATCGACCCTCGTCATCTAACAAGGTAGATATGTCGGCAAAGAAGCTTTGATCCATCTCTGACTCAAATTCTGCCTCTGCCGTGAATTGCGTTGTATTTGTTTCTTCAAATTGACCGGAGAAATCGTCAACCAGTTCCAACCCTTCTGTGGTAATCTCTGCCCGACTGTCACCGTTCTCCGCGCCCTGAGCAGGATCGGTTTGTAAAGCCAGATCTTCGGAGTTCTTTCGTGGACGTTCAGTGCCATCCTCCCATGGCGATAAATACACCCGCTCCTCTACTGTGGGTGCAGTCATCTGGCGGACGCCGATGAAACCGATGAAAATCAGCGCAATCAGCGTTGCCACCCCAGCCGTTACTTTAGGAACTGTTCCAATTTTCATGACAGTTAGACCTCCTGAGTAAAGTTTCTTTAGCGTCGTTGCAGGAGAAACAAAGATACCAGTGAGAAGGTATTGCAACCGTTTGGTCAGTTGCCGTTTGGCACGTGACAGTCGAAACGCAATGGCGTTGTATGACAGCCCGTGCGCGTTTGTCAGTTCATCGTAGCTTGCGCCTTCCAAATAGAAGGCTTGGGCGATTTCTCTGTCCTTTTGTGGAAGCGTCTCCATTGTCCGGCGAATCAACTCCCTCTGCTCCTGCCATATCAGTCGCTCACCAGACGAATCTTCCGTTTGAAGCATCTGTTCGCCTACTTCGTCGATGGATACGGTATCGCCCCTCTGTTTTCGGAGCCAGTTTCGCCCACAATTTTGTGCAATCTCCCCCAACCAACTTTTGAATTTGGTTGTCTCCTTAAGTTGCGTCAATCCTCGATAGGCGTTGAGGAAGGCGTCTTGTACTACCTCTTCAGCATCATGGGAATTTTTCACGATCCTAATCACAATCGCATAAACGAAGGGATAGTGCTCTCGCATCAGGACAGCAAAAGCACCTTCATCCCCGGCTTGGGCGCGATGGATGAGCGTGTCGTCGTTAGCCATGGCTCGTTGTTCCTCCCTTACACTTTATTAAGACACCGTTCCGAGATTTATTTTAGCATTTTTTTGCATTGAGAGATGATTTTTTCGCTTTTGGTTTGCACTGACCGAATGAGGCAAATGGAGGGAACGTGTGTTACCAGGAAGTTTATGGTCAACAAAAAAGCCGCCCCATGATAGGCCGGCTTTTGTATTTCATATTTCAATGTTGAAAGGTACTACGCTGTAGCACCGTGTTCACGGAGGGTTTCGGCGATTTCTATATGCCCTTTCTTTTTTGCCCAAGCGAGTGGCGTTGCCCACGGAGCATCCGCTAAATTAGGGTCTGCGCCCTGATCAAGGAGAAACTCAGCCAACTTTTTCTGTCCAAATCGGGCAGCCCAGCCGAGTGGGGTAGATTTTAGTTTGTCCTCGATTGCGTTGATATCGGCACCGTGATTGAGCAGCATACGAGCAAATTCAACCACCTCTTCCGCTGTATGCCCGTATGTTCTGGAATTGCAACTCTTACCAGCCAAGTGATGGAGGATTGTGAAGTTGAACCGTTCATCTCGCGGATTTCTGAGGTTCGGATCTATCCCGTGTTCAAGTAGCATATCTAAAATTGTGATGTAGTTAAGCCTGTAAAATCCTTCGTTGTTGATTTTCAAATCGCCCAGTCGCCAACCGCGTACGGATTGTTCCAACAGATCAAACCACTTGGCATCATCAAGCTGTGGATTATCGCGCAGTCCCATCTCGACCACATCAATATTGCCCGCCAGAATCGCGCTCCATAGTAAGTCTCTGCGTTCCGAAGCGTCTCGATGAAGAATCTCGGCAATAGCAGGGAAATTGTTTGTAAGACAGTAGCTCAACAGGTCAGCGACAGCACCGTGCTGAAACATGAGGTCTGCGATACGCTTGTGTCCATATTGATACGCCCAGCATACGGCGTTACCTGAAGCGTAGACCGCTGTGTTCGGATTTGCACCGCACTCTAGGAGCAATTTTACCGTATCATAATGTCCACGATTTGCTGCCAGCCAGAGCGGATGTCCCCACTGTTTCACCTGCTCACCTGCGACATCAATTTCAAAGGGCGAGTCCGGGTCTGCCCCAGCCTCAATCAACAATCGGACAATTTCCCTATTCCCGCGGAAACAGGCGACGACCAATGGGTTCTCATAGTCACCCCAAAATGGCTCTTTGCTTTTGAAGAGTTGGGTCTTATCCTCGCAAGCGTCGATGAGATGCTGTGCACCTTCGACATCACCAACCCCACAAGCAACCCAGAGGTCATATTCTGCACCCCGTGCGAGCAAGGCACCCGCGAGGAGCGTATAGGTTCTGTACATCTCGTCCCGCGCCTTCCAACTGTGTCCCAGACAGTGGTGGATCGGTCGACTCCCGTCTGCGGCTCGATGGTCAACATCGGCACCTCGGTCTAACAGTTCCATCACAAGCGGTAGATCGCCCCGATCAATCGCCTTGAAGAGCGCAGTTTTTCCACTCCTATCAGTCGCATCAATAAATTGTGCGTCCTCGTCCAGCAATGAACGGACTTTTTTAATATCGCCATCCGCCGCTGCGCGAGTGAAAGTTTCACCCCTTGGTGTCGTGCCCCGTTGTACATTTAACCATGCCTCAATTACCTCAACAACGGCTGTGTGTCCGCGGTCATTCGCCATTGCTAGCGCAGTAGTAGCCTCGCGGTGAGGGTATATCCCTTTGAGCGGGTCAGCACCCGCTTCTAGTAACACGCGCACGATTTCGGCATGACCTTCCTCCGCTGCAAGATTGATGGGTTGGTGTTCATTATTTGAAGCGATATCTTGGGTTGCTAACTCTGGCTTGATCGCGAGAATGTCCTGAACCCGTTGCAGATCCCCTGCTTGTGCGGCATTACAGATGCCGATTGCATTGACAAACGAATCGTCGCGTGAGGGGGCATTTTCATGAAGTGTGTCTTTCAAAATAGCAATCATCCTTTCAGACTGTAAAGTCATTTTTAGCCGCTTCCTTGAGGCACGGAGACGGTTATCAACCGTTGTCACTGGTACTTCTAGGAAGTTCGCAATCTGTTTCTGTGAAAAACCGCTGATATAGAAGAGCGTTGTAACCTGACGTTGCCCTTCGGGCAGTGCAGCAACTGCCGCTAATACAAGCAACTTTGTCTCCTTTTCCTCGATTTCGACTACCGGATCTTTCGCCTCCGAAGGCATGGCGATCATTGCTTCCAACGGCATGAATTCATCGCGCTTCCCACGCGTCAGGCGATTGCAGTGTTTGAAAATAATCCTGCGGAACCAACCCGGAAACGCTGCGGGCCCGTAGACCTTTGAAAGAATCGGAAACGCCTCAATAAACGCTTCTTGCACGGCATCTTCAGCTAGATGGAAATCTCCGAGGATAGAGTAAGCGTAGCCCACTGCCATATCTTGGAATTGTCGCACGATGCTACCGTAGGCGTCCAAATCCCCGGCTTGTGCACGACTGATAAGTAATTCCAGTTCTTCCATATCAACCCCTTTTTCTATTCATAGGTTTCGCTATAATAATCCCAATCCACTGAAACGATCCGTGCAAAAAAACCGCATTTATTTTATCATTATGTTATTTTTTTGCAAACAGAAGAAAAGTTAATTCCTATCTCGCATCTGTTTTTTTCCACTTGACCTCAATCGCAAGTTGTGGGATACTGAGCAAGTCACTCAGAGCCGATTTTGTTTTTCAATAATCCTTTAAGACTGCTCTCCTTCGCCACCAAATCTTGCTTGGGCAAAACATAGTCCAATAGCTGAAATAGAAGGTCTACGTTTCACAGAATTACCCGATTATGGATATTTTAGAAGCACCATCTATCAGCCCAATCTAAAGGAATTTCGATATGCCCAAGACTTTGAAAGAAAAATACTTAGCTGGAGAAAAAATCATCCAATCAAGGATTTCGATGGCTTCAACTATAGTGCAAGTCTATCAAACGATCTCAGATACAGGTTGCAATGTTATCTATATTGATTCCCAGCATGGTCCTTATACGGAATGGGATATTGCTCGTATTAGTAAGGCCGCCGAAGAAAAAGGGGGGCCTGTTCTATTGCACATTAAACATACTCGACATGCTTACCGCCTGGGAAATTACTGTGATCTCGGTGTTTTGGCGATCAAAGTGCCTGAAGTTGAGACTGAACAGATTGTTGACGAAGCCATTAATTCATTCTACTTCCCGCCAGTGGGAAGACGAAGTTGGGGCGGTTGGGTCGGGTATGGCATTGAGTCGAGAAAAGATCGTCTAGAATATGCCAAATGGTGGAACGAAAACGCGATACTTGGGTTCAAGGTGGAGTCCCTTAAATCAGTCTTGAATATACGCACTCTGGTCAAACCCGGTATTACTTACATCGACTTTGGCCCGGCAGATCTGATGTTTGATATTGAAACAAATGATCCTCCCTCGCTCAAGTCGATTGATGACTGTCGCGCGTTCATGCAGAAAGAGTTGGAAGGTGTTAACGTCCGATTTTTCTAAGTGCCAAATACAGGGTATAATTTAAGACCCTAACGCCGAAAAGTGAAATCAGTTTTTTGGTTGCAGTAAAAAACCGATTCTGATATAATGCGATTCAATTCAAAGCGGGAAGTCAGATTTTCGTCCGCTCCATGAAGGAGCGAGATGCCCAAAAGGAGGCAATACCCTTGGCAAAGAAAGTCATTCATACAACAATTAATGGAGAGGCACACACACACGAAGTTGAGCCGCGGATGCTTTTAGTTCACTACATCCGAGAAGTCGTTGGTTTGACTGGTTCACACGTTGGTTGTGAAACAAGCCTGTGTGGTGCTTGTACGGTGTCGGTCAACGGACAAGCGGTCAAATCGTGTACAATGCTGGCAGTCCAAGCGGATGGTGCGGAGATTACAACCATCGAAGGCTTGGCGCAAAATGGAGATCTCCACCCGATCCAAGAGGGTTTCTGGGAACGTCACGGTTTGCAGTGCGGTTTCTGCACGCCTGGGATGATCATGGCAGCCCATCAGTTATTAGCACGGAATTCCAATCCATCGGAAGAGGAAATTCGGCACGGGCTGGAAGGAAATCTCTGTCGGTGTACCGGTTATCAGCATATCGTTGAGGCGGTTCAGTACGCTGCGGAGAAGATGCAGGGATAACAAGACACACGCGCACAAATAGGAGGAATGATACTATGGCAACAATAGCGGCACCAACTCGCATGATAGGTGCCCCGATTAAGCGACGTGAAGATCCTCGCTTAGTCCAAGGGTTATCCCATTACGTTGACGATATTAAGCTGGTGGGCACGCTTCACTGTGCATTCCTGCGGAGCGACTATGCACACGCAGCAATCAACAGCATTGACACATCAGCAGCAAAAGATCTGGATGGCGTCGTTACTGTGATTACCGGCGAGGATCTTGAAGATGCCGTTGGGGGCATCCCTTGTGGCGCAGAGATCCCAGACCTTAAGGTTCCGGAACATCCGGCATTGGCGGTTGGTCGTGTGCGGTTCGTTGGAGAACCTGTCGCAGCAGTTGTAGCGACGGACGCGTATATCGCTCGGGATGCACTGGACCTCATCGAAGTTGATTACGAGGAGCTACCTGCCGTCACTGATCTCGATAAAGCGGTAGAGGCAGATTCACCGTTGATTTACGATGACTTTGGCGACAACATCGGTTTCACGATGCCGTTGGAGGCTGGGGATGCTGACGCGGCGCTTGCGGAAGCAGATCATGTGGTATCCCAACGCTTTGTAAATCAACGTCTGGTCCCGAACGCGATGGAAACGCGCGGCGTGTTAGCAGAGTACCTGCCGGGCGAAGGCACCCTAACTGTTTGGTCATCAACACAGGTTCCACATATCCTCAAAACTCAGTTATCGCTGATCGTTGATGTCCCGGAACAGAAAGTTCGTGTTATCGCGCCGGAGGTTGGCGGCGGTTTTGGAAGTAAACTGAATGTTTACCCCGAAGAGGTCGTTGTCTCTTACCTTGCGATACAATTACGCAAACCGGTGAAATGGACGGAGAAACGGACTGAGAACTTCACGACGACAATCCACGGCAGAGACCAAGTCAACTACGTTGATGTTGCGGTGAACAACGATGGTACAATCACAGGGATCCGTGCGAAAATCCTTGCCGACCTTGGCGCGTCTTATCAGTTGCTCACCCCGCTCATCCCCACGTTGACAAACCTCATGATTGTCGGCTGTTATAAGATTCCGAATGTCCAGATCGAACTGGTTGGCGTATTAACGAACAAGATGGCGACGGATGCCTATCGTGGCGCAGGTCGTCCCGAAGCGACCTTTATTATTGAGCGCATGGTTGATTTGGCAGCTGCAGCGGTGGGGATGGACGCGAAAGACATTCGGTTCAAAAATTTCCCACAACCGACTGAATTTCCGCTTGAGATCCCAACTGGCATCATTTACGACAGCGGCAATTACCAAGAAAGCTTTAACAAAGCCTTGGAAATTGTGGACTATGACGGCCTACGAGCGCAGCAGGCGCAACTCCGTGAGCAGGGTAGATACATGGGAATTGGTATCTCCACCTATGCAGAGATTTGCGGGATGGGACCGTCCATAGCGATGCCTGCCGGAGGATGGGAGAGTAGCACTGTCCGGGTCGAACCGACCGGCAAGATTACAGTGTTGACTGGTGTTTCGCCACACGGTCAGGGACAAGAGACCACCTTCGCACAGATGATCGCTGATGAGTTCGGGATCGACATTGACGATGTCGTAGTCATTCATGGTGACACCGGACGGCAGCCCTACGGTATCGGTACCTTTGGTAGTCGAGCCACTGCTGTCGGCGGCACCGCGATGGTTATCGCTGCAGGTGAGGTGAAGGAGAAGATGGCAAAGTTCGCAGCCCACTTGATGGAAGCGAACGCCGAGGACCTCGTCTTTGAAGATGGAAAGATATCGGTCGAAGGTTCACCGGATCAAGCGATTGATTTCGCAGCAATCGCACTGGAAGCGCACGTTGCTAAAAACCTTCCGCCGGATACGACGCCGGGACTCGAAGCAACGCACTTCTTTGAACCGTCGAACTTTACTTATCCGTTCGGTGCCCACATCGCAGTGATCGAAGTTGACGCTGATACCGGCGAGATTGATATTCAGCGATATGTATGCGTTGACGATATTGGCAATATCATCAATCCCTTAATCGTTGCGGGACAGGTACATGGCGGCATTGCTCAAGGTCTGGGACAAGCACTGTACGAAGGTGCAGTCTATGATGAAAGCGGTCAACTTCTGACCGGCTCATTTATGGACTATGCTGTTCCTAAGGCTACACAGATACCTCACTTTGAGACAGACCATACGGTGACTCCTTCACCTGTCAATCCGATGGGAGTCAAAGGAGTTGGTGAAGCCGGTACGATCGGCTCAACGCCGTGCATGGTCAACGCCGTTGTGGATGCCTTATCGCCGTTTGGGGTAAAAGATATTGAGATGCCGTTGACACCGAATCGTGTGTGGCAGGCAATCCAGGATGCAAAGGGTTAAGATAGTTTTCCGAAGTTTCACATCTTCGGAAAATTATGCTTAATCGAAGGAAGGAGGAAATAACGAATGATTCCGGGAAGTTTTGAATACTTTGCACCGACAGCACTTGATGAAGCGTTATCGCTCTTGCAGGAACATGGAGACGATGCAAAGGTGCTCGCTGGTGGACATAGCCTGATCCCTACGATGAAATTACGCTTGGCGGAGCCGGCGGTCATCATTGATATCGGGGGCATCGGCAGCTTGAAGGGAATCTCCGAATCTGGTGGAAACTTGGTTATCGGTGCACTGACGACGCATCATGAATTGGAACACTCGGATCTGGTTCAGCAGAAGGTGCCGCTGCTTGCACAAACCGCTGCTGAAATTGGCGATGTGCAAGTGCGCAACAAAGGCACGATCGGTGGAAGTCTTGCCCATGCGGATCCGGCTGCCGATTGGCCCGCGACGATTCTCGCGCTTGATGCCGATCTCCAAATCACCGGTCCCAACGGAGAGCGGACCGTCAAAGCGACCGATTTCTTCCAAGGACTATATGAGACAGACCTTGGAGACGATGAAATCCTAACAGCAATTCATGTGTCAATTCCAGGCGCGAACACCAAGGGCACATACCTGAAGCTGCACCAAGTGGCATCAGGGTTTGCACTCACTGGCGTGGCAGTGGTCTTGACAAAGTCTGGAGATACGTGCCAAAGTGTTGCTGTCGGTATCACCGGCGTTTCGGATGCCCCGTATAGGGCATCGGGTGTCGAGTCCGGTCTCACAGGATCGGCACTGAACGCTGAAAATATCGCGGATGCTGCGGAGAGAGCGGTTGACGGTATAACTGCGTTGGAGGATATCCACGCAAGTGAGGCGTATCGTCAGAACTTAGCAAAAGTCTATACCCGTCGAGCAATTGAGGCGGCGGCCTCCTAAGATGTACAGGTAAAGCGTCAAACGTAAAATATCAAGGCTTTGCGTTGTACGTTTGACGTTTTACCAACTCATTAAGAATCGTCAGACCTTCCAAATTACGCACCTACCCTTCCATATCTATTTGCCTCCCCCAACTTAAAACCTACCTTACGACAACCAAATAAGCCCCGGTAATATTTACTACCACTACACGGAAGGAACCCACGGATGGTCCATAAGATCCATAAGATAGCACTTGTTACAGATGATGTCGAGGGCTCTGTCAAATTTTACACAGAAACACTTGGATTAGAAGTTATTGAGCGATTTCCTGTCGATGATGATGAAGATTATGTTTTCCTGAAAGCCGGTGATATGATTTTAGAACTGATGCCGAAAAAATCAATGGAGGCAGAGGAAGGTTTTCACCATATCTCCTTCAGGGTTGACAGCGTGGATGCGAGCACCGAAGACCTGAGGGACAAGGGGGTGTCTATTGAGAAGGAACCTTTCGACGCGGGTACAGGCGGCATTCGTCTAGCGTTCTTTAAAGGTCCGAACGATATGCTTTTGCAGCTGTTTGAGCGGGATGCGGAAGAAGGGAAATAATGGCTTCGTTACCCATACCGCGCAGGCGCTTGGGACGAACGGAATTGAGTATCCCTGTTGTTCCATTTGGGACGCTAGGGTTCAGCAATCAGTTTGGGTTCGTTTCCGACGAAGATGCGGTTGTCCTCATCAAACACGCCATCAGCCTTGGTGTTAATCACTTCGACGGTGCACGCTGCTACGGGGATTCGATGCGCAAACTCGCGCTAGCTATGAAGGAAATTCCCCGCGAGGAAGTGATTATCACTGGGCGGGTCTGTTGCCATTCTGGAGCAGAATGGGGTGGATACGGCGAGGGAACGCCGGATTATTCCGCCGAGCGCGTAGTTGCGGATGTCGAGGATCAGTTGGAATGGCTGGACATCGGTTATTTCGATGGCGTACTTATCCACGATCCTGCTGAAATCGAGCCAACACTTGAAAAGGGTGGCACACTGGAGGGAGTTCTCCGATGTAAAGCTCGTGGACTGACCCAGTTCGCCGGGTACGGTATGGGGCCGCACGACTTTCATCTGAAGGCAATCTCCACCGGTGATGTAGATTTCATCCTAACCTTCAACGATTATAACCTGATCCGTCAAACAATCGCAGAGACAATCCTACCCGCCGCTGCGAAAGCGGATGTTGGGGTAATGAACGGGTGGTCGATTCTGCGTGGATTGCTAACCGGAATTAATCTTGAGTCGGAAGCAGCGCAAGAGCGTTGGAAAGATAGCCGCGATTTTGAGCCAGCCAGAGCAAGATGGCAATGGTGCATTGAGCGAGGAATAGATATGCTCCAATTGGCTATCCAGTTCTGCCTGCGAGATGAACGGATTCATGGAAATAACATCGGTTCGCTGAATCTCGAACAGTTGGAATCGAATGTGCGAGCTGCAAGCATCCCTTTACCTGAAGAGGTCTGGGAAGAATATGATGCGCGTTTCGGAAGCAACATAGCCACGTGACTGAAATCCACATAGAACAAAACTAAGAAGATTGGAGAAGCTATTATGTCGAAATATCGAGTTGGCGTGATTGGATGTAGAGGTATTGGCGTGAGACACGCCTCTGGTTTGGTAGGGCTGTCCAACGCAGAGTTAGTCGCTGGGTGCGATATATCCGAAACCACACTGGCGGACTTTAAGGATCAGTGGAAAGACCATTGGTCAAACATTGCACTCTACACGGATCATCAAGAGATGCTGGCGAAAGAAACCTTAGACATCGTAACGGTTGCGACCTCCGATCATCGGCACGCGGATCTGGTGGTCAACGCTGCCAATGCGGGTGCGAAGGGAATTTTTTGTGAGAAACCGATGGCGACCAATCTGGCGGATGCCGATCGTATGCTCGAAGCGGTTGAGCGTAACGGTACAATTTTGTCGATTGACCACACCCGACGGTGGCAACCTCTATGGCGATATACAAAGGAAGAAATTGTTGGACGAGGTGAGATTGGGGAGGTGCAGTACATCATTGGCACATTGAACGGGGCCCGTGCGATGCTATTCCGCAACGGCACGCACCTCGTCGATGCAATTTGCTATTACGCGGATTCTGACCCGGAGTGGGTGACTGCCGAGTTGGAGGCGGGATATGAAGATTACTGGGAATATCGTGGAGATGGCGGACATGAACCCAAAACGGAACCCGCTGCGAGCGGCTACATCCACTTTGCAAATGGTGTCCGCGGATACTATGCTGGTGGATCTAAGACTACGCCTGGTCCCAAATTTCGCCTTGAGATTGTCGGCACCACGGGATATGTCCTTATCGATAATGAAAAAGCGACTATCGAGAGGGAAGATGGCTCTCAGACCGTAGCAGCACCCGCGTGGGAGGTCGAGGGAATACCGGCCGGGGTTCAAGAACTGGTGCGCATAGTCGCTGAAGGAGGAGAATCGTCCTCTTCGGGCAGAGACGGGCACAAGGTTGTGGAAATTATTATCGGTTTCTTGGAATCCCAACGGCGGGATAACGGAAAGGTCACGATACCTGTTCCGCGAGATCGTTAACGTGTTGCAGAAAACTCAGATATGTAAGGGGGCGGATAATGCCAGAACTGGAAACCCGACGGATGGGACGTACCGAGATGAAACCGAAGTCGCTCGCGCTGGGTGCTGCGTGGTTGGCTCAAGGCACTGAAGCTGAGACAATTGAAGCCATCCATCGTGCGATTGAGTTAGGCATCGACTATGTGGACACTTACCCCCGTCAGGCAGAGGAACGCTGGGGCAAAGCTCTTGCAGGCGGTTTACGAGAAAAAGTCTATCTGCAAGCGAAGGTCAGCCCCCCGGGTCCGGATAAGGACTACTCCGGTGGGACTACGCGTCGGAGCGTGGAAAACAGCCTGACGGAACTGAAGACAGATTACTTAGATTCGGTTCTGATCCATGATCCGATTACGATAGAAGATCCCTTAGGACCCGGTCGTGCACTTGACGAATTGCTGAAAATGAAAGAGGAGGGCAAGGTGCGACATATCGGCCTCGGCGTCCGTCAACACGAGTTTCACCGAGTCGCGATCGAAACGGGTCACATTGAGATTGTCCTCACATTTCTTGACTACAATTTGCTTGACCAATCCGTCGCAGAAACAACATTGCCGTTAGCGCGGGAACATGATGTAGGAATCATTCTCGCAAGCCCCCTTGGCATGGGGTCACTTACGGGGGTGGAACCGGATATCAAAACCGAACAGCGTCGGCATCCCGATTCCAAGCCGAGGGCACATCTGATGTGGCAGTGGTGCCAAGAGCGTGGCGTGAATATCCGCCATCTTGCTATGCAATTCTGTTTGGCTGCGCCGGTGGACGGTGTTGTGATGGTGGGGCCTGCCAATACGGTGCAGGTTGAGGAAGCATACGACGCAGCAACCGCCACAGTCCCGACTGAAATTTGGCATGACTTCGAGGCAGAATTCGGTGTCCGCCCCGCAAACTTAGAAGATTGAAGCATCCAAACAACAGAGTGAGATCACATAGAGACTATCTTTCGCATCCGTTCAGCGAGGTCAACCTGTGCGGCATGGTCACCACCAACTTCGTGGATGACGGGTCCATCGTATCCGATTTCGCGGAGTTCATGAATAACTGTGGGCCAATCGGTATCGCCGTCCAATAGATTGACGAATGTATGCGCGCCTCGGTCGAAATCCTTAAAGTGAACACGGCAGATTCGAGTCCCCAATTCACGGATCCAATGTTCAGGATAGCCGTAGGCCATCATATTGGCGGTGTCCAGGTAGACCCCTACCCACTCGCTCCCAATTTCATCGATAAAGTCTCGCATCTCCTTTGGACTGAGCAGGAATTTGTTCCAGACATTTTCGAGCCCAACTACAGACTTGTTGCGCTCGGCGATCGGAGCAACCTCTTTCAGAATACCAATCAGGTTATCCCAAACAGACTGATAGGTGTCAGACACGGTGAGCTGTCCGGGGTGCAGAAGAATTCCGTCCACGCCAAGTATGCCTGCGATCTCAAGGTTCCGGACGAGGGATCTGACACCGCTCTCCCGTTCCACCGCATCTGGACTGAGCAGATTTCCGCGCTCTGCATAGCTGGCAATGACGCTGCCGATCTCAATCCCCGCCTCCCGACACTTCTCGCCAACACTTTCAATCTCTGATGTGCTCATGTCCGCGTTCAGATCTTTTCCATCTCGGAAGGTCAGCTCTACCGTTTCGTAGCCGGCATCCTGGCAGAGGTTAAGCGTGTCGTCGAGTGACATCGTTCCAAGAATAATTTGTGTTACACCAATTTTCATAGTTGCCTCCAATTTGTGGTTTTGCATCCGATCAATAATGGTCAGGTGCCCAGAAGATGACCTCCCGCTGTGGAAAGAGTGTGGATAGCAAGGATGCGAGTTCCGCCCCTACCACAATTCCTTGCTGATGCAGGATCGGCTCAAGCTGATCCCAACCCGATTCGCCGAGCAGCGCGCACCAGAATAGGTGTCCCGGCAAGGTCATCCGGATGACTTGCTCATCGGGCTCAAAGGTTTGAAGCATTCCGTCATCAAGCAGGCACAACCCAGCCTCTTGATCATTTACGACAAAGCAGATCGAAGCAGGGGCAAAATCCTGACGCGCTGCATCAAGCCGGGCTTGTAGTTCAGGAAGGAGTCGCTGGAACAAGACAGGGAGATTCACGGCATAGAGCATCATAGCCGAATTGCCTGTTAAAAAAGTATCTCCCGCTGTTCCTTCAGTAAGTAGGTTGACCATCGGGTGTCGATGCGGTATATCGCCGTGGAGTTCCTCCACTCCCTCTCGTTCGCATACTTGCAGTAAATGGCTTACTAATGCTGTCAAGGCTTCCGGCTGCGTCGGGTCATACGTAACTTCGAGGATGTTTGCACTTTTTGCGTCAACCTGAAAGTTTAGGTAGCCTCCAAACCTATCCCCACGTCGGGCAACCACCGTCGGCAGAACGCCTCGGAGCCTTGCCGGACCGCTCTCCCAATAGGAGCGTGTGCGCACGAGTGATCCGCTCTGTTGAGCGTTGTGTTCATCGTAAAGCGCGATCGACGCTTCCAAATCTCGATTCTCGTCGAAAGGCTCCACGTGCCAATCTGTTTCCTCCAGACCGGTGGATTGGCTCCGAGTGACTCGAAACCCCTCCAACGGCACACTTGCCCAGCCTAACTTCCGATAGTATGCACACGGGATGGCAGAAAAGAGAACTCCTATATCGTAGCCTGCTGTTCGCATGTAGGCGATTGTATCCCTCATCAACGCCGTGGCGTAACCAGCATTTCGGTGATCAGGATGTGTGCCGACACCCCCAATCCCCCCCATAGGTACGGCGACAGAACCAATTCGCATTTCGCGTTCCCAGACACGGAGGGTCGAAACGATTTCTCCGTTCACCACGAGGACGCGGGATTGGTCGTAGCGGTAACTGGGTTCGGTGCGAACGTATTGCCAGTACCGTTCATGCCCGTCCGGTCGAAATACTTGGCACTGTAGATTGATCATATCCTCTAATTCTGACTCATGGATGCCACGAATTTCCATGGATTCCTCCAGATAATCGCAGTAATCACTGTCTATACAGCGGGACCGAACTTTGATCGTCGCTTAATCAAGAATGTCACGATAGAAATCGCAACGATGATCCCGAACGCCCAAAATAGGATTTTGATTGTACCTGTTGCCTCACCACCAAGATAGGAGTACAGAATCGTGGCGGGCAGTTGTCCGATTCCGGTCGCAATCCAGAAACCGAGGAACCTGATACCGGTCAATCCAGCTCCATAGCTGATTACATCAAATGAGATAATAGGAACTAACCGCGCAATGAGCACCGCGTGTCGCCCGTAACGCTCAAAAAATCGGTCGGAAGCGACAAGCGCCGATTCGCTGACCAACTTAACGACGACGGGACGGCCAAAGTAGCGAGCGATGGAAAAACAGAGTGCGGCACCTAACATGGCACTGCTCCACGATAGTGCTGTGCCCCACCACACCCCGAACAGCAGCCCATTGGCAAAGGTAATTAGGAAGGCGGGCAACGGCGCAGCAACACTCTGGAGGATCATGAGCATCGCAGAAATCAACGGAGCAAACAGACCGTAACCAGCAATGTACTCGCGCATTACCTGTGGATCTCTGAAGAGGTCGAAGATATTCACGAGCCAATTGTGGAAGGAAGGAACAGTAAGAAACAGAACGAGAAAGACAACCGCAGCGAGAATCGATATTTTTGCTCTGAGGGTGTTCAGCAGATTCACAAGTCCTCGCGCTCTTCCTCATCGCTGTAGGGTTCCTCTACCCTAGTTGGATCAGGATTCACAGCAACCGGTAGAGGGATCACATCGTCCGCGCTGACAGATATAGAAAGCGTATCCCCGACATTCCTACCGTGCGTTCTCGGATTGTACAGCACCGCTTTCACTGTCAGTTCATCTGCAAGCGCTAAGTGGTATTCCTCGATACGTCCCAGATAGGTTGCGTTGAGGACCTTCGCGTTCAGCCGGTTTGATGTTCCTTCCGCGGTTGCTTCATCGAAGTGAATCGACTCTGGACGGATGCAGCAGGTAACCATTTCACCGTTTGTAAAATCGTGATAGATTGTCGTCGAACGCAATATACCGATTTCCGTTTCAATCTCGGCAGTTCCATTGGACAACGATTGGATCTTACCGCTGATCAAGTTAGTCTCGCCGATAAAGCTTGCTACAAATGGATTGGTGGGAAACCGGTAAATTTCGCGGGGTGTGCCGACTTGGATGATTGAACCATCTCTCATGATTGCCATCCGGTCCGCGAGGTGAATCGCTTCTTGCTGATCGTGTGTGACATAAACGGCGGTGGCACCGACTTGTGAGTGGATGCGCTTGATTTCTTGGCGCATTTCAAGCCGCAGCTTCGCGTCGAGGTTGCTTAACGGTTCGTCGAGAAGTAACACATCCGGTTCAACGACGAGAGCGCGCGCCAACGCTATGCGCTGCTGTTGTCCGCCGGAGAGCTTATTGACCGGTCGATCTGCGTACTCGGGCATCTGCACTACTTCTAAGACTTCGTAGACTTTCTCTTTTCGGACATCCTTATCAATCTTGCGAAGTGACAGACCGTACTCAACATTCTCAAAGACGGTCATGTGGGGCCACAAAGCGTAGTTTTGGAAGACCATGCCAGTATTCCGCTTATTCGGTGGGACTCTGCTCATCTCCCGCTCGCCAAACATCAACTTCCCGCTGTCCGGTTCGTAGAATCCCGCGAGAATGCGCAGGCAGGTAGTTTTTCCACACCCGGATGGACCGAGCAGAAAAAACAGTTCGCCCTCTTTAATCTCAAGGCTAACATCATTCACCGCAACTGTGGTATCAAAGGCTTTTACAATATGATCTAAACGGACTTCAACGGACAATGGTCAACTCCCTCCCGTTTGTTGATGTCACAAGCTGACAATTTCTCAATGTCCACCATCAAACTCTGAACGGATCAAGCTTCCAATTCGAGTGAACCGAACCCCACTGATAACCTTCCAAACCTCCCAAGGCTTTCTCTGATTGAATGCGTCGTAAGACCAATAGACCATGAAGGCTTGCCCCTTAATATCGGCCACAGACACAGGTCCCCAGGTACGGCTATCGCTACTCTGATCTCGATTATCACCCATCGCAAAAACATAACCCTCCGGAACTTTAAAGGGCATTCCGTCTGGAAACGTCATGTGGAACTGATTTGGCGAGAGTTTATACGGGGTAAACGCGTTGCCGTTAGGCAAATGATACGGCTTACGAAATGGGGGAAAATTGTACTGATGACCAATGGAGCGGGCAACATGTTTTGTATAGGCACTGTCTTCGATTGGTGCGCCATTGACGTAGAGCGTATCGCCCTTCGTTTCAATTGTGTCACCTCCGATGGCAACGATGCGTTTGATGAAGTTCTTTGTTCGTTCGTGAGGCGGGACAAATACAAATACATCTCCTCTGGCAGGTTCGTGGAAGTCAAACAGCTTAATGTTCGTTCCCGGGATGTTGATACCATAGATGAACTTGCAGACGAGGATGCGATCTCCAACAAGCAGGGTCTCTTCCATAGAACCCGAAGGAATTTTGAATGCCTCAACAACAAAAGGACGAATAAATCCAAAGACAAGCACGAAAGCAACTACAATAACCTGAAGGTATTCCCAAACCACGGTTTGCTGGAATCTCTGCCATCGTGAAAGTGTTTCTTCGTGTGTATCTGCCGACGTTCCGTTCATAAGGATGTCACCTCTTAGTCTGAATTATTCATCAATTGACAGGATTGCCATAAATGCTTCCTGTGGCACTTCGACGCTCCCAATCTGTTTCATCCGTTTTTTGCCTTCCTTCTGCTTTTCGAGCAGCTTACGCTTGCGAGTAACGTCGCCGCCGTAAAGTCTTGCAGTAACGTTCTTTCGTAAAGCACGGATAGTCTCACGTGCAATCACTTTATGCCCGATTGCGGCTTGTATGGGAACGGTAAACATCTGTTGTGGAATCACTTCTCTCAACTTTTCTACCAACGCTTTCCCTCTGCCGTAAGCCATGTCCCGGTGAACAATTGTTGAGAGTGCGTCGACCGGTTTTTCGTTGAGCAAGATATCGAGCTTGACGAGATCTGCGGGCTTGTACTCGCCGATTTCATACTCAAGTGATCCGTATCCACGGGTCAATGATTTGAGTTTGTCGTAGAAATCGATGAGAATTTCTCCCAAGGGCAGATCGTAGCTAATTTGCACACGGGTTGTATCAAGCTGATCCATGCGAATGAAAATGCCACGTCGTTTCTGACACAGATCCATCACATTGCCGATATAATCTCGCGGCACAATAATATCTGCGGTGATGTGTGGTTCCGCGATGAAATCGATTTGATCAACGGGAGGCATCTTTGCGGGGTTATCAACTTCAATAGACTCCCCATTTCGTTGGTTGACATGATACTTAACGCTGGGCGAGGTGCGGACAAGGGAGAGATCAAATTCGCGTTCTAGGCGTTCTTGGATTATCTCCATATGCAGCAAACCTAAGAACCCACACCGAAAGCCGAATCCAAGTGCAATAGAGATTTCAGGCTCGAAGACAAAAGAATCATCGTTGAGTTTGAGTCTTTCAAGCGCCTCTCGCAGCGCCCCCACCTCACTGGTATCTGCGGGATATAGCCCGCAAAACACAAGCGGCTTCATTTCACGGTAGCCGGGTAGCGGTGTGGCGGTTGGGTTTGTGTGATCAGTAATTGTCTCACCGATTTTGGCGTCCGCTATCTCTCGAACTCCAGCAATTACATAGCCGACTGAACCGGTAGAGAGAATATCAACAGGTTCCATGTCTGGCAGGAAGACCCCGACCTCTTCCACTTCGTAGGCACTCTGCGCTGCCATCAAGCGGATTTTGTCGCCTACTTTCACATTTCCGTCGAACACGCGCACATACATGACAACGCCTCGATAACTGTTGTACACGGAGTCAATAACGAGTGCCTTAAGGGGGTCCTCGATATCTCCCTTCGGGGGAGGAATACGACTGACAATAGCCTCTAATATCGCTTGCGTACCGATATTTTCCTTTGCGCTCGCCAGAATAGCTTCGTCCGCGGGGATACCTACAACATCTTCAATCTGTCGTTTGACCTCCTCAGGACGTGCGGTCGGAAGATCGATTTTGTTGATAACAGGAATAATTTCGAGATCGTGGTCAATTGCGAGATAGGCATTTGCTAACGTCTGAGCCTCTACGCCCTGCGCAGCATCAACGATTAGAATCGCGCCCTCACATGCTGCGAGGCTCCGTGACACTTCATAGGTGAAATCAACATGCCCCGGGGTATCGATTAGGTTAAGTTCATAGGCATCCCTGTCTGTGGCGTGATAATCCAGTTTTACGACGGTCGCCTTGATGGTGATGCCGCGTTCGCGTTCAAGATCCATCAGGTCCAAAACCTGCTCACGCATCTCACGGGGCGTCAATGTCCCGGTGTACTCCAAAAGGCGATCGCTGAGTGTGCTCTTGCCGTGATCTATATGTCCTAAAATACAGTAGTTCCGTATCCTCTGTTGATTATTCATTGACTGTTGATGTTTATAATCCTCATGTTAAGAATATGATCTTTGTCTTTGACGAGTCGAAACACAATCTTGTTGAATTTGTCATCGATTTCTATGCAGCACAGGCGTGAAGAGGACGGCATATCCCCAAATCTATGTCTCGCGCTTTATGATTCACTCATGAATTTCTTGTAGGATCGCTCTTGCCGCCTCACGCGGGTTTTCCGCCGCTATGATAGGTCGTCCAACAACAATGTAATCGGCACCGGCATTGATTGCTTCAGCGGGTGCCATGACCCGCTGCTGGTCGCTTGAAGCCGCCCACGCCGGACGCACACCAGGTGTAAGGATCACAAAATCGTCTCCGCAAACTTTCCGAATCAACTCAATTTCCAACGGGGAAGCGACCACACCATCCAGCCCCGCCTGCTTGGCCAGTTCTGCAAGGTATGCTACCTGGCTCTCCAACTTGCGCTGCGTCCCAAAATCGCGTTGAAAATTCCCCTCATCGACACTTGTGAGGACAGTCACGCCCAAAAGCGTTGGCTTTGGAATCCCAAGTTCGGACGCTTGTTTCTCGGCGGCTTCCGCTGCCGCACGCATCATTTCCAACCCACCTGAAGCGTGCAGATTGATCATATTGGCACCGATGCTTGTTCCAGATGCCACTGCGCCGGCTACGGTGTTGGGGATGTCGTGGAATTTGAGATCTAGAAATATATACTTTTCTGCTTCACGTAGCAGCTTAACAGAAGCGGGACCCACAGCAGTGAAAAGTTGTTTGCCGATTTTGAACCATTTGACCTCATCGGAAAGTGTGGTAATCAGTTCGTTCGCTGCTGCCAAGTCCTCTACATCTAAAGCAACGATGAGTTGATTTTGGGGCATGTTAGATCCTTGTATCCATTCTATAGATGGAATTGGGTGGTGTTTTGTGCGCAACTCCACACCGGGTTCAATGGTGGTCTACGCGTGGCTCAATGGGTAGGGCACGGAATTCGCGAATGAGGGCAGCGAGTTCTGTGGCAGCAGCGTTAAAAAATCGTTCGCCCTTTTCCACCGTGCCGAGAGTAGCATCACCGATGACCCCCGTCTCCGAAATGCGTGACCACTGATCCATCATGCGTAGCGGTGCGCTTCCCTTGCCACGCACTGTACCACGCCAGTAGTAGCGCGAAACTGGAACCTTCACTTCGTGCGCGGCTTTGTCCATCTGCACTGCTGCGTCGTTGAGATAGCGGTAGACCGACGTCTCAACCTCGTCCGCGTGGGATAAGACGTCTGACTCAACGATTTCATCCACGTCAACCCCTGCGCCTGCATTGAGCGCACCACAGTGTGCATCGGTCTCTATCACTGTCCGCCGTGCGGCAAGTTCCAAAATAGGGGCGTTAGATCCGTGACCATTAACGATGAGGATCTTGCGAAAACCGTGGTGGGCAACGCTCTTGGTGATATCGACAATAAAATTAAGCAGATGGTCATCACGAATGGTGATGGTGCCGGGAAAATCCATGTGATGATCTTCAAAACCGTAAGCCACTTCGGGCAGTAGTAAGACTTCATCGGGGATCTGCTGTGCAGCGGCATCGCAGATGCTGCTGACCACGAAGGTATCCACATCCAAGGGCAGGTGATGGCCGTGGTCCTCTGTGGAACCTACCGGTAGAACAACTACAGGTTGCTTTTTTATTAAATTCCGGATTTCTGGCCAAGTGTAGTGATCATAGCGGTAGGGAAGTTTGGGGCCAATCATAGTATCTCCTTTACTCTACAATTACTTACTGATTTCGACAAGCCATGCGATATGATTTAACTCATGAAACATAACATTGGTCTCGGCTACATCACACGCTTTAAGATTCGATAGGAGGCTTTCCTGTGTCCATCTGGCTGACCAGAAATTTTCCGCAGTCGCTACAAATCGCGCTCCTCTGGGCGTCACTACATGCTGATCAGTATGCTCGTAGAAATCGATTTGGGCGTCCTCCGCCTCTGGTACATCTTTGTAGATAGTCAAGAACATCAACCCACCCGGTTTCAGCGACCGATAAAAGTTCGAGAATATCGCGATAAAACTCGGATTCTGATCGAGGTATGCATCCGTATAGAGACTTAGGTCTGTTGATGGTTCTCGAAAATTGCCGGGGGTAAAGTATAAACACCAGACAAGATCATAGAAATTAGCCGGTGTTTCGCTCTGAGCCGCATCGCCCAAAAATAACTCAGCGTTGTTTAACCCCTCGTTGCACCATCTCTCCTGAGCAATTTTTCCGATATGTGTCGATATTTCAAAACCGTGATAAAGCTGACAAGTGGGTGCAAAGATTGAGCCGTGGTAGCCTGTGCCACAACCGACGTCGGCAATGGTGTAGGGCTTTCCATGGAACCTTTCAATCAGTATTTCATCCTGCCGTTCGCGTGCCTCTTTTATCGGTGCTGGACAGTAAGATGATTCGAGAGACTTAAGCACCGCTCTGGCTTCAGATTCGCGAAAAATGTCGTTCATGTCATACTTCCCCTAAGGTATCTCATTACCCGTTACCCTTTTCTCAAAACCAACAAAAATTCGGACTTCATCCCATCTGGATTCTTATTTTTTCTTGTACCGAATAGCTGCCGATTCTTTATGCGATCTTCATACAGGTTCTCAAAGAAATACCCGTTGCCTACAAAATATTCCATCAATATTCGCCAGATTTCGACCTTTATCCCGTCAATCAGTGGATTTCCGATGAAGATGCATGCCCGTGCATTCGGTTTTAACTGGTTCATCGCATTCTCAAGGGCATTGATGGTATGACAAAAGTAGGAATCCAATAATTGCAGTAGGTCCTGCCGTGTGAGTTCCGCCCTCACTTTGTCCAGTGATGGGGTTTGAACGATTCGGTCCGCCTTCCGATACGGTATTTCAAGCCTGGATAACCCTCTTATCTGCTCGTCATTATACCCTAACCAAAACAACTCCATCTTAACCGTCCGCATGTATTCTTGGGCTTGGAGGTAAGGAGGGGATGTGATTAGAGCGTCAAGGTCCCGCTGCAATGGATAGTATGACGAATCGACCCCGCCCTCAAACTCAACGCGGTTCTGGTGCTGGTTCGTCACTGCTGCAAAATCATTCAGATTCCGCAAGGTTTCCAATGACCGGCTCCTAATCATCTTTCCTAATTTTTCGGACCAATCCGTCTGCAGCAGCTCTTCGACATATTTCAGCTTACTTTTGGACCTGAACAGCTTAGGCGTTCGATGTTCCGCATAGGAGAAGTGCTTACTCGCCTTCAATAGCGCCGATTCTATGATTGACGTGTAGATGGTACGATCACTATTCTTGATAAATCCCCAATATCTACTAACAGCTTCCAGCATTTCAGGCGGATACCAGTACGCTATATTTGACCAGGCTGGGGTGTAGCAATCTTCACTGCTCTCCAGGTTATCTAACGTCTGACTTAAACTTTCCTCACTCAATCGCTCTTTCTCAGTACGCACCTTAAGGGGGATCATATAGTTCAAGAGCGGATTCAGGTCCAGTAGAAACGCATTCCGTTTGCATAGATAAGCCTCAACCCCCACGGTTCCGGAACCCGCGAAGGGATCAACAACCCAATCGTCCTCCTTTGTGAACGATTTGAGTGCATATCTCACAACGTGGGGTATAAATTTAGCCGGGTAGTAGAAGATCGAGTGTGTCAGATATCCTGTATCTTTGATTTCAGGAACCAACTCCCGAAAAGAAATCAACTGAATGCGTTTATGTGTCATTATACCCCTGTTTCCGATGATATATTTTCGAGATCGAATAGATTTGGCACGAATTCTGTAGGAAAGTGATGTGATGTTTTGCCTATCAGGGGTTTCACGTTACTTTCGCTGCAACGACAGATATATCATCTTCCGGTTCAGTATTTTCGATAAACCCACGAACGTCAGCTATCATCTGGTCAATGATTTCTATAGAGGAAAGATCGCTTTGGGCGGCGCGGAGGATGCTCCTTTCGAGTCGATTATAGCCGTAAACCCTCCCGCTGGGGTTGACAGCCTCCGGGAGACCATCGGTGTAGAAGATAAGCAGATCCCCTTTAGACAGACTGAGCGTTTCGTCGGTATATTCCGCCTTCAGGGATACACCGAGGGGGTAGCTTTCTGATGATAATTCAACGGCAGTCCCTGTGTCTGGCTGATAGTGATAGATTTCGGGATGACCTGCCTTTGACCACTGGACCTGGTTTTCATCTAAATCGATAATAGCAACACAGCACGTAATAAAAGGTGTGCGTTTAGGTTGTTGACAGAGCGACTGATTAAGCGCAGTGAGCATCGCGCCCGGTGCACCCTCTTTGACAGCAAATTCAAGCATCCCGGAGAACATCACGGCTGGGATTGCCGCCGACATGTCGTGACCAGCAACATCCGCGATGACAATCGCTAGTTTCCTCTGCTCAGAATCCATCCAGAGATAATTATAATAGTCCCCGCCAACCCGGTTCGCTGCGAGACACCGCCCTGCCAGATCAAGCCCTGCAATGTCAAGCGCCTCAGGCAACAATCCTATCTGCATACTCTGAGCAGTTTGAATCTCTCGCGCCATGATCTCCTTGCCGAGCATTTCAGACACCACACGATTCCCAACAGCCAGCGCGACAAGAAGTATGATGATGGTAGCAACTACCGATACTCCCATAAGCCAGCGTGCCTGCTGCTGCAAGGGTGCGTAGGCTGCGTCAAGAGGACTGTAGGTTACTACCGTCCACGCCTCACCGCGTGACCAACCCGCAAGGACTTTTTCGTCCTCAGTCTCCCCGATCGCGAACCCATGTCTGGCCGCCCGGTTCTTCCATACTTCCTTGTTGTCAGGGAGTACGACCCGAGACATGTCTTTTAAAATCCCCGCCCGATCGCTTTCAGTCGCTGCAACGATGTAACCGTATCGATTAAGCAGTTCGTAATGCCGCGTATCTCCCGGCACCGTGCTTCCGATTAGATTCCGGATATTCTCCACACTGTAGACCACTTTTATAATGCCCACAGTTTCATCGTCATCCGCTCTGATGCTCATGTTAATATCTACGGAATAAACCCCGGCGCTTTCATCGAAAGCAATCTCTCCGACGTGTTCACCTTTATCTCTCGCCGCTGCCCACCATTTTTCACCGAATGGCGGATCATCCCCCGGGCCTTGATCGAAATCGCTTGTTTTGCCGGTAGCAGCGACAACGTATCCACGCAGATCGGTCAGAAAGATCTCCTTGAATTGCGTCGGATTCGCCTCTTGGAGGCTTTTTAGAAACCCTGACCCGGCAGTTGAAGTTAAGCCGTCTCGGTCCCATTCCTCAAATAATTCCTCATAACTCTTCTTCTGACCTTCAGTTACAATGTTTACTAAAACCTTTCGATTTTCAAAACTGGTCCAGTTTTCAACCAGAAGGTGGATGTTCTCCATCTCACGGTCAATTTTATCCATCACCTTAATTGCTAGATCTCGTTCTATATCGCCGACGACTTGGTTCAGCGTTTTCTGGCTCGAATAGAAGGCGAGGATAGAGGCAGAGAACAGCGGAGATAATCCGATCAGAAGAAACATGACAATAATCTGTCTTTTTAAGGTTTTACCTTCATTCATTGTGGATACTCCGAAAGGCAACTGATGATCTTCCGTGTAGCGGAAGTCAGATCGTTATCAACTAAAGGTAGATTTACCCGTTCTGCTGGGGCAGATGTTTCACTACCTCCTTGAAATCTGTAAGATATCATTACCGGGGAATATTACGCAAAAGATCTCATACTAATGCCACACCAATCGGTCGCAAAACAATTCCCCTAATTCCCATAAGCATAGCAGTCTCTCCAAAGCGGGATGCAACTCTACAAGCGTCGAAACCGTAATATTTCAGTTTTTCTTTTTGACACTTAAGCTGGTGCTGCGTAAAATATAACGAAATAATAACAAAATAGAGCGAAAATCACAAACAAAAACTGACCTAGTACACTGTCCAATAATTTTTGCACTTATTATGTATTTGTGTTATCGTTTGATTCCAATCTATTATTTCAGATTCAATTTACCTTCACCCCATGGAGTCTCCGATGCGAACTTACAAACATCAAGTGGTCTTATCCCC
>JAJDUM010000071.1 GCA_022826645.1 Candidatus Poribacteria bacterium
GGGGATAAGACCACTTGATGTTTGTAAGTTCGCATCGGAGACTCCATGGGGTGAAGGTAAATTAAATCTGAAATAATAGATTGGAATCAAACGATAACACAAATACATAATAAGTGCAAAAATTATTGGACAGTGTACTAGCAACTTGCGTTATTTTGCCAGAAAAATCAAAAAACTGACGTTTTCTGGTATGATGCAACGAAAAAAGCCTCCGTCGAAGAAAATAACTCTGCCGACTGGAGCGATATGGTGCGCCAGTTGCGATTTCTGCTATCCCTACTTTGTCAAAAATGGGTAAGCTAGCGGTGTAGGTGGTATCAATCTAAAAACTTTGGTTCAGAAGAAAATATAGACTGGGACACGATTTTATGGCATACTGAATAAATCCTACAGGATATGCCCATTACTGACTATGTAATGCACCATACGTAAAGAAAAGATCTTACGCATCACTCGTTACGCATCATTTTTTTATAGAATAGGAGGGATTTATGGAACGTTTGGAGGTGCTCCATCCATCGATTGACGAATACTTACTTGATATTATTCCCGATCGCGACGAGGTGCTGACGGAGATGGAGGCGTACGCACGGGAACGCCGTTTTCCGATCGTGGGTCCGCTCGTTGGTCGCGTGTTACATCAGTTGGTATTGCTCACCAACCCGACACGGATTTTCGAGATGGGATCAGGCTTCGGCTATTCGGCGTATTGGATGGCGAAGGCATTGCGACAACCGGACGCGCGCATTATTTGTACGGACGGCTCTCAGGAGAACGCTGATCGGGCTGCGGGTTATCTCGCTCGGGGTGGGATTGCGGATCGGATTGACTATCGCGTAGGGAATGCACTTGAGCTCATTGACGAAACTGAACGTGAGTTTGACATCATTTACAACGATATCGACAAGGATGGGTATCCCGACGCATTTCGCAAAGCGATCCCACGGCTCAGAAGTGGTGGCCTATTTATCACGGACAACATGCTATGGCTGGGACGTGTCGTCACATACGACACGAATGTTGATGTACAAGGGTTGGATGAAGAGGAGGAATGGGTGCACAAGACCACCGCCGGAGTTAAGGAGTTAACGCGGCTGCTCTACAGTTCGCCCGATGTGTTCACGACAATTATCCCGCTCCGTGATGGGGTTTCTGTGGCAGTGAAGTGTTAGTGGCGATGTCACAGCGAACCACAAGGGCATTCTCGACATTGCGCCTGCGGGACGAAAATATCGAATCAGGATTCGATCCTACTTTGATGCCAAATGATACACTTCTATTTCGCGGACCTGCGCCCATGCCGGTTGGATAACACGGAAGTGGGGATAATACGCCCCAGCGAGTGTGGTCCTGCGATCTACCACTTTATCTCCGGGTGATAGCATCACCTTCGTAACAACCTTATCATCCACGGTGCGAGAAACGTTGATACGGATCGTGTTGGTCCGACAATTTAGGCGGTCAATGACAATTTCCGAGGGTGCACGCTCCGTACCGATATCCCGTAATTGACGTACAGAGTGGACCGTTCTCCACTCAAATTTATCGAGATCCCAGTAGTCCACATGAAACCAGAATAGATTCCCGTTATGGATAATAATCTTCCGAACAGGTTTGACCTCTGGGAACCGTAACGTAAAGATCCGTTCATTTGTCGCTGCCACTGCTGCGACGGTATCCAGCTTCCCGTCGTTGAGTGCCGGATGATTCGCTTTTGACCCGTAGCTCGCCAATCCAAAGTTCTCACTCCATGAATTGGATAGCAGGGACGACCAAACACAGCCGGATAAGCTGATACAAGTAGCAAACAGGAGCGAAACTCCGATGTATTTTCGCACATCCATCCTTCTACCTCCCAAGTCTATTTTACAAATTGCAGCCATTGTTATCGAAGATAAGGACGAATTCTATACACTTCTTGTTTAGGACGAAACCACATCCGTTGGAATTTTCCTATCAGGAGCATTCCCACACCGAACCCACCGACATGCGCTGCCCAAGCAATGGATGCACCTTGAAACGAAAAGTAGACATTGACCAACTGGATTGCGATCCAAGGGGCCAGCAGAACGACTGCGGGTACGGAGATGATATAGATAAGGAGAAAACATCGAACCCGCGCCTTGGGACACGCAATAAAGTGCGCTCCCATCACGCCGGCGATTGCGCCGCTGGCGCCGATCAAGGGCACATTAGAATTGTAGTAAATTATCACGTAACAAAGTGTCGCCAACACACCACACAACAGGTAAAACAGGAGAAATTTCAGGCTGCCGATCATACTTTCGAGGGTGGGACCGAAAGCTGAGAGATACAGCATGTTCCCAATAATGTGGATAAATCCTCCCTGTACAATCTGGACATCGTGTAAGAAGAGGGAGGTAAGGAGTGTTCTGTCGAAAAGGTTTGGCAGCGGTGGCAGAAAGGAATACTGCTGGAGGATCTGGTTGGGGATAGCCCCCGACACCTCTACCAACGAAACCCCTTGATAGAGCGCGTAAAGCTGACAGACAAAAACCGCGAGATTTGTAACGATCAAGCATTGGACTGCACGCGGCTTGAAGGATCTCTGTGCCGGGGGCGCGCTTGGGAGTGGAATGAACAAGAGGTCATATCCTTTCGACAAGTGAGCAGATAGACAGATCTGCGCTCACATCACACATTAACTACGACGCCCAACGCTTTCCGTTTCACGTTTCACGGTTCACTCGACACATCAAACCGATCAATAATTCCCATAACTAACTCCCTTATGGGAGCCGTTTCGATTTCAAAGACCTCCTGAGCAACACCCGGTCCCGCCCCAATAAGGACGATGTCGTTCTCTCCTGCCCCAACGTAATCAACCGCAATCGTCGGTGTTCGCACTAACTTCGATTTTAGACTCAACGGTTGAACGAGGAGAAGGGTGCGATTTTCATAGGCGGGATGTTTGATGACAGAAACTACTTTACCAATGACCTTTGCGATGTACATTACTCCTCCGCTATCTCGGTGACAGTGATTGAGTCAACAATCCCAACTACAGCAACATCAACAGGCATTGCGCGTTCCGCCGACACAAACGCGGCGTCCCCACCGGTGACTATGTAGACCAGTTCGCCATACCCGGCGGCACCCTGTATATCAACAGCGGTGACTGGATCGCCGACAGATACTCCGTCTGCGTCGAGCGGCTGTACTACAAGCAGACGATAACCGACCAAGCTTGGATCTTTTCGAGTTGCGACGATGGTCCCGAGGACCTTTGCAATATCCATAAATTATGTAGGGTGCTATTTCCGTTTCGCAAAGAGAGTTCGAGTTATATTTAGGGACTTTGAATCCCATACTCTTCCATTTTAGAGTGGAGGGTATTCCGGTTAATTCCAAGGATCTCAGCGGCTTTCCTGCGATTCCAGCCGGTGCGCTGCAGAGTCAATTCAAAGAGCGGTTTTTCAACGGCAACGCGAATCTCGGCGTGAAGCTCCCCCGCGTCTGCCCCCGACTCGATAAATTCATCGACACGTTCCGACATTAATACAGCGAGACGACTCTCAAATCCGCTCCGAGGCTTCGTAAGAGACGTAGTTGGGGTTCCAGATAGCTCTGGGAAATGTTCGGGGAGGAGAACCTGACCGGCGCACATCACGAGCGCGCGCTTTAAGGCGTTTTCAAGTTCGCGGACGTTTCCGGGCCAATCATAAGCCATCAGTAGTTTGAAGGCTTCCTGCGAAATTGTTCCTTGGGGCTGATCGTAATATCGAGCAAAGCGGGACATGAAGAATCCTACCAGATCGGGAATATCCTCTTTGCGTTCGCGCAACGGCGGTAAAAAGATTGGTACTACATTAAGCCGATAAAACAGATCCTCCCGAAACGATCCCTCTTGAATTGCGATATCAAGGCGTCGATTTGTAGCGGCAACCACCCGCACATCGACCTGGCGAATCTCATTTGATCCGATCGGCTCAACCTCTCTTTCTTGGAGGACGCGCAACAGCTTCATCTGTACTTCTATCGGTAATTCGCCGACCTCGTCGAGAAAGATCGTCCCTCGGTCTGCCTGCTCAAATTTTCCCTGGCGCGCTGTGTCCGCACCCGTATAGGCTCCTTTGACATGCCCAAAGAGTGCACTCTCAATTAGGTCGGAGGGAATCGCGCTGCAATCCACCACAACAAACTCCTCTTCCGCTCTGGTACTGTTTTGGTGGATCGCCTTTGCAATTGATTCTTTACCGGTACCGCTCTCACCCATAATCAAGACTGTTTCGTCGCTGATTGCGGCGCGTCCAATGGTCAGGTAAATCGCGTGCATTGCATCACTTTCCCCAACAATTTGAGTGCCAGCATCCTCACCGCTTTGTGATAGAACAGTATCCTCTGGTGGCGAATCTTCCGCGATTGCGGTTTTTGCTTGATCCGCAGCATATACCGCACGCGCGACCAGAGGTGCGATCTCTTTGAGGTCAAAAGGTTTGGTCATATAGTCATAGGCGTGACGCTTTGCAGCTTCAATGGCTATTTGCGTTGTCCCGTGCGCGGTAATGATTATGATCGATGCGGTTTTATTGATCTCCCGAAGCTCTTCAATCAGATCCAATCCGTTGACATCAGGCATAAAGATATCAAGGAAGATGGTGTCGATGGTTTCTGAACGGAGAAGATCTACCGTCTCTTTCCCGTTCCGCGCGGAGAATGTGCGATACCCCTCTTTCTGAAGGGCTTTGTCCAACACAAAACGGATGCTATCGTCGTCGTCAGCGATGAGAATTGTGTGCGTCATTGGAAAGTCTGTGATATGGGTTGGGTAGGGTTACCTAAATCTACCAGCTAAGACCTGCGGAGTCAGATAGATTCAGATTTCTGGCTTGGCTGAGTTACTGCCATTGCCTATAATCTGAAGGGTCTTCCTTACAGGGTTGAAATGTATTAAGAATATTTCAAATCGGCAACGCAATAATGAAGGTTGCGCCTTGAGGTTCTGTTACGTCAACTTCGATGGTGCCGCCGTGCTCCTCAACGATTTGTTGGCTGATCGCCAGTCCGAGTCCCGTTCCTTTCTGCTTCGTTGTGTAGAAGGGATCAAATAGCCGCGAAGCAACGTCCGACGGTATACCACGCCCAGTGTCCTTGATATAGATTTGCACCGCCTGATTCGCAGCATCATAGACAGTTCGAACCGTTAGGAGGCCACCATCTTCCATCGACTCGATTGCGTTACGAAACAGATTGAGTAACACCTGTGTCATTCCGTCGCCGTTCATAGACACGGGTGGACAGTCGTCAGCAAAGTGCTTTTCAACACAGATATTGTCCCGAACCAATTCCGGTTGACAGATCGAAAGGCTATTGTCGATTAAGTCGCCGATGTCGCTCGGCTTGACACCCGCCGTGCGTGGGTTGCCCGACACGAGTAGCTGTTCAACTACCCGATTCAGCCGATCCACCTCTTTGATGATAACTTGGATGTATTCCTGAATTTCTGCATTCGATTCGTCTTCCAGTTGGAGCAGTTGTGCAGCGCCACGGATTCCGCCCAGTGGGTTTCTGACTTCGTGCGCCACCGTTGTCGCGAGTTTGCCGAGGGTTGCAAGGCGTTCGGATTGCACAAGCGAATCAATCATCTGCTGAATCTTCACACGTTGTGCTACTATCGAAGCGATAATTGTCAAGATACGAATATCGTCCTCAATCGAAAATTCGTCCGATGCCTTATCGATTGTCAGTGTCCCAACAACTTTTTCATCAACAACCACGGGAACGCACCAGAAAGCTATCGGGTCTTTAGATTGCACCGATTTCGCATCTGGGAACTCAATCTGCTCGAGAGGCGTCCGACTGTGGGGAACACCTATCGGCTGTCCAGATTGGAGGACCTGTTGTTGAATAAGGTCGATCTGGCTATCGGTTCCACGTCGGAGTTCCGCTTCGGTCAAGCCGAAAACTGCCTCGACTTTCTTGACTAGTTCATCAGCCTCCCAAATCCTCAACGCCCCTCGATACACGCCCATCCGGTCAGCAAGGGTCTTGATAATCTTTTGGAACAGTTCATCTAACTCTAGGGCGGTGTCCGTTGTATCACCGATTTCAAACAGGGTGGAAAGGTCGCGCACCCGTTTTTCCAAGTCGGTGTTGGATTGATCTATCTGTTGAAGCTGGGCTTCGGTGGTGGCGCGTTGAGCCTGGAAAAGCTGGATAGTACGGACGATGAAATAGGCGATAAGGGGGTATAGGATCGCAACCACACCCAGATGAATCTGCTCATAGTAAAGCGCGGCATGTATCCAGTTGGCTAATGTCGTGCAGGCAAGGAGCAGATATTGTCCACGACGGTTGTCGTATATTCCTGCGAGGATTATAATTCCATAGTACAGATGCGACGCAACACCGTAGTTCTGCGGACTGTCCAGACCGTAGACAAATAGGTTAATCAACAGAACGACAAGGATCAGGAAAAAAGTTAGCATGAGCTATGTCAACAGTTGCTGCTGCTGAAGCATCAAGGACTCCGTGGTCTAAATCACAACAGATCTTACTGTGCCTCGCTTAAGAAATTATCCAGCATCTTGAGTCCTATGCGCCCGCTCTTCTCCAGATGGAACTGCGTAGCGATTAGGTTCTGATGGGCGACAACACTGGAAAACTCAATGCCATAGGTGGTTTTGCCGACGATGTCCGAATCATCGCGCGGGATTGGGTAGTACGAGTTGACAAAATAGAAATGGGCGGGATTCGGCACATCCTGAAAAATAGGGTGTGCCCCAGTCTGATAAACCTCATTCCACCCAATCTGCGGCACTTTACGGGTCGGAGTGGCGTCATATTTTTTTACTACGCCGGGTAAGATGCCGAGACACTCGGTATTTTCCTCCTCGCTGTGTTCAAACAGAATCTGGATACCGATACAGATTCCTAACATCGGCTTACCCGATTTGTATACCTCCCACAAAATCTCTGCAAGCCCAGCCGCGTTCAGGTTATCCATTGTTGCCCGTGCCGCACCGACGCCGGGGAAGATGACTTTCTCTGCACCCAAAATAGTCTGGGGGGCGGCGGTAATTTTTCCGTCGTAGCCTAAGTATTGGACAGCGCGTTCAACGCTCGTTAGGTTGCCTGCACCGTAGTCGATGATTGCGATCATTGGAGATTTATGTTGATAAAAGATTCGTTTGGAAAACTAAAAAGGGACCGTTGAAATGATGTTGCAGACTGAAATAGCTGATTTGTGAAAACAAGCTTGAGACGTTCATCTGCTCAAATGCGATTTGGATTTGACTCAAAAAGTTTGCCTTGTGTGGGAGTTACTGCGGTTCTCGATTTAGTACGCCCCCAAATGGTTTCTAAGTCTGGCGTGCATTCATAGTCTTTGAATAGGTTTGAAATATCATCGGCTTCTCTTTGTTCAGCCAGCCTTTCTTCGATGATTTTGACGTTGACCTTATCAAGTTCAACCCCGATCGATTCCCGCCCCAACTGCTCCGCAACGACCAAAGTCGTCCCTGAACCTGAAAATGGATCCAGTACGATATCACCAGGATTTGTCGAAGAGAGGATTATCCGAAGCAGAAGTTGAATTGGGGTTTGTTGCTTGTGCAGGCGATTTCCCTCCACATCCCGTAGGGCTTCATCTCCAGCAAAATAGCCCGATGTCAACTCACGAATATCATCCCACACATCGGTAAGGAACATACCGTTTTCTCGCTCATATTTGTAGCCCGCCGGGAGTGGGGGATTGATTCGCAAACGGTGAAAGACTCGCGGACGCTCTCCTTTCGTTGCAAACGCAATGATCTGATAGTGCTTACCAAAACGATGCATTCCGGGCACAGCGGACGTTTTCTTTTTCCAAATAATTAGGTTTTGGAACGTCCAGCCAGATTCGCGTAGACACCGTAGCACGGATTCAGTCTTTTTCTCGCGTTGCATGAAATAGATTGCGCCGCCTGAAGTGGTCCGGTGGTAAATCTTTTTGCACACATCACCCATCCACCTCCAATATTGCGCTTCAGGCATATTATCATCCCACTCGTTGTACCCTTTATCTTGATTGAAGGGCGGATCGAGAAAGGTGAGATCAACATGCCCCCAAGCGGTGTTCTGCTGGTCTAACAGCGAAGCACAATCTCCATGCAGCACAGTTGCTTTCATATTATATCTTGTTAAGCAAAAAATTCATCATTGGTTATAATTTGAAAGCCATTGGTTTCGGCTTCCCGCTTTAGATTCGTAAGACGGTTTTTCTGCGAACGACTAAGCGAGTTCAAACTGAACCCCTCACCCGTCGTCAACTTCAGAACCGGCACGGGGTTATAATCTCTCCCATCAATTTTCGGATTTTCCAAATTTGTAAATAGTATCATCTTCACCAAACCATCCTTTATGTCACCGAGAGAGGGAAGTTCAGCTTTGTTCGTATGCTTCGCTTCAATGAGATAAATTTCATCCTCATGGATTTCAACTTCATCGCAGGTCAAATAATAATTGCCACCAAGATAGTTTTTGATGGTTAACCTCCCTTTGACTCCCCCTATATGCTCTTTGGGCTGTGTGGTGACACTTTCTCTTGCCTGTGCCTGCCTTGCCAAGTCCCTTGATAGTGCCTTAAATTCTGCCTGACCTTCACGAAGTATATTGATTCGACGTTCTGCCGACGCCCAAGAGTGCATTTCCACGTTTAGTTTTTCGGAGATAATCGAATAGGCATTCAATGCTCGCGAACCAATTTCGCCGATACCTTCGACTTGTGTTATGTTCCAGTGTAGAGCATCCGATTGATAAGACATCAATCGATCAATTTCGCTCATGATGTGCTCTGAATTAAACTTCTGCCCCGTGATTTTATGCGTGTATCTTGTGCTTTTTGAAGCATCAGCATAGTAGCTAATTGAGGGTGGTTCATAATTGCGATTGAGTCAGGATAACGGTTATAATCCTATCTAACACTCTAAGAAAGAGAGGGTTATAACATGAGCTATCCTGACCCGTTAGATTATATCAATTTCCTGTTCCAAAGACTACAAG
>JAJDUM010000061.1 GCA_022826645.1 Candidatus Poribacteria bacterium
AATCGGGCATTTTATTGAACAGGTCTATAACCAGAAACGACCCCATTCGGCGTTAGGATATTTGACGCCGGTGGAATTTGAACAACAATACTTGTCTTAACTTTACTGATTTGTGGCCCAAATTAACGTTGGCACTTCATACTTTGACTATTTTTTCCAAAATCCTATTCTTTTGGTTTTCTACTACCCGTCGATAATAAGTAAAAGCACCGATACCAAACCCCTGATTCTCGCATTTACGCCCCTGCATGAACATATCGCTATCTGGCTGAATTAGTCTGATAAGTCCCGGAGAAACGGGTGGTCCATACGGTGGATCTTCACCCAACTTATAACATGTCCCGCGAGGTCCTAAAATTGTATCAATTTGCGCTGCCAAAGAATATACCTTTACTGTTTTTTTGCAATTGGAGCATTGATACCTAACATACAAGTAATTTAAAGTACCTTGATCTAAAGATTTTTTGTCGACTAGCAGATCAACGCAGCGAAAAAATCGAACTCCCTTGCACAATTCATGTGGACAGTGAAGTCTCAACTCGGGTGTGTTAATTCTCTTTTCAACGCTAGGATATGGACCTGCGTTCTTTGGTACGGCTAAATCTAATATATGCCCTAATTTATTCGGGGGTGTGTTTTGCAGAAAGTCAGAAAGAGTTTGATAGGTGACTTCTGGCTTTGTCTGTTCTTGTTTGTTACGATAGGTCATAGACGGTTCCTTGAAACAACTTCAACCTGTAGGGAACAACGATCGTTGTTCCCTATAGAAGGGCGTAAACCATGAAGAGTTTAGCACAGTTCCGACAGAAACTATAGCGAGAAAGGGAAGGGGGCCTACGTCCGCAGCTGACCATTGCCATAGACAATGTACTTATAACTCGTCAGTCCCTCAAGTCCCATAGGACCCCGGCAGTGCAGCTTTTGGGTGCTGATACCTACTTCCGCACCGAGACCAAATTCGTAGCCGTCGGTGAAGCAGGTGCTCGCATTGACATAGACCGCAGCCGAATCTACTTCTTTAAGGAAACGCTGCGCCATAGTGTAGTTCTCCGTCACGATTGTGTCCGAGTGATGCGAACCGTAGGTTTCGATATGCTCCACTGCTGCGTCGAAGTCCGGTACAATCCGAATTGACAGAATGTAGTCGAGATATTCCGTTTTCCAATCCTCCTCTGTTGCAGGAAGGAGGTCAGGACAGATTGCCCGTGTTCTCTCGCATCCTCTCAGTTCGACTTCCGCGGCGACGAAGCTTTCACACATTGACGGAAGAAAGTTGGCCGCAATTTCCTCATGTACGAGCAGGGTTTCCATTGCATTGCAGACCGCGACCTTATATCCGCTCTTCGCGTTGATACAGATCTCCTCCGCCATCTGAATATCAGCTGCCTGATCGATATAGACATGGCAGATTCCGTCCGCGTGGCCGAGCACTGGAATCTCCGACTGTTTCATGAGGTAGCGAACCAGTTCGTAGCTCCCGCGTGGGACGATGAGATCAATTAGGTCTGGCAGTGCGATCATCTCATGGACCGCTTGTCGATCGGTAATATCAACAAACTGAATGGCACCCGGTATTCCTTCTCTTTCTGCTGTTTCGCCCAAGATATTGGCAAGCGCAGTGTTAGAATGAATCGCCTCGGACCCACCGCGCAAGATAACACCGTTCCCTGACTTGATACATAAAGCAGAAACCTCGACAGTGACATCTGGACGCGATTCATAGATAACGCCGACTACTCCGATTGGAACACTGACCCGCCCTATCTGCAAGCCGTTAGGTCGCTCTCGAATATGTGTTACTTCTCCTATTGGATCTGGCAATGCAGCGACCTGCCTCAAATTATCCGCCATCCGATCAATCTTCTTATCGTCCAATTCCAGTCGTTGCATCAATGGCTCGGCAAGCCCTGTCTTTCGCCCTTCTTCCAGATCAATACGGTTCGCTTCTTGGATCTTGTCTTTGAATGTTAGGAGGCTGTCCGCCATCGCCAGCAGTGTTTTATTACGCACATCAACAGAAGTTTTAGAGAGTGTACGTTTGGCAGCTTTGGCAACTTGGGCTTTTGAACGGACCATATCCTGAATTGCTTGGCTCATAATGTATCTTCTCCTTATACGACAGCCACATAAAAGTATAGAAAATAATTTCGATGACTCAGGATTAGCCAGCGAATAGAAATCCCAAGTAAACACCCACTCCAACTAGAATGACCGCCACACCGATCACAGCAATCACAATTTTCCAATTCAAAATGCTCGATCCTCCTTCCTGCTCCAATGTTTCCCAGAATACTCTATCGCCTTGCGTTGCCTGTTGGTCCTCTTCCGGCGCATCGGTATTTCCGACAACAGGGGCTGCTTCGGGTTCCGGCGAGGACGCTTCTGTCTCGTCCGGTGATTGGGAAGCCTTTTGCCAGTTGCCGCCATTTTGCGTGAAACTATGAGACGCTTCCCCCTCGGAATTCACCTCTGGTTGGACACTCGACTGGTTTGAGGGTGTTTCTTCGTGGGTAGTTTCTGTAGGTGCAGGTGGATCGTCTGGCGTTGATGAAGAATCAGGTTGCACTAATGGTATTACCTCTGAACCTGCTGGAGGCTTTGCAGGATCGCCTGAAGGATTCACATCTTGATCTTCGTCCGCTGCTGTATCCTCCGCATCCTGCGATGCTGACTGCTTTCCTGACCACATCGCCTGACGTTGCTCCTTGATTTTCTCTTGCAACGCCTGTTTTTCTTTTTCACTCAGCTGCACAACAGTTACCTCCTAAGAAACACTTGATATACTCTCCGCTATTCGTCGGAGATTTTCTCAATTTTAACAACCGTTCCATCACTCACCTGTTTGAAGTTATTTGGCTCACCAAGCAACCTGCCAACCACATTGACAGGGCTCGCGGGACGAATCTCTGCACCTCGACTCATCGGAGTGGGTCCAAAGAAAATGCAGAACGCCGTACCGGGGGGCCAATAGGCAAGTTCGCCCAATTCTACTACCGCTTGCGCATTATCTATCTCCGCGTTTATAGGGATGGAAAAGTAGATCTCATCACCCCACGTATTCCCAGGCGCCTCAATCGGTAGCGCGTCCCAGATCTGCTGTGCTGTGCGCGATTGATTCAATTCTGCTTCCATGACAACAGGTATAGCGGTGATTCTTATCCGCCTTTGCGGCATGAGGATCCTCCAAGGTAGAGTGGGGTGAATTCCCATTTGCTGTTGACTTACGTGATGCTTTTTTGCGATAATAGGTAACCAGCAGGATTTAATTCTATCATAAGCCTTTAGGGATTCTCAACACAAAAAAATAGTTCATGTAGGAGGAAACATAATGAGGCTGCGGGACCGTATTGCAATTATAACGGGCGGCGGACAGGGAATTGGTCGAGCAACCTGCCTGCTGCTTGCAAAAGAGGGCGCGAATATCGTTATTGCAGAACATAACTCGACCACGGCAGAGGCTGTTGGAAAGGAAGTCGAAACGCTTGGGCGGCGGTGTCTTGTCGTCCAAACCGATGTCTCAGACGGTGCTTCTGTACGCTCCATGGTGAGTCAAACGCTTGAGGCTTTCGGACGGATCGATATTCTGGTTAATAATGCCGGAATTTTTAGCTACACACAGATTGAGGAATGCACCGAAGAAGAGTGGGATCGAATAATGGCGGTCAACCTCAAGGGACCGTTTCTGTGCTCCCAGGCTGTAATTGACACGATGCGAAAACAGAAGTCCGGCAGGATTATCAGCCTCGGTTCTTTGGCGGGTCAAGTTGGTGGACTTGTTGCGTCTGCACCCTATTCCGCCTCGAAAGCGGGCGTTATGTGCCTCACGAAATCTCTAGCTCGTGCGCTCGGACCAGATAACATCACCGTCAATGCTATCGCTCCTGGGGTTGCTGCGACGGACATGACAACGAACCATCCTGATCTGACTCCCCAGATGGTGCTCGGGCGGGTAGGCGAACCGGAGGAGATCGCAAATGCCATTCTGTTTTTAGCGTCCGATGAAGGCTCGTACGTGACTGGCTTCACGCTCAATGTGAACGGTGGAATGTTTATGTCGTCCTGAACGGCCCTTGCACATTAAGGACGCTTCTGATACAATTCCAACGGTTCAAGAACTGGAACTTTGAAACGTTAAATAGTAGGAGAAAAGATGCAGATTGCAAATAGATTAAAAAGGATTCCACCTTACCTGTTTATCGAACTAAGGAATAAAATAAACCAAGCGATTTCCGACGGTATTGACGTCATCAGCTTGGGGATCGGCGATCCGGTTGAGCCGACCCCGCAACCTGTAATCGACGAACTCTGCCGCACTGCTGCCGACCCCGCAAACCATCGTTACCCGACGGACGAAGAGAAGGGGATGTTTGCGTTTCGGAAGGAAGTTGCGGATTGGTATGCTGAGCGGTACAACGTTGAGTTAGATCCGGAAGAAGAGGTACTTGGATTGATCGGATCGAAGGAGGGCTGCCACCATTTTATTCTGGCTGTTGTGAATCCCGGCGAGACAGTATTGATGACGGATCCAGGGTATCCGGCGTATCGTGCGAGTATCTTCATGGCTGAAGGCGAGCCTTATAACGTTCCAATCACGGGAGACAACGGTTTTTTACCCAAACTCGCTGATGTTCCCTCGGATGTCGCTGACCAAGCGACGGCGATGTTCCTGAATTACCCGAACAATCCGACAGGAGCTACCGCAACGCCTGAGTTCTTTGCAGAGGTTGTTGAATTTGCTAAGAATTACGATGTCGCTGTGTGTCATGATAACCCGTATAGCGAAATCGTTTTTGAAGGGGAAGAGCCGTTGAGTTTTCTGTCGACGCCGGGTGCAAAGGATGTTGGGGTTGAACTCAATTCCTTGTCCAAGCCGTTCAATATGACGGGATGGCGTATTGGAATGGCGATGGGGAATGTGGAACTGATCACGGGAATGGCGAAAGTTAAAGGCAATACCGACTCAGGAATTTTCAACGCCATTCAATACGCTGGAATCGCTGCCTTGACAGAGTGCCGAGATAATATTGAGAAAATGATGCCCATTTACACCCGCCGCCGTGAAAAGGTTGTCAACACCTTTAAGGAACTTGGTTGGACTGATTATGATGTGCCAAAGGGAACGTTTTATCTCTGGTTACCAACGCCTGAAGGCATGAATTCTGTAGATTTTGCGACTTTGATGTTTGAAAAGGCAGCGGTTGTGATTGCGCCCGGAGCATCTTACGGTGAGTACGGGGAAGGGTATTTTCGACTGGTTTTGACCGTGCCTGATGATCGGTTGGACGAGGCGTTGGATCGGATAAAAAAGGCGCTGAGTTAATTAAGGAGTTAGGGACTGGTACGATCCTACCAGCCTGCGAAAGGTTCGAAAAGACAGAGGACGGATGATATTAAGTACGTATCACAGCCTCTCCCGCCTTCCAAAGTCTTGAGCCGTGTCAGTCTTCAAGACTTTATAGCTACATATCGAATCCCCAGACGGCATGTGACATTCTCGCTCGACTGGTACATCGAGTAGCCGCTGCAGCAGGGATAACTCCAGCTGACACAGTTGGGGATATTTCTGTGCAATAGAGTCAAGGGCACAATTGTGTTCTTTAAGAATGTAGGCGTTTGGCGTTTCTGCGACCTCAACTTGATACCCCTCTTCATCCAAAAATGCCGCAAGTACTCTGATCTTTTCGCCCAAGCTTTTCCCCTCAATATTGTTGAGGCACATCTCAATCTTCGCTTCCATTTGATATTCAAGGAGTTGATTGACTTTTTCTGCGCCGTCAATTACTACCAGAGCGTCCAAAGTACCCAATGCGAATCGTGGATAGTCATTTGGAAATAGACTTTCTTTGGCTTCAGGGGTAAGTTTATAGATATAAACAGGTCTGCCGCGGCTAATCTTTTCGCGATAGTGTTGAATATGCCCCTCTCGCTCTAAGATGGCAAGATGTTGACGAACTGTCATTGAATGGAGATCCAACTCCGCAGCAATTTCACCAGCTGTCATACCGTTATTTTTTTTCAAGAGTTCGACGATCGCGCCGCGTGTGTCTTTAGGTACTGATTTCATCGTTTTTTCTTCCCGGCATTAGTAGTGAATACGCTTTAGCTTCCACGCATCCCTATTTCTCCACAGTTCCTTGATCAGACCGAAATACTACCTGCTGCCCCTTCCCTGTATAATACCACAAAGATTATATCAGAAAAATAGTGCATTTACAAGTCAAAATGGGTTTTTTAAGTTATTTACTTGACAAAACATAAAATATCGTGTTACCATTGCGACAATTCGATGCTAGACCTTGGTACGATAAGACAGTCCAACAGCCTTTTAGGAGAAGAGGTAAATGACAACAAGGGCAAATGCAACGGTCGCTGGCGCATTCAATCAGAGCCTCGTTGAAACGCCGATTGATGATACTGAAAGCTATGACGGCGATAGCGAATGGCCAACGCCATCAGAGGAAGAGACACCAACTCTCCAAATTGATGCACTAAGCACCTGGCTGCAAAAAGTTGCACAACACAGTCTCTTGTCCAGGGAGGAAGAGATTGAATTCGCCAAGCGGATTGAAGACGGCGATGAAGGGGCGCGTGATGAACTGGTCCAAGCTAACTTGCGGTTGGTGGTTTCCGTCGCAATGAAATATCAGGGCCATAATGTCCCTCTCGAAGATCTCATCCAAGAGGGCAACATTGGGTTGATGCGCGCAGCAAGTAAATTCGATTATCGGAAGGGATTTAAATTTAGTACCTACGCTATATGGTGGATTCGGCAGGCGATCATGAGGGCACTCGATAACTGTTCACGCTCGATCCGGCTGCCATCCTACGTTGTTGCGAAGGCGACCAAATTCGATTCGGCTTATGCACATCTCAGCCAAACACTCCACCGCGAACCGACTATTGAGGAACTATCCGAAATGCTTGATCTGACCGATAAACAGATCGAGGATCTTCTATTGCTCAATTCAGGTACAGTCTCGTTAGAACTACCACTTAATGACGAAACGAACGCAACGACGTTGAGAGATATAATTGAGGATCCCCAAGCAAATCCTGAAGCAGGTCCAATTTCAGATTTGGTTGAAGAGGATTTAGTGGACACACTTCTCAGTAAATTGAAAGCGCGCGAGCGTACAGTAATCAAGATGCGCTTCGGTCTTGAAGATGGCGAAGAGAAGACACTGCGCGAAATTGGGGAAAAGATGGATGTTACGCGGGAAAGGATTCGACAGCTGGAGATCGAGGCAATCGCGCGGATTAAACGGCTGTACGATGAGACCGGCGAACTTCGGATTACTACGGAAGCACCAAGTTGCCCAGCTGCGTAGCACCTACCAACATTAAGGAGAGGCAATGAAGAATCTATTAGACAAATTAAAACCGAAACAACCTCAAACCGCAGAGGCGTCTGGGCTGCTGACTGTCACTGAGGGTGCCAAGCAGAAGATTCAATCAGTGATTGAAGACCAAGGGATGGAGGTTGATGGATTGCGGATTAGCATCAGTGGACGCTCTGCCTCGGCGTTTGAGTATGGGTTAGGTCTGGAAGTTGATCCAAACCCAGATGATATCGTGATCGACTGCGGTGAATTCAAGGTTTTCATCGACTCGGAAAGCGCCGAAAACCTAAGGGGCGCAACCGTTGATTATGTAGAAGATCTGAATTCGAGCGGCTTCAAGATTGATAACCCGAACACGCCTACTTGGGACAATCCTAAAGCCCAAGCTATTCAGCAACTGATTGACGAACGGATTAATCCTGCGGTTGCATCGCATGGTGGGCAGATCGATCTGTTGGATGTTACTGATGATTCTATCTACATTCACATGGGTGGTGGCTGTCAGGGATGTGGCATGGCAAATGTCACCTTGAAGCACGGCATAGAGGGAATGATTCAAGAGCATTTCCCTGAAATCAAGAATATCATCGATACCACTGATCATGCAGCCGGAGATAACCCCTACTACCAACCGAGCAAGGGGTAAAGAAGTAGTGTGATTCTCGACGAACGGGCTGTCCTTCGGATTAAGCCTCGCGCCAAGACTTTAGTTACTAAGTGTCAAACTCTCTGTTGCTTTACGGAGGTTGCCGTGACTAAGCGTCGTCTCAACTTGTGCCTTATTGCTATAACCGTGTTTCTCAGTGGCTATGTGGGCTATAGATTCTACGCTACCCGTGTTGAAAATGCGCTGTCAACATCGATAGTAAAGCAGGTTCAGTTTGAGCCTAACAATCCGATTACAGATGCCGATCGTGCGTTTTTGCGGCAAGCAGAAATTGTTAACCAACGGCCCAGAGAGATCACAAAGCGATTTCCGTCCCTGAAGCTTCCGGCGTGGGTGTATACGCCGACGAACTGGAATAGCAACCATTTCAGTCCTGTTAAGGTTATTTTTGAACAGGTGGACGTCGTTGTGTTTGAGGCAGTTGAGATGCCTGATAACAACATGTACAGGGCTCGAGCGTTGCAAGAAAAGGTACTCCCAGAACTTGGTGTAGTTGATGGTCAAGAGGGAGTCTACATAAGCAATCCCCCAGTTCCCGAAGATCCCCCCGAAATTCGTCACCATTTCCCACCGCGCCGTGTGGATCCTGATTCGCCAGATCCGCCGTCAAAACTATATCCGCTGATCGCAACGATGATTATAGATCGAGATGGCACAACCCTAATGCGGCTTGAAGATTGGATAGAATTGGTAGGAGGGGCTGGTCATGCCCAGGCGCTTTTACAGGAAGCTGGATGGCAAGACACCCTACCGATCGAAACACACCTTCATCATTCTGCTTTCACACCGGAAACACCACCCTCCAACCGTCATATTCCAGAGTAAATATCTCGTTGGTGATTTTTTAACCATAACGAAATAGTCGCACAATGAACGGGAGGTAACGCCTCGTAGAGGCAGATGCGTGGATCTGCCTCTTTTGGTTGTCTGAGGAGCTAAATTGATAATGAAACGTCCAGGGGCAATATTGCTCATTTCCTGCTACGAACTCGGGCATCAGCCGATCGGGCTCGCTTCGCCGCTTGGATTCCTTGAACGTGCCGGGTATACGCCAGACGCGATTGATATCGCGGTTGAAACCTTAGATATGGAAAAGGCTGCCCGTGCAGAGTTTGTTGGAATTTGTGTGCCGATGCACACGGCTCTCCGTCTGGGGGTACATGTTGCAACCCGTATCCGCGAGATTAACCCGCGCTGTCACATCTGCTTCTACGGCCTCTACGCTTCATTGAACGCCGAATATCTGCTTGAAAATCACGCTGATTCAGTCATCGGAGGCGAGTATGAGATACCGCTGGTTCAATTGGTTGATTCCCTCGGGGTCGGAAAGCATATCGAGATAACGGGTGTACTCCGAGGCGGAAATCTCGTGTCGGTGCAAGACCGCCCCGAATCCAATCCTCTCCTGAGGCTTTCATACGCCGAAGTAAGCCTTCATCAGCGGCATGGCGGTTTGCACAACGAAGTTCTTACCGTGCCGAGCCGGAAGGGATTACCACCACTTGATAAGTATGCACGCCTTGAACGGGATGGCCTCGCTCACCTCGCCGGGTATGTAGAGGCGAGCCGTGGATGCAAACATCTCTGCTTCCATTGTCCTATCCCACCGGTTTATGAGGGTAGATTTTCCATTGTGCGAAAGGAAATCGTGCTGGAGGACATTCGAGCGCAAGTTGACGCTGGTGCGACTCACATCACATTTGGCGATCCTGATTTCCTGAATGGTCCCAAACATGCCCTCAGGGTTGTTCAAGCTATGCATGAAGCGTTTCCGGACCTAACCTTCGATTGCACAACCAAGATTGAACATCTCCTAAAACACTGTTCTATTCTGCATGAATTCCGCGACTGTGGTTGTATCTTTATCGTCTCCGCCGTGGAGTCGCTCAATAACACAGTGCTTAAAAACTTGCAGAAAGGTCACACACGTGCGGACGTTTTTGCGGCGGTTAATCTATTGCGGGATGTCGGGATTGCCCTGCGGCCCTCCCTTGTCCCGTTCACACCATGGGAAACCCTTGAAAGCTATCTGTATATTCTCAATTCTGTGGAGGATAAGCAACTGATCGATTACATCGATCCCGTGCAATATACAATTCGTCTGCTTGTACCGCCAGGGTCCTCTCTACTCTGCCAAGAATCTATTCAACCTTACCTTGGTAAACTCGATCATGAGTCCTTCACCCATCAATGGAGACATCCCGACCCGCGCATGGACGAGCTGCAAAAGGCGGTCACTATCGCCGTTGAGAGCGCATCACAGGTCAGCGAGGATCCGTTCATAACCTTTCATCGGGTGCGAAACCTTGCGTGTGCGGCAATTGGTGAAGCGGGATCAGTTGTCACACTTCCGATGGATTTCGAACCGAATCGCAGACGACCGCCGCGGTTGACTGAAGATTGGTTCTGCTGAGCGGAGCCAACGCAGGGTCAGTTGGACCCACTTAACTAATGCATCTTACGCCATAAATCTCTCAATCTCATCAATTGTTTTGGGAACGGCTGCTGTCAGAACTTCACATCCGGATTCGGTTACCAGAATATTGTCCTCAATGCGGACCCCGATTCCCAGATATTCCGGTGGGACGTTTTCGCTATCAGGATCAATATAGAGGCCCGGCTCGATGGTCATCACCATGCCCGGTTGAAAGAGTTTGTACTCCTCACCATCCCTTGTTTTTGCTACGTCGTGAACTTCTACCCCCAGCATGTGCCCGACACTGTGCATGTAGAATTTTCGATATTCCCCTTCCTCAATCAACTTCTCCTTCTCTCCCATTAACAAACCCAATTCAAGCATTGCTTCAGTCAACATCTCAACCGCCTTTTGAACAGGATCGCCAATTGACACGCCGGGGCGAATACTTTCAATAATCTCACATTGGACGTCAAGCACGCCTTGGTAGACCGCCCGTTGGGCATTGGTAAACTTCCCGTTTGCGGGAAATGTCCGCGTTATATCACCACAATAGTACTGATATTCACAACCTGCATCAATGAGCACCAGATCACCAGCCTCGATCTGACGGTCATTTGTCGTATAGTGCAGCGTGGTAGCGTTTGCGCTGCTTGCTACAATCGTGAGAAACGCCGGTCCCGTGCCACCATTTTTCCGGTAGATCGAGTCTATTAGACTTTCCAACTCGTACTCATACATCCCGGGACGAACCGTCTGCATCGCTGCGATATGCGCTTCGACACTGATGTCCACCGCTGTGCGAATCCGTTCAAGTTCTTTTTCATCTTTCATAAGCCGCATTTCGGCAAGGATGTCCGTTGGATCGATTAAGGTCGTTGGTCCCGTTCCATTGCGCAAACGGTTTCGCCTGGATTCCTTGAGAAGCGCGATAATCTTCTGATTAAAAACCTCGTTCACGCCGAACCCGTAGTAGAGCCGTTCCGAAGTGCCGATATATTCGGGGATCTTCTCATCGAACTCTTCAATCGGATAGGCAGCATCTGCGCCGAAGCGTTCCTTTGCACCTTCAACACCGGCGCGCTTGCCTGTCCAAACCTCCTGTTCCGGGACGCGGGGACGAACAAATAAAACATACTGATGTTCAGGATGATCTGGCGCAATGACACAAACTGCTTCTGGCTCGTCGAACCCCGTCAAATAGTAGAAATTCGCGTCTTGGCGGTATCTATATTCAGTCGAATGGGTACGCATCGCCTGTACTGCACTTGGCAGGATTGCAACACCTCCTACGATTTTTTTCTTAAACGCTTCGCGCCTATCTTTATGCATATTTGCTTTCTCCTTCTGTGGACAATTCTGATTGGGATCGCTCGAAATTATATCATAATCCCCTAAACAACCGAGACAAAAAGAAAGGGTAAAGACAGGAGGAAGATCCAGTTTCGTTTTCTCATTCCTTCGTTTTGCACTCGAACCAATGAATTGAGGACCTAATGAACCAATTTGCGTTGCAGGTTTCTCTCAATTCTGCTATAATGATCGAAGAAGGGGTCGCGGCGACAATATGAAAATCTATACCAAAACTGGAGACACCGGTGAGACCGGACTCTACGGTGGAACCAGGGTTTCTAAAGATACTATACGCGTGGAGGCTTGCGGAACAATTGATGAGCTCAACGCATGCATCGGGTCTGTGAGATCTCATATTCAGGATGTGGAAATAAGTGCGATTCTCCATCGAATTCAAAACGCTCTTTTTGACCTTGGGGCGGATATAGCAACATTGGATACACACCCAAAAGCAGCAAATTTGAGAATTCCGCCCACCCTGACTGCCGACTTGGAAAGCGAGATTGACCGTCTGGATACCCAACTCCCACCACTAACAGCATTCATCCTACCGGGTGGCTCAGTTGATGGCGCAGCCCTCCACTTAGCGCGAACCGTAGCGCGACGCGCTGAGCGACGTGTTGTCAGTCTGGCTGCGAAGGAAACGGTGAACCCAGAGGTAGTTATTTACCTCAACAGACTCTCTGATCTGCTGTTTGTACTTGCCCGTGTGGTCAATCATCGTTCAGACGAGTCGGAGCCACTTTGGGAGTCGCAAAAAGAACGTGCCAAATCTCGGTAGCAGGCTCCTAATCTTTTGTCCACAATTGGCAGACGATCTAGAGATTCTTGATGTCTCGCCTTGAATAACAAACTATATCTACAACCCCACTAAGGAGTAAAGATGGACAACTCAAAAATAGATCGGATTGAATGCGTCCCACTTATCGGCACACGTCCACGGGAGGCAGGCTGTAACTCACGTCTACAGGTACACGGGCTACATGTCAGGCCCCCGATTGCGCGTATCACTACTGATGATGGCGCGACCGGCTTCGGTGTGTCACGTATGTCTGAGCAAGATGCTGCTAGCTTGGTCGGTGCACCTTTGGGCGAGGCGTTTGATCCGGAAAACGGTGTCAGTAATCGATTCCGTGCGCTTGAGTATCCACTATGGGATCTCGCCGGAAAACTTGCTGATAAACCGGTATATGAAATGCTCGGAGGAGAACCCGATGGGGATGGGGTTTTCCGTGCGCGTTGTTATGATACGTCATTGTACATCGACGATTTGCACCTGGCAGATGACAATGAAGCTGCGGCACTGATTGCTTCTGAAGCATTGGAAGGGAAAGCACGGGGACACAAAGCGTACAAGATAAAGGTCGGCCGTGGTGCGATGCACATGCCCCTCCAACAGGGCACACATCGCGACATTCTGGTGATTCGTGCGGTCCGGAACGCAGTCGGACCTGATGCCACAATCCTGATCGACGCTAATAACGGCTACAACTTGAATCTAACCAAGCAGGTGTTGAGTGAGACCGCCGATGCCAAAGTATATTGGATGGAGGAGGCTTTCCACGAGGATGGGAGTTTCTATGCCAACCTTAAGGAGTGGCTCAACTCGGAGGGCATAGAAACCAAGATTGCAGATGGGGAAGGCGGCGCTTCACTTAATCTGCTTCAGTGGGCAGAAGAAGGCTTGGTCGATATTATTCAGTACGACATCTTCCACCCCGGCTTCACCCGCTGGCTTGAACTCGGACCTCAACTTGACGAATGGAACGTTGGATCCGCTCCACATCACTACGGTGGACATTATGGCAACTATGTGTCGTGCCACCTGTCCGCTGCAATCAAGGGATTTGAATTTGTGGAATGGGACCAAGCTGACACCCCCGGTTTGGACGATTCCGGTTATTCTATCTCAGATGGTCTGGTGAGCGTCCCCAGTTCACCCGGCTTTGGTCTGAATTTGGACGAGAAGATCTACGCGCGCGCGCTTCAAGAAAACGGATTTGATGTTCGGGCCGCGTAGTCCATGGGTTAGAAAAGCTGGTAGATAGGGAGTGCAGATCTGCATTTCCTACAAGGCTACTCCTATGATTGCGCTATTTTCACGGTTTGACCATATAAACAACGACCACTTCACACAGCATCCAAAAAACTTGCGACGAGAAATCGAATCAGGTATAATCAGCCGTTAGATTTACACGCAGCACAAGCCCTTCATAGAAACTAAATCTGAAGGAGAGTCGTCCTAATGCAATCGCGCCAAAATAACAGGCTGGCGGTGCAAATTCTGATTTGCTGTATCGTGACTGCCGCGGCAACTGTTACTCCTGCGCAAGCCGTTGATCGGTCGCGGGTACTAACGATTGGGCTGTTCGCCTCAGGGGTCGCTTTAAAATTCGGAAGCACCTTCGTTGCCACCTCAGCGCAGGACACCTATGATCAGTATCTATCCACCGGAATCCAAGCGGATATTGTAAAGCATCGGGACAACTACAAGACCAAGCGCAATTTGAGTCTTGGGATGTCCCGGGCAGGGGTCGGATTTGTTGGACTTGCGGTACTCATCTCAGTTTTTGATCAATTGGATGTTATCTCCAAACCATCTGCTGCCCGTTCAGTCCGGTTAAATCTCAATCCGAGTTATAACCCACGAACAGGCGACGCTGCCCTCACCTTTCAGCGCAAATTTTGAAGCCATGATACCATCTTCGTTTCGATTTCTATCGATTATTATGCTCCTCATCGCAGCGGGCGTTGCCGCCGGCTGTGCAGGTAATGAGGATTTTTCTAATCCGCTTGACCCTCAAAACCCCCGTACCGCCGGATCACCTGTCGGTCTAGAACTCCTTCCCGGCGATGAACAGGTAACGGTGTCGTGGGAAGACAGCGGGCACGAAGGAATTATTGGGTATCGAATTTATCGCCGATTTACTGGCGATCCAGACCCGACCTATGATTTTGTTGGCGAGGTTCTGAGAGAGAACGGTAAGCGTCCAGCCACAGAGTTTGTCGATACGCAAGATCTTAAAAACGACCAATTTGATGAGGATAGTGGGGTGCGTCACCGCTATATCTACCGGATTTCCTATATCGACGCAGATGGTGTGGAAGTTCCCGACCCGAATGCACCTCCGGTTGAAGGGGAAGTACCACGCCGATTGTGGCAAACAGCGAGTGCAACACCGAGCGTTGCTCCACCCATCCCCAACGTTATTGTTGGCGAAGATTTGGAAGATCTCACCGTTAAACTCTTTTGGCAGGATTATCAAACACCAAGCGATTTTGCGGGCTTTCGTGTGATTGTATCTCAACGTAGTTTGAGCGGAGAGTTCTTACCATTTCGGCTTCGTGTGGAGCTGCCAGAAGATCAGCCTTATTTTTTTGATCGGGAATTTGATCGGGATAATGCCATCAAAATCTACCGTGTTGCTGCTGTCGATCGCTTTGGCGTTGAAGGGGTAAAAGTGATTCAAGTCACCTCACCTAACCTCCCACCATCCCCGCCGAAAAATGTCCGCGCGAGTTATGGACTGCGACGAGGCAGGTATGATATCCGAATTGCTTGGTCAAAGAATGATGAACCGGACGTTGAGGGCTACCTAATCTACGCGACTAGAGAAACAGGAGGCGAGCTTGTTGTTGGGAAAGATTTGATTCACCGGAGGAGAGTAGACGCAAAAGATACGAGCGTAACCTTCACCGGCGAAGGGTTTCTTTTAGAAGGGCAAAGAGAGGTGCCACGACGATACTTTATCTCTGCGTTCGATAACACACCTCAACCCAATGGTCGCCGGGACGAAAGCGAAATGGTTGAGGTGCGTTAGACCGTGTTAATATGCCATTCAAAATGAAATACTGTGCAAACATGGATGAGATCGACAACCTACTCGCTATCGCTTTTAGATACCACTTCGACAATTGAGCTACTTTCTCGCAAATTGCCCCTTTATTGAGGATAAACATGTCCCTGTTCCAAATAACCGAACAGCGAATTTTCTTAGTTATTTCTGTTTTTTTTGTCATAGCCGGAACACCCCTCTTTGCACAAGGCCCACCGGTCACGCAGCTTGGTGTGATGGAAACCGCCGACACTTTGGGTAGAGGTGGCTATACGACTTCTTTTGGGATGTATCAAGTCGATAGAAAACAGTTGGATATCACGCCCGAGCAGCCGCAGCGTGTCGTGATTGGTAATTTTGAGGGTCTACATAATGTTGAGTTTGATGTTAATACTTTCCTGATACCCGCTCGATTGACTTACGGCATCGGTGAGCGATTAGATCTGCTCTTAGGGGCGACCTTTTCAACCGGCGGCGCCCGAAAGATTGTTCCCGATTTCTATCGAATCGGCGATGCGTACGACGCGGATCGACCATTGGATGCAACAGAGGATCGACGTGTTTATGAGCAGTCGATCTTTGATGCCGTCGTCGGACTGAAGCATAACATCAAACCGGACTTACAGGACGGTCTTCCGAGTATATCGATCGGGGGCGACGTACAGATTGGATTTACGGCGGACGACCAACTCAACGCTGACAAGGAATTTGTCGACGTTTCACCGGCGGACAGTTTCCCCTTTATGGGTGTGAACACCTATTTGGTTGGGACACAGCGGTTTGGTCAATTCATGAGAGTACATGCTGGTATTGGCAGTTATTTGTCCTCCAAATCACTCAAAACAACGGATTCCTTTCAGCTTATATGGCAGCTTGGAGCTGAATTTGCCTTTTCGGACAGTTTTTGGCTTGTGGGAGATTTTTCGCGGAGACGCGCCTTCAGTGGTATTACCATCAATGATTTAATTAGCATCGGCTTTCGATACAAGCTTTCTGATACAGCAGCTTTTAATATTGGTTATATAACGGAACCAGGTTTTCAATTTTATCTCACGGTTGGTGGCAGCAAGGAAAGTGCCATCCCAACAGCAGAGAGTGGAGATGACTTGCTGTTTTAACCAGAGCAGCGGATAGACCTGTTTCGAAAGCTCAAAGGAGAGAAAATGCCAATGTTATTGAAATTCTGGTTTCGCCGGTTTCGCCGGGCCAGCCGTAATCGTCATATGCGGCGCCTCACGGTAGCAGGACTTATCGTTCTAGGTGCTATCGCTCTCAATGCTGCATGTTTCTACTTTTTTGAAAAGGCAGTGAAGGCAGAATTAACGGTTTGGGATTCCGTTTGGCTCAGTTTTACAACCATCACGACCGTTGGATATGGGGATCTCGCCGCATCAACGGTCGGGGGAAGGGTAGCAACAATGGTCTTGCTATACGGAGTTGGATTGGCTACATTCCCCTATGTGATTACTCAGATTGTGGACACAACTGTGGAAAGAAATAATGATCGCCGTCGCGGGTTGATTGATTGCCGTGACCTTGTAGAAAGTCATATCATTATCGTCAACTACCCCTCTGAATTGAGGGTAGCTTCAATAATAGAGCAGCTTTCAGCGGATGTAGTAACCGCACACCGCCCCATTGTTATTTTGGCGAATGGCGTGGAAGAATTGGGTTTCAACCGTTCTGATGTTTACTTTGTCCGAGGTGCGCCATTAGAAGAAGAATCGTGGAAGCGGGCAAATATTGAGATGGCGTACGCGGTCCTCATCCTCGCGCCTGAAGCCGAGGAACACGTGGCAGATGCGATCACGGCATCGACAATTTCACTCATCGAAACACTCCATCCAAATATCCGGACAATTGCGGAATGCACTAGTATTCAACACTTAGCGATTTTCCGGTCTTTCCGATGTGATGCCGTCATTCCGACGAATAATATTGCTGCGAAGGTGTTGGCACAAGAGGTGCGCGACCGTGGACTTGCTCTCGCGGTCCGGGAGTTGTTGACTGAGGCAGAAGGGAGCGAGCTGTATAGCGAAACCATTAACATTGATGGGATAAATTTTGGCGAGCTACAATCGCTACTTCTGGAACTGAAAGCGGAGGTCATTTTGGTCGGTATCCTCAGAGACAACGAACACTTAATTAATCCATCGTTAGACCTACAGATCCACCGCACAGATCGGCTTATTCTTATCGGCAACCGTCGGAGCGATTGGGAGCAAATTCACAAGCAGTTGTTAAGTGTCAAGCAGTCGGTCTAACTGCACAGCAATTTCAGCGTTCGCCGTGTAAACTTTTACCCTCCTACGAGCCGGGCCGAAACAGCGTTACCAAGCAACCGCCAAGCGCTGCCAACACGATACCGAGGACAAACGGCCATCGCACGGCGCTCCAACCACCAACAGGCGGATGTAATGCCGTTGCCACAACCGCATTGACAATCGGCGCACCGGCGAAGACAATAGACATCACCACAGGGGGCGTGCCTTTTGCCCCAAATGCTAAGAGGACTCCAAACGCCCCCACCGCCCCAACGAGTCCCGCAAGTGTTGACCAGACCAACCCCTTCACCGGAAAATTCCATTGGGCACCGTTGACCGCCAACATGATCGCTGAACCGATAACTGCTGTCAACAGATAAGCAATGCCGACAAACAGGAACGCTTTGTACCGTCCGTGCACCGGATCACTCATAGATATCTGGCCTGTATGCAACAAGACACCGTAGAGTCCCCATGATGCAACCGTCATAAGTGCAAATATTAACCAAGTCATACGCATTAAAACCCTCCTATATTCCCACCGCGTGGTTATGTTAGGGATGCCTTGCTACATCCCGGGCCGATAAATGGTCACCATACAGATGCCCAATATCACTAACTGGATGCCGATGAGAAACTGCCACCGTAAGCCCCCCGCTTGCGGTGTATCTAACACCAAAGCAACAACCGCATTGATGAGCGACGCACCGGTGAAAAGGATAGTCATGACCACCGCCGGAGTTCCCGCCGCCTCGAACGCCAAGAGGACACCCAACGCAGTCGTTGCGCTGGCAGCCCCCGCCAAAGTTGCCAAGATTATCCCTTTTATTGGAAAACGCCATTGGATGCGTTTGAACTTCAATATCAGCGCTGATCCGACGATCGCCACCAGTGAATAGCCAATCCCAGCGAAAAAAAGTGTCTTGTATCGTGCTTGGGTCGGATCTGCCATCGCTATCCGGCTCGCGTGGAGCAGGATGCCGTAGACTCCAAGTGCCCCAACCTTCATCAATGAAAACAGTAACCAAGGTCTACGAAATATTAACAAACGTCTACGACGCATCCATAATCTCCTTATGTTCCGGGCCTATAAACTGTCACCATATAACCGCCAATCGCTGCTGCCGCGATGCCGAAGATAAACTCCCACCGTAAACTTCCCGGAGTCGGTGGATACAGTGTTATAGCGATGGCTGCATTGAGAACAGGTTACAGAAAATTACCCCAACAACGGCTATCCCTGCCAAGATTCCCAAACCCAACCCTTTTATCGAAAAACTCCATTGGGCACCATTGACGGTCAACATCACGCTCGACCCGACAATTGCTATTAATGAATAGCCAATTCCTGCAAAAAAAAGGGCTTTGTATTGGCCATTAGCCGAATCCCCCATCGCTTTTTGCCCTGCATGGGTAAGGACGCCAAAAATCCCGGACGCGATCGTCGCTATAAGCGTAAATACCAACCAAGTCATGTATACCTAAAATCCTCCTATCAACCGATATACTTTTTATAAACTGCGAGTGTTGCTTCCGCCACCACATCGTCGCTAAACTCACGATGAACCGTTTCCTTGCCCTGCTGTCCCAATGTTTCCCTGTAGTCTGGATTATCAATGAGTTGAGATATTCCTTCCGCAATGGCGTCGGGGGATTCCGCGTCTACCAATACCCCACCACCCGTCGCTGCTATCAATTCTGGAAAGCTGCCGTGCCTGGGTTGAACGACTGGAACACCGTTGGCAAGTGCCTCCAGAATGAAAAGCCCCTTTGATTCTTTGTATGTTGTTGGTACAGACAAGGTGTGGAGACTATTGAGGAAATCGATTTTTTGATGCCGATCGACCTCGCCCCAATAATCAAAAGCGCCTGACAAACCCCAGGCATCGATCTGTTTAACCAATTTCTCAAGATACGGTTCATCTTTTTTACCGAGGTAACCGGCGACCTTCAGTTGGACTTTGTCGGGTCCGACCCTATCTGTCAAGCGGTGAAATGCGTCAACTAGCAGATGAAGTCCTTTCTCAGGGCAGATGCGGGCTAGATATCCTATAATAAAGGGTGTTTCGGCGAGGGCTTTCTGACCTACTCCGTGCTCATTCAGATTCAATCCGAGATGGACCACATCAATTTTGTTCGGCGGGACGTCTAAATAATCAACCATGAAGTCAGCATAGTATTGGCAAGGGGCAATGTATCCATCTACCTCCGAAGCCCGCGCTCGAAGCAGTTTCAGGGCTCGCGCTTTATATGGCTCGATAAGCGCTTCGAGAAAAATATCCTCGCCCTGAAGCGCACAGAGAATTGGAACGCCTAACGCTTTCTTCATCTCCCAAGCAAAGCCCACGAACATGGAGTTGGTGAGTTGAACCAAATCGGGCTGATAAGAATCTTTGAGCCATTTAACCAACTTCGCCAGTTCTTTTCTCTGTTGCCCTTCCTCTCCCTGAAGCACGGAGACTGTAAGGGAACCGAGATCTTTTGCACTGGTTGCCCCACTGAAACGGGATAATCCGTTGAGCAACGAAGGGCTATCGAGTAGGCGATCCAACAGCCAAGGGGTACGACGGAATAGCGAAGACTTCTGCTGGAGATACACATTAATCCCGCCGTAAAAAACCCGATCCATGCTCACATCGGTTTCGTCAGTGCGGATGGGCGTATAGGTTGGAATGAGGGCGACGTCGTGTCCTTTTCTTTGGAGCGCGGCGGCGAGGGTATTATCATGAATACAGGTGCCACAGTACATACCCGCAGCGCCTGCAGCGATATAAGCGATTTTCATGATGGATCCAAGGCGAAACGTGAAGCGTGTAAGGTAAATGCACTCATAGATCTATGACTTGGTTTGCTCTACTCCCGTCGGGAAGAATTTTTGGACTACACCTGAATCTAGTGGTTTGCTTATCAGGGAACCGATAATCATCGCTACAACGGAGACAGCGAGAATAACTGCAACGGGCATGATTCCGGTGCCACCTACCGTGTAACCGGGTGCCTCCCATCCTTGAATAAAGAAATATATCCACAACACCACGACGCTAATAGTAGAAGCGAAGGCACCGTATTTGGTGCTACGTTTCCAAAAGAGTGCTGCGATGATAATCGGGAAAAGTGATGCAAATCCGGTAAAAGACCAGATCGCAAGTTTGAAAATACTCCGGTTGAGGACAAGGGAAAGCAGATAGGTTAGACAAAGTATCCCAAAGACAAAAAGGCGTCCAACCAAAACTTGCTTCTTTTCGCTCATTCCATCGTTCGCCGAGTCCAGACGGAATCTGTAGTGACGGATAATATCGTGCGTAAACATACTTCCGATGGATAGCGATTGAGAATCGAGAGAAGACATAATCGCTGCAAATACGCCTGCACCTAAAAGTCCTGCGAGCACGCCGGGCGCATGGCGCTGTATCATCTGAACCAAAACTGAATTGGCTTCGGGTCCTTTTAGTCCTGGGACATCTACGCTCCCTAAAATCCCGAGTAGCACACTCGGAACCCACACGATGGCAACACAGATCGGATACCACATCACAGGATAACGAAACGTGCTTGCGCTTTTTGCTGTGAGCCAGTGCATGAATATGTGGGGAAACATCCCTACCGATAGAGGGATGCAAGTATAGGTTAGCAGCTCCAATGGTCTGACGTGAGTCCCGTGCATTAACAGGTCTGGTGCCACTTTCGTCAAACTGGTAGAAAATCCGCCCATTTTATGTACGATGATAAAAAACGTCGCCCCGCCGAGCGTCATGAAAACAAGAGTTTGAAAAGTATTTGCCCAAGCGGTTCCACGCACACCACCGTAACAGACATAAATGAAAACCACGGCGCAGACGAGAAGGCCACCCAACCACTGCGGGATCTGTCCCGCTGTAATTTGATGTAGGGTGACGCCTCCACCCATTATACCGATCAACAGGTACGGAACGATGAGCGCAACAATGACGACAAAAAGCAGCAACCCAAATCCATCGCTGTTCCACCGTTCTCTGAAGTACTGGACCTGCGTAAAATAACGGTATCGCTTCCCAATTGCCCACAACCGGGTGCCAACAAAAAAGAAGACGCACGGAGCAACCACAGCAGTCGAGGAAGCCATCAGAGCGAAAACACCGATGCCTCTGTGGTAGGCTTCACCGGAAGCACCGAGAATGGAGAAAGCGGTCATATTCGTGCCGAACAGGGACATCAACAGCACAAATGGTCCAATAGTTCGGCTAGCGACGAAATAATCCTCACCGGTGCCGCGAAAGAATTTATGGCTCAGGGTGCCAACAATCAGCACAATGCCCAAATATGCAAAAATAACGACGATAATTATCATGATACATTCTTACTCATCTGTATCTTCGTTCTGAAGATGACTGGGCCAAGCTATATTGATTATCAGTGCCATCAATATAGCTACTGCGATACAGAATCCAATATGATAAACCAACCCAATGGGTAGTCCCAGCAGCATTTTTGGGTTGTTCCAGAGCCAGAAATCATTATGCAGCAAAAGCAACGCTGCGAGGGCAACGTAAAGAATCCATTTAGATAAAGTTTTTCTCACTTAGTCCCCCAAGTCTTATGGCAATGAGGCTTTGATAACTTTTAGCAGCTCAGTTTTCTCATGTGTATCGGCTCGTTCAGATAGGCGAGCCGCAGCAATGGGGAGTTCCCAGCGAGCAATCGCTTCGCGCGAGATTGACTGGATTCGCGTGCAGTGTTCCAGATAGGCTTCATAGAACAGATGACGCACCTCGGCAACTTTTTGGTGGCGTCTCTCGTTCACGCTGGGTGGTAATTCGCCGACTCGAAGTATTAAGCTTGTGCGAGCAACATCGACCAATGGAGATCCTTGGGTGGCGTCTGCCCAGTCAATGATAACAGGTTCTTCAGCCGTTATCAAGATATTTTCTGGGTGAAAATCACCGTGGCAGAGGGCGGTGTCATCCTGAAGTCGATCTAGACCGGCTAAGATGACTGCTTTAGTCTTTGCCGGTAATCCGCAGGCGTTTTGGATTTGCTTCTGTAACCGTTGGTGCTGTAAAGGCAGCGGAGATGTGGTGCACCTATGTACATTAGATTGTAGTTCTGCGAGGAGATGGGCGTATGGAATAAGGTTCTGAGGATTAGCAATTATGGCGTCCACCATGGTTATACCGTGCACTCTTTCAAAGATGATACCTTGACGATTTTCAATAGTGATAGTACCAATAACAGTGGGTGTGTTCAGACCTGCGTCATAGGCGATGGAGGCGCGGATAGCTTCTTCCTCGGCTTCCCCGGGTGGTGCTTCCTCATGGTACAGTTTGAGAATTTTATCCTCATCCCATGCGAAAATTTTGGCTGTTCCACCTTCGGCGATGCGTGGGTAGTTAATCATAGAGAAGACCATCTCTTTCCCGCAATTTATGCAATGACTTCCGGAAACTCGTGTCGAGCATATAGGATATATCCAAACTGCTTTGCTAGTTTTGCAGATGAGGTGCTACTAGTATTCCAATAAAGAAATTCTTGAGCGCCAGTTGAAAAAACCGATGGTCACAATAGCAATAAATGCAGCTAACTGCACCCACCCTGACGGCGTGAGAAAGAAAACCGCAGCAGCAACGAGCAACCCTACTCGTATCCAGAAATTAAGAGGAGCGAACCAGTGACCGGAAACACTCGCAGCCAGCGCAACGATCCCAAGGATAGCGATCACAAGACTTACCGTAACTCCGAAGAAATCGGCTGCACCCCCATCTGGAGATAAAAGCAACAGCTCTGGTTTCAGGACAAAGGCGTAAGGCAGTGCGAACCCTACCAGTGCGAAGCGGAAGGCAGCAATCCCCGTCTGCATGATACCGCTTCCCGCAATGGCAGCGGCGGTGTACGCCGCCAGAGCAACGGGTGGCGTTACCATTGCCATCATGCCAAAATAGAAGATGAAAAGATGAACGGAGAGGGGAACCAACCCCAACTCGGTCAATACCGGTCCCACCAAGGTTGCCATCAGCAGATAACATACCGATGATGGTAGTCCCATCCCAAGGATGATTGTTGAGACCATCAAAAGCATCAGCGCCAAGATGCGACTGTTTTCCGCGAGTGGTACAATGGTCCCCGGTAGTTTCGAACCAATTCCGGTCAGAGTGACCACACCGAGAATTATCCCCACACACGCAGCCGCCGCAACCAATGAAACACCGCCGTGGGCTGCCTTTTCCATTGCATCAAAGATTCCACTGATTCCGTTACGAAGCTGAGTTACAAGAATCAGAAATCTGTACCTGATCCGCTCTCGTGGTGATGAGAGGTCACTGCTAGGCACTTGTGTCATTGCCCCCCAAATTCCACGAATGCCTATTAGAATCAGGACCAGCAGTAAACTGAGGCTAACCGCCCTAAATGGCGTGTACCCGAGCAGCAGAAAAACGATAAGCGTGACAAAAGCTACCAAAAAGACCAATCCCTCGATTCCATTCTCTGTGTTCGAGGTTTCGCTGGCACCTTCCGTGGTTATTTCGGCGGATGCTCCGACACGTTTAGCATAAAAGTGAACGGTCAACAGTAGTGCGGTATAATAAAGGATTGCAGGAATCAGCGCAGCTTTGATTATCTCCAGATAGGTAACGGCAGGCTCGACAATTTCGAGCATCATATAGGCTCCCGCCCCCATAATCGGCGGAACCAATGCGCCACCCGAACTCGCTGCGGCTTCTATCGCGCCGGCAATTGTCGGTTTAAAACCAGCACTCCGCATCATAGGGATGGTGAACGTCCCGGTAGTAGCGGTATTGGCAACAGCACTTCCAGACAGCGAGCCCATCGCCCCGCTGCTGACGACGGCAACCTTGGCAGGCGCACCTACGCTGGAACGGAACAGGCGTCGTGTAACATTGATAACATAACCAGTGGCTCCAGTTTTCTCCAATAAAGCTCCAAATAGAACAAAGAGAAATACATAGGTGAACATTACCTTCAAGGCAATACCAAATACTCCCTGACTATGAAGAAAGGTCTGGCTGACAATGCGTTCCCAAGAGTAGCCTCTATGAGGAAATAACCAGTCGGGCATTGACTGACCGAAAGCGGCATACGCCAAGAAAGCCAGAGAGAGGATGCATAGGGTCAAACCGATAGCGCGGCGGGTGGCTTCCAATACAAGGAGAAGTCCCAATAGTCCGATGACGTAATCCGTGGTGGTCCCCATTCCGGCCCGATCCCCAAGTTGCTGACCATCAACCCAAAACCGTTTGAACACAGGTTCCGTTTGAATGAGGATATAACCGAAACAGATTACAACAGCGAGACCCAAAACGAAATCAAGAATTTGGAAAACGAAACATCTTTCAAAGCGACGGTGGATCGGATATTTAAGGAAAACGAGGAGTAAGCCCAACATAGCGAAGATCGCCAGTTGGGCTTGAGGGGTAAGGCGGGGGTGATTTACCTCCATCAGAATAAATACGCCGAGAGTCACTGCACACGTTCGAAAGAGGATTTGGCGAATACGTTCAACCATGATGGTAGAAATCGCAGTTAGGTAGAATTTGTCAATGCAGATTGCATGGATAGCACAGTCCGTTAGAGGGAACGGATCCAAATGTTACGATATCGAACGGGATCGCCGTGGTCTTGAAGCATTATCGGTCCTTCGGCGGGATGTGGTTCGTCATACGAGGGAGCCCGCTTGTGTCCTGTTGGGCCCATAGCCGCTCGGTGGTTTTGCACCAACACGCCGTTATGAATCACAGTGATGTAAGCAGGACTGATGAGTTTCTGCCCTCCAAAGCGTGGCGCGGTGAAGAAAATGTCATACGTCTGCCATTCGCCCGGTTCGCGGCAGGCGTTAACCAGTGGAGGATACTGCCCATAAATTGCGCCGGTGATTCCATCCGCATAAGTGGGATTGTTGTAACCGTCAAGCACCTGGATTTCATAGCTGCCCATCAAGAATATACCGCTGTTACCCCGCCCCTGACTATCACCGTTCACTTCCGCTGGTGCCGCCCATTCAAGGTGCAATTGGCAATCACTGAAGTGTTCTTGGGTCTGAATGTTCCCGGTGCGCGTGACCTCCACGTAACCGTTTTCGACTTTCCATCCAGCTGGTGCATCACTCCCCACCCATTTTGATAAATCGCTTCCATCGAAGAGGACAGTTGCATCCGACGGTGGTTCGTTCCGGGAATTTCCAGACCCCGGTGTAATTACTCGTGGTTGAGGTCGCGTCCCATCATGGACGTGCCAGTGTGTTCCGGGTATCAGTGGTGTGTCGTCATAACCGATGGGGGCTGTGTGCCCTGATGATCCCTGCGCCATATTTGAGTCTCCTTATATGATGATGTATACCTAAAATAGTACCTTGTACCTCTGTAGAGTTTAAAAGATTGGAATAGTAGCTACAATATTGCTAGTCAAGAACTAGAGGTTACTCCAAGCAAAAACCTTACCTCAATTTATTATCGTTGAATTGGTGTTGAATTGTGACACGCCCATGTATCTGTCCAATGATGTTGGTGGAATACATATTTCATTATATCTGAAGTTGGTATATTACGCAAGTAATGCAGCACGCCGATTAGGGCTATTCAGTTTTCGGCTTTTTAACCATTCTGTTTGAAAAGGCCCAACCGGGAGACCACGCCTACAGTGAGATCTCGGGATTCGGAGATCCCTCCTACAGTAAAACTAAATGACCCTACACGCCGATAGCAATTCTCAATGGTAGCAAGATCATAATGGCAACCCACATTCTTCCAAGTTTTTCCCTTGTCATCACGCACAACGTGTGATAAGATGAGAGAATTACACCTATCAAGCCGAACAGCCAATCGAGGAACCGGTCATGGCAAAACGCAATGGGTTTTCAGAACTTGCAAAGCTGCTAGTTCGCTATCCTGCCCTTGGACAGAGAGAACAACTGAATAAGCTCCTACGACAGAATTACACACAAGAAAACCTCATTGATTATTTGGCACATGAAGTTGCCCCAACGCGGCAGGCAGCAGCTTACGCACTCGGTATAATTGGCAACGTGGAAGCAATCTCCGCACTAGTGAAGGCACTTCGACACAACGATCCAGATTTGCGATCCAATGCAGAGCAAGCGTTGTGGTCCATCTGGTTTCGTTCTGGCAATAAATCGCTCGATGACATGCTTCAAAAAGGTGCCGGATATATCAAGCAAGAACAGTACGCAGAAGCTGTTGAGCTTTTGACAGAAGTAATTTATAGAGCACCTGAATTCGCCGAAGGATACAACCAAAGGGCAATCGCATATTTTATGTTAGAGGAGTGGGAACAGTCTATCGATGATTGCAAAAAAGTGGTTGCGCTAAATCCGGTCCACTTTGGCGCGTATGCTGGAATGGGACAGTGTCATCTACGGCTGGGAAATCTCCGCGAAGCGTTAAAGGCTTTCCAACGTGCATTGGAAATTCATCCAAGCCTATATGGTGTGGCGCATGCCATACTGCAGATCCAAGAGGCGTTGCAGGAGCAGAGAAATAGGCGTTAGGAAATAAAATGATAGGCCGTTTTGAAAATCTAATTCTCGGCCATGTGGTAAACCTACAGTGGAAAATTGGTAAGATCTGTTGTGCCGTGCTTTTACAGACCCTTTTGTTACTGGTTGCTTGCCAACTGCTACTTCTCGCAAAATTAGGGCAGTTCACTGATCTAATTTTTCTGTCAGAAGCGCTGCTCGCCTTGATTGTCGCTCCCTATCTAGCATGTAGCGGACTCAATAAATTTCTCGCACCGCTCGTGTCAACCGATCTCTGGCGCTTGGCTCGGTTATACCCGCGACGGAGTTGGGTGAGCATCGTGTTCGGGAGTCAAGTACACACTTTCTGCTTCCTCGGTTTCGCAACCCTCATCTTTCTCATTCTCATACCATCAATCAGCACAATCACCTATCTTAAAGTGATTCAGCTGCAACTGGTTATTGCAGTCTGCATCGTGGTTGCAGCATCAGTTGCCGGGTTGTGGTGGCGTGTTTTTCGCCATGAAATCTACGCAACAGAAATAACATATCTTGGCTGGATTCTACTGATTGGCGGGGTATTCTTGCTAGGGCCCTTGGATCGGTTCATAGACAACCTTGAACCCGTCATCCCACCCTTTCTGCATCTGAATCCACTGAGCGCAGTGTGTCACCTACTTGAAATTGATGTGTTTAGAACACCACACTTGTACGAGCTAACCCCTATTCCATCATACAGGGTTGTCTATCCCTCATGGCACATTGTTTGCATCTGGCAGATACTGATTGGAATCTGTTGCTTTATGCTGGGAGGGCGGCAACGCATCTAATTTTTCCTTCCGGTAGGAGTTTGTACAGTGAATAGAGAAAAAAAGCACACCTCCGCAAGCGATTTAATTATCAGCGTTTCCGGCGTGAGAGGCGCAGTCGGTAGCGCGTTGGAGCCGAGTCTATTAACCCAATTTGCATCCGCGTTTGGGACGTTAATTAACGGGCAGGCAGTGGTGGTCGGGAGAGATACACGGACTTCCGGTCCAATGGCATACCATGCGGTTCTGGCAGGACTTCTTGCAACCGGATGTAGAGTGATTGATGTTGGTGTATGTCCGACTCCGACAGTCCTGCTCATGTCAAAATTAGTGAATGCTGGTGGAAGTCTCGTGCTCACAGCAAGCCATAACCCGAAAGATTGGAATGGTATCGAATTTGCCCTCGAATCCGGCAGGCTTTTGGCCGAGGAAGAACGCGTGCATCTGATGGATATCTACGAATCAGGAGGCGTCAAGCTCGCCTCATGGGATAAACAGGGCAGCATCGAGGCAATCGATACGGCGATTGATCAACATATAGAAAGTGTCCTTAAATGTGACTGGATTGTACCGGATCAGATACATCGCCACGCCATGAAGATTGTCATCGACAGTGGAAACGGTGCAGGCAGCGTGATTACCCCTCGCTTACTGAGGAAGTTGGGCTGCGAAGTGGTTGAACTGAATTGCGAACCCGATGGCTACTTTCCTCGATCGGCCGAACCAACTCCTGATGCGTTGGATCAACTCTGTTTAACTGTCAAGGCGGAACGCGCGGACCTCGGCTTTGCACATGATGGGGATGCGGATCGGTTAGTTCTCGTTACCGAGAAGGGTACACCCTTGAGTAGCGAGTACACCTTCGCCCTTGCAGCGGAGTTCTTGCTGACGAAACAGAAAGGTGATATCGTCGCCACGGTATCGACCAGTCGGATGTTGGATGATGTCGCAGATCGACATGGCGTAAAGCTGCACAGGACGCCCGTGGGTGTGGGGTTTGTTGTCGAGAAGATGCGAGAAACGGGGGCAATCATCGGTGGCGAAGGAACAGGGGGCGTAATTTATCCTGGACTTCAATACACAACTGATGGTATCGCCTCAGTTGCCACAATTATGCAACTTCTTGCTGAATCGAGCTGTTCAGCGATCTCGGAGGTTATCGCGTCCGTTCCAAGTTACGCGATATGCAAAGAGAAACTGGAAGTGCCTTCTCAGCAGATCGCCGACGCTGTTCTTCGGCTTGCAGTGGATATTTATTCAGATGAAACCCTTGATTTGGTTGACGGGATTAAGCGGATATGGGACGATCGATGGGTCAATATTCGAAAGTCCGGCACGGAGCCGATTATTCGTGTTTTTAGCGAGGCACAGACTCCTGAAGAGGCGCAGGATCTATGCGATTCAACTCTTAATACGTTGAGATCTTTAATGGAGCGAATTCACAACTATGGTAGATTTTAGAATTATTTGGACACTCCAAATGTACTGCCAACCCCCTAAATCCCGCCCCCGATAGATCCGGATGTACCCCTTATCAGAGGAACTTTGAATACTGCACGAGGGGCGGAGTACTGGTAAATGTCTACTTATTTCTCTAATTCACCATAATCGCTAAGTTTTTTCTATGTTAAAGGATTCGACACCGCACAATTTTTCTTGAAACGCAAACGCAACCCAAACGTCAATTTTAGTATATCAGTGTGACGTCTTGATGGAGGTTTATCATGGTAGATGCACTAAAACTGGTCTGCATAGGCGGTGGGACAGGGCTATCTTCCCTATTAAGTGGCATTAAACAACACACAAGCAACAGGCGCCCCGGCTCGGAGATCATCGATATGGATAATCTGGCGGCGATTGTCTCGGTATCCGACGACGGTGGCAGCTCTGGACGGTTGGTGGAGGAGTTCGATGTAATTCCGCCGGGAGATATTCGTCAACTACTGGTCGCCCTCTCCAACGACCACGGGTTACTGGCCAGACTCTTTGGCTATCGTTTTTCGAGTGATGGAGATCTCGGGGGCCATACAGTTGGAAATCTCCTTCTAATTGCACTCACCGAGTTAAATAACGGCAGCTTTCCAAAAGCGATCCAGGAAGCGTCCAAGTTGCTTTCCACGCGAGGAAGGATTATCCCAGTTAGCCTAGATGGCACCATACTGTGTGCCGAGTTGACGGGTGGTGATATTGTATGTGGTGAATCCAACATCCCAGAGCGATCCAATAGAGAACCAATTCAACAGGTCTTTCTGAAACCGCGTGAGAATGGCAAACAGCACCACGATAAACCTTATGAGTGTGCTGCACATACGGAGGCTGTTGAGGCTATCGCCAATGCAGATGCTATCATCATTGGGCCTGGAAGTTTATACACCAGTATTATGCCCAACCTTGTAATTAAGGAAATCGCCGACACAATTCATTCGTCACAGGCGATGAAAATCTATATCTGTAATGTGATGTCGCAGCCGGGCGAAACGGATGGATACTCTGTTACCAACCACGTCGAAGCGATCCTAGCTCACGCCCCCGGAATATCGCTCGATTACGTCATCGTCAACAATCAACCAGCGCCGGAGAAAATTATCGAGCGGTATAGTCAGAAGGGATTGTTGAACCGGCTCGCACAAATTAAGCTGAACGCCGAAAAAGGCCTATCTATGTTGGAACAGGAACAGGAAGAGGTCATAGATTTTGTGTTAAATTTGACTGAAGACATCTCGCAGCTTTCCAATGAGGCGAAGCAGCTAGCGGGACCAGCCAACGTGCAAATCTTCTATGATCGGAGACGTGATAATCTGGGTGACACACGGATCGTAGAGGCAGAACTCATTCGGGAAGTCGAGCTCATTGATAGCGGGGAATCCCAGCCCGTAATTCGCCACCATCCTGAAAAACTCGCACGGACATTAGTCAAGGTATTGAGCGATCACCCCAGGTTGCACGAATCCGTTTCGTAACGCAGGTACCGCCCTTTCTTAGTTCCACCCTCAGCCAAACACTCCCTCGACAGAGAAATTAGGAAAGGAAAAATTATGTGTGGGATTGTCGCATATATCGGAGACAAATACGCTGATTCAGTCTTATGGACAGGATTGGAACGGCTTCAATACCGGGGCTATGATTCAGCGGGTATGGCTGTCATCAGCGATGGGGAGATAGATTTGAGAAAGCGGGCAGGAAAACTGCGTGAGTTGGACGAAAGCCTCCGGCAGAATCCGATGCGGGGTGCGATCGGTATCGGTCATACTCGCTGGGCAACACATGGAGAGCCGAATGAACGCAACGCCCATCCACACACCGACGAAGGCAAGACATTGGCAGTCGTACATAACGGGATCATTGAGAACTATCTGCCACTCAAGCGGGATCTGCAAGGACGAGGACATCTATTTGAGTCGGATACCGATACAGAAGTGTTGGCACACCTCGTTGAGGAAGCAATGGCAGGAGATTTACTCGGTGCGGTTTCCGATGCACTGCAGCAGGTAGAGGGGACATTTGCGGCAGCTTTTATTCACTACCGGTTTCCGGACTGCATCGTAGTTACCAGACGCGGTAGCCCACTCATCTTGGGTCTTGGAGACGGAGAGAACTTTGTGGCTTCGGACGTGCCAGCGCTACTGCCACATACGCAGCGGATGATTTATCTTGAGGACGATCAGATTGCAGTACTTACGCGGGACGAAGTCGCACTTCAAACGGTGGAAGGCGAACAGATCGAACCACGTATCCATCACATCAGTCTGAGTCCTGACATTGCAGATAAAGGCGACTATCCACATTTCATGCTTAAAGAGATCCACGAGCAACCGAATGTCTTGCGGCGTCTATATAATATCTATGTGACCGATGAGATGGAGGTCGATTTTGGAGAATCGGGCTTGGACGACGAATTTCTCGCCCGCGTGAACCGGATTGTTATTCAAGCATGTGGCACGTCATGGCACGCTGGCCTCATCGGCAAGTACTTGCTGGAACAATATGCACACATCCATACCGAAGTGGATATCTCTTCAGAGTTTCGCTACCGCAACCCAGTTTTGGAGGGAGATACGTTAGTCATTGCTATTTCTCAATCTGGTGAGACCGCCGATACGCTGGAGGGATTGCGCAAGGCAAAGAGTAAGTTCATGCGTGTGTTGGCACTGTGTAATGCCATTAACAGCACGATTGCACGGGAAGCGGATGCGGTTATCGAACTTCATGCTGGACTAGAAATTGGTGTCGCTTCCACCAAAGCTTATACCGCACAGATCGCGGTGCTTGGGTTGCTTGCAATGTACTTAGGTAGGCTAAAGGGAATATTAGCGCCCGGAGAGATACAGGAATTTCTCCAAACCCTCAAGACGTGTCCATCTCTTATGGAGCGCGCGCTCCAACGGGAGCAGATCCGTGTTTGTGCGGAGAAATATAGCGATGTGGGCGCCTTCATGTTTATAGGGCGTAGCTACAACTATCCCAACGCCCTTGAGGGTGCCCTGAAACTCAAGGAGATCTCGTACATCCATGCAGCGGGACATCCAGCAGGCGAATTAAAGCACGGGCCAATCGCGCTGATTAACGAGGATGTACCGGTCGTTTGCGTTGCTACCAACGGCAGCATCTATCCTAAAATTGTGAGCGCTATCCAAGAGATCCGTGCCCGGAACGGCGTTGTGATTGCCATTGCGACAGAGGGGAATACTGAGATTAAAGCGCACGCCCATGAGGTACTCTATATTCCCAATATTGCAGAGGAACTCTCCCCGCTGCTTGTCGCTCTCCCGCTCCAATTACTCGCCTACTATACCGCTGTGCATCGAGGATGCGATGTAGACCAACCCCGGAACTTGGCGAAAAGCGTCACCGTAGAGTAAATTTATCTGGCGTTGTGGAACCCGCAGAACTTTAGCGCAGTGTGTTCCATGGTGCCGTATCGGCGACATCGATCAACTGATACCCTTCATCGCCAACACATGGACCTAAAATGGCAAGTAGTTTTGCCGAGGCGGAGGAGGTATTGAACGAAGCGTGTACGGCATCAGCGGGGATGAATATTGAATCACCTGAACTCAGCATCCGTTTCTCGTCGCGGAGCCACTGTTCGACCGTCCCGTCGATGACGTAAATTACCTCTTCCTGTTCCGGATGCTTGTGGAAGTTGTGCCCTCCGCCGGGTGATAGACTTACTTCTATGACGACCAAATCTTTTGCATCCGTTGTTTGGGGACGACTCAACCAGGCCAACCCGCCCCAATCCAATTGTTCGCGTTCTGCTTCCGCCGCAGGGATAAATTTTCCACTCATGCTTGACTTCTCCTTTAGATTACGTTTAGAATTGAATGATAGCAAGGAATAATACGTAATGCGTGCTACGTAAGAACCCAACGTTTCTCATTATGTCTTATTCTTATTGCACTCTCATTATAGCGTGTCCGCTCTGTATGTGTCCACAGTTTAATAGCGAAAAGGAAGGATGATACATATGACTGATAATGAAAAATTTCTGTTTGACCTTTGGGGTTATGTCGTCGTAGAGGAGGTACTTACGTCAGACGAAGTGGCCTTAGCTAATGAAGCTGTTGACCGCCACGCACATCTGATTGCCAATCGCGATCCGGGTTTGTCGCACGGATCTAAACATCTGGAAGGGGCTACGGGTCGCGGGGAGTTTCATCAGAACCCATTGACGTTTGATCGGCCTTGGTGCGAACCGTTTCGACGGATGTTGACACATCCAAGAGTCATTGACATCTTCAACGAGATATTGGGAGATGGTTTTCGATTGGATCACGGGCCCGGACTCATTCAGATGGCTAAGGGAACAGAGGGGCACTGGCTGCACGGTGGAATGACCTTCGATCCGAGTCAATATCATCGATTTGAACATGGTCGGATGCAGTGTGGACTCTGTGTTGCTGCATGGCAACTGACCGAGGTACGTGAAGGCGATGGTGGATTTGCATGTGTGCCCGGCAGCCATAAATCGAACTACCGGCCGCCTCAGCATGTCTTGTCCACAGAAGATGGGATGGGTTGCATCCAACAGATTGTTGCTGGTCCGGGGTCGGTCGTGATCTTCAACGAAGCACTGGTGCACGGCACACTCCCCTGGCAGCCGACAGACCGTGAACGCCGTTCTATTCTGTTCAAGTGCTCTCCCGGATTCTTGTCATGGGGTTCACCACATGCGGAATGCCCGATCCCTGATCCAACGCCGGAGGAACTGGCAATCTACGAACCGCCGCATCGTACCGGGCGGACGACGTTGGGAGAGGATAGCGAGTAAATCCCTCGGCAGCCCCTATCCTTTGCCCTAAGATTGATCCCTGTGTGTACTTTCCGAGAGGTTGGTGAAATAGATTGGATATAAATCATACTCAGAAAGGAGCCAAAATGTTTAAGCACGCGATTTGTGGCATGTTGTTAGCCGTGATTGCGATCTGTGGACTCTTCGGCATCCTCGGCTGCGGTGACATTGACGTGTTGATTCTTGGCCTTAGGGATCCTGATACGATTGAAGTTGAGGATAATGAGTGGCTGGGGACGTGGGCACTTGAAAGTTATCAGGGATTCAGTTTGCTAGAAACCCTCGCCGAGTATGACGACTATGACGATGAGGACTGGACTTTTTTGGATGCTGACGGTTCAGTTGTGGTAGGCGATCTTCTGGACCAGGCTATCGCAGTGCTTTGGTCTGGCGATGGTGTTACCGGTTATGATGGGAGCATCACTTATACGTTTTCTGAGGCCGGAGTCATGGAGATAGAGGTTGTGATTCGATTGGAATTGCAGGTAGGAGATACTCAGGGGATACTCGTTGGTAAGGACCAAATACCGGGTAGCTACTCGCTAATTGGTTCCGCTTACACAACGGAAATATTTGATGAGATGGAAACGGGTACATGGCAGCGGACTGGGGACACGCTTGTACTGAATCCCGACGAAGCTGACGGCTCAACAGTTCTACAGAAGTTGTAGATAGCCTAAAATGTCATTCCAAACGCCTCTCAATCGAAATATTCATCTTCCCGAAATTGTGTCCACGATTGAAACACAGGAAACGGTGAGGGCAAGCTATTATCAGGATCATTCAGTTTGAAAACTATTCTTTTGCTATCGAAGACATTCCTGATCGAAATAGAGATCCCCGCTGTTTCAATACAATCTTCACACCGATCCGGAAGTATTCTCCGGGAACTCGGTTGGATGAAGTGAATTTTGATCTCTGAATCGTCGGTTGCCCCTTCAACGTGATAATCGTTTGCGTGTACCTCCCATTCGTTGATTGCATAATTGCCTTCGGCATATTGCGCCCAGAGACTGATCCCGTTAAAGAAATCCAATATGACCCCTTTTCTCGGACTGGCATCGGTATGAGGATCAAATTGACGGAACGACCGATCATTCAACACCGCCTTTATCTCGGTCTGCTCCACTGCACTGAGTAATTCAACCCCCTCTTTTTCTTCAGTAATCAGTTCAACCGGTATATCTCCGCACGACGTTAAAATAAACGGTGTAAATGCGAGAAAGACATACGCCAACCCAGCGTAAATCTGACCGCTGAAATATGCGCGTCCGATTCCCATCTTAACTGGTAACATTACGCAATCTCCTATATTATCGATTCCTTTGCATAAATTGCTTATACACCGTCACCGCTAACTAAGGAGCGTATTGAAAAATAGCTTGAACGTCCCGTGCGTTTGTGCTCGATGCTGAGGCCTAAATCCGAAAAGGATAACCGAACCTTCGCCGTACCTCGCCGAAATCATGCCGGCAGTTCCGGTGATCTGGTCTTCACCAACGAGCCATCCGCTCTGCAAGATGTCACGCTCAGGATATTGGACGAGAATTTCGCATCTCTCATTGGAAAAAGAGGGTTGAACGCGGAAGGTGGGACCGCTCCAGAAGAAGATGAGCGCCTTATCAGGCATACCGTGAGTGAGTCGATGATTTGTGTCGATGTTGGCGTGTAAGGTGGAACCAGGACAGTAGAATTCTTTGGCTGACTTGCCTGAGAGGACATTTTGCACCGGCAAATCCAACTTCTCAATCGCGAAGTTACAGGCTTGATTGAGTGTTACCAACGTGCCTCCGCTTTCGACAAATTCCTTTATCGTCTCGATACCTTCCTCCCCAATACTACTTCGGTATTCTGGCGGAACCGGATTTTCTCTGAGCCGATCTTCCGCATTATCCCCACTCATCATGTCGGTAGAGTCATCCGGAAGTATGAGGACATCAAGGCGCTGATTCAGGTTTCCGGCTTTAATTTCCCCATCTCTCACTGTATGGTACGGAAATCCATACTGCTCCAAGACCAACCGCGTCCAGCCCTCATCCATGTTGCCACCCCAGTATCGCTGATACATACCAACCCGCGTCCTCCGGACTACACGCTGTTCTACTTCTAACTTTTCTTCAAGTCCGTAGAAGGTAACACCACAATCTTGACTGATCTCTGTCAGTAGGTCTTCAGACCCAGTGGCTGCCACAAACGCACCCGCAGGAAATGTTTCGTCTCCCACCGACACCGTTTCTTGAAGTCGGGTAACTTCTGCACCGTGATCGACCAACCGATTGAAAGCTTTGAAACTGTCGTTTAACCTACCATCAAAAAGATAACCAACCTGCGAGGTGCCGACCGTTGCTCCGGTAAGGGGTTCAGGAGCTGCAATAATCTCAAAATTCCCGCCAATATCGCCCTGTACCGGCACGGCAACCACTCCCATAAACTCCGCCATAGTATCCGTTGCGGAATCATAAGGGCGCTGAGGTGTGCCATCTGGTTGTCGTGTCCAAGCGTCGTCCGGGTATAGAGTGCGTCCCAGCAGCGTCTTAATGACCCCCATCTTCGGTTGATTGAGAGGGATGCAATAGGTGCCCGCCGGGTAGTTTGAACCGTTGACGGTAAAGGCTTGTGCGGCTTTCTGAATGTCTATCCCCTGAACCAGCAGTTTGTTAATCGTGCGTATAACGGTCAGCGGATCGTGCTGGTCAGGTCGGATGAGGTATGCGGCAGGGGTGCCAGAGGCACCGAGTTCAGTTTGTCGCTTTGCCTTCAGATACGCGTTTCGCAGAATTGTATCCTTATTCCGTGCCGCCATGTCAAGCAATCCCCAGGCTGCAATTTTCTGTTGCTCCACGATGTCACGAACCCTCCACCAGCCGCCCTCCCAAGGATGCGGGAAGTTAGTCTGAGGTTTGTAATGCGGAAATGCCCTTAGTGTGTTACCACCCTCATCAAGAAGCTGTTTTCTGTCGTCTTCACCTTTCAGCTGACCCTTGTGGATGTACATCGGCGTTGCCAACTTTGCGTGTGCCGATTCTGTCAACATACTTGCGATGTTGTGATAGTTGCCCATCCAGTGAAAACCGAGGTGGCTCCACGCTGGGAAAAGTGACGCATTGAGAACACCGGTTTTGCCCGCTTCCTCCAATTTATATGCCATGTGGGCACCATACCAGCTAATCTCCCGCCAAACCAGTGGATCACCGTGCGGATGCAGCGGCTCCGAATAGGGACATATCCATAAACGGGCGCCGTAGGATCCCATCTCGTGATGGTCTTGATAAGCGTGGGGTTGCCATTCCTGATACATGATTTGTGCCATATATTGGGATTCGACCAAGTTAAACATGAAAGCGTCGCGGTTGTTGTCATGTCCAGCATACTTGTGATACAACCAAGGCGGCGTAGACCCTTCATACTCGGTGCCGACATATCTGTTGTACCAGTCGGCGACCATAATCTGACCATCCGGGTTGAAGCAGGGAACCATCAGTGAAATAACATTGTCCAGAATACGTGATGCTTCGTCGTCGCTCCGTGTGATCTGATCATACGCCAACTCAGAGACCATCTGCGTGCTGCCAATTTCTGTTGCATGCAGCCCCATAGATTGCAGGATAATCGCCTTCCCTTCATCGGTCAGCGAGTTTATCGTTTCCGCCGATATCCCACGCGGATCTTTGATTTGAGCATTCACCTCGCGAAGACGCGCCAAATTTGCCAGATTTTCGGGTGAGGAGATAACCGTAAATAGGAACGGATGTCCCTCGGTAGAGGGACCCATATCAATGACTTGAATCTTGTCGCTTTGCTCTTCCAATAGTCGGAAGTAATCGACAATCCGGTCCCACCGCGCCATCTTCAAATCGCTCCCGAGTTGGAATCCGAAAAACGCTTCTGGGGACGTTATCTGTTGATTCATGCTTATCTCCCGTTTTAGTGTTAGTGAAGCATTTAACCTCTATGCAATTCCCAGTTTCTCGTTAATCTCACCTTGATAGCCTTCCAATTCACAGCTCTCGATCTCTGCGAGCGTGACCGGCCGACCATACCACCCGGATTCATAGACCGCCATGCAGATCGCTTGGGACTTCAGACCCTCAACCCCATCGACCTCTGGCTTACCACGGGTTAAAATGGCGTCCGCAAAATACTTTAGTTCTATGGCGACGGTATCCTCAATACCGCTTGGGAAGTAATATTCGTGCTCCTCATCGCTGATGTGCGCAAGGAACTCATTGACTAATACTTCATTGCTGATATTTTCACCGTTGCGAAGGGTTATCCCTGTAGCGAAATCCAAACTGCCTTCGCTGCCGTAAACGGTTCTGCGACTGATACCATCCCCTGGTCCCGAACCGACCCACGTCCACTGCGCCGTGACTCCGTCCTCAAATTTAATAGCGGATATCATCGCATCCTCAACGTCAACGTCGTAACCACCTTGCCTTGCTGCAGGATCGTCATAGCGGTAAGGTTCGTAAGCCTTACTGATAGCATAGACCTCTATCGCCTCCTTGTCGAGGATGAAACGCATAAGATCTGTAAAGTGCACACCACCGTCAAGCACCCAGCCACCGCCTGCCTCCATCTTGAAATTTCGCCAACTCCATTTACCCAACCCCTCACCGACCTCTACCCAAAAGAACATCCGTGGCTCGCCTATTCGTCCTTGACGAACTGCCCATCGTCGCGCACGCTGGTCGCGAGCTAAACGATAATTTTCTGCGACAGAAAGGATACGCTGGTTCTTCTCAGCGGCATCGAGGATAAGTTTACAAGCACGCATGGTGATACCGAGCGGTTTTTCAATGATGACGTGCATTCCCGCCTCTAATGCGGCGACTGCGAGCGTGTGGTGTGCACTGTGGAGAGCGCAGATGTCCACGCAGTCGAGCTCTGAATGCGTGGAGAGCATCTCTTCAACATCTGTATAAACAGCTGGTTTTCTGCGGCCCTGAAATTCATGTGCCTGGTTTGCACGTTCTTCTGCGCGGTTAGCATCAATATCGCATGCAGCAACGATATCAAAGGTTTTAACCCCTTTCGACCAAAGCTCTTGATATCCTCGCATGTGTGCACCGGACATACCCCCACAACCTATTAAGCCCATTTTGATTCGATCTGGCATAATTTATCCTTTATCTATTTTGGTTCACCTCAAAAAATCGCATAAAGAAACCGAGTTTTGAAGAAAAAACTCGGTTTCTCGTTGTGTTTCACGGACGGATTATCGTTCCATCTGCCAGTCGGACATTGCCCCACGACCAGTTGGAACGTGCGGGCTCTGTGATGGGATATTTTGCTGCTAGTTCCTCGTCTATGTCTATTCCTAACCCTGGCTTGCCGTTGGCCCACATATACCCGTTTCGGACTTCAGGTGTTCCCGGGAACACCTCTTTGAGGAGGTCGGTCTGATAAGGACCTGCCTCCTGTATGCCGAAATTCCACACATTCAAGTCCAGCATGAGCTGGGCGGCGTGACCCACTGGTGAGACATCCGTGGGACCGTGCCACGCGGTTCGGACGTTGAATGCCTCGCAGAGGGCAGCCAACTTTCGGGCTGGTGTCAGCCCACCGATCTGAGAGACGTGAACACGCATAAAATCAAGCAGTCGGTCCTTGACCATTGGGATAATCTCGTGGGGATTATTGTACAGTTCACCCATTGCGATCGGTGTACTGGTCTGCTCTCGCACGAGTCGAAAGTAGTCATTATCCTCGGGCGCGAAAAGATCTTCCAAGAAAAAGAGCCGGAACGGTTCAAGTTCTTTCGCCAAGCCAAGCCCCAAGATAGGTGGGAGACGTTCATGAACATCGTAAATTACCTCAACATCCCATCCAAAAGTGGAACGGAAGTGTTCAAACGCACGAACGATAGCCTGAACCGATTTCACGGGATCATAGATGCTGCCGACTGATTCTGAAACCTTGTCTGTGATGACCGGCTTGTCGCTATGCGGAGCATCCTCAGAAAAAAAACGGTCTGCGCCGCCAAGTTTGAAGTAGCGGAAGCCGTCTTCGATAAATGCCCACACATTTTCCTCGTACTCTTTGAGATCCTGCCCACCCGGCACAATGTATACCGCGGCTGCCTCCCGCGACTTTCCACCGAATAGGTCGTAGACGGGCATTCCCGCTACTTTCCCTTTAATGTCCCACAAGGCTTGGTCTACGCCGCTTATGGCATTGTTGAGAACCGGTCCGTTCCGCCAGTATGGAGACACATTGCATGATTGCCAGATATCTTCGATTTCAGCGGGATCTTTTCCAATGAGAAAAGGGCGGAGATAGTCGTTAACAGCCGTTTCAACAACAAGCGCGCGTTGCGTAAAGGTAGCACAACCCAGACCGTAGAGGTCGGGCTCGTTGGTTTCTATTTTTACAACGTTGAGATTCGCTGTCGGCTGCGTCACGATGACGCGAACATCACGAATTTTTAGATTGCTCATGAATTCTCCTCTCGGTAAAAATACCTATCATGCTCTGAGAGCACCGCAGTAAGCACAGGCAGAAATCGAAGTTGAAGCAGTGGCTATCTCCGTTTCGGGTTCTAAGTAACGCTCATGATTGGTAACGCAATTGGGGTTCTCACAGGGGCGTGAATCGGATACAATCTGTCTCGGGGGCGGTTGTGTTAAAACTAACTGCTCAAGGCCCAGCAAACTGGCGACCAGCGCCATTCGGACAGGGACAGCGTTCGCTGACTGCTGAAAATACGCAGCGCGTTCATCATCATCCAGCTCATAAGCCAATTCGTTGACACGCGGTAGAGGGTGCATGATGATTGCATCGGCTTTAGCTTCATCCATTATTGCAACATCCACAAGATAGCTCCCCCGTGCATCTTCGGGTGAAATCTCAGGCGGCAACCGTTCCTCTTGAAGACGATTGACATAGATAACGTCCAGCTCACCGATCACGTCACTGAGTTGGTTGATCTCGGATGGCTCTTGGTTGTAGAGTTGTTTCAAACGGGCAGTGATCCAGTCGGGCATTTGGAATCCATCAGGCGAAATATGGATGAGTTTTCCACCAAATCGTGCAACGCCGAGCGCGAGCGAATGTGCCGCTCGGCCGTAACGCAGGTCACCGCAGATGCCAACGGTCAATCCCTCTATTCGCGCTTTACGCTGTAGGATAGTATACAGGTCTGTGAGTGCTTGCGTGGGATGCCTATGGGTACCATCACCGCCGTTAATCACAGGGATGTTGGAATAGCGAGCCATAACGTGGGCGGCACCAGCCCAACTATGACGGACCACGATCAGGTCTGAGTAGTTAGTGACCATACGTGCGGTGTCCGCAATCGTCTCGCCCTTTGCAACTGAAGCGGCGTCCGGGTCGGCGAAGCCGAGTGCCCGTCCATCAAGCCGTCCCATTGCGCTCTCAAAGGACAGCCGTGTTCGTGTACTCGGCTCGTAAAACAGCGTCGCTAACAGCTTGCCTTTACAAAAGCCAGACCATGTAGCGAGTTCCGTCCGCATCTGATCTGCGAGCCGGAAAATCTGTTCAATTTCAAAGTTGGACAGGTCATCAAGGGTGATGAGGTGTCTCATAAGCACTCCTCACTGATGATATGAATAGCGGCATGTAGGTATATCGGTTTCTCTATGGGATTTCCAAACTACCCACCAATTCTGCAATCGAATGCAGCCTATGTTGTTCGAGATATTCCTTGATGCCCTCCACTACGTCTAGGGAGGCGCGCGGATTAACGAAATTTGCTGTACCAACGGCAACGGCGGAAGCGCCCGCGATAAAAAATTCGATAGCATCATCGCCGGTCATGATGCCACCCATGCCGATGATTGGAATGCTTACAGCGTTGTAGACCTGCCATACCATACGGACGGCAATCGGTTTGATTGCCGGACCGGAAAGTCCGCCTGTGATATTGGCAAGCTGTGGACGCCGCGTGTTGATGTCGATTGCCATACCAAGTGCGGTGTTGATTACAGAAAGCCCATCGGCGCCGGCATCCTCTGCTGCACGGGCGATAACAGTTATATCAGTAATGTTTGGTGAGAGTTTAACCAGCAGTGGAAGGGACGTCTTCTTCCTAACCCCTTTAACAAGCTCATCGGTGAGTTTGGGATCAACCCCAAAACTCATCCCGCCACAATGGAGATTCGGGCAGGATATGTTGAGCTCAATTGCAGCAACCCCATCGGCAGCGTCCAATTTTTCTGTGACTTCAAGATACTCTTCGACCTGTTCTCCACAGATATTGACAATGACAGGGACATCGAAGTTACGCAGGTAGGGCAGCTTTTTATCGATGAAGCCATCGACGCCCACATTCTGCAAGCCGATCGCGTTGAGCATGCCGGACGGGGTTTCAAAGATGCGAGGCATAGCATTGCCCACCCATGGTACACTGGTGATACCTTTGACGACGATGGCACCAATTTGATTTAAGTCAATGAAGTCCACGTATTCGCTGCCGTATCCAAAAGTTCCCGACGCCGTCATGACGGGGTTTTTCATCTGGATATCAGCAACAGTAACTTCCAGTGATGGGTGGGTATCACTCATTGCTTCGTCCTCACTCCATGTATAGCGCATCGGTTTTTGCTGCCATGATGAAGTCATTGCGATGTAGCCCCCTGATTTTGTGCGTCCACCAGGTAACGGTTACTCTTCCCCATTCGGTCAGAAGGGCAGGATGGTGTCCTTCTTTCTCTGCTAAATCGCCCACACGGTTCGTGAATGCCAATGCCTCGCTAAAACCGTCAAACTGGAAGAGACGTTCCAGTCGCTTGATCTCATCCCGCTCAATCAGTTCCCAGTCAGACACCTGCGGGTGGTATTCTGCAATCTCTGCATCAGTAACCTTTGGTGCATCTCGACGACAAGCTACGCATTTCATCCCTGTTAGTTCTGCCATGATTAGATCTCCTTTCAAATACTTTGGCGCATGTCAAAAGAAAGTGCAATCCGCGAAGAGAAGCTGATTTTTTTCTTTAAAACTCGGCTTCTACCGCGACGTTTTTTACGCTTCACCAAACAATATCTTTAGCATTAAACACGGGACCTTCTGTGCAGACTCGCTGATATTCGAACCCGCCTTCAGGCAGTTGCACTTTGCAGACACAACCGAGACAGACACCCAAAGCGCACCCCATACGGTTTTCCATCGCCAGCTGTGTCGGAATACCAGAGTCTAGGCCAATTTTTGTAACGGCGCGCAACATCCCATCGGGCCCACAAGCGTAGATCGCAGGATTTTGCAGATCACGGGTTTCGAGCGTGTGGTTGAGCAATTCGGTGACAAACCCGTGATGTCCTACACTTCCGTCATCGGTCGCAATGTGTGTATCAACACCGATCGCCTGCAAGTCTTTTACGCTCAATAACCGTGCTTGGTTCATCGATCCGACTAGTGCGAGTGTGTGCACGTCTGCGTCCCGTAACGCAGTAGCAAGCAACATCAGCGACGCTATTCCCGCTCCACCACCGACGATTATCGCGGGATTGGGGGTTACTGAAAGGTCAAAAGTGTTTCCAAGTGGCCCCAACACCCGAATTGAATCCCCACACTTCAAACCGGATAGCACATTTGTACCTTCGCCGATCAGTTGATACAGCATAGTGATCTGGTCATCTTCAACTGTGTAAACCGTAAACGGACGCCGAAGTAGCAACCCACTACCTTGTGAGATGAGGACATGGATGAACTGTCCGGGCAGTGTGCTCGCAGCAATTTCCGGACACGAGCAGCGCAAAAGATAATGATTTTCAGCGATTAATTCGTTAGAAATGACTTCTGTAGAAAGATCGACTTTTTTAGCGAGAGTCGGCATGGTATTTATGTTGTTCCGAGTCAAACACGCCGCGTTCCGTTTGACATTTCATCAGAGTGAGTTGATCCAGCAAGTTCAGGGGATGTTCGTAATTTTACCCTGTTTAAAAAATAAACGCAACCGTTTTCCCGAATCGCAAGAAATATGTAATTTGAATTTCAATCCTACCTGAAAACACTTTACCACAGAGACATAAAGAACGGGGAGAAATACAGAGAAGAATTAGAGGAAGTGAGGGAACGAGATAGCGGGTGTTCATACGCTTCTCCCGATTCTCGGGACCCTCGGCTTTGCCGGGACACGCTCCCTTATTTCCTAGTTCTTTCAAAAATAAAAAACTCTGTGCACTCTGCGCCTCTGCGGTCAGTTTTAAATAAAAGCACACAACGACCTATTGTAATGGATTTCAAGTTATGTGGGAAATTTGTTGTATTTTTGGGAAAGCGTGTTATAATTTTCGGAGGCTTTTGTATAACAGTTCAATCATAGAGGAAGGAGAAACTGATGGGCAGAAAAGTAGAGAAACTCTTTCGAGCACCTTACGGTGTGCCTAACGGCTTGCAGGTAACAGATGAGGGGTTGTGGATCGCAGACCAGATCACTGATCGGGTAGCCTTGGTTGAAACGAGCGATGTCTCCGATTATGGAGTAACGAAGATGATTCGGGATATTCCGAGTGATTGCTCCAATACCAGTGGGATGGCTTACGGCGATGGAGCGCTCTGGCTGGCAGCCAATGGTCCTGGCGAACGCTGGCGTCCCCCACGTGCAAGCGATGCCAAACCGGGGATGGGTGAAATCATTAAGACTGACCCACACACCGGAGAATGCCTCGGTCGGTATCCCATACCGGACGGCGGCGGCACACACGGTGTGGAATACGATCATTATGAGGATGGGTATCTCTGGGTCGAGACGCTAAAGAATCAGATTCTACACAAAGTACGGATTTCGGATTGGTCTGTGCAGCACTCGATTCCGTTGCCGTATGGCCGGGGACATGGTGTTGTACGGGTAGAGGACGGGGTTTGGGTCGTGCACACCTCCGACCGAGTGATCGTTAAACTCGATCTGGACGACGGTTCAGAGCTAGATCGAATTGAAGTGCTGGAGAGCGATCCAGAACCGCACGGTCTATCGATTTACGGGGATGATTTCCTCTACTGTGACGCCACCTCTGGATGGATAACAAGGATTACAGTTTAAAGAAAGCCGGTCAAGGCGTATGTACAAAGGTCGGGATTAGAAAGCCTGTCCCTGGCCTTAGATAAAAAAGCGGTATCACCCCCAAAAAGGGCGCGATACCGCTTACAGTGTGAACCTCAGACGCAACCCTACTGTGTCGAGGCTGCATCATCCGATGTGTCACGGGTCGGTGGATTGCGTCGTTCCCGCCCTGTCCAGACTCGTCGGGGTCTCGATTTATGCCGATTCTCGGCATCCTCGATGGAATCGGGATCGGGCTCAAATTGACGAACCGCTTCAGGGTCAGACTCCCTCAACCGACGAAGCCCCTCCTCTATGCCAAACTGGTCAAATAACCGTTTCGCCTGCTCACGTTGCTCAGACGACAACTCCGCCCAGCCATGTGTATCCGTTTCAACCGTCTTAACAGATTGCTCAAAAAGCACAGTCATATCGGCTTCCCACTCTGTTTCTATCATCTCTAGGATTGAAGCCATCTTTTCCACACACGGAGTACACTGGGCATCTGGCTCAACTGAAGATGTTTCCATAAAGACTTTTTGCGCTTGTGTTAACTTTTTGATGTCGTAGACTCTCGGAACAAAGGGAAAATTGCCCGTTGCATACGCCCAAAAACAGAGCAAAATGCCACACACACACAACGTGGATACCGTAACCAAAAACGCTTTCATCGTGCAGAATCCTCGCTGCCCTGTCTAGCGCGTTGCCGTTCCATTTGCCTAGCGACCTCTGGGTCATCTTCTCTCAAACGGCGGAGCCCTTCTTCAGGACCATACCGTTCCAAAGTATCCATCGCCCGGTCGAGCCTCTCTGATGAAAAACGTTCTTTCAGTGAGGCTTCAAAATCCGCCTCAGTAGGAAGTGCTGGCGGTTGAGGTGAGACTTCAGTTACAACCTTTTCGGGTTTGACCGCCGGGGGCGTTACGCCACGATAGTCGGTATCAGGTGTCGCAGGATCTTCCCCCGATGCCGTTGAAGCACGGTCAAGCGGTACTGCAAAAGGGAGATCCGGATCATTTTCCTCAAAGGGTAAGACCTCCTGCGACACAACTGGCGGAGGAGAAACACTGCCGGGAGCCTCCTTGGTATCCCCCTCTTCGCCGATATAAACATCATCTATCCATGCCGTAATGGACTCCTGATTATCCGACAAAAGATTGAATCGAGCCGCAGCCCAAATTCCAACTTCCGGTGTCTGCAAAAATTTGTTGCATCCCCTCTCGTATCCGGACTTCTGAATCATGTTAATGAGGCGGTGGCGCATCTCCGCATCTAAGTCTGAGGGAGTTTTCCCAGGATGGTGTTTTTGAAACAGGTCTTGAAAATGTGAAGGGGCCTGATCAAGTATCGCAAACTCAGTCATGCCTTTGGAAATCATATAGTCTTTGAATTTTGAGAATGACTCCAAAAATTCCGGCGGACTACCAGTCTCAGCAGCATCTTTTATCTCTTGCTTCACTTCTTCGTTTAGGATATTCATCACTTTTTGCTGGAGGTCGCTGGAAACGGGGCCTTTTTCAGCTTGCAAATCGCCGTTACGTGCTGATTCTGGAGAAACACTGGGCTTTTGAATTTCGCCAACCGGCTTTAAGGATTCCGCTGTTTTTCTCTCAGCAGTGAAGATAATGAATAGTTCAAAAATGAACAGAACGCTAAGCGCGATCAACGGGATGACTCTCAACCCAGGCCTCACTTTTTCCTTGAAGAATGGTCTGTCTTGAAAAATCGCAACGACGCCTCCAATTATTGAACAGATACCCCATCCGATTAATCCTATGACATCCCCATTGATGGCAGATTTTATTGCCATCCCCCCCACGATAATGAGTGGTAACGATACAAAGACGGGTCTCAGCCATGGCCGCAATTTTTCGTAAAAAAACGCGACAACTCCCAATACAATCAATCCAGTACCTGTCCAAATCGCCCCCCCCATCTCCCCATCGTGGAACCCTTGATAAAGGGATAACCCCGCAAAGACGAATAAAAACAGAGCTGCAATGTGATGATTTTTCATTGGTAATTTTCCTCCCCATAGACTTGAAATCAGAAAATAAATGGGACATACCAAAGAACTCAATAAGCCCTCTGGTATATCTCAGTTACGAGCAGCAAACTATCCACCACACCAAAAGTAAGCGTAGCTGCATACCGCTGCCGCATATGCCAACGCTGCCACACAAGCTGGTTCCCCAACAGGCGTAGGCTCTACTATAGCAATACTGCAAACTAAACGAGTGAACGCCCTTGCATCATAACATCTTTGCCAGGCGTTACCGCAGTTGATAAATGCGGACGCCTCTTGAGAAGAAAAAGGAGCTGTCCCACATAGAAGCGCGACCATCACAAGTATCAAAAGGCTTATCTTCAACATAATAAAATCTCCTTGTAGCCATCGTTTCGACCTAAAAACAGAAAAAGGTTCCGATTTATCGGAATCCTCGACAGGTCGGGAGCTGCGTTCTCAAATCGCACAGTCCTTTGTTTTTGAGCGAAACTTGGGGCATGAAAAGGAATGCCTTAGCATTCCGTTAGGGAAAAGGCTTCTACATTAAAAACAAATAACATCGTAGATATACTATTCTATGATGTTAATGTAAAAGCGTCCCTCGCCGGAAATTCAATGGCGGCCTAGCTTTGAGGCGTTGAACCCGAAAACGATCAACGATACAAAGTTAGAGGAGATTCACAGGTTAAATTGAGCGAAGCGGTGATTAATCTCGCTATTTTTTCACGTCTCAGCACCCTGTTGGCTGTTTTGCTATGATGCGGTTTTGTCAATGTTTGTCGGTATCTCAACGGCAATATGATATAGTATACTCGTTATTATAACCCTTTTGCAAAAATAATTGAAAAAGTCTTGACAACGTTTATCCTATGTTGTAGAATAGTATTTCTATAAAGTTATTAGGATATTCGTGCCCCAGTTATGGAAGAATCATAATGAATGAATCAGATCGAAATATCAGAGGCCAAACGGAAGCGTTAATCAAAGCGACTGTCGCACCCAGCACTATTAAGACGTACCAACACGCCCTACAACAGTTTGAGATTTGGTTGGAGGAGCGTTCCCTGAACGATAGCTTACTTGCAAACTATATCACGGAGCTATACCAGGGTGGAAAGTCGGCGGCGACAATCAGTAAAATCGTCGCTGCGGTCAAATGGAGGGTGAGAAATCATGATGTGGGAGTTGAGGATATTTCTTTTGAGATCACTGAAAAGACACTAGCTGGCATTCGGCATGAAGGCAAAAACCGAGGACGGGGACAGGTAGGGGGCATAACGTGGGATATGGTAAAGCAGATATGTGTACTTGCCGAAGCGGATCACACCGTCGCAGGATTGAGAGATTCGGCACTCATCCGATCGATGAGTGATTGTCTATTACGTATCAGTGAAGTAGTCGCAGTAGATGTAGCGGATGTCGATAGCGTGTTGACAATTCATCAATCAAAGACTAACTCTGGGACCAGGGGCTTCCCCGCTGCGACGCTGTATATTGGAGATCCCACGCGGCAGGTGATAAAGCGGTATTGCAAAGTAGGGGGTATCACCACAGGTGCACTTTTTCGGCGGATTCGTCGTGGCGACAACATAACCAGCGGCAGGTTATCGGTTCAAGGTGCAAGAAACGTTATCAAGCATCGGGCACGCGAGGCTGGGGTTGAAGGTTTCATCTCCGGACATTCCCTCCGTGTTGGTTCTGCTGTATCGCTTGCTCAAGCGGGAGCGTCTGTTGTGGATATGCAAGTCGCGGGTCGATGGAAATCACCTCAGATGCCAGCGCATTATGCACGGGCAGAGTTGGCAGAGCAAAACGCGATTGCACGGTTCAAATACGGAAAATGTAAAGGTTAAATTTATCGAGGCAGGAACATCCCCTCAAACACCACATATTTAGGGATAGTCCACCATAAAAGTGCAGGCGGATTTCTATTGTAGTAGACCTTAGAATTAATGAGACACTCCAAACCGGTGCGGTTAGAAACCGCATCTACCGTTCTCCCGTTTGGTAGGCACAGTTTCCAACTGTGCCGATGCGGTGCGGTTGGAAACCGCACCTACCGGTCCCGATAAATCGGGATCGAAACCGAGGGGCGGAAGTGTCTATTTATTTTTAGAATTCATTATAAATCGTATCTTCAAGCCCCGACAGAAAAGCCTCCAGATCCCCCAATGCCCGTTCCGCATAAGCGGCAGCGCGTTTCCGTTTGTTAAGCCGTTTGCTTGTGTTCAGCGGAGGCAAAATCCCGAAATTCGCCTTCATTGGTTGAAAATCAGCCGGGCTTGCGTGCGTTACATAGTGACAGAGGGAGCCGAGGATCGTGGTCGTTGGTAGGGATACCGGAGTTTGGCCATGCAGGATACGTGCAGCGTTCCAGCCAGCGAGCAAACCTGTTGCGATGTTGCCCATGTAGCTTTCAACGCCCGTGATCTGCCCCGCGAAAAAGAGATTCCCCCGCTCCCGGAACTGAAGCGTCGGATAAAGCAGTGTCGGTGCATCAATAAAGGTGTTACGGTGCATCTGTCCATACCGCACGAACTCAGCTTTCTCAAGTCCAGGGATCGTGCGGAAAACCCGAGCCTGCTCCGGAAACTTTAGGTTTGTTTGAAAGCCGACCATGTTGAACAACGTACCGGCAAGGTTATCTTGCCGCAACTGTACTACGGCGTAAGGATGCTTCCCGGTACGTGGGTCGGTTAACCCCACCGGACGCATCGGACCGAAAGCCAAACTTTCATGCCCACGGCCCGCTAGAATCTCTACAGGCAGACATCCTTCAAAGAATTGATGCCAACCTGCCCTTACGCCCTGCTCTAACTCCTGCTCGAAAGATTCCAACTTAATGCGCTCCGCACCGAGCAATGCTGCTACGAATCCATCGTATTCCTCACGGTTCATTGGGCAGTTGATGTAATCACCCTCTGTCTGTTCACCATGCCCATAGCGCGAGGCACGGAAAGCAGTCTTTAGATCAATTGACTCTACGCTCACAATCGGCGCGATGGCGTCGAAGAAGTAAAGATGCTCCTGACCACTCAGGGCAGCAATAGCATTTGAGAGACTTGGAGAAGTCAACGGTCCAGATGCGACAATAGTAGGTCCGTCAGGAAGGGCGGTAACCTCTTTGCGCACTACCTCAATCCGAGGATGACTTGAGATTCGCTCTGTTATGAGGTGAGAGAAAGCCTCACGGTCTACCGCCAACGCACTTCCCGCGGGCAACGCTGTTTTGTAGGCACACTCCAGCAGCATGGATCCCAAGCGACACATCTCCGTCTTGAGAACTCCGGAGGCACGATCTGGCATATCAGATCCAAGCGAGTTGGAACAGACTAACTCACCAAGATTAGGGGTGAGGTGGGCACCCGTCGTCGTGGATGGGCGCATCTCGTAAAGATATACCTGGATGCCGCGCTCAGCCGCTTGCCATGCGGCTTCGCTGCCGGCTAGCCCACCGCCAATGATGGTTAGATTTTTCATAGGTACAACCCAAGTTTCTAGTGGTGAGGGGTTAGTGTTGACACCTAAAAAGGTCTGCCCATACGGTTGAGTGCGACCGGTACGGCGTTTTTGACAGGTTTAATGCTCTGTAAATATGCCCACATCGCCTTGAGATCCTCGTCGCTCATGTTTGAGTAAGCGTTCGTGATCGGCATTGGTGGCAGGAGTTTTCGATTCCTCTCATCGCCTTGATGGTAACCAGTTCGCATCGTGTCAATGAACATTTTTTCTGTCCACTCGCCGAGCCCGGTTTCTTTGTCAGGCGTGAGGTTTGCTGCAAAGATTGTCCCAAAAGGCATTGAAAACGCGGCAAGCGTCGGTGCGGCGAGCATAAAAACGCCGCGTTGCATCATGGTCATGTCGAATTTGGGATACGGTGCGTTTGCAGGATGACCCGCAAGATACATGCTCATATCCATCTCTGCACCTTTGCGCGGTGTGTGACATTGACCGCAAGCCCCTACGGCATCCACAAGATACTTGCCACGTTTGACCAAATCGCTCTGACTTTCTGCATAATTCAAGCAGAGCAGGATGAATATTATAGTTGAAGAGATTGCAATTGCGAAAAGCCAGTGTTTCTTGTGCATTCTACCAATTCTCCTTCGGATTTTGATACAACGGAAATAGCGTGTTTATATTCCGTCGCGTCTGCGTTTGCGATTTGAAGTATCTTGGGGGAGCTTACTTGCCAAATTACGAGAATCTCGCCCTTTTACTCTAGTATTCCCACTTGCTGTTTCTTTTTTTTCTTGGTCCTGGCCAAGTTGCATCAACGCCCCAATATCCGCCATAAGACGGGAAAACGTGCCTTCCCCAATCGCGCGTCGAATCCCGCGCATTAGGCTCAGGTAAAAGTGAAGGTTATGCAGTGTCAGTAGCCGGTGGGCAAGAATCTCGTTCTCGAGGTGTAGGTGTCGGAGATAAGCGCGCGTAAAATTCTGACAAGTGTGGCAAATACAATTGGGATCAAGCGGCGTAAAATCAGTCTTGTATTTCGCATTACGCATTTTGATGGTGCCAAGTGTCGTGAAGAGTGAACCGTTTCGTGCGTTGCGGGTCGGCATTACACAGTCGAACATATCTACCCCACAGCTTACACCGTATACCAGATCCTCCGGTGTTCCGACACCCATCAGGTAATGTGGGGAATCTTTCGGCAAGAGTGGTGCGGTATAGGCGAGTGTCTCATACATCAACGGTTTCTCCTCCCCCACACTAAGCCCGCCGATCGCGTAGCCGGCGAAGCCTATCTCTACGGTCCTTTCGACACTAATTTTTCGAAGCGACTTCTCCATCCCACCCTGTACAATACCGAACAACTGTTGATTACGATTTCGATGTGCTTTCTTGCACCGCTCCGCCCAACGGAGCGTCATTTCCATTGATTGCTTGAGATATCTGTAATCGCTGGGCAATGGTGGACATTCGTCGAAGATCATAATGATATCTGCACCAAGTGCATTCTGGATCTCAATGGACCGCTCTGGACTGATAAAGTGCTTTGACCCGTCAATCTCGGAGCGGAATTCAACGCCTTCTTCGGTGATTGTGCGAAGGGGGCCAAGGCTAAAAACTTGAAATCCCCCGCTGTCCGTGAGCATAGGTTTCTTCCAAGCAGTAAATTTGTGTAATCCACCTGCCTGTTCAACAACACGATGGCCCGGACGAAGGTAGAGATGGTAAGTGTTGCCGAGGATAATTTCTGTGCCGATTTCAACGAGATCGTGAGGCGTACATGTCTTGACTGTTCCGCGTGTGCCAACGGGCATGAAGACTGGGGTATTGACAACGCCATGGGCTGTTCGCAGTTTCCCAATTCTGGCTTGCGTCTGAGAGTCTGTGTGGACGATACTGAATTTGCTATCTGGCATTTTTTTATATAGCCACTCCCAACGGGTTCTGCGATACCTCAATCATCATTCAACTGAAAAGGCAACCAGATTCTCGCGCGATACGGGAGTGATTTTTCTGCAAGTCCCGTTTTAAGTCGAAATTTTGTTCCTGATGAAGTCAAGTGCTTCAGCTTGATTCGCGCCAAACCGAACGTAAACCCCGCGGAAATTCTCAAGCCGCGACGGTTTAACGAATGGACTTAGCAACACTCCGTTCTTGTCAGCGTAGCAGCTACGGAACGCCGCCCAGGACTTCGTTATGCGATAAAATGGTGCCGCAACGATGAACTGATGTTCGTAGAGTTCATACCGGAACGGGAGGAAGTACCGGTTGAGCGAACCGGTTACAAAGACTGCTGAGAGGAGGGTAACAAAAGCCGATTGGAAAAGCCAGTAAATGGATGAGAAAAGAAGGAGGAGAAAGAGCATAAGCAGAGCCGATCGCCTCCGGTTTTCGCGCAACGGATGAACCTTCCAAGTCAATTGAGGGGTGGGCAGATCGGACATTAGCGAATTAACAGGGCGAGCGGAACTCGGTGCGCTGTGTTTTTACGCGCTATCTATTTCTTGAGATAGCACTCGTTGGAGTACGCGATTTAAGCATCACTTCCCCATGTCTCAATGATCAGGACAACTGAAAAATTGGCGATAGTATACTTCAACTACGGTCTACGCAGGCATACTTACCAGACCTTGCTTGCCACCTTCTTACTTGCCAACACCTTCCTCATCTGAATTACCAGAGGTTGGTGTATCATTTCCCTCCGTTCCGGCGGTGTCAGCGGCTTTACCTACTTCCGTTGTTTCGTCTGAGGGTGTAACCCTGACTTCGACCTGTGGAGTTTCTTCTTGGAGCGGCTTTAACTCGCCACCTGTTTCACCGTAGAAACGCATCAGAAAAAGTGCCATTGCCATGAATCCAATAGCTAGCCACGTTGTAACCTTGGAAAGGAAAGTTGCAGCTCCCTGCCCACCTAAAACAGATTGCATACTGCCACCTGCTCCACCAAATGCACTTGATGAAAGCCCTTCCCCTTTGCTATCTTGCAACAGAATTATAATAGGCAGCAAGATACAAGCAGGCACAAAAAGAACAAGAATAAAACCAACAACAATTTCCATGATAGTTCCTCACTTTCGTAATAATTTTCTATCTTTAATTGATTCAAAAGGCGTTGTTCACAGCTTTGATTATCTGGGCAAATGATTCGGCCTCCCAACTTGCTGTGCCAACGAGTGCACCATCAACATCGGGCTGCGCGAGCAACGCACCAGCATTGTCAGGCTTGACACTTCCACCGTACTGAATCCGGACTTTCAACGCTACATCGTCCGAATAGGTATCCGATATGAGCGACCTGATAAGTGCATGAACTTCCTGCGCCTGATCTGGAGTTGCATTGCGTCCCGTCCCAATTGCCCAGACAGGTTCATAGGCGATTACCGTAGAGATAATCTGAGCTGCAGACAATCCGGCGATACCGTTGAGAAGTTGGTCCTTTACTACCGCCTCGGTCCTGCCAGCCTCACGCTGCTCCAAGCTCTCACCGGCACAGATAATCGGTATCAAGCCGTGCGCGTGCGATGCCTTGACCTTACGATTGATATTTTCGTCCGTTTCACCGAAATACTGTCGCCGTTCGGAGTGCCCGATGATCACATAGTCGCAACCAACATCTTTGAGCATCCCCGGCGACACTTCACCCGTGAATGCACCGTTATCCTCCCAGAAAACGTCCTGTGCTCCGAGTCGAATGTCTCCACCCGCAAGTGCCTCTGTGGTTGTAGCAAGCGCCGTGAAAACAGGGACGACAACGATCTCGACGTCGCTAACGCCCTCGACCATACATCGAAGTGATGTGATGAATACAACCGCTTCACGGATGGTCTTGTTGAGTTTCCAGTTACCGACAATGATTGGTGTTCGCATGTTCTCCTACTATAACTCACGCTCCCGCATATGAAACAAATCGGATCGCTCACCACTTGGGGTGGGTTCGCAAAACCGCGACACACCTACGAATGTAGCTTGGATACGTCCATTAGGTCGAAGTGGTTTTGCCAACCGGCGACCTGGGTCTCATAGAACTCTTGCGGCTAACTCAACCAAACGGTTTGAGTACCCCCATTCGTTGTCGTACCATGAGAGAACCTTGACCAACTCGCCGTCGATGACCCTTGTAAATTCCGCATCGAAAATTGACGAATGAGGGTTCCCCTTGAAATCAACCGATACAAGCGGTAGTTCGGAGTAACTTAGAATGCCTCGTTGTTTGCCTTCAGCGGCATTTTTCACAACCGCATTAATCTCTTCTACACTTGCTTTCTGTTCCAGATCAACGGTAAGATCCACAACGGATACATTCGGCGTTGGAACCCGAATCGCCATACCGTCAAATTTGCCCTCAAGTTCAGGAATGACTAGCGAAATTGCACTTGCGGCTCCCGTAGAGGTGGGAATCATTGACAGGGCGGCGGCGCGCGCTCTCCGTATGTCCTCATGTGGGAGATCCAGAACCTGCTGATCGTTCGTATAGGAATGGATAGTGGTCATCAAACCGCTTTGGATACCGAAGTTTTCCAATAGCACCTTTGCAAGCGGCGCAAGACAGTTTGTCGTGCAGGAAGCGTTAGATATGACGTGGTGTTTTTCTTTGTCGTATTTATCATCATTAACACCTATGACAACAGTGATGTCTTCGTTCTTGGCGGGTGCAGAGATAATCACTTTTTTTGCGCCTGCCTCCAGATGCTTCGCTGCATCGTTCCCATCCGTAAAGAACCCGGTCGATTCAATGACAACGTCAACACCCAAGGTGTTCCAAGGGAGTGCAGCCGGATCTCGTTCAGAAAACGCAAGTATTTTTTTCCCGTTGATAATAAGCCCGTTATTTGTTGGTTCGACGTTAGCATCAAGCTCCCCAAGCACTGAATCATATTTGAGCAAATGCGCAAGTGTTTCCGGATCTGTTAAATCGTTAATTGCTACAAGGTCAAGAGCAATATCTTTGTTCTTTAGTGCGGCTCTTAATGCGTTACGTCCTATTCGGCCGAAGCCATTAATTCCAACTCTTAACATATTCAATCATCCTCCATATTCTTAACGCAGGCCTAAAATTATTCCACACAAACCCTTAATTCGTCAAGTCTCAATTTTATTGACCAATCGTCCTGTGTCCCATTTCATGAGGTGAACTTAACCCTCACCTCGATTTTAAATTCAAGCACAGCAAGGGATTTTTCCACTTTTTACCGCAAAAAAGACTTGCATGAAGCCGGAGGTCTCGTTTATAATGTTACAGGCTTCATTAATAATGTTAAAATGTTTAGATGTTTATGCTCCTCCAACCGTAGAGGGCAGCAAACTGAGGTGAGTTCTAATGCACGTTAGCATGAAATATGGACGAAATTTGCTGGAAGTCGAGATCCCTGAGCGAAATCTGGCAGGGATACTGACTCTCCAGAAATCTGTTCCAATTGAAGATCCAGAGCATGCAGTATGGGACGCGATTCAATCACCAATTCACTCCGCACCACTAGCCACCCTGGCAAAGAATAGGGCTTCTGCATGTGTTGTCATTTCGGACATAACACGACCTGTACCAAATAAGCTGATCCTACCACCAATCCTACAGACACTAGAATCAAATGGCATTCCCCGCGAAAAAATTACTATCCTGATTGCAACAGGCATCCACCGCCCCAACGAAGGTAAAGAGTTGACGGAAATGGTTGGCACCGAGATCATGGATAACTATCGGATCATCAACCATTTTTCACAGAGGATCGAGACGCATAAATATCTCGGTCTGACGCAAGGTGGTGCTCCGGTTTATATCGACAAGACCTATTTGGAATCGGATTTGAAGGTTACGACTGCTCTGATTGAACCTCATCTGATGGCGGGATATTCTGGTGGACGCAAATCAATTTGCCCCGGATTAGCTTCAATCGAAACGATGAAAGTGTTACACGGACCCGAAATACTCGAACATCCGAATGCTTCTGTCGGTGTCCTTGAAGGCAACCCACTCCATATTGAAGCCACGGAGATCGCGCTGATGGCGGGCGTGGATTTTAACGTGAACGTCACGATTGATGATCAGCGCCGACTAACGGGCATATTTGCTGGTGATATCGTTGAATCCCACTTGGCAGGCGTCAGGTCTGTCGAAAAACAGGTAATGGCTACAGTGCCGAAGCCCGTGGACGCTGTCCTCGTATCAAGTGCAGGTTATCCACTTGATACTACCTTTTATCAAGCAGTCAAGGGTGTTCTTGCAGCCGTGGAAATTGTTAAGCCGAATGGGAGTATTATTCTGGTAGCAGAATGTAGCGAAGGAATTGGGAGCGGACCTTTCACCGACTTAATCTTGAAAACAAAGGACTTGAAGCAATTTATCCACGATATTCACGATCCCGCGAACTTCGTCATTGATCAATGGCAGCTGGAGGAGTTGGCAAAAGCCGTGAGAAAAGCCGAAATATACTGCTATGCTGATGGCATCCCTTATGACCAGTTGAAGGACCTATTTGTACAACCGATCCGAACTCCTGAAGAAGGAATCGAACGTGTTCTGTCCAAACACGGAGACGAAGCCCAAATCGCTGTGCTTCCTGATGGCCCCTACGTATTAGCAAAAGTGGCGAATTAATTTATAGGAACGTAATTTCATAAGAGGAATGATATGCAGAACGAACCACGTCCGACCGTTGAGCTTAAGGGCTTCCGGGATGGTATGCGCCTCATCATTGACCCAGAAGCCTCGATGGATCAGATCGAACCAGCAATTATAGATCGAATGACAAACCTAGGGGATTCGCTATCAGGTCTGACGATGAATCTTGATCTTGGAAACCGAGTGTTAAACGATGAAGAATTAATACATCTCAAGAAGTTACTGAACGAGAATTATGGGCTGGAAGTTAAGCAAATCATTGGGGATTCCGAAGACGCTCCAAGAAGAACCGAGTCGCGCCAGATAGCAGGGGTGCCGGCACTCCATGGCAATGAGCGTGTCTACGATCAGTTTATTCCTGCGAATGAAGAGACACGGTTTATTCGTCACACATTACGTTCGGGACAGATCGAGCGTGCTTTAGAAGGAAACATGGTTATCTTAGGCGATGTCAACCCTGGGGCAGAGGTGGTCGCAGCAGGAGACGTCATTGTCCTTGGTGCGTTACGGGGCGTTGCCCATGCTGGTGCGCTTGGTAATACCTCATCAGTAATTTTCGCATTGAATCTGCTACCCACTCAACTGAGAATCGGTCGTTTCATTACCCGCGCCCCCGCTGAACAACGCCGGCGGCAGAGAACAGAGATTGCCCGTGTTCTGGACGATGCGATTGTCGTTGAAGAATACGATTGACCCCAGTCCGAGCTACCATGATACAGGCGTGTAAAGATTCTCTCTCACCATCTTCAGGTTTTGCCAATCTTCTTATCATGATAACATGTCATCACTCCTTGGCTGCATTTCTTTGGATGTCGAGGTTATTCGCCATCTGACAGTATGGAGTGATTACTATTCCAAGCGAAGCCCTCCCTAGCAATAAGTATTTGAGTACAGTTACCAATCAGTGCAAATCTGATTCTAGTATCTTTATATAAGGAAGGATAGTGCAAAAATGGGAAAAGTGATCGTCGTTACGTCTGGCAAAGGCGGGGTCGGTAAAAGTACGTCCACGGCGAATCTTGGAACGGCCTTAGCCGTCCTTGGCAAGAAGGTCGCTGTTGTTGACGCAGACGTTGGATTGAGAAATCTTGACGTTATTATGGGTTTAGAAAGTCGCGTTGTCTACACATCCATGGATGTTCTCGAAGGTGTTTGTGAACTTGAGCAGGCATTAGTGAAAGATCGACGAACGAAAGATCTTTATCTGCTTGCAGCTTCGCAGAAGAACAACAAGAGCGATATTCAACCGGAACAGATGAAGAAACTGTGTCTAGAGCTGAAGGAGACGCATGATTATGTTCTGGTCGATTCACCTGCCGGTATTGAGCAAGGGTTCCAAAACGCAGCGGCGGGGGCTGATGATGCCCTAGTCGTGACAACGCCAGAGGTAGCAGCGGTCCGGGATGCAGATCGAATCATCGGTTTATTGCAAAATATGGCTATTAACAATTTGGTGCTGATTATCAATCGACTCTCGCCAGAAATGGTTAAGACCGGCGATATGATGGAGCCGACGGATATCATAGACATTCTGTCCATTGATCTTATCGGCGTAATCCCAGAAGATAAGGAAATTGTGGTTTCGACGAACCGAGGTATGCCGACCACATATAATCATAAGTCGGATGCCGGACAGGCATACAAACGTATCGCGCAAAGGCTTGAAGGGGAAGATATACCGATCCCAGAGTTTAAATCAGGAGGTTTTGCCGGCTGGGTTGGCAAACTGTTTAAGGGCTGAAAGGAGAGAACTGATGTTCAGACGGTTATTGCAGTTACTAAATCGGGAGCAGAAAAGCAAGAGCGTCGCGAAGAGTCGGCTACAGCTCATCTTGGTCCAAGATCGTACTGGGATTGATGAAGAGATTATGGAAAGCCTGCAAATAGAGTTGACTGAAGTTTTGTCGAAGTATTTTATACTTGAGCGTGAGCAAGTTGAAGTCGAACTCGAACGTGAACAAGACTCGATGGCACTCGTGGCGAATATCCCGGTACTGGGAACGAAGGTCCGCCATCCCGTAGAAGCGTAGTTGGGCGTGCCTCTGACCACCTTTAAAGCAACAGTTGCTCGACTGCTAGTGCGACCCCGTCGTTCTGATTAGTGTCTGTCGTATGATCGGCGATGGTTTTAATTTCATCAACGGAATTGCCCATAGCGACCCGAAAACCGGCGATTTCCATCATGCTCCCATCGTTGTATCCATCTCCAAACGTTACAATCAGATCGTTGGGGATGTCAAATTGGTCAGCGAGCGCCTGAAGCGCCCTGCCTTTCGACACCTGCAGATTCATGAACTCAATATATTCGGCTTGGGTCTGCGTCACATACAACCGCTCGCCAAATTCCGCTTTGCATCTCGAGAGAAGTAGATCGATTTTCTCGGGTGCGTCTAAAATCTGCATTTTCGTCGGTTCCCGTCCATCTAACTTATGAAGATCGCCGACTGCGGTTGCCGGAACGCCTGTTCTCGTTTCGTATAGTTCACTCCACTGGTTATATTCCCTGATGAAAAGCTGGTCATTCAAACAGAAGTTAAGATGGAGCCCCTCCTCATTTCCATATTCAACCAACGCTGTTGCTTCCACTGCCGGAATGGGGGTATGGTGGATTACTTCCTCCGTTCGAGGGTGTTTGACCATTCCACCGTTATACGAAATTATCGGATTATCCAAGCCAATTTGATCGCTGATTGGTTTGATAGCGCGGTGCATCCTTCCTGAAATTAGTACCACCACAACACCTTGTGCTGATAATCTTCGGAGAGCGTCGCAGCTTCGCTCCGTCACAATATGCTCATCATTGAGCAGCGTTCCATCTAAATCCAACGCCGCCAACCGGCACGGCACCTTTGCCATATTTTTCTCCTTTTAAATCTAGGTTATTCAATATCCGTTTTTCAATCTCGCCGTCAACTTTTCTAGGGTACGGACAATGACCACCGTTTCCTGATACGAGCCGATGAGCTGCCAATTTGCAGCAATAGTCTCAACGACCGGATCCGATTCCAGATAATCCACCATATACTCAATATAGTGTTGGAATGACTGTGCCCAGATTTCGGCTTCGCCATAAGGACAGATCATGTCGATGCCCAGCACAACTTGCGTTCTATCTTGGCTGTACATCAGGGCAAAGGGATAGATTTGGCAATCCAGCGGACGAACGGGGTAAATGGTGCACTCACTCGTTTCAGGATTAAAGCAGGGGCAGATGTACATATCCTCATTTGGTATGAGTTGAATCTGGAGGCTTTTCCCGTCTGATGTTGCACGGAAGATATCTGCATCAATCCCGTTCGTGATTGCATTTTCCATCTCCGTCTGAGTGAAGATAGGCGCAAGCGGGCTGTCTTGCTCAAGGAAGCGGCAGCAAACATCGCATGACAAGCAGACTCTACTGGGTATAATCTGATCGAGTGGAATCAACTGATTCATCTCTGTCCTCCATCTGGAAGAGATAGACCCACACTAACCAGAGACGAAAAATCTCGCTCTGTCCACTCTTCTGGTGCAACCGCCACCCCCTTGATTACCATCCCCCAATGGAGGTGGGATTCCGTGGCTTGTCCGGTGGCGCCCATGAGCCCGATGCGCTCTCCTTTCTCAACACGCTCACCGGTGGTCACATGAATTTCACTGAGATGGTTATAACTGGTTGAAACCCCTTGTCCGTGATTGATAATCACAGCGTTTCCATAGATATGAAGTTTCTCAGCAAGGGTAACAATCCCTTGATTCGATGCGTAAACAGGTGTGCCCACAACATTTGCGATATCTGTACCGTAGTGATGTCGTCGGACGCCGGTATTATATTCGCGATATTTCCCAAAAGGTGATGTCAGTCTTCCCTCAGTGGGGCGGATGAACTTTCCTTCCCAGAGTTGTCTGGATTCTTGGTCCGCTTTTGCGTAAGCTTCACCGCGCTTTGCATTGTCCTCCCTGCCTTTAGATTTATCCATCATGATCCGCTGTTTTTGAGGAGAGAGGGTGATGTAACCACCGCGCGCAAAGGATGTCTTAGTGACTGCGATCTGAAAGGTTTCCATAGCTTCGTTGCCAGCCAAATCTATTGCCTTAACGGTGAGTGGGTACTTTTCGATAGGAGATGTTACGCTTATGCCCATAAAACTGCGGTATAGGTGTTTTCGATCAGTCGGATAGAACGTAATTGCTTTATTAAAAAGCTCCCCTGTCACTTCTGAGAGTGGCTCATCCGTTTGGAGAAAGAGTGCGAGCGTTTTGCCTTGTCCAACGTGGAGAGTTGCCGGGGGCACCTGTAATGTGGGTGGGGTATTGTCGATGTAAAACGGAAGCGTGTGCTGCGTCTGGTTCCTGTGAAACGACCTATCCACTGCTATCAAGGAAACTGTGTGCCGACCATCAGCGAATGCGGCGGTTGGGAGTGTCCAAGAGATGGGTTTGCCCTCATCAAAGTTTAATGCGGTTGGAAGCGCATCATCCACCTTTACTGTCAAAGAGGCCAAACCGGGTTTTTCGTCCACGGCAGTGATGCTCAGCGTCAGAGAACCTCGATAGCGTTGATCCTCAACCAACCCACTCACTGTGAGGACCGGTGGCGTAGTATCGAGCAGATTGGGACCTATGTAGAACCCAAGTACTATCAGTGGAATGAGAATTAGAACGGCGATCAGTATGGGGGTCTTGCGGGTTTGAGTGCCTGCGGGGGCTGGTTTCATAGGGCGATAGTGGCGAAAAGCCTCAGGGCTACATCTCGCTTAATAATTTCCTTACTTTATCCAACGCCCTCGCACGGTGACTGAGTCTGTTTTTGATTTCGTCTCCCAACTCCGCAAAGGTTCTTTCATAGCCCGTGGGGACAAAAATTGGATCATATCCAAAGCCAGCTTCGCCCCGCGGCGCGTGAATAATGTGTCCCTCACAGACACCGCGAACCGTCTCCGATTGAGCTAACGGTCTCGCGATAGCCACGACACAAACGAAACGGGCGGATCGCCGGTCATCGGGTATGCCTTGAAGTGCGTCAAGTAGCTTGGCAATACGGTCGTGGTCTGAGGCGCGCTCCCCGGCATAGCGAGCGGAATGGACTCCTGGTGCTCCGTGAAGAGCGTCTACCTCCAGGCCGGAATCATCGGCGATGGTTAGATGTCCTGTGTATTCAGCCAATATGGAGGCTTTCTTTATAGCGTTATCCTCATAGGTTGTACCATCTTCGACGACATCTGGCGCGTTCGGGTAGTTGTAGAGCGACAAGAGTTCAATCTCGGTGTCGCCTTCAAGCATTTCAGTGATTTCACGAACTTTCCCGCTATTTCGGGTTGCCAATACTAACTTCATCTCTATTCTCAATAATCATCTGCTTCTGAAGACGGATTAGCTGCTCAATCCCATTGACGGCTAGTCCGAGCATCTGATCCGCTTCCTCCTTAGAGAACGGGGTTTCTTCAGCGGTGCCTTGAATCTCAACGAATTTGCCCGCGCCGGTCATAACAACGTTCATATCCACATCGGCACTTGAATCTTCCGTATAGCAGAGATCTAGCATGGGCACTCCATCAATAGTACCGACGCTGGTCGCGGCTACATGATCTAAGATTGGAATTGATGTTATCAGTTTTCGATCCATCAGCCATTGACAGGCATCCCATAGCGCGACGAATGCGCCAGTTATTGATGCAGTCCGTGTGCCACCATCTGCTTGGATAACATCACAGTCGATCCAGACAGTACGTTCACCAAGGGCCTTGAGATCTACAACAGCTCTCAAAGATCTGCCAATAAGTCGTTGGATTTCCTGTGTTCTTCCGCCAAGTGATCCACGGGTAACTTCGCGCCGCATCCGGTCAGAGGTAGACCGAGGCAGCATTGAATATTCCGCGGTCACCCAACCGCGATTGCGGAGGTGCTGCTCACGCATGAAACGTGGCTGTGATTCTTCCACCGAAGCCGTACAAACCACTTTGGTATCACCAACAGCAATCAGGACAGACCCCTCCGGGTGTTTAATGTAGTTCCGAGTTATGCAGGTAGGGCGCATCTGGCTGGGCTTACGCCCATCTTCTCTCACCATTTCAGTGCCTCTTTTTCTCTATTGATTTTCAATAATGGTGTTATTTCGACTTTTGCAGCAACTTTTGAGTAGACGATTAGAACTAGGGTGTATAGATACAAAGTGCTTCTAGTACAAGAATATCACCTGTTAGTATCGTATCTGGCCTGAAAACCGAGGTTCAATTATTCCCTGCTCATTTTGCATAAGGGGTGTTGTGCAAACTATAGGCTGCTGAGGTATATCTAATTGAGGGTGGTTCATAATTGCGATTGAGTCAGGATAACGGTTATAATCCTATCTAACACTCTAAGAAAGAGAGGGTTATAACATGAGCTATCCTGACCCGTTAGATTATATCAATTTCCTGTTCCAAAGACTACAAG
>JAJDUM010000127.1 GCA_022826645.1 Candidatus Poribacteria bacterium
GACTTTCTGCTTGAACGATTGACTATATCTCTTGAAGATACGATTTGCCAATGGATCAGACATCTGAATGCTCCTTTCTACATCTATAATAGTGTAGTAATCAAGAGCTATTCATGTAAAGCTTATTTAGGACGGGTCAGCCCTTAATTACGCATCACGCATCACCTGTTACTTGTTGTTAATTATTCGATACAACGTTTCACGTTTACGGTGTGCCAAGAGGTAGCGCGTTCATAGGCGTGGGCGATGTGAAGGAGCGTTTTTTCTGACCACCATGGACCCGATATCTGTAGTCCGACGGGCAGCCCTTCATCGCTATTGGAGGCTTCCACCTGTGCAAAACCACACGGCACGGAGATTGAGGGCAGACCGAGCAGGTTAATCAGACGGGTGTTCCGCGTCAAGCGGGGACGGATACGGTTGGACTCGCTCCCGCCGGACAGATCGTGTGTAGTCCGAAGAGGAGCAGGTACAGGGGCGGTCGGAGACAAGATGCAATCAACCTTCTCGAACGCCTGCACAAACTCGCGTTTGACGATCTCCCGCGCTCGAATCGTTTTAATATAGTCAGCTGCCGACAGCGACAAGCCCTCCTCAAGCAGCTCCCGCACATCCACGCCATAATTCTCCCGATGTGCCGCGAGACGCTCTTCATGAAACTGCCCCGCTTCCGCCATCAGTAACTTGATTGTTACTTCATGCCCCGCCTCCGCCGCTGGCAGGTTGAGTTCGATAATTTCCACTCCCAATTCCTCAAGGGTTTTGATGGCGGCAAGAACAGTTCGCTCAACTTCTGGATCAAGATCGTCAAAGAAATGCTGTTTCGGAATCCCCGCTCTAAATCCACGGACTGGACCGTTTAACCCTTCGGTGTAGTTCGGCGCTGGCTGATCCTCACTGTGAACATCACGAGGATCGTAACCTGCAAGGGTGTTCATCATCAGTGCAACATCGTGAACATAGCGGCACATGGGACCCACAGTGTCAAGCGACTGAGCTAGTTCAAGGACGCCGTGCACACTGATGCGTCCGAAGGTCGGCTTTAAGCCCACGTGGCCGCACACCGCCGCAGGGATACGGATTGACCCACCTGTGTCGCTACCCAGCGCACCGGCACAGCAACCCGCAACAACAGCTGCCGCTGAACCGCCGCTCGACCCGCCTGGCACCCGTGACGTATCCCACGGGTTAGCGGTTGCCCCAAAGTGCGGATTCTCCGTCGTGACTCCGAAAGCAAATTCATGCAGATTGGTTTTGCCGATGATGATTGCCCCGGCATCTCTCAGCTTGGAGACGAGTGCGGCGTCAAACTGTGGTGATTCGTGCGAAAAGAAATTTGAACCCGCGGTGCTTTGGGTTCCCTCAACGTAAATTATATCCTTGAGGGCTATGGGCAATCCATGTAGCGGACTGAGATCGTTTCCATTTCTAATCTCCGCCTCCGCCTGCCTCGCCCTTTCGAGGCTTTCATCATGGAACACTGTGATGAAGGCATTCAACTGTGGCTCATACCGGTCGATTACCTCAAGCGTTCCTTCAATCAACTCGACAGGGGAGATCTCTCCCTTGCGGATCTGTGCCGCAATTTGAGCGATTGAACCGTAAAGTATATCGTCCATTGAGACCTCCGCTATCCCTTAATCAATTCAACGGCGATGGCAGCAAGTATACCAAACCAAACTGGAATCATTAGTCCAATCGTCCACTTGAAGTTATCTCGAATGTCTTTGCTCAAGCGAGATTCAGTGTCAGTAAGCCGAGAATTAAGCGAACCCATTCGCTCTTCTAGCCCAGTCATCCTATTTTCTACAGACACGATACGATTTTCCATTGAGCCCATACGTGCATCAAGTGTACTAAAACGCTCGTTCACCTGATCCAACGCACCGCGCAAGTAATTCTGTTCTTTAACAACTTCCAACAACATTTCGCCGTGCTGTTGAAGGATTTGGCTGTGCTGTTGAAGGATTTGGCTGTGCTGTTGGAGAGTATCTCTGTTTTGTTGAACGATATTTTTGATTTCCGTAATTTCCGGATTGGTATTCATGTGAGTCTCCTTCCGACGGAGCGCATTGTATCAACTGTCAGTCCCGTAGGTCAAGGATAAAGGGGCAACCGCCCCGCGAATCATGTCCCACGTTTTAGGAGCTGATCTGCGTTTGAGCGGATTTGCGCCAAATCTTCCGGGCGACTGAGTTCGTACATAAACACCCCAGGATATTCAATCTCATCTAACGCCCCCACTACGCCGGGCCAGTCGACGGTCCCGCGTCCCGGCAGAAGATGTTCGTCCTGCTCGCCGTGATTGTCGTGTAGATGTAACGTAATCAGATGGTCACCGATGGTCCGTAATGCCTCCACAGGATCACCCCCGATATTGCGATGCCCTGTATCAATGACCACACCCACATTTGGAGCGCCCAAATCCTCCATCAGCCCGACAAGACGCGCGGGTTCACGGGTATAACCGCGCGGCACGTTTTCGATAGCAAAGGAAACCTCTCTGGGCGCTGCGTATTCTGCAACCGTGTTAAGGTTATCCAGAAATGCCGTACGCCTTTCTGTGTGGAGCGGCTCATCAGGTTCAGGGATCTGGATATGATGTGTCACGAGGATGCCGCCCCCTAATACCTCCATCGCATCAACCGCCTGACGATAAGCGATCAACGTCTTATCTCGCTGTGCAGCGTCAAGCGTCGCTAAATCATAATCATCGAATATCTCCAGATGTATGTGAAGCGAGTTGAGATGTAACGAGAGATCTTCCATTGCCAGCTGCAGTGCTGTGAATGACTCAAGATCCGTGTACGAAAAATCTGGGTGATAGTCCGTCAATTCCAGCGACTCTATGCCTGCTTGCTGAAATTCGCGGAAGAGTGTCCAACTCAAGGGGCGATCTCGATGCAGTATTGTCGAAGCACCAATCTTCATGACGTTTTCCTTTCCTCTTTTCCTACTGATGCGCTCGTAGGGGCAGAAGTACCTGATTATCTATCCGTGCCCGGTCAACCATCGGGAGGATCGTTATTTCTGGATTATTAGATCAATTTCTGATAAACTTCACTTAATCATCGATACACCCAAAATCTCAAGAGACCTTTAGACATTGAGTACAAATTGGAGGAACGATGCAGAAAATTATACTTGATACCGACATCGGTGATGATATCGACGACGCCCTCGCCTTGGCTTTTGCAATTATGAGCGGTAAATTTGAACTACTTGGTGTGACGACAGTCTTTAGGAATGCTGAACAGCGCGCAGAATTAGCATGTTGTGTGTTGGACGCGTTAGGAAACACAAATATTCCTGTTTACGCCGGAATCGGTAAAACACTGCTCCAATCCATTCCAGAGTGGAAACAGGTGGTGGCGACCCATCGACCGCAGCAAATGGAGGTTTTGAAGAGACAAGAACCGTCAGTTAAACCGAGACCAGAGAGCGCGGTAGATTTTATTATTGAGACGGTGATGGCAAGCGATGGAGACATCACGCTTGTACCTATTGGTCCATTTACAAATATCGCGGCGGCGTTTACTTTGGAGCCTCGTTTAGCCCAAAAAACGCAGATCTGCATGATGGGTGGCGTGACAGACCGGGTACGAGCGGAATGGAATGCGCTCTGCGATCCTGAAGCAACTCGTATTGTGTTCGGCACCGGAGTACCGATTACAATGGTCGGACTTGATGTTACAACGAAGTGCGTCATGAGTTATGAACAGGTCAGCGCGATAGGGGCAGTCGATCGCCCGATTAACCGAATCTGTTATGAGCTTATCCATCTATGGGGTGGTAATAACCCAGAGCCACAACCTACCCTGCATGATCCGTTGGCGTTAGCAACTCTTCTTGATCCCAGTTTGTGTGAAACACGTGATATGCGGATTGAGGTGGAAACGAGTGCAGATCATCTGCGCGGCGCAACTGTGCCGGTAGCGGGTGAGCCAAACGCTTCCGTTTGCGTGTCCGTTGATGCGCCTCGGTTTATGGATTACTTTATCGAAACATTGACGGCATAATAAAGTGGTGATTTAATAGATGAATCAACCGGTTGAACTTTTCACCGGCGTTGCTTCCGTTCCTGATAGAGCATTTCCATCAGTTTCGCCACATCAGGGTTATCAGGCTCGAGTCGCATAACGGCTTCGCCTTCAGCAATCGCGGCGTCCAACATGCCCACATTGTAATATGCCCAACCGAGCGCTGCGTGGATGATCGCATTATCCGGGTCTGAATACAGCGCCTGCCGGTAGTGGTCAATCGCTTCGTCATACCTTTTTTCTTTAAGATAGATGTTTCCCTGTTCAAAGTGCGAGTTGGCGTGCTTGGTAATCGGTATATCTCTCTCTGATCCAGACTGATAACTCGCTCCGCAACCTATCAAAAATACAAGCGTCAACCAGATTGCTCGGCTAAACCACAGTTCCATCGCAGCCACCTCTTTCTATAAAATAAGATAGCATTCTGGCAGATTTCTGTCAATCCGAAAGGCAAGTTGGCGTTACATGCAAGAAAAGGTAGGGAGACGAATCCACCCTGCCATTCCGAGAATGATAACTTGTGTTTTGCGCCAATTTATGATATTATAAACCCATATTCACATTGTAGTTTTCACATCGTAATTATTGTTAATCAATAAATTATCAACATTCTATGAGGAGGAAATGTAATGGCTAAGATTAATACGCTGGTCTTTGCAGGGGGAGCTGTCCACGATTGGAAAGGGTGTAGCGGAGTAATAATTGACACACTATCGCAGCGGGATGAGTTTGAGATTACCAAGGTAGAAGAGGACCTGGATGCCTTGGTTGCCCCAAATCTTGACCCGTATGACCTAATTGTTTTCTATTACACGATCGGCGAAATAACGGATGCACAAAAGAACGGCTTACTGAATCATATAGCTTCGGGTAAGGGTTATGTCGGGGTGCACTCGGCGGCAGATTCATTTCGAGAATGTCCAGAATACAGATCGATGGTCGGCGGCTATTTTGTCACACACCCACGCTATCGAGACTATCAGGTGAGCATTGTGGACGAGGAGCATCCGATCACGGACGGACTTGATGAAACCGTAGTTACGGATGAGCAGTATATCCTCGACTATGATCCGCGTAATCACGTACTTGCCTCCGCACTGTGGCAGGGCGACGCAATGCCCATCGCGTGGACCAAGAGTTGGGGAGAGGGTCGAGTGTTTTATCTGGCACTGGGACACGATGCCAAAGCGTGCGAACATCAAATCTTTGGCACACTCCTGGAACGGGGAGCACTCTGGGCAGGCACGCCAGGCGAATAGGGTCTGCCTTGTAGCTTCGGAGTTACCGCGTGGTGCAAAATTAACCTGAATCATATTCATACCTTTTTCCGTAACTATGTTAGATGAGGGGATTAGAAAAATGTAGTGGGGATATCTGGTTCTGCTTTCTTGAAACGTAGAGGCGAGGTGTGGGTAGAGGTTAGTGTGTATGAATGATGAAAAAACAGCTCACAGACATCCAAATAAATGAGGAAACGCCTTCGCACCGAGCCCTTTTCCTTGATGGGCTCTACTTTGATAGCGTCGATGCAGATTGTATACCCAAGCTCGGGCTACGCGTTGGATTGGCGATCGAGCCAGAGGTGCTTCGCAAGCTAATCGAGGCAGACGAGGGCATGCGCGCAAAGAACTGCGCTCTTGCGCTGCTATCCGAAGAGAGTTATAGCAAGAGTCAGGTGACCTATCAACTGAGGCAGAGAGGTTTTGGTACGGAGGCGATCGACAGAGCAGTAGAGGATTTAGAGCAGCTTGGTCATATCAAAGATGAAGACTTTGCTAAGCGGTGGGTAACTCGTCGACAACGATCAAAGCCAAAAGGCAAAAAGATGTTGGCACACGAATTGGCCAATCAGCGCATAGACAGAACCACAGTAGAACGTGTACTCGCAGGAATTGACCATTCGGAGGAAGCAGACACAGCATTGGAATTGGCGCGAAAACAAGCAAAACGGTACCAATCCCTCCAACCGGAGGTCGCAAAACGGCGGCTGCACGGTTTTCTGCTCAGACGTGGATTTGACTACGAGACGATTCAAAGCGTAATCGGGCGTGTATTGATCAGAGGAAACAGAAAATGACATCAGATGAAATCAGATCGGATTTTCTCGAATACTTCCGCAAACAGGGGCATACGGTTGTTCCGAGTGCCCCGCTAATACCTGCCGATGACCCAACTTTGCTGTTTACAAATGCAGGGATGAACCAGTTTAAGGATGTGTTTCTGGGAACCGGACGACGTGACTACAGCCGGGCTGCTGATACCCAAAAGGTGCTACGCGTCAGCGGAAAACATAACGACTTAGAAGAGGTGGGCTACTCGCCGGGACACCATACCTTTTTTGAAATGTTGGGTAACTGGTCATTCGGAGATTACTACAAGCGCGAAGCGATTGCTTATGCTTGGGAATTAATTGCGGAGATATGGAAAGTCCCGAAGGAACTGCTCTGGGCAACAGTTCACGACACCGATGACGAATCTGAAAAGCTATGGCTGGAAGAGACCGATATCCCGCTTGAGCGTATCCGCCGATTCGATAAAGACAATTTCTGGGAGATGGGTGAGACCGGCCCCTGTGGCCCCTGTTCAGAACTTTTCGTCGATCTTGGTCCTGAAATGGATCCTGCGTCCGTTGGTGACCCCAACACGGGCCCCAATATCAGCGAGCGATTTCGAGAGATCTGGAATTTGGTTTTTATCCAATACAATCGAGATGCATCAGGGAAACTGCACCCGTTACCGGAGAAACACGTTGACACAGGCATGGGCTTTGAGCGAATAGTTGCCATCTTACAGGGCGTTGATTCAAACTATAAGACGGACGTGTTCATACCGATCCTTGACGAGATCTCTAATATTACCAATCGGGATTATTTCCACGATGAGCGCGGGGTGCCACATCGCGTAATAGCAGATCATATTCGGTGTCTCACGTTTGCCATTGGCGATGGGGTGATGCCCTCCAATGAAGGGCGGGGCTATGTGATCCGCCGTATCTTACGTCGCGCCGTGCTATATGGAAAACGGTTGGGCATGGAGGAGCCATTCATCTACAATCTTGTAGACACGGTGATTAGCCAGCTCGGACCTGTCTTTCCTGATGTACTACCGCGGCAGGACTTTATTAAACGAATTATCCAGGGTGAGGAGAGGCGATTCCATCAGACACTTGATCGTGGACTCGAAATTCTTCGTGGTTCGCTTGATGAATTGGAAACACAAAATCAGTCTGTTCTCTCAGGGAATCGCGCTTTTGAGTTATATGATACGTTCGGATTTCCACTGGATCTGACACAGATGCTCGCGCGGGAGCGCGATTTCACTGTCGATGAGGTTGGCTTTACCGAGAGCATGACACAACAGCGAGAGCGCAGCCGTGCGGATTGGAAAGCTGCGGGTGGCGCAGATCAGGGAGAAGCAGTCTACGCGGACATCCTCAAGGAATCTGATGCAACCACGTTTTTAGGCTACGACCAATCGACCACAGAAGCCGAAGTCATCGCTCTCGTTCGAGGAAATGAGCTTGCTTCGGGCGTTCATGAGGGGGAGGAGATTTCCGTTATTCTGAATCAGACACCGTTTTACGGAGACTCCGGTGGTCAAATCGGTGACATCGGGGTCATTGAAAGCCAAAATGCAAAGCTAAAAGTCATTGATACTGTAAAACCTGTGCCGGATCTGTTCGTTCATAGATGTGAGGTTGTTGAGGGAGAAATTACCCCACAGACAACAGTGGAAGCCAAGATTGATGCTGATCGCCGCCAACACATAGCTGTCAGTCACACCGCTACGCATATCCTCCATCATGCCTTGCGCGCCGTTCTTGGATCGCACGTGGGTCAAGCGGGTTCACTCGTTGAGTCGGGGCGACTACGATTTGATTTCACGCACTATGAAGCCGTCAGTCCGGAAAACCTTTACGAGATCGAGAGTGAGATCAACGACAAGGTGCGCCTCAATAGTGGTGTCGAAACGGAACATCTCCCGCTCCAGACTGCAAAAGACCGTGGTGCTCTTGCCTTCTTTGGTGAGAAGTATGGCGAGACTGTACGCTTTGTCCAGATCGGTGATTACAGCAAGGAACTATGTGGTGGGACCCATGTTCACGCATCCGGCGAAATTGGGTTGGTAAAAATTATCAGTGAGAGCAGTATCGCGGCTGGTGTCCGTCGCATTGAGGCGTTGACCGGAGCCGGTGCGTATCAGCATATCCGTGCCGAGGACGAAACACTGACTGCCATAGCCAATCTGCTTAAAACCTCTAAACAAGCAACGCCTGAACGCATCGAAGCGGTGCTTCAAACCAATCGGGAGTTAGAAAGGCAGATCAATGAGTTTCAAGCGCAGCTGACGCAATCGCAGGCAGCTGATTTGGTCAACAGTGCTGTGACCGTTGATGGCTTTCGCGTGATTGCTGCTGTCCTTGACAATACCGATCGGAATGGGCTTCGGCAACTTGTTGATGATTTGAAAAACCGCATCGGAACCGGTGTGGTTGTACTCGCTTCGGCAAGTGGGAATGATGTCGCTTTTGCCGCGGGTGTAACTTCAGATCTCGTTAAAACACGTGGCTTGCAAGCTGGCAAGATTATCCAATCGGTAACACGTCTTGCCGACGGTCGTGGCGGCGGACGCCCTGAACTTGCTCAAGGCGGAGCCAGGGACCCAAGCAAGATGACAGAAGCAATCGATGCCGTCATGAAAATTGTGGCGGACCAGGCTTAAATATTGACTACCCTCCCCTAAAATCGGGAGGGACACAACTCCAGAAGGAATGAGATATGGATATTTTACATAATATGGATAGTTCGATTTACTGGCAGATACCTCTAGGTCTTCTGTTGTTAGTCCTTGCAATCTTTTTTGTCTGGTTGGCAATTCGACTGAGCAAGACGCTGAGAGCTGTTGAGAACCTACTGAACAGAAGCGTCCCCAACCTACTCAAAGCGACGGAGCAGCTTGCAGGTGTACATAGCGATGTCAGCACTCTACTCACATCTTTAGATGGCACCGTAACAGAACTGAATCAGAAACTTCCCGCCTTGCTTGAGAATATCAATGGAATTGCAGCGTCTATTCAGCAGATTAGCGAATCCGAGATTCGGCCGACAACGCATAACGTTCAAGAAATTACGAACACTGTAAACCAAAACATCGCCAGAATCGATGAATTAGTTGACTCGATAAGTGATTTCTCGCAAGCGACAATCAAGCATGTAGAATATTATCGCGATCAACTTTCCGTTCCTGTCTCAGATTTTGTCAGCGCCTGGAGTGCGGTTAAAGTAGGTTGGGAGAGATTCAATCAGTCTCGAAAATCAAGCAAATCAGCTTCTGAAGATGCAACACCAGAAGATACACCGGAGACAAAGCAAAACGAATAAATCCATGTTTTTGTGATGTCACTTTAGCAATCTGTGCGTTACTGAATTGATGAGAGTGTAGAATATGATCAATGCCAGACCGTTACAACTCTCACAAATAAGATTCACTAACGAATCATTATCCGAAAGAGCGAAGCTAGGCGTAAACTTAGCCTAAACGTTCGACCTAACTAAGGAGGTTGTCGAAATGGATAACGAAAGACAAGGCAATGGGCTTGTTGTGCTTTTAGCATTCTTTACGGGAGGCTTAATCGGGTCACTTCTCGGTTTACTCTTTGCGCCCATGGCTGGTAGAGAAACACGAGAGAAGATTCGTGATGCATCCATGGATGTCAAAGACCGAACAATCACCGCTGCCAATCAAGCAAGAGATGTAACGACTGAACGAGTAACGGACCTGGTTGACAAAGGGAAAGCACGCGTGGACGACGCAACAGAGAGTGTAAAAGCTGCTGTCGATGCTGGCAAATCCGCTTTTGTCGAAAAGAAGTCGGAACTGGCAAATATTCTCTCCCGTGAGAACGAAGAGGAAGAGGCCGAAAGCTAAAATTCACACTGAACAAACAGGTTTGAAATCTGTCGCCATACGGTTTGAAGCCTGTTCTAACACAGAAGCCACAGGTGGAAACATCAGATACCTGTGGCTTCTTTATCTGGAGCGAACGCTCAATGAACCTCGACAGATTACGCATACTGTTGGAGGATGTGAAACGCGGCGAAGTTGACGTTGACGAAGCGATACAATCCCTGCGTCGTCTTCCATTTGAGGATCTGGGATTTTCCAAAGTCGATCACCACCGCCAACTACGAACAGGTTTTCCGGAAGTCATCTTTTGTCAAGGAAAAACGGTTGATCAGGTAAAGGAGATTAGCAAACGTATTCTCGCCGCTGGTCATCTCCTCCTCGCTACTCGTGCCACCACCGAGATGTACGAGGCGTTAACAACCCTCGATTCTTCTGCACGGTTTAACGAACTGGGGCGGACTATCACGATTGGCGAGCCTACGGGCGAACTGCATGACGGCATCTTGGTTGTCTCGGCTGGTACATCCGACCTCCCTGTCGCGGAAGAGGCGGTAGAAACCGCGCAGGTTATGGGCAATCAGGTAGAACGACTTTACGATGTCGGTGTTGCGGGATTGCATCGCCTTCTTAACAATCACGAGACGTTGATTCAAGCGCGGGTGGTGGTTGTTGTGGCGGGTATGGAAGGGGCGTTAGCAAGTGTTGTTGGCGGATTGGTGGATAAGCCTGTCGTCGCCGTGCCAACCAGTATTGGTTATGGAGCAAGTTTCGGTGGCGTTGCAGCCTTGTTGAGTATGCTGAATAGTTGTGCATCGGGTGTTACTACTGTTAATATCGATAACGGATTTGGAGGGGGGTATAGCGCATCGTTGATCAATCAACTCCACTTCTCAAAATAGCTCCGATATGTGTACAAACCCACATCGACAAGGCAGGAAGTCGTTCCCCTAAACCTTCGGATTGTCACAAAAATTGAGCCAAGTTCAAACGGATTGGAACTTCGGGTTCCGACGGACGGGGACACATAAATTCCACGGTGTAATCCGGATCACCTGTCGTTAGTGCGATACAGGCAAAGTAGTCTGTCTGCATTTTATCACGCTCGTTTCTGTGACGTTTGCCTCACCCAATTGCCCCCTGTTGCGTCGCCATCCGGTCAGATACTTTTCACACCCTTCAAGAATCTCATCTGTCTGTATGGTATGCATGCAGGGCGAAGTCCCGTCAGCAAAGGCAGAACAGCCATACTCAAACCCAAGATTGAGACACGGGCTGCAGGGAACATCCACATGAAGAATCGTGTGACCTCGCCCCCATGGTCCCCATTGCAATGGATTTGTCGGTCCATGTAGTGCGACGACCGGTGTGCCGGCAGCAGCCGCAAGGTGCATCGGGCCGCAATTGCCACAGATGACGAGATCCGCATTGGAAAATAGTGCTGCGAGGTGATTGATTTGGGTTTCGCCTGCCGCTTGGACACAGGGCAACCGGGTCTGCGCAGCAATCTGTTGGGAAAGTTCTACCTCTGAGGGGGCACCGGTAAGGATAATCTGTGCATTATACCGAGCCATAAGTGCCTCCGCAACCGATACAAATCTATCGTGTGGTAACCGCCTTCTCGGCTCCCCACGCCTGCCCGCTTCCGGATGAATGACAACAACCATCCTATCCGGATCAATATGCCTGTCGCTGAAAAATCCTCGCACCCAATCCCGATCTTCACTCCCCAACCACACTTCAAGTGCCGTTTCTTCAATCGGACATCCCAATAGCCTTGCTATCCGCAGAAAATTGACTACCTCGTGCTGTCCTGGCACATGGGCTACCACGTCCGTAAACAGGTAATGCCGATGCTGGTTTGCAGACCGGAATCCGATTCGTCTCGGTGCCCCGCTCCCGTAGGCAACTAACGTACTGAGCCGGGGCCAATGTTCAAAGTCGATTGCCCAATCAAACCTTTGACGCCGCAGTGCCATAATAAATCTGATTAGCTTCAGTGGCGATTTAATCTGTTCTTCTAATCGGAATGGAATGTGTTGATCGATGTAGGGGCAGCCTTCAAGATACTGTAAATTTATAGACGATGCGACCATCGTCAAATGTGCAGTAGGGAAGCGATAGCGGATTGCTCGAATCGTTGGGATCGCAAGGATCGTATCGCCAATCGCAGACAGTTGTATCAGTAGAATCCGCTGCGGATCGGGATACTTATGAGGACCACGAGATCGCAACCCGCCCAGTAGAAAGCAGAGCAGGCTACCAATGTAACGGTCAAAAATCTTCAGCAACGTATCGGGGTGCATTAGATTCCTGCTTTTGGGTGTTGCACCAGTCAGTGCATGAAGTGTAGTTTTCTAGACGTTTTTGGGCATTGACCTACGGCTAAGGTTACGAGGACACCCCGAATTCAGCAGGTATCATGGCAAATACCGCTTGGCACACAACTTGCCACACCTTCGCCATGAATCACTGTTGGTCAATAATCCAAGATAGTGTGATTTCACTATTAGGTGCTGCGTCACAATGTCACAGATGCTAAATTGGGAGGACTAAAATGAACGGCAAAAGAATTTCAGGAGCGTTGGCGGTATCACTGATCATTCACAGTATCATCATGTCGATTGGAAGTATAGTCTACATAACTCAAACCGCGCAATTCAAAGATGTAGTGGTTGTGGAGTTACTTTCACCAAAAAACACACATCTCCCCCAAGTTCGTGGGTCCCTTGCCAAGCTTGTTGTCAAGCCAACCATCCCGGGGGACAGGTCCTTTCTTGTGGATCAAGCTCAAATTCAACCGAGAGGTCCAGGCAGCGGGGAAATTGTTCGACCAGCTTCCATTCAGCCGCAAACAGTGCTTGAGTTTTCCAACAAGGTTGTTAAGCTGGACAGTGCCATTCAGCCGATAATCCCTGAATCTTCCGTACGTCGACGATTATCACCCGACAGTGCTCCTGAGGCAGCTAAAATTGGACCAATAAATGGAGAAACCGTACAGGTGAAGGCCGCTTTTGAGCGTCCGACCGGATTGGCTATGGTCGAACACATTGGAGCATCCCGTGATGCCTTGGGAAGCGTTGTTGAAAATATCACTTTGGGTAACGCACAAGTACCGCCGCTGAATCCCCCAAATGGTGAAGCACATCGTGATATGTATTTCAAAGGATCTGGCATCAATCCATTCATTGATACTGAAGACGACCATCTTTCGACCTTTGCAATGGACGTAGATACAGGTTCATATTCCGTCACGCGCCGCTATCTGACAGATGGGTATTTGCCGCCGCCGGAAGCGGTTCGTGTCGAAGAATTTGTCAACGCCTTTGATTACAGCTATGATCCACCGGCAGCGGACGCATTTGCTATCCATATCGATGGTGCGCCGTCAGAGTTCGGTGAAGGGAAACGGCTGCAACTGCTACGCATTGGACTCCAAGGGCATATAATTTCAGACGAGCATCGAAAAGATGCTACCCTCACATTCGTCATTGATGTCTCCGGATCAATGCAAAGGGAAAATCGCCTCGGGTTGGTAAAGAAAGCATTAAATATACTCGTTGATCAACTCCGTCCCACCGACAAAGTGGGCATTGTGGTTTATGGCTCTCGTGGCAGGCTCGTGCTTCCACACACAGGAATCGAGCGACGTAGCGAAATATTGGCAGCTATTAATGCGCTTACGCCAGGAGGATCAACCAATGCCGAAGAAGGTCTACGAATCGGATACGACTTGGCTTGGCGGAACGCAAGCGTCAACCACATCAACCGGGTGATTCTCTGTTCGGATGGGGTTGCCAACGTCGGCAAAACGGGTCCCGATGAAATCCTTAAAGAGATTAGTACCTACGTTCAACGAGGGATTACACTCTCGACGGTCGGTTTCGGCATGGGGAACTACAATGATGTACTTATGGAACGCCTCGCCGATACAGGTAACGGCAGCTATGCGTATGTCGACACGCTCTCCGAAGCCAAGCGGATATTCGTTGAAAATTTGACCGGCACGTTACAACTGATTGCAAAAGATGCGAAGATCCAGGTTGAGTTTAACTCTGAAGTTGTCAGTCGCTTTCGATTGCTCGGTTACGAAAATCGGCGTCTCGAGCATGAACAGTTCCGCGATGACACGGTTGACGCTGGCGAAGTTGGTTCAGGTCATCAGGTGACTGCTCTGTATGAGATTAAACTGCGTCCAGATGCAACGGGAAAAATGGCAACCGTTTCAATTCGATATGCAGATCCGGATAATCATAGGGTCAGCGAAGTTAGCGAAGACATCTCCGTAGCGCAACTTCACGAATCTTTTGCTGCGGCACCCGCAACGTTTCGGTTGGCTGCCGGTGTAGCGGAATTTGCTGAAATTCTTCGCGAAAGTTATTGGGCAAAGGATGGCAGTTTAGATTCGGTTCATCAAGCCGTCAAAGATGCCTTCCGTGAAATAGACAGTGAGCAGGTTGTCGAACTTATGTATCTGGTAAACAAGGCAATCGGCTATAAGACCGACCAATCCTGAAACCTAAATGCTACACAAGATTATCTACTGTGGTTGAATCGAGTTGTGGGATCAGATGCAGCAGTAGATCTAATGTAGCTCGGTAATCGTCTATATTGATAATAGATACATGGCTATGGACGTAACGGGCTGGCACTCCCAAGACAATTGAGGGTACGCCACGCCCAACTTGGTGGATTGCACCGGCATCTGTCCCACCGGAGGTCCGCACCGCGATCTGATGTGGAATCTGGTGTGCGGTTGCAGTTTCAATAGTAAGTTCCGTCAAACGTGGATTGGCAATCATGGACGGATCGTATAACCGAATCTGCACACCGCCACCCAATTTTCCCTGCAAGGTATTGCTGTTAGCCCCCGGCAAATCGTCCGCGGGCGGTCCTTCCAGTACAATTGCTACATCCGGTTCGGCTGCGACGGTAACGGTGCGGGCACCACGTAGACCAATTTCCTCTTGAACACTCCCTGCGCCGATAACAGTGTTTGGGTGGGCGCTGAGTTGCTGGAGGGTCTCGATCACCAAACCGACCCCAACGCGGTTATCGAATGCCTTAGCAGAAAAGAGTTTCGGATTGCTCATCGGCATGAAGGGGCCGTAGGGAGCGATTGGGCAACCGGGTTTCACTCCATACTGCTCCATCGCCTGTTCAGCACTCTCCGCGCCAATGTCGATGTACAGGTCTTTAATATCCATTACTTTATCACGTGACCCGGCGCTCAACAGATGGGGCGGTGTAGATCCTATGATGCCAGACACCTTGCCCTGTTTAGTCAAGATATTGACTCGTTGGGCAAGGAGCGTATGTGCCCACCAACCACCGACGGTTAAAAACTTGACATAGCCAGCACCAGTCACACTCTGAACGATAAATCCGACTTCGTCCATGTGTGAATCAAGGAGGATGCGCGGGCTCGTAACACTCCCATTCTTCGTGCAGAAGATGCTTCCCAACCGATCCTTTTGGATATCTCCAACCCCCTGTAAGCGCGAATGGAAGATTTCTCTGACTTCTCCCTCGTGTCCGGGGATAGCATCCGCTTGGGTGAGTTCTTCAAGTAGGTCAACTGCCGTTTGGCTCATCGCTTCCCTTTCTTATCGAAATTATGAATGTCGAGGTGCCAAAATACGTCCACACCTCTTCTGTTTTCCCATCAATAATGACTTCCCGCTTCTCACGCTGATAGATAGGTGCTGCAACATGACAACCTTCATACCGATCCAAAACAGCAAAGTCTTGAACCGTTAGCCCTCGCCAAACAACTCCTTCGACGCTCAAATTTTCGCTGGGTATTAGCACTGGATATCCCCGTTTGGAGATAACGGTTGTGCATTCAGACATTGTTGCGACGCTCGGTTCATTGAGGGGGCGGTTAAGTAGCGATTGGATCAGTTTGCTATCCCTTAGTGTGCCATAAACAAAGAGGTTCATAATTCAATTAGACCCATTACGGATTAGCTTTCATGCAGGACGTTTCAGGGTGAAAAAAAAGCGGCTTCCTTCTCCGAGCTGACTCTCCGCCCAGAGGTGACCGCCGTGGAGTTCGACGAGATTTTTTACTATCGGTAATCCCAAGCCGATCCCACCACTTTTCGAGTCCGCAGCGCGATGAAAACGATCAAAGATGAAATCCAAATCTGTTGGGCTGATACCGATGCCCCTATCCTCAACGCAAATCTGAAGCATCTGATCCGACAACGTTGTCACACTGACGCCTACATACTCACCGTTTTCAGTATACTTGATAGCATTGTCCAGTAGGTTTGTGATAATCTGCCCCACTTTATCGGCGTCCACATATGCTACCATATCCGAAGCACAGTCTAAATTGACTTGGATGCCTTTTCTATCTGCTATCGGTTGAATACCCTCGATCACCTCATTAAGAACAGGAGATAGTTTTATTGGTTCAAGCTGCAAGGCAATCTTGCCCGACTCTATCTGTGAGAGATCCAGTAGATCATTAATCAACCGGATCAGTCTATCGCAGTTATCCTTAACGCGCAACAGGTACCTTGCCTGTTTCTCGGAAAGTTCGCCGCCAACCCCGTCAAGCAGATTGTCGACGAACCCTTTGATGTGCGTTAGCGGTGTCCGTAGCTCGTGAGACACATTATCCAAAAACTGAGACTTGAGCGTGTCCAATTGCATGAGTTGATCGTACGTTTCCTTCAGAGCCGCAGCAATGTTGTTAAAATCCGAAACTAAATCTCCACTCGTAGCTTTTGGCACTGTACCGCCGTAGGTGTCCAAGTAGGTCACCATCAATTGTTGCCTCGCGGTTTCCATTGCTTCCGTCCGTGCACTTAGCTGGGCGTAAAGCATCGCATTTTCGATCGCGGTTGCCCCCTGATGCGCCAGTGTGCCCAAGAGCGCTAAATCTGCCTGCGTATATGGTTCCTCCGATAATTTTTGACCGAGTACCAATATGCCCACTATGTTCTGATTTTCTTTCGTCCGGGTAACAAAAGGAATCCATACCGCCGATTGGAGAAAGTTGACAAACTCCTCCACCGATTTGGAGGATTCAATGTGGATCAGATCCCGGTCGAGGGATTGATTTGAAAAGTCAAGCGGTTGTTCTGCCCTTTGAAGTTGTTCAAGTAGGGAGGCATGCAGTGTGAGCGGCGATCCGTTGGGTAGGGCATCAATCCCGATAGTTGCTTCTGAAACAAACTGGGCACCATCGGTCGGATATGGACCGGATCCACTAACCTGACTGTGCTCGGACTCAAAATAACCTGATACGCGATACATGACAACCCCTCGACTGATATGGATTGCTTCTGTTACTTGGCGGAGAAGGGTATCTACTAAGATTTCCAGATCAAGAATTGAGTGCAGAGCCTGGCTCAGCGCCAAAAGCGTTTGACGATAGTTGTACGCCTCACGATCGAATGCCCGATCTATCACCTTCTGAATCCGTGTCTTAGCGGGGGCAAAAAGTACAGCGGCAATAAGTACGGAAACAGCCGTGACCGTTCGGGAACGGCCTGCGGTATGAAAAAATATCGTCAAGCCTTGAATGCTCAATAGGTAAATCCCCAAGGCGAATCCGCTGACAAGGGTATATACAACACTACGATTGATAATGAGCTCAATATTCATCAATCGGTGTCGGATAATTGCTATGAGATAGCAGATTGGGATAAGGCATAGCGTGTAGGTTGAAAAGCGAACATAAGGAATCGAGACATCCCATAGCCGTGGAATTGTCAGAAAAAGGGCTTGTGGGAGGGTGCCCGCAGCAATGCCCAATAGCAGCCATTGTGCTTGACGACGCTGACGCTGAGAAGGAGCAGGCGCAGCGAAGCATGTATGTAGGAGTAACAACTGGCCAGCAATCGAGTACGCGAAGACAAACCCTGTGGTCAGGTTATCCAGAGGGGATAACTTTATCAGGAAAAGTTCACGAGTGTACTCATACCCCCGTAGATAGAGGAAAGACGTGAGCAAGCACAAGGCAACGCCCGGAACGTAGAGAATTTTCAAGAGCCACGGATAACGCCGGACGACTTGCTTTTCTGCCGGAAAAATGAGGAAACAGTGGAGAAAAAGGCAGGGAGTAATTGTCGCGGAAACAAACTGGGAGATCGGTACGATCCGACTACTTAGTCTGTCTTCAGAAATGGAGAAGGTGGCACCAACTGAGCATATACTCATAAAACCGATGCTCATCAGGTAGGAGATTCGGACAGCTCGGTATGAGACCAAAGCCTGGTTATCTCTCTCTTTTCCATCGGAGTTCGAAGAGATTTGACCTTGTGATTGTTGCATCCATACGAGCGTTGCGACCACCCATGTGACAAGCCCGATCAGGTAGAAGTATCCGGTCTCCGGTGTGTCCGGTGCCCTAGCGAAACTCCGTGCCCCTATGATGAGGTATATGCCAGATGCAAGAATATAGAGAATGGTGGTCAGGTCACGCTGAATCTTCATCGAAATCTATGCAGTGGAGCCTCCCCACCCAAACCGGGAAGGCGACTACATCTCCTTTTTGGCATAGATCAGTTAGCTCTTGAGTCCTGCCTCCAAACAGGGACGGTAGTAGACAAGGTCAGGTGTCACAGCATCTGGATCTTTACCCATCTCATCATAACGGCGCAAGCGCACCGCATCAGCGAAGTGAGGCAAGGATTCAAATGCTCTGACTTCGGCTTCTGTCAATGGGCCACCTTGGCGCTCTAAACTGCGGACGGAGACGGGGGACAATTTGCTGAAATAACTCGGCTCCACCGCACAGAGATACCGTTTCGCGGGCACATGTAGCCGCGCAGGTTCCGTAACCGCGGGTACAAAGTAGGGATCTAAGAGTGCAGCGACAAGCTCTTCATGTTTATCATCGATCCCCTGCGCCACTATCTCCTGTGGTATATCGTGAGCAAGATGACCATAATCGTGTAGAATAGCAGCCGCTATCAAGGTATCATGAGCGCCATCTTTCTCGGCTGCGTGGGCGGTTTGTAGCGCGTGCTGTTGTTGTGTAACCTGTTCGCCACCTTCATAAAGTTGATCGCCGTTTATCTGAAACGCTTCAAAGATCTCGTCGATAATATTTACTTTCTTCATCTCTTTTCCTCTTGTGCGTGTGTAGAATAGCTAAAGTCTACGTCGGCTGTTAAAGAACTATCTCTCGCTCATTTCTTGCCGATTCGTAGCATCCATCAATTAATCGCTGTAAATTCAGCAGTTGTCGGGAGTCCTGCATGGTCCAAGAGGAGCCGGTTTTTAGGGATTGGATAATGTCGGCGTCTTGATTCCGGATGCTCTCACCCCAGCCGCTACTTTCCGTCAACTTTGGCGTTTTATCGACGACTTCGCCGCTCTCGTCCACCGTTACAATGAACGGTTCGCTGTTGATTTTACCTTTGGTCGTTACCATCTCAAAACAGTGGGGCGGAGGCCGATCATCGCACCAGTTTCCCTCGAGTACGCAGGTGGATCCATCGTCGAACCGAACAAGTGCCATAAATAAATCTTCGACATTAAACCGCTCCCTTATCTCCGGTGAAGCGAGGGGTCCCCGTTTTCCGGGAAACAGACGCCCCATGGAAGCACTCACTGAGACCGGATTCGGGGAACCGCCTACCCAGATAGCAAGGTCCAGCGCGTGTATCAGTGTAGAGGCGAGGACACCACCAGCAGAGCTGCTGAGATAATAGTGAGGTCCCCACCAAGGTGGATTAACATGGCAGCCCCAGACTTTACTGTACACAGGCGTTCCTATCTCACCGGATGCTACCAAGTCGTGGAGATAACCAGAGGTAGCCATGTACCGCATATTTGTACCAAGCTGTACCTGACGACCAAGTCGTTCCGCTGTCTCAAGCACCGTTTCTGCTTCCTCTGCATTTCTCATGAACGGTTTCTCACACAGGACATCCGCCCCCGCTTCAAGCGCGGCAAGTGCCATCTGCATGTGCGTATTCGGCATCGTGGCAACAATTACCAAATCGAGTTCACCCGGTGCGAGCATCGCCTTGAAATCGTTGGCTGCTTCTGCTTGGGGCCACAGCTCCTTTGCATTCTGTAACCGTTCCGGACTGAGATCGCAGAACGCACTTACCACAGCCATTTCCATGCCTAATTCCTTGATGACGTTTAAGTGGTTAGTACCTTGTGCGCCGCAACCAATCACACCAACTTTTACTGGCGATGCCATCATGTGTACTCCTGTTTTAGAACTGTCCACTTTTATTCGTATGTTTTCTGTTTCGCATACGCATTTATAGTGGACCTTAGAATTAATGAGACACTCCAAATCCCGATTTATCGAGTCCCGTTTCGCCTGCCTGGTCTCGGCACGGACTCCCGATGGAATCGGGGCAGGCTAAGTCGGCACCGGTGCGGTTGAAAACCGCACCTACCGGGGAGCACAGCTACCCGGTCCAATTTTCGCACCCCCGGAAAGGCATGTGGAATCCGTCCACATACTTTGGACGTGGTGCGTAGTGGTTCACGCCAGGAACGAACTCTCCTCTCAGTAGAAATGCACACGGCCACGGTTCCTTGGACGTAATTCGTGTGCTTGTTGGAATGTACCGAATCGTCAGACCACAACGCCGCTGTGTTGAGGTATTGGGGTTGGACCCGTGGATAATGTTTGGATGATGTACAGAAACATCGCCAGCTTTAAGTACAAAATCGATGGCTTGGGAGTCATCAACTAATGCAGGATCCATGTGCGAGCTTAGGACATTAGGAACATCAACGCTGCGCTGCATTTCATGCAATTCCATTCGATGTGTACCGGGGATAACGCGCATACAACCGTTAGTTGGGGTAGAATCATCGACCGCAAGCCACAGCGTAACAACCTCCATCGGTGCCAGGGGCCAATAGCTACCGTCCTGATGCCATAACACGGGTCTTCCATCGGTGGGTGGTTTGCTGATGTAGTGAGAAGCAAATAGGGCGATGTTTGGACCGATAAACATCTCCGCGATATCGAGTAAACGAGAATCGCTAATCAGTCGGACCCAGAACGGATCCTCCCGAACGAGGCGATGGTGTAAGTGCTCGGGGCGCAACTCCGGGTTCTTCTCAAGCAGCCAATCGACGTGGTTGCTTGTCTCGTGGATCAGGCCCGGGTCAAGAACGTCCCGAAAAATCGCATAGCCATCACGTTCATACTGGTCTTTGACCGAGGAATGTATTTTCGATGAGTTATTCATCTGGTTTCCTTTCGCAATACATATAGGGACCGATATATCATGTATAAGCAATCTTCACCCGATCCGAATGGTGTCATTCTAGCATGGATGCGAACCTTGTGTAAAGCGAACTTCTACGACTGTAATGGAGAATCGCTTTAGCCCCGCCAGAAAATTGAGGTTAATGGCTGGATTCCTTTTTTTCAATTGGGACCTGCATTAATTCTAAGATGTATCCATCTGGATCTTTGAAGAATACTACATACACGACGCCCCATTCTAAGTCAAAACTAACTGGCTCCGATATAAACTCAACGCCTTTTGCTTTCAAATCTTGGTAGGCTGCCCACACATCTGGCACACCGAAGCAGAGATGTGAGTGAGCGACGTCTCCCAATTGTGCGTCAGACACTTTGCCTTCAGGTGCGACGTATTGCTGCAAGTCGAGCATAACTCCCGGCGTTTCCGGTGCTATCAAGCGTACGACTTCCATAATTACACCCGGTTTGCCAGCCATGTTCGAGATAGTGTCTCCCTCCAAGTGATGCCGTTCTACCTCTTTCAGTCCGAGCATATCGCAATAAAATGTCAGTGAGTGATTCATATCACTCACTGTTACTGATACATGGTCCAGAATGTTGACGGAAGTAATCATGTCAAACCTCCTCCATTGCCTATTATGTGTAAGTTCAACGAAAATGTGTTGAGTGCGTCTTTCCGAATCGACGGGGATTTGTCATAGGTGCGTGAGACAGAATTGACGCAAAATATCGCCGTTGGTATTCAAGGATTGTAGTTGCCGCGCGTCGAATTCTTAGGTATAATACCCTATCTATCCTAGACCTGTAAACCGGGGAGTACCGCCCGTGCTATTTCGACGCAAAGAGAAAAATCCAAGCAGTTCCTCATCACCCAATGAAGAAAATAAAGTGCTGGATCTTGATCTTCAGGCACACAAATATAGCATCCAGTTTGATATTTCTCCAGAAATATCTTATCTGAATGACGCACTCCCCAATTTACTCCCCGAATTTTTACCCCTATTTGAAGGGTTCCCAGACGATGTCTGGATTTCACAGCAAGCCGTTGACGAGGGGCTGGATTTCTGCCAGGTCAACTTCTGGGCTTTTGCCGAAGAACCCGACCCTCTCAAGGCGTTTTCTATCTGGTTTCAGGCTTTTTTTCGGGATGAGCGAATTATTAATCTTATGGAGCGTTTTGTTCAACACGCGCTTGAAGATTCCGATGAGATGGAAATTGTGCTACTCGATTGGGCGCGGATTCACGTAACCGAGGAGGAAGCGCGGAGCGCGGCCGAGAGCGAGCACATATCAAGACAATCAGCATCCGGGTCGTAGGAAAAACGGCGTTGACAAACATCATTGAGGGTGCTATACTGCTGAAATCATATATCGTGAACAGAATTTACGCACTTCAGAGAGCAGTTGTGCTAGCCCCACAACACCTAGTACATAGCTCCTAATAACGACGACACTCCCACGCATTATTCTTGTGTCCTAAATGGATAACGTATGACTGTGTAAGTCGCGATGAGTTTATCGAAGTTTACACCAAGAAGTCATTGGTTGTTTATCAGCTCTGTAAAGGAGAGCGGTTGGGGTAAACACGCCGCAGAATCGCAATGAAATCGTCCTACTTTTCCTATGTTTTTTCATTCCTATTAATTATTAGTGCCAACAACGGGGTCACCGATACTATCGAAAACGTGTTTCATAATTTCAAGGCAGCCTACGAAAAATCGAAGAACTTTAGTGCAGACTTTGAGGAGACTACGTTGCGAGCCGGAAACAAGAGTATTGCCCGCGGACGATTATTGTTTAGCAAGCCGAACTTGCTACGCAAGGAATATGTCAGCCACAAAGATCCCTCGCAGCTTGCACAGCTCATAGTTCTTGATGGTGAATACTCATGGTCCTATACGCCACTTCTTAGCCAAGTCAACAAGATGAAATGGGGAAGAGCCAACCGCAAGGAGCTGTACCCGGGGCTTGGGACATCGTTAGACGAAGCTTCTGAAAAATTTAACATGCAGCTAGTGCCGGATGAAATAGCAAATCCGAAGGGAATTTATCGTATCAAGCTGACCCCGAAACCGCAGTTGCCGGTTGCTTCTAATACCAACGCACCACGTGAGATTATTGAAATATGGGTAAGATCCGATGAATGGTTACCGGTACAATTCGGATACCAAACGGAGGGCGAAGATGAAGGCAATATTAGCGTCATTGTTGCTCTTGCTAAGATCCAGCGAGATATTGAAATGGATGCTGAGTCATTCAAATTCGTAGCCCCTGCCGACGCTGAAGTGATTGACCTTTCTGCAAACCAGTGAATGGCTAATTGCAGTACCGGACATATCAAATTCAAGTGTATACCCCCTTTGATTAGTGCCCCTAAATCGACGTGTGAAATGTTCGCCCATGAAAGAGGTAATGCAAGCGTATGAACCTTGAAAATGTGATGCGCCTAGCAAATTATTTGACGATTGGACGGATGTTTCTCATCCCCTTCTTCATGCTCTCCTTTCGATATGAGCGCATGCTGCCTGCACTGATTATTTTCGTTGTGGCATCAATTACGGATTATCTTGACGGGGTCATCGCTCGCAGACAAGGGACAACCAGCTTCGGGAAATTCATGGATCCGCTTGCGGATAAGCTTCTTGTCGGTGCGGCATTAATCTGCCTGACCCGATTTAAGGGCGGACTGATTCCAGGGTGGATGGTGCTAATCATCATGGGACGCGAGGTTGTCATTACCACCCTCCGCCTCGTCTTCGTTGGAAGATACGGTACGGTAGTAGCCGCGAGCAAGTGGGGAAAATACAAAACATCGTCACAGATGGCTGCCATAATTATTGGCCTTGTGTTACTTGTGTGTCAAGAATATACTCATTTGCTGAATCAAGATCTGGATTTCGTCATTCAGTTTCCGGGACCGATTTACTTTATGATGTACATCCCAATGGTGCTTACGGTCATATCAGGATTGGAATTCCTATACAACAACCGCAAGGGCATCTACGAGTTGATGAGATCTCCGGACACTTACACAGATGATGAGATTTGATAAATAATCGGGCGGGCGGAGAGCGGTTAACTGGATTAATGCACTAGCAAAAATCAGCAATGCGGAAATGACAACCTTATTCGCTGGGACAGGAAAACTCGCGCCTAACTGAGCAGAGAACATGTCACAATCTATTCGATGTTTCATCGCAATCGAAATCCCGGAACCAATCCAGAATGAATTGGTTCGTATTCAGGAAATGTTACGAAATCAGATTGAAAAAGCATCTTGGGTGAAACCAAGTAACATTCACCTAACGTTGAAGTTTTTAGGCGATATTAATCCTGAAAAAATCGAATCGATTGGGAAAGCGGTCGAAGAGGTAGCAAGCCGCCACTACAGTTTTTCGATGCATATCGGCGGGATTGGGGCATTCCCCAATCTTGCGCGCCCCAGGGTTGTATGGGCGGGTGTAAGGGTTGGTGTGGAACATGCCTCTGCGCTGGCTGAAGCCATCAATCTGGCGCTAAATAGACATGGATTTCCGCTCGAGACCAAGAAGTTCAATCCCCACTTAACAATCGGGCGGTTGAGAGAAAAAGTAAACCTCAAACCCTACGCGAACCAATATCGTCAGTTTGATAGTATTAACGGTGCGGAGATGACAGTCGGTGCAGTCTCGCTCATACAAAGTCAACTTGACTCCAGAGGGGCGATCTACTCAACGTTACGATCGTATTCACTTAGACAACACTGAAGGACGAATTTAAAGGAGATTCAGTATGGTATCAGAAGATAAGAATAAAGCAATAGATCTCGCAATTTCACAGATCGAACGACAGCACGGCAAGGGTGCGATTATGCGTTTTGACAGTGAAGATATCGTGCCGGTTGAAGTGATTCCGACCGGTTCGCTCGCACTGGATATCGCACTTGGCGCCGGCGGTGTGCCGCGTGGCCGAATTGTAGAGATTTTTGGGCATGAATCCAGTGGTAAAACTACGCTCGCGTTACATATCATTGCAGAGGCTCAAAAAATGGGGGGCACCGCCGCGTTCGTCGATGTAGAGCATGCAATTGATCCAATGTACGCGAAACGCATCGGCGTCAATATGGAACACCTACTCATATCTCAACCAGATACGGGGGAGCAGGCGTTAGAAATTGTCGAGACATTAGTGCGTAGTAGCGCCATCGATGTGGTTGTAATTGACTCTGTGGCGGCATTAACACCCCAAGCAGAAATCGAGGGTGAAATGGGCGATGCACATGTAGGTTTATTGCCGCGCTTGATGTCCAAAGCACTGCGAAAACTCTCTGGGGTGGCGAGCAAGTCGAAATCATGTATCATTTTCACGAATCAGATTCGTCAAAAGATTGGCGTCATGTTTGGCAATCCAGAAACCACACCGGGTGGCCTTGCCCTCAAGTTCCATGCCTCAGTACGACTTGAGATTAGACGAGCGGAAACCCTCAAGGATGGGGACGAAATGGTCGGCAACCGGGTCCGGGTTAAGGTTGCTAAGAATAAGGTCGCCCCTCCCTTCACGCAGGCTGAATTTGAAATGACCTTCGGGGAGGGTATTTCAAAGCTGGGAGATCTGCTTGATGTAGGCACAGATCAAGAGATTATAACCAAGAGTGGTGCATGGTTCTCTTATAACAACGAGCGTCTGGGGCAAGGTAGGAATAGCGCCAAAGAATATCTTATTGAACATCCCGAGATTATTAACGAGATCGAAACGAAAGTTCGTGAGAATCTCGGTCTCTCTGCCCAGTCTGCTCCTGGATCTATTGCCGATGTTGACTCTGACGCGGTTGATAAGAAGTAGCCCCCTCCTTCTGGCACCTACATGAACACGCTTGACATTGACGGAGACTATGGCGAAGGGGGCGGTCAAATTCTGCGTTCAAGCCTGAGTTTGTCCGCCATTCTTAACCGCCCCATCCGTATCAATCGCATACGTGCTGGCAGGCAAACGCCGGGTTTGGCTCCACAGCATCTCACCAGTATAAATGCGGTTGCCGCAATCACCGATGCCGAAGTGATTGGTGGAGCACTCGGCTCCCAAACCGTGACGTTTCGTCCTCGGCAGATTTGCGGAGGTGAGTACACCTTTGATGTTGCAGATGTTCGCCCAAGTGCCGGGGCATTATCGTTGGTTTTTCAGTCAATAGCACTGCCCCTTTCATACGCTAATATCCCCTCCACCATTACTTTGCGGGGCGGAACGCACGTCTCTTGGAGTCCCACCGTCCATTATCTACAAGGAATTTTCATGCCGATGGCAGCAAAGTTCGGGCTTCGAGGTTCGATTCAGCTGAACCGGTGGGGCTGGTTCCCCAAGGGCGGGGGAGAAGTGATGGCAAAGATTAAGCCGACCGAAGATTGGCGGGCGGTAGCACTTAAAGATCGCGGAAAATTGCGGGCGATCCACGCGGTTTCAGCTGCCTCCAATCTCCCTGAACACATTATTGATCGCCAGCGCAACCAGATCCAGAACCGCCTTGCGCGATGGAATTGTCCGGTCACTATAGAGCCAGTTAAAGGCAATGCTATCGGACAAGGATCGCTTGTGTTCCTGAAGGCAGAATTTGAAAATACTAAAGCAGGATTCTCCGCGCTGGGCAGGCGCGGCAAACGTGCCGAGCGTGTCGCGGATGAAGCCTGCAACGCGTTGGAGAATTTTCTGGTATCAGATACAGCAATTGATCCCCACCTTGGAGATCAACTAATTCTTCCGATGGCGCTTGCAACGGGAGAATCCCGCTTTACTACCTCTCGCGTTACGCGGCACCTCACGACAAATATCTGGTTGGTCCAACAGTTCTTACCAGACCGATTTGAAGTGAATGGTGCTGAGAATGAACCAGGGGAGATTATCAAGGTGGAAACTTGAAGGTGGGATTGCCATCGAAAAATAGGGGCATTCCTAACCGCCCCGGGCAGCACAGATGAAATCAGTTAATAGAATTCGCAGATCGGACAATCGAGTAATCGATGAACTCGTACAGCAGGGAATTTGTGATAAAATCTTCCCCGGTGCCGTTGCCTATATTTCCACACATGACGCACCCCCATACTGTGAAGCGTTCGGGTTCAGAATGTCCACACCTGCCATTAAGCCGATGCGTCGTGACACAATCTTTGATCTTGCCTCCCTTACCAAACCAATTGTAACAACGACACTCATTATGCGTTTGATTGGGAATGGAACTGTCGGACTCACCACACCGATCCGACATCTTATGCCCGAATTCATCCATCCGCAAGTGACAATCTCCCATCTCTTAACGCACACCTCTGGATTACCAGCGTGGCGCCCAACCTACTTAGAATCAACAAGTCCGGAGGGAGTCGATGACTATCTCAATCAAATCCCCTTAGATTATCCAACAGGAACTCAGGTTATTTATAGCTGCTTGGGCTACATCCTTCTTGGAAAACTGATTGAGCGTCTAACAGACGAATCACTGGATGCGCTTGCACAGGAATGGATTTTTCAGCCGCTTGGAATGAAATGCACCGGGTATAATCCGCCATCAAGATGGACGGACAGGTGCGCGGCGACCGAGGATTCAAACAACTTTGAGAGACGGATGGTAGAACATCGCCCACACCATTGGCGTAAAGGAATCATCGTAGGCGAGGTCCATGACGAAAATGCCCATTTCCTTGATGGGGTTTCAGGAAACGCAGGGCTGTTTTCGACAGCAACAGACCTCTCGATATTTTGTCAAGTACTCATCAATGGCGGAGATGGTGTGTTGACAGCAGAAGCCATCGAGGAGATAGCAACTGTTCACACAGTAGGATTAAACGAATCGCGCGGACTTGGTTGGATTATTTTGGAGGATGACTCGCTTTACCATACGGGATTTACGGGAACTTCGATACGAATCAACGTAGAAAAGAAGATGTTCGCTATCCTGCTGACAAATCGGGTCCATCCGGATGCGTCGAAGCTCGGTATTGTCGATTTTCGATCACGGTTTTACCAACTGATTTTTGAAGCTTGATGAATCCCAACATAGTGGATATGCTCCCACCGACATTCTGCTCCAATGGTTATGTTAGAACATTTAAGAAATAGAGTAAAGTTTCAGATTGAACAGTTGTTGTTGCGTGGTGCACACGCTCGATTGCTCTTTATCGCGTCACTGGTTGGCGCGGTCGCAATCGGCGGCGGCTTATTAGTACAGGCAATGGACACCACCTTTGATGGGAAGAAAACGGCAATCTGGTGGGCATTCTTGCGTCTGACCGATCCGGGATATTTGGGAGACGACGAAGGATTATCACGGCGCGTGATTTCAACGGTGCTGACCGTGCTCGGATATGTCCTTTTTATGGGGTCACTGATTGCAATTATGACGCAGTGGCTCAATCAAAGGATTCGTAATTTTGAGAGCGGACTAACCTCCATTGTACGCCGCAATCATATCTTGATTTTGGGTTGGACAAACCGTACACCTCCGATTGTCGGAGAATTGATGCGCTCTGAAGGACGTGTCCGCCGCTTTTTGGAACGGTTGGGTGCTCGTGGACTGCATGTGGTCATCCTGTCTGAGATCGTCAGTTTAGAGCGTACAATGGAGCTGCGAAGTGCCCTTGGACCGCTATGGGATGCTCGGAAGATTACCTTTCGGTCGGGCATACCGCTACGGATGGAGCATTTGGAACGGGTAGACTTTCAAAACGCCAGTGCTATCATTCTTCCAGGCGCGGATTTTGCCTATGGTGGTGCGGATGAATCGGATACCCGTGTCGTTAAAACAGTATTATCAATAGCAGATCAACAGGGCAACAATGGGAATCGGTCTTTGCCTTTGTTGGTGACGGAATTGTTCGATCCCAACAAAATCTCTATGGCGCAAAAGGCCTATCAAGGAACCCTGGAAATCTTAGCAACGGATGTGTTTGTTACACGCTGCATGGCACAGAATGTGCGCCATCCGGGTTTATCGTATCTTTTTCACCAACTTTTGTCTCACGGACATGGCCATTCTATCTACATCCGCGCCTTTGAATCATTTAAGGGTGCACGTTTTTGGGATTTGGTAGGTGCGTGGACCAAGGCGATTTTGCTAGGTGTAGTGCGCCCTCATGGTGAAGGATTTCGCTCGATACTCAATCCAGTAGGCAATTTGACTTTGGAAGCGGACGACCGCTTGGTCTTTTTAGCGCGAGAATATGAAGACTGCGAGATACTCAAGGACATCCCATCAAGACAATCACCGCATCAATCCCTGTCCCAATCCCAGCCGGAATCCCCGATCCAAACCGAAAATAAACGACGAATCTTAATTTTGGGCTGGAACCATAAAGTTGTGCCACTGGTTAAGGAATTAGACGACTATTTGCTTGAACGGTTTGAAATTACGACATTGGCGAATAAACCTGCAATTGAGAGAGAAACAGAATTGACAAAGCAAGGGATTGACCATGACCGGATCGCAGTAAGTCATTATGAAGGGGATCACACCTCTCTATCGGTTTTGGAAGCTATCCATCCTGCCGATTATGATAATGTGTTGATTTTAGGCAGTGACTGGCTAGAGACACAGGAGGAATCAGATGCACGGACGCTTGTGGGTCACTTGGTGTTGAAAAACATACTTGAAAAAAATCCTCAGACACCTAAGATTCTGGTCGATCTGATGGATCCCGATAACGTCCGGTTGTTTCAAGGTATGGACACCGAGGTATTGGTTACCCCGATGATGGCAAGTCATGTTTTGGCGCAGGTTGCATTGCGCCGAGAACTCAATGCTGTTTATGCAGAACTATTTGGTGCTGGCGGAGCAGAGATATGTTTTCGTTCGATCTCAGATTATGGTATGGCGAACCAGAGACTGAATTTTAGCGAACTACAGGACGCTTCGGCAGCTCGCAGTGAAATCGCACTGGGCATCCGCTTGGTGGATGGTTCGCTGGAGCTCAGTCCACCACAGTATAAAACCTATATGTTAAAGGAAACGGACGACTTAATTGTATTGGTTCGGGAGGAAGCAGCATGAAAAGCTGGCAAGAGATTCTTGATTTATTGCGGAAGAATCTGCTTTCTTTAGGAGATGTGATGATAACCCCCGCCGTCTTGCTAACGGCGGCACTGATTCTGTTAGCAGCATTCGGGATCTCGCGTATCTTGCGGCGCATGTTGAGACGCAACGTGTTTAGACTAACGCATCTGAATATAGGCGCGCAGGAGAGCATCCTCCGCATTCTGCACTACTTCATAATGCTAGTGGGCTTGTTTATCGCGGTACAACAGATCGGGGTTGATCTGACAACGCTGGCTGCGATAGGTGCGGTGCTGATGGTTGGAATCGGTTTGGGGTTACAGAATATTACCAGTAACTTCATCAGTGCCATCATCTTGCTGTTCGAGCGTCCGGTGCAAGTAGGGGATTTTGTCGAGGTAAGCGGTGTCCAAGGTAGGATTCGTGCGATAAAGACGCGCAGCTCAATCGTTGAGACGTTGGACAACGTGTCCATCATTGTACCTAATTCAAACTTCATAGCCCAAAATGTAACGAACTGGAGCTATCGAGATTCAAAAGTGCGGATTCATGTATCCGTTGGTGTGTCTTACGGTTCAGATGTTGACTTGGTCGCAGAGACCTTGTTGCGGGTAGGGCGTTCCCACCAAGAGGTGTTGTTAAATCCTGAACCGACGATACAGTTTTTGGAATTCGGCGACAGTTCACTTAACTTTGTTTTGTTAGTCTGGATCAATGATGCTTCCCGCCAATACTTTGTAAGGAGCGACCTGAATTTCGCAGTCGTAAAAGCGTTTCGGGAGCAAGGCATTACTATTCCGTTCCCGCAGCGAGATCTGCATATACGGAGTGCCGTGCCGTTCGAACTGAGCCAGCAAGACTTGAATCAATCATGAGAGTCGGTATAGTGTTACTATGACGGAAGTCGGTTTAACCATTCTACTCAGAGAGCGATCGGAGCTTGTTAACGGGCGATCCATCGGGTTAATCACCAATCACACTGGGGTGGACGCACAGTTTCGGAGTAACCTCACGCTGTTTGCTGAACAGCCGAAAATTCAGCTTGCCGCGCTATTCAGTCCTGAACACGGTATAGCCGGAAGTGTGCAGGCTGGCATCCATGTTACCTCCACAAGCAGCAAGCGCCAACAGATACCAATTCATAGTCTCTATGGGGATACGCGAGAGCCGACATCTGAGATGTTAACTGGTATTGATGCGTTGGTATACGATATCCAAGATGTCGGTTCCCGTTTTTACACCTATATTTCGACGTTGTTTCGATCAGTGAGAGCAGCTGCGGCTAACGGTGTGGATTTTATCGTTCTTGACCGTCCAAACCCCATTCGCGGTGATCGTGTTGAAGGAAACCAGCTTCAACCCCCTTTCCAATCATTCATTGGAGAAACTAACCTTACCATCCGTCACGGAATGACCGTGGGTGAACTTGCGTACTTCTGTAAAGCCGAGATTGATTCGGCAGCTCGATCTAAATCGCATCAGGGTTCGAGCCAACTCGACGTGGTTCCTATGCGTGGTTGGAAGCGGACGATGTGGTTCGATGAGGCCGGATTGCCATGGGTGCCTCCTTCACCGAATATGCCGACTATCGAGACCGCAACGCTGTACCCCGGCACCTGTCTCCTTGAAGGCACCAACCTATCTGAAGGGCGCGGAACGACTAAACCCTTTGAGTGGATAGGAGCACCCTGGATAGATGCGGAGAAATGGGCAGATAAGCTCAATAATATTGCACTCCCTGGTATCTACTTCCGTCCAATCTACTTTACCCCTACATTCTCCAAGTACGCAAATCAACCGTGTCACGGTGTGCAAGTTTATGTCACAGATCGCGATCGACTCAAGCCTATTGACGTTGGTTTGCACCTTATCACGACGGCGCAGCACCTTTATCCTGATCACTTTCATTTTTTGCAAAACCGAGGACAATACTTCTTCGATCTTTTGGCAGGAACTGATGGGGTGCGACTCAGATTGACAGGTGGTGAATCACCGAGTACAATCGTTCAGGCATGGGAAAGCGAAGTGGAGAGTTTTGCCGCGCGCCGCTGTCCGTATCTGCTCTACGATTGAGTATGAAAGGGGAGCAACAACCATGAATTCTTTTTTCCAAATTGCTCAAAAGCGGAGAAAAAAGGTTATAGGACTAATGTCCGGTACTTCTGTCGATGGTGTTGATGCGGCACTTGTCGAAATTCAGGATAACGGTTTAGAGACCCGTGTTGAGCTAATTGCCTTCCATACACACGCCTTTGGATCGGAAGTCAGAGCGCGTATCTTCGATCTTTTCCAGCCGGAGACAAGCAGCGTAGACGAAATTTGCCAGATGAACTTTCTTATTGGGAAAGTTTTTGCAGAAGCGGCCCTGTCGGTCGTTTCCGATGCAGGATTGGAGATGGAAGAGATAGACCTGATCGGTTCGCATGGACAGACTGTCTATCACCTTCCACCACAGGCGGAGGCGGAATACGTCCCGTCCACACTACAACTCGGAGAACCGGCGGTCATCGCATATCGGACTGGCGTGCCGACAATTGCGAATTTCCGGGTTGCAGATCTTGCAGCAGGTGGGCAGGGGGCACCATTGGTGCCGTATGTTGATTTTCTGCTGTATCGGCAAACCGATCGCACAATTGCCTTGCAGAATATTGGAGGGATTTCCAACGTGACACTCATCCCCGCGAGGGCATCTAGCTCGGACGTTATTGCCTCAGATACAGGACCGGGGAACATGATTATCGATTCGATTATGGAAATGCTTACCGATGGAGCGGAAAAGTACGACAATGCGGGTCAATATGCTTCGCGGGGAGACGTTTCTGAGCCGCTGCTCGCGGAGTGGTTGAAACACCCCTTTATCGCAGCAGCTCCTCCTAAGACCACAGGACGGGAAGCCTTTGGCAGAGAGTTCGCACAGCAAGCACTAGAGCAAGCAAAAACCCAAAGATTGGCATCGACGGACCTCGTTGCTACCTTGACTGCGTTCACCGCACAGACAATCTCCGACTACTATCGCCGATTTCTGTTCCCGTACTTTTCCGTGGACGGGATTTATATCAGTGGGGGAGGCTGTCATAATCGCACGTTAATGCGGCATTTAGAGACGCTATTCCAACCGGTGCCGCTGTTTTCGGCTGATGCTATCGGGGTTCCGGGCGATGCCAAAGAAGCAATTGCTTTCGCTGTCCTTGCTAATGAAGCGGTTCATGGGCATCCGACAAACCTACCACAGGTCACGGGGGCATTGCAACCGATGGTGCTCGGGACATTCTCTCCCGCTTGAAGTCGTCGCCCCGGCAGCAAAGAAGCCGAGTTTTTGCGGAAAAACTCGGCTTCTCTCTACGCGTTGTGGTCTCTTTCTCTACGAGCTGCGATTTCTAACGACTGTCGTTCAACCCCTTCCGGGGAAGGTAAGTTCAGCAACGCCAGATTTGTCCAATTCGCCTTTGCCAAGCACGATCATTCTATCGTACTGCTTTTTGGTCGCATCGGCAAGAGGAAGGTTCAAGCCAGCGTCCTCGGCAAGGTCGAGGGCGATGCCCGAATCTTTGGACGCGTGCGCTGCGGAAAAGTAACATTCATGGTCGCGAGCCTCCATGTCTTCGCCGTCTGTTTCCAAGACACGAGAGTTGGCTCCGGTTTGGGCGAACACCTCCTGCAGCATACCAAGATCTAAGCCAAGTGCCGCACCGAGCCCAAGTCCTTCCGCCAAGCCCGCCGTGTTGATGTTCATAACCATATTTACAAGCGCCTTGACTTGAGCAGCCTGTCCAGCATGACCGATATAACGCAGAGAAACGCTCATTGAATCGAGAATTGGTTTGGCGTCGTTGAAGACTGCCTCTTTCCCTCCGCACATCAGATAGAGGGTGCCTTCCCGTGCTTGGGTGATACTGCTCGCCATACATCCCTCAAGGCTCGACGCACCATGCTTCTCTGCCAGTTGTTCGACATCCACGTGAACCTGTGGCGAAATTGTTGCACAGTTGATAAATGTCGTCCCGCTTGCCCCTTTGAGCAAACTATCTTCCGCATCCTCTGAGAAGATTTGCCGCATAGCGTTGTCATCTGTAACAACGGTGATAATGTAATCCGAGAGTTCTGTCACGCGTGCAAGCTGATCCGTTGCTTCCGCACCGATCTCTTCGCCCAACGATGTCGCACGTCCAGCATCCACGTCGTAGACAGCAACGACCGAAAATCCTTCATCATTTAAGTGGCGTGCGATGTTTGCTCCCATCCTGCCCACGCCTACAACGCCGATTTTGTAATCTGAGTTTGCCATGTTTTCCTCCTATCGTTTGGTCATACGTGAAAATTGGTAGGAAACGCAGATCTGCGCTCCCTATTTCTACTGAGGACGTTGAATATTCTTCCTCGAAGCATCACCATCTTGGTCAATACTTCTAAGCAGCAGCCTACCCAAAGAAGTGATATCATAACCGTGAGCCTTCAACATCCCTGTTTCTGTATCAAATTCTGGTAATTTTTCCTGTTCTGGTTCTTCAAACCTGAGATTAAGTAAACCTAAGCGGCCGAGGTTCGCTTCGTAAGTTTCATGAATCGCATGTTTATCAACTTCTTCTTGTGAAAATCCCAAATGAACGCTCGGTTTATTCAGGTTATGTTTACTCAAAAACTCGAAATGTTGATCCATGGGCATTGAGTAAGCCTTTAAAATAAGTACTTCAACATCGTTTAACTCATCGAGTAGAAACAACAACCGTTTGTACGCGATATGTTCTAAATCCTCATTTGTTAAACTATTCTTTAATAAGGATGCTATGTATTCAATTCGCTCTTCTGATAGTGCCCGGGCTGCTTGCAGAAATCCATTGAAGTGCCAACGTTAATTTAGACCACAAATCGTTGACTTTAAGACAAGTATTGTTGTTCAAATTCCACCGGCGTCAAGTAGCCTAACGCCGAGTGAGGTCGTTTCTGGTTGTAAACCTGTACAATAAAATGCCCGAT
>JAJDUM010000078.1 GCA_022826645.1 Candidatus Poribacteria bacterium
TGTCGCCCCGCTGGGGCTTTGGGGTATTTGTTTATCCGTGTACTATAAACATGTCGCCCCTCTGGGGCTAAAGGCACGGAGGAACCAATAGCTTTCACGTTTCACAGCCTGTCCCGGTTTATCGGGGCATCACGTTTGACGGTATCAACAGCTGCAAACTAGCACCAGTGGTTACATATTTATATCGTTCACCATAACTGCCCTAAGAATAGGGAAACCGAGTTTTTTGACCAACTCCGTTTCCCTATCGCAGCGGACACTGTGCTAAAGACAGTACAGATTTCCCACCAAACAGGGGGGCTTTAATCGGCCTCCGATCCATAGGAAAACCCAGACTGCTAATCCTCTTCGGGTGGCGGATTCACATAGGCAGGATTTTTGATTTCCTCAACCTGCTTACCAAACTTTTCACCGGTGTAGTCAGCTTGTTGAATTTTCCATCCTTCGTCGCGGTCTTTGACCATTAATGCGATTACATTACCGTTAACCGCCCATCGATAGCTGCCACGTAAACTCGCTTTTTTGCCGGTTGTATTGATTGCGACGCTATTGATATCAACGCTCATATTGCCGCTGCGTATGTGAAAAATACCTTCCCATGCCTTTCTCACTGCTTGCCAGCCGAGGTGTTTCTCAAACGCCCCCGCCCAAAACACCCAAGCAACAAAGACATCTTCGCTCTCGCTTCGCAACCAGTAAGCCATAAATTGGTTGGCATCTTCTGTTCCAATGGCCTCGGCGTGTAGGGTAAACGCCTCGATAATCGCCGCTTCTTCCGCCGGATAATCAACATCAATTTGTAGGACATCGCCACCGCCCGAAGTCGATGGCTGGGTTGACGGCTGTGTGGGTTGCTTATCTACGTCATCGTCCGAATCCCCTCCGCAAGCAATGAGGCCTACGATCAATAACGCACAGGTTAAGTAAGTGCTAAAACTGCGTTTCATTGTTTTCTCCCTCGTCGGACATATTGTAAGCAGATAGTTCACTATCCATAGGTAATTCAACCAGTATAGGCCTTACGCCCTTGAACACTCAAAGTTTTGTAGTTCAGCGATTCGTTACCATAGGACACAATTTTCAACGCCCGATGAATCCCCGATAAATCGGGATTAAGAAATGCGCTACTACAAACTGAACTGCGTAACTCCTACAGTATTGACTTCTATTTTTATTCGGGTGGCGGATTCACATAGGCAGGATCCTTCAGCTCATCAACCTGTTTTCCGAACTTCTGATTTGTGTAATCAATTTGCTGAATTTTCCATCCCTCTTCGCGGTCCTTCTTCATTGATGCAATCAGACCACCGCTGACCGCCCATGTATAACGGCCACGGAGTGAGGCGTTTTTACCAGTTCTGTCGATTGCAAGGCTCTCGATCGTAACACTCATAGGACCGCTGCGTAGACGGAAAATACCTTCCCACCCCTTCTTGATCGCTTTCCAGCCGAGGTGTTTCTCAAACGCCCCCGCCCAAAAATCCCAAGCGACGAAGACATCTTCGCTTTCGCTTCTCAACCAATACGGCATAAATTCGTCAGGATCTTTCGTCTCGATGGCTTCAGCGTGCAGTGTCATAACCTCGATGATTGCTGCTTCCTCCGCTTCGTAATCTACCGTAATCTGTAGGACTTCACCACCACCAGCCGATGTCGTGGGTTTGGTAGGTTGCTTCTCTGCGTCGTCCTCTGAATCTCCACCACAAGCAATGAATCCCCCTACAAATAGCAGGCAGATTAAGTAAATTGCAAACCTCAGTTTCATTGTTCTCTCCCTCCTGCGATCATGTTGTTAACCAACAGTATTTTACCCCCCCGAAAATCCTCCTATCCCCAGAGAAATTCTGTTGACAAACCAAGTCTGAGGATATGCGACATCAGCCATTTTACCCATATTCTGATGAAAAGTCAACGAAAATGGAAAGACTGATTTTTTTGTAGACCTCTCATCGAATATATGATAGCATAACGCGGTCAGCAAGCTGGCAAGCTAATCATCTGGACATGGTAAGACGCTATAGCCAGAGATTGGAGTGAGCCTTTAGTGCATCGTTGGTAATAGGGTGGGGCTATTTCCACCGGTTAGCAATTTAGCCTGACGGTTACAATCGATCGAGATCATCACATTCTGCTCTAAGAGCATCTTCACAAGCATATTATTCATTCTGACAACACGCGAGTGGGTCGTTTAGCTTTTGGAATGAGTTAAATTTTGGATAGGAGTTCATTTTTAATGGGACTTGATGTTGTTCAATTGACTAGGGATATTGTAGCAATCAATTCCGTTAGCCAGCGGAGTAATAAGGAGGTTTCGGATCTCCTTGAAGACACTTTAAAGGGTTGTGATTTTGAGGTGGAGCGTCTCGAATACCTCGATGACAATGGTGAACAAAAGGTGAGTCTGGTGGGGAAGAAGGGAGAAGGATCAGATGGTTTCGGACTTTTTTCCCACTCCGACACGGTTCCCGGCTTAGAGGGTGAGTGGGCCCCATTCGACCCAGTAATCCAAGATGGACGCCTTTTTGGTCGTGGTAGTTGTGATATGAAGGGCCCCCTGGCTGCGACGATTGCCGCGGGTGCAAAAGTCAATGCTGCTGATTTGAAGAAACCGCTCTTTGTTGTCATCGCGGCGGACGAAGAGGTTGGCGGTTTTGGAGCGCAACAGGTTGTGGAAGAGTCGGAGTTCTTCAACGCGGAATGTCCGAAATATGGTGTCATCGCCGAGCCGACACGATTGACACCGGTCTACGCCCATAAGGGAGGCGGACGGGTTCTTGTAACCGCGAAAGGACGGGCAGCACATACGAGCACAGATAAAGGGGTATCGGCGAACTTCCTGATTGCACCCTTTCTGGCTGAAATGGTCAAGTTGGCAGAGTTATTCAAAACCGACGAATCTTTCATGAACAAGAAGTTCACTCCACCAACGAATGGATTCAACATGGTGCTTGATGATGGGGGGTGCCGCCCGAACGTCGCCGCAGCGAAAACGGTTTGCACACTCAGCTTTAGACCGATGCCAAATGACCGCAGCGACGATGTGATAGCAATGATAACGGAAACCGCCGAGAAATACGGTCTTGAAGCATCCTCGAATAAAGGAACGCCGTTCTATGTCTCCCCCGACGCTGAAATTGTCCAAGCAGGATTGAAAGCCACAGGCGCAGCGAAGGCGGGGACGGTGCCATTCGGGACGGACGCGCACGCTTTCAAACATCACTTGGAACTCGTGATTCTGGGTCCCGGTGACATTGTTCAAGCACATACTGTTGGGGAATGGATTGATATTGCTCAACTGTCGGAGGCAGTTGGTGTCTACGGACAGATGATCGAGCAGTTCTGTATGTAACACACGGTAGGATGAAAATTGCCCTCGCGGTTTGACAGGGAGGATTGCATATCAAAAAGTCTGAAACTGTTTTAACACTTGGACGATCCGTGCTATAATCAGAGTCGTGGTTGGGAGTATGTGTGTTCGCAGGAACAGACATGGTCTACAATAGACTTGCATTATCTTAAAATTACGCAAGCTGCTAATGATGTGAAATGTCACGAAACGGGAAAATGGGAACTGAATTGAGCGACTCACGGCTCGCAGTGGATTGACAAATCCACTGCACATATACGAATATGGCTTGGATATGTCTATCCAAGCCGAGCAGGTCTTACAACTAGCAACTTAGGTTAAAACTTGAAAGGAAAACTATCAAATGAAACTTGCATTTTTTAATGATTACCAACTGGGGGTAATTAGTGGGGATCAGATTGTTGATGTCGCTTCGGCATTGGAAGGCATTTCCTACCACAGTCCCCAGGAGCTAATGGAAACGCTCATCAAGGATTGGGACAATTTACAATCCCAGATTGCGCAGGCTGCGGAAGGAAGTGCGGGGACAGCACTTGACAGTGTTCGTCTCAGGGCACCATTGCCGAGGCCGGGTCAGTTGGTTTGTCTTGCAGGAAACTATATCGAACCTGCGGCCCCAGATCGAGGAGAGTTTAATGCCTTCCTGAAATCTCCCACAGGAATCATTGGAAAAGATGACACAGTCCAACTTCCCGAAACAGACGCAACCGTATTCCATTTCGAGCCTGAGCTCAGTGTGGTCATGGGGAAGACAGCAAGCCACCTATCCCAAGCTGAAGCGATGGACCATGTCTTCGGTTATACTCAGTTTATCGATGTGTCCGCACGTGGTCTTCCCGGCGGTTTCTTCCTCGGGAAAAGCTGGCATACCTTCGCGCCGATGGGTCCGGCGCTGGTCACCGCTGATGAGGTTGACGATCCAAATGAACTCGGAATAAAGCTATGGGTCGGCGATGACCTTAGGCACGACTTTTCCTCTAATTCGATGGCACGCTTCATACCGGAGGTGTTGGAAGAGGTCACCAAAGTCATAACGCTTGAACCCGGGAACGTTGTCTCTACGGGAACCCATCATTATGCCTTAGCCCCAATTCAGGATGGTGACAATCTACGTTTGGAGATTGAGGGTTTTGGTCCTTCGCTCACAATTGATGTCCACGATCCCCTGAAACGGACCTCTTGGGAAGCACATTAAGCCTATTGTGGGCAGTACGCTGCCGCACTCGTGAAGACAGTGGGAACATTAATCACCGCTGGTCTCCCTGAGTCGGCAGCGCGCTGCAGGGCCGGACCAATCTCATCCGGTTTCGTAACGAGCTCCCCATAACAATCCAATGCTTCGGCAACCCGCTCATAACTAACCGCTCGCAGATCCGTCGCAACAGCGCGATCTAAACCGTAACGTTGGATTTGCGGGTGCCTCACAATACCCCACGCCTCATCGCTTGAGACTATCGAGATAATCGGAAGATTATGTTTGAGCGCGGTATCGTATTCAATGACCCCGTAACCGAAGGAACCGTCACCCGTGATCAACACACTCGGATGATCCGGCCTTGCTACCTTACCAGCCAATGCAAAAGGCACACCCTGCCCAATACCACCGATAGGACCTGTGAACAGTAGGTACGGTGGATGGTAGTGATCGAGTGCCATGTGGGAAAAGAGTGAGGCGTCTCCACCATCGAGTGAAATTGTGGCATCATCCCCGAAGAGCTCGCGAACCTCTTTGCAAATGCGTAGCGGATGAACTGGGGCACTATCAGAGTTCTCCGCTTCAGCGAGTCGCTCCCGAAAACGCTGGCGGACACGGTTGAGACGTTCAACCCAATCGGTTGGTTCGTGAAAATCGTGTTTGGATACACTGTTTGTCATCTCTGCCAAGACCGCTTGCATATCACCGATGATTCCGACATCAAAGGGGCGATTCTTGCCCATATCTTCAGCATCGATATCGACGCAGATAAACTTAGCATTTTCGTGAAATAAGGGCGGTTTTCCGTAGCTCATGTTCGTATCGAATTTAACGCCCAACGAGAGAATTACATCAGCGTTGCGCAGCTCCTTCGAGGCGTTCCCGAATCGGGAAGTCGCCGTGCCAAAAAAGAGCGGATGTGGGCGGGTAATTGCGTTGACATCAGCGCCTCGTGAGAAAAACGGGATCCCGGTGGCTTCCACAAAGTCTAAGAGCGCACCGGCAGCATTCTGCCAGTGAATCGCGCCGGCAGCGATGATTGCCGGACTGTCGGCTCCCGCCAATAGCTTCAATGCGCGATCTATCTGCTCCGGGTCGCCGTGGACTCTGCCGCTCACGCGCGAGTTCGCGGGATCGGGATATGCAAGTTCCGCGTCATCGATCTTGTCATACAGCACATCGTATGGAACGTTCAGATGCACGGGACCTGGACGCCCACCCAACGCCTTACGAAATCCTGTCGCGACATACTCCGGCAGTCGCTCGGTCTGCGCGACCAACCGCGTCCATTTGGTGATTGGCTTGACTAACCCGGTCTGGTTGTACTCTTGGGAACCGCCCATATCAAGCTGATCCGCATCGCTATTGCCGCTTATCGAGTATAAGGGACTCCCCATCATGTGCGCCGTTGCGAGTCCGTAGATCATGGCAGCGTGCCCGGGACCGCGGGTAACCCCGCTCACACCGACGCCTCCGGTCACCCTTGCATACGCATCTGCCATCATCGTTGCAGATGGGTCTACGCGCGTGTCGATGATCTTGATGCCATCGTTCAAGCACCCTTCATATATGGATTCAATTGTCCCACCGCAGAGTGTGAACAGATATTCCACATTTTCTTGCTTTAGGACCTTTGTAATAATCTGACCACCTTCCAAAATTGCCATAGTTTTCTCCTTATTTTACGTATTATTCGGATAAGAGAGTGCCTTGATCCCTACAAATCATCATGTCAAGCCTAAGCTTCAAGAAGGCTTCACGGGTCTCACGGTTCATGGGCTGCTCCTTTGCAAAACGTCGCACCTTTTTCATCACACCCCTCCATGTTTGGGATTAGTCAAAATGCCACTCCTCTTTGTATTGTTCCACTTCATTGGGGTGCGGTTGCCTTGCAGTTATCTGCCACGCCCCCTTCTTGTCGTTATAATGAGCCATCAAGATTTTTCCATTAAGTGTGAGGTATTTGACATAGTTACCATGTTTGCTTCTGTCCAATTCCTTGATGTCGGGATAGTCCGTTTTGAACGGTTCAGTTGTCAGGCTCAGATACTGCCCCATGAATTGGGGTTCCGGTTTAGGCATTGCACACCCGACGAGCAATACAAGGAGGACTATCGCTATTCTAATCATCTTTCCCACCTCCATTGCAACGATGACCGTGCTGAAAAGTCCATTTCAATCTCCTTAGGAGTTACGCACTTCAGTTTGTAGTAGCGCAATTCATTGCGCGTCCGGACGGGCGATAAATCGCCCTACTACAAACCTTTGTCCCTACTGTAATTTCCCGTTTCTTGATGCCCGATGTATCCGGGATTCACCGGGCATCAAGGGGTATGTTCAGACTTCATGCCTATCGTAGGCGGGGCATCTTGCCCCGCATTGGCGATGAGGCATTGAATACAACACTTCATTGTTCAACTGCGTAAGTCCTACTCCTTTGTTTAAAATGTTGTCTATGCGCTTGGCACGATTGCAGTATATAGGGTTCATCGGTTCATTTTGGTTCATCAGAGCAAAAGTCGGGCTGGAAGCTCGACCTACTGGACTACAATGGCGATTTCTTTGTCGGTTAAGCCGTAGAGTTGATAGACTACCTGATCAATCAGCGCGTCGGTTTGTTGGATGCGGGTAAGTAAGGGGTTGAGTTTGGTGAGGCTATTTGCAAATTCACGCTCCAACGACTCTTGGAAACTTCGGTCTGATGGATCAACGGCGATGGATCGGCGGTTTTTTTTGAGGATCTCAAGTAGTTCCTCAAGTGACAGATTGACGTAACCCTGAATCGCGGTCTTGTTTTTGAGCGAATTAATTTCGACCTTGATTTCTCGTTCCAACCAACGTAGAAAGCCGCGAATCTCCTCTCCTTTGGTTTTGTTCATCTCAACCATCTCCTCCGCGAGGAAGGCGAGCAGGTCGTGGACGACATCGGAACGCTCTGAATCAGCAGCGAGGTGGCCCTTCACGAAGCCGAGTACGCAGTCGATGCTCCCTTTGTCAAGGCAGAATTGGTAGAGGGTTTTGGCTTTTTCGAGTTGGCGGTCCCGTTCGTCGGCGGGGGTGGTGAAGTTGATGCGGCGGATGGGAAGTTCCTCCATGTATTGAGAAAAGAATCGCAGCCGTCCACGCTTATCCGCATCCCCAAGTACCATGCAGATGTGTTTGAGATAGTAGAAAGTTAAGTGGGAATTTAAGATGGCAAGCAGATATAAATCGGAAGTTGGGATAAGGTAGGCATTATTTGTTAAAAATAGTCTCGATTCATCAAAGCAAAATCGGCAGCTCATACCGATGTCGGGATAAACAATTTTTGGTTTTTCAAAATCATCGTAGTAGGTACAACTTCGCAACTCCCACCAATGGTCTCCTTGATCTTGTCGTTTCTCTAATTGCTCATAGAATTGCTTGAGATGGTTCAAAACAGCGGGATATTGTTCAATTGGCACACCGATATATGTCCAGATCAGATACCGTTCGCGAAACTGGATCTCATACTTGCGGATATCATCCCCGGCGACACACGGTTTAATAATTTCCGCTGATCTAGGATCCGCGTCAATCAGGTGTTCGCGTGTTTCAGCATCGATAATGAACGCCCTGTTGAACCCTGTTTTGATACCGGATTGAATCTCTCCATCACAGTACTCGATAAGTGTTATGCAATTTTCTTTGATCTGGTCCAAAATCCTGATTTCATCTGCAGTAGCTAATGTCCAATTTTCACCCAATGCCTCCTGATTGAGTTGTTTGCCTATACGACTGATTTCTGCCTCCAACGAATCAAAATCGAGTGTCTGAATTTGAGTGAATCGGAACGCTTGTGTGTCAGCAGATTCGCGTAGGGTCAGGAGGATTGCGGGTGTTGGAGCAGCGTCGTCGAAAACAGGCAACTCGCCAAAATCGACAATTTCATTCAGCCTAGTGTTAGTTGAAAGGTAAGTACGCAAGCCCTTACCATAATTCGCCCGCATGAATTTATTCGATGTGATCATGCCGAATTGTCCATGTTCTCGCATCAATTCATGTGCTTGTTCGACGAAATAAACATAAAGATCAGCGATACCGCTGTAGGTCTGATATGTCGCAAGAAACGGCTTGGCATCGCCTAACGCTTCCTGTCGGATGTAAGGTGGATTTCCTATCACCGCATCAAACCCCGGATTGTCCTTCTCCCGTCCATATTTGTCACGAAACACCTCCGGGAATTCAATCTCCCAATGGAAGAACCGCTTCTCCGCCGCTATATCCTGCGCTCGCTGATAGGAGAGCAGGTTTTCAAGGGTATTGGTATCTCTGGAACGGAGGGCATTCAACGCCTGATGATAGGTAGCACGGGATACATCGTTGTCGAAGTAAATGCTTGTCCAGAGGTTTGCTACCCCTTTGTGAGAGCGGAGCATCTTTTGGGCGATGTCTAATTGGTGTTCTTTCGCGTGGATCTGGTCGGCGGTGCGGCTTTCGGTCTCCTCAATCAGCAGGTAGTGTCCGATAGCGGTGGCAACCCTGTCGGTGAAAGGGAATGCCATCGGAATCTCTGTCTGGGATTGGTTTGGGCGACGACTTTTCTTCAGTTCTGGTAGGTTCGACAGGTTCTCAATTTTCGCACCGATTAGCGAATTGCCGCAGCGGATGTGGTGGTCGAGGAACGAGAGGGGTTCGCCCTTTGCCACTGTGTGGAGCCAGAGGGAGAGTTTCGCCAGTTCTACTGCCATCGGGTTGAGGTCAACGCCGTAAACGCAGGACTCGACGATGCGCCGTCGCCAATAGGCGAGCTCCGTCTCTGCGTCCGTTGTTTCGGTTACATGTGGCGCGTCCGGGTGGGTGATCAGCTCTTCGGCGAGATAATCGACAACACCGACGAGGAAATGGCCGCTCCCTGTGGCGGGATCGAGAATTTTGAGGGATAGGATTTCGTCAACGGTTTTGCCCTCACAGAGCGGTGCAAGGGTATTTTCGACGATATAGCGGACGATGTAATCGGGAGTGTAGTAACTCCCGGTCGCCTTCCGCTCACCTTTGTCGGTCAGGAGATAGACATCGCCCTCCGAATAGGCGATTTCCTGATTGGGAGAGGATTGCGGCACGACCGTCTCGCTGCCCTTCTTTGAGACGATGACCAGATCTCGGTCGGCAATTTGGGGTTGGTATTCGAGCAAGCCTTCGTAGATATCTCCGAGATGGCGCACATCAAGGTCGCGGTAGGCGATGCGTTCGCCTGCCTCCGTCCGTGTCAGGAGTTCGATGACCTGTGCCAGCGCGTCGTCGCCAATCTCATACCGTTCAAGGAACGGATGCTGCTTCGGATTGAAAAGTCCGCCGTTATACTGTGGGATGTGGTGGCCCCAACCGTCGTTGATGAGCCTAAATAGTTCTTTGAGTCGTGTCCAATAAAGGCTTACTCCCGGCGCGGGGGTAATACCGCCATCCAGTTTTTCATGGAGGTCGGTTGCCAGATAGTCGAGGCTGTACTGTAGCGCGTAATCGCGATTGTTAAGTGGCAGCAAGTCTCGACTTTCGGCGTAGAGGATAAACAGGATACGGTATAGCAAGATTAGGCAGTTAGTCTGAATCTCATCGAGCGATGGGTTGGTTTTGTCGAAACGGTTGCGGGGATACTTGAGGCAGCCGTCAACGAGCAGGCGTAGGGCATCGTAGACACGGTTTTTCAGATCATCGGAAACAGTGACGGTGTATTGTTGGCTCTCCATCAATACGCGGTCGAGGAAGGAGGTCCCGGTCGCATCGGGTACGAAGGCGTCGCGCCGAAAGAGGCAGTAGAAATAGCGGAAGGTCTCTAGGTCTCCATTTTCAGACAGAAGCGCGGCGAGGTCTACCTCGTAGAAGCTATCGAGTCGATAACTGGTTTGGCGATGGTAGAGGCGCCACTGCCTCCCGTTGGTCAGAATGCCCCAGTCTTTATCCGCGCCGCGCAGATAGCAGTCGATCTGGTAGTTCGGATTTTGATTGGTGAATGGGTCGCCACTCCCCTGCACCTTCCGATCCAGGTTGCGTGACCACGCTTTGGCGTCACCGACAGCGAGGGCGGTTTTGAAGAACTGGTTTGTGTTGATGTGAGCCTGTGCTGTGTTGAGGACACTCTCCGATGCAAAGAAGGCGTAATCGGGTTCTCTGGTTCCCTGTGATGTCTGGAGGGTGGGTTGCACCTCGAAAATGTGCCCTAACTGTTCAAGTAGCGGTTGGATGAATTGGCGTTCGGTTTGCGCCTCTTTGAGGTGTTCAGCATCCGGTACGACAGCATCAAAGAGGCTCTTAATTGCTGCGTAGTCCGATTCGATGTCGGGTGTACCCACCCACTGGGGTTGTTCGACGATGAGGGAATCGAGGTAGTAGTTTGAAAAGAGCGATCGGTTTTTGACGGCGTTGGGTGGTTGGCTCATTAGTTCATTGGCTCATTAGTTCATTGAGCAGATGAATAGTTGTCTGAATCAGGAGGTTCATGTCAAAAGAAGGTGCAGGGCATCTTAGAGAAACCGAGTTTTCAAGAAAAAACTCGGTTTCAGACCGTGTGTGTAAGTCTTATCTAATTCAGTTTTGCTCGCAGCTTCCTCAGTGCGACATATGCGGGTTCATAATCGGGACTTTCGTATAAGGCACGTTTGTAGCTTTCAATTGCTTTCTCCCATTCTAGGCGATGTTCCCAGACACGGCCCAGATTCATGTGCGGATGGCACCGGGCCTCGTAGTCTGGGGCTTGAATGGCTTTCTCCAACCAAGGGATAGCTGCGTCGTACTCCCCGAGTTGAATTAAAGACGCGCCGATGTCGTTGTAGGGATTCCCAAAATCGGCGTCCAATCGAATCGCTTTGTGGCACTCATCAATTGAGTCTTGGAGCCGTCCCATCATGCTGTAGGTCCATCCGAGCCACGTGTGCGCTTTTGCAGTGGGATGGAGGGCTATCGACTTCATGTAGAGCGCAATTGCCTGTCCAAATTCACCACGCATCTGATGAGTCTCTCCCTCAAGTAGATACAGCAACGCCTGTTCTCTGCGCTCAAGTTCATCTTCGCTCACAGTCATCTCCTTACTGTAGGTCAGCCACTTCTTACTTTAACGCAAGTTGCTAATTGTCACACCCGCTCGGCTTGGATAGACATATCCAAGCCATCTTTGTGCATAGGCAGTGGATTTGTCAATCCACTGCGAGCAGTAAGTGATTCAATGTAGCTTGCATTCGTTCGGTTTACAACGTTTTCTATAACTCGCAACTTAGGTTACTTTACTGAAGTAGCTCAGCTAATTCCGCGAGGTCCGTGGTCGGGGCTTTGCAGGTATAGTTCTCGCACACATAGATCGTCGCCTTACCGTCAACCTGTGTCTTGCTTTCAAGGAGCGGGATCAGATCGGTGACATCTTCGTTATCGGCAGCGAAGGCGAGCACTTTGTTTGGAATAAAGCGACTATGGATAGACCTTAGGGCAGCTTGGGTGTCGTCGCTTGCTTGCTGACCAGCAATTGCAATCTCTTTGGGCGTGGACAGCAGAAAATCGAGTTCGCACAGCATCTGCGCCGATCCGCTAGGCGAGTGTTCAATTTGATGGTAGTAGACATCGAGGGTGGCTTCCACTTTTTCCCTGAAATCAGGTCGATTGAGGAGTTTGTCAAGCCGCAACAGATTATGGATGGCCATCGACACGCCGGAAGGAGTTGCGCCATCATAACCGGTCTTCGATCGGACGATAAGGGTCTCATGGTTTTTGCTTGTGAAGAAGAAACTATCATTCGCATCATCCCAAAACTGCTCAATCATAATTTGGTTCAACCGTTCCGCCTCTCTTAGCCATTCAACCGCGAAGGTCGCCTCGTAGAGATCGATTAAACCGGTAACAAGGTAAGAATAATCTTCAAGATACGCGTTCAGGTGACTTTTGCCGTCTCGGTGCGTACGGAGCAACAGTCCCTTATCTTGCGAAAGCTCTGACAAAATAAATCGCGCAGATTTCTCCGCGGCTTCCCGATAGCGTTCATCGCCAAGGATCTGATATCCCAGTGCCATGCTCCGAATCATCAAACCGTTCCAACTGGTAAGGATTTTGTCGTCTAGACCGGGCTTTATCCGGGTCTCTCGGATATCAAAGAGTTTCTGCCGACCTTCGGCGAGTATCTTCTCCAACTCACCCAAATCCATGCTAAGTTTTTTGGCGAACAGATCTGGCGGGGTCTGGACATGTAGGATATTTTTGTGTTCGAAATTTCCGAGTTCGGTAATATCATAGTATTCGCAGAAGATTTTGGCTTTCTCTTCCCCGAGGAGCTTCTCTACTTCGTCCAGCTCCCAGACAAAAAATTTGCCTTCAACCCCTTCACTATCGGCATCCTGTGTTGAGTAAAATCCGCCCTTTTCTGCATCGTACATTTCGACCAGAACGTAGTTTAGCGTTTCCGCAGCGATTTGGCGATACAAGGCTTTCCCCGTTGCTTGATATGCCTCCAGATAGGCAACGCTCAACAAAGCGTTGTCGTAGAGCATTTTTTCGAAGTGGGGAACCAGCCATCGCTCATCCACCGAGTAACGATGGAATCCGCCGCCAAGCTGATCATACATTCCTCCGCATGCCATCTTTTCCAGCGTCACTTCGACCATGTTAAGGGCGTTGGCATTGCCTGTGCGATGCCAATGCCGCAACAACAGAGAGAGCCCCATGCTCGGCGGAAACTTGGGTGCATCTCCAAATCCGCCATTATGGTGATCGAATCGTGATAGATAATCCTGATATGCCGTATCAAGCATGTCAGTCGTCAACTGACGACCATGCCCTTCCATCGCCGACAACTGATTCAGGTTAGCAATAATCTGAGCCGCCTGTTGATCCACTTCATCGCGACGTTCTCTGTACGCCTCGGCGACACCGAGTAGCACACGCGGAAATCCGGGTCGACCATAGCGGTTATCGGGAGGGAAGTAGGTGCCACCATAGAATGGTTTTAGTTCCGGTGTGAGGAACATAGTCATGGGCCAACCGCCCTGTCCAGTAAGCATTTGGACAGCGTTCATGTAGATTTCGTCCAGGTCCGGACGCTCTTCACGATCAACTTTGATATTAATATAATGCTCATTCATGACAGCAGCAATCTGTTCGTTCTCAAACGATTCGTGCTCCATGACATGGCACCAATGGCAGGCTGCATAGCCGATACTCAGCAGGATGGGTTTGTCCTGCTGCTTGGCTTGCGTTAGAGCTTCCTCACCCCACGGATACCAGTCAACGGGATTATGCGCATGTTGGAGGAGGTAGGGACTAGTTTCATTGATGAGCCGGTTAGTATGCTTCGGGCTTTCAGACATTATGATTCCTTCCTTTCAACCTACTCCCAAACCTGAAGGAAGGATTAGGAGCCTTGTGAATCTATCTTTGTGGGTCGTGCGTCGGGCGTGATCTCTCGGATCAGATTTTGGACTGCGGGCTATTCGTCGGCGTCGGGCTGCGATGCATTACCGAACTTCACTCCAGCTGCGTCCGCGGCATTGGCAACTTCGCGTACAATCTTCATTGTGAGATCTGCCAGGTTTTGTGCAAACGCTTGGTGACCTTGCTTCGATTGTACCGAGTCGCGATAGCGTGCGCCGCGCTGCTGCTGCCCATTCAATCGATGGTTCGCAATGCCGAGGGCTGTAGTGACGAGCTCGGTCGGCACATGGAGGGGTTCTGGCGACGAACGTTCCGTTGATTCTTTCTGCACTTCGGTCGTGCCATTTGAGTCTCCCGCAAGGAACGCTTCTTGGTGGGATTCTATCTGCTCTAGGACCTGCTTGGCTGCCATCTTTTCTGCCCAGCGCTTAGAGCCACGAATAGGTGTAGGCGTAGTGTAGGCCGTTTCTCCATACCTGATAGTGACGATCCAACTGGGTTCATTTGGTGTACCCTGTTGGTCGGTTTCATAGGTTAGATCCCCTAACGCGCGTTGTTGACAGTATTGTTGCAATATCCCTTTGAAGTTTTCGACGGACGTGTCGCTGAACACTTCTGACATTCAAACCTCCGAAAGTCGTGACGTACCTGTGTATATCCACCTGATGGGCAGAACAGGCAGATTTGCTCCAGTGTAGTGTATCAAACATTGACAACAAACTCAAGGGCTTTTCTTTGAATCCTTAGGGCTATTCAGTTTTCGGCTTTTTAACCATTTTGTTTGAAAAGACGCAACCGGGAGATCACGCCTACAGTGAGATGTCGGGATTCGGAGATCCCTCCTACAGTAAAACTATGGTAGATCTTAGAATTAATGGGACACGCCAAAACGGTGCGGTTAAAAACCGCACCTACCGGGGGGTGAAAGTGTCTCTTTATTTTTCGAATTCACTATAAATGCCCCTATTTGAATCCTCTATACTTGGTTTGAGTCACATTTCGCGACACGTAAATTCGAAACTCTCAGTGCCGGTCTGGGTTTCGTCGCATAGCTTCAGAAAACAGTGATGTTGGCAGGCTGAGGCAGTAAGAGCAGAATATCATCACACTACAGCAGCGAAAATGTGCATCTGACAGATAAGTACAGGGCACGCTCCAGCGCGAAAGCAGTGATTCACCGGTTAAAATAATGGCTGTCAGGGGGTGTTTATGGAGGTCTTTAAAACAATTCTGAGAATTTGATTCATTTTAAGGCTTGCATTATCCGATACTTTTTGCTAAAATTTCAGAGGAATGTAACACTGATTTTACAAAAGGGCTAACAATCTCTGCCCATTTTTGCTAATTCAGTTCCTAATTTTATCGGGGTTGAACCTCGATAGAAACATCTGGGGACAGATCGGCAGGGAACATAGTTCGTTTGTATCCATATACACAAAATATTTAGTAACCTACTAGGAGGTTGTTTAATAATGAGAGCACCAAGTTTATTTATCTGCACGCTAATGGCACTTTGCATTCTCGGCATGGCTTCTAGCAGTTTTGCGGCGATAGAAGAGGTTGTGATCAGTGCAGAGACAATCAGAGATTTTGGTGAGACTTCGCCAGAAAATACGGCATTTGCACGAGATGCCGACGCGTCCAATGGCCTTGCATTCCAATTTATCGGTGGCGCGGTGAATCCACCGGTGGCGGACCCAACGGCATGGTGGCAAGTTGAGTTCTGGTGCGAAGCGGGCACCTATTACATCTACGCAAGAGGCAAAAGTGACGGCAACACGGGTACTGATGCTTTTTGGCTCCAGTTTGACAACCAAATCGGGACTACCGAGCATACCGCGGACCCGGACTTCATGGGGCGTGGTTTGGGCAACTGGCGTGACGTCTTTGATGCTGGCATTTACAAGTGGCTCAGCCAAGGCGTGCCGCCTCTGACGATTGTTGAATGGGAGGCGAAAGAACGCGGTCTCCACGTTGTACGTTCATCTCCGAGGCAGCAGCCGCACAACCTTGATCAGCTGCTACTCAGCCAAGACCAGGACGAGCTGCCGGACGATGATCCATGGCCGACAGAATTTCCGAGAAAAGATCCGCGTGCTGTTGAGAGCAAAGGGAAACTTGCAACCACTTGGGGTATCCTAAAAAGTGGTGGACAACCAGCAGTTACTCGTTAAGATTATTTTTGTGGTGAAGTGTAATGGGGTAGTAGACCTATTATGCTTCACCATTACCCTCAGAACATCCCTAATCTTTGTTGAAAGGAGTTCACCATTTTTGGAAAGGAGCTAACAATGTCACGTAAAGGTATTATTACCCTATTGGGAAGCTTCGTCCTCCTGCTTATCGGACCGGCATACGCACAGGTGCCAATGGCATCTTTTATCTCTGACCGTTCTGGTGACGATGAGGTTCATCTGTTGTATGACGACGGTGAGATTAAGCAACTCACAAAGAACAAAGCCAAGGTGTTCGTCCCTGAGTGGTCGCCCGACGGACAATTCATCGTTTTCGATGCCAATGTGCGCGGTGCCGAGAACTTTGACATCTTTATCGTTGATCTGACCGACCCTGCAAAACCGAAACAGAGCAATCTGACAGGTCCGCCTGATGGTCCGGGCACAAAATTGTCTGAACCCCAATGGGCTCCTGCGGGAGAACCGCGGCTTCTACTCTACTCCACAGGATTTCCAAACGCTGACAACTGGGATATAGGGCTCCTGACGTTGGATGCGAGAGGCAAACCGGGTGCGTTGGTTAACATTACAAATGCAGACGGTGAAGGCGTTGGTCAAGATCAAGCAGGATCCTGGTCCCCTGATGGAACGAAGATCGCTTTTCAGAGTGAACGCAACAAAATTCAAGAGCGAGCCCAGATGGACATTTACATTGGCGACGCAGAAAAACGAACGATCGGGAAAAATCAGATAAACCTCACCAACCATGAAGCAGAAGATATATTGCCAAGCTGGTCGCCGGATGGGACAGCGGTCGTGTTCCAATCGAAGCGGGATGGCAACTGGGAAATTTATACCGTAGGCATTGATGGGGAAAATCTGACGCGGATCACCGAAAATGAGGCCGATGACCGAAGAGCTAAGTGGTCCCCGGGTGGCATCGCCTTTGAAAGCAAACGCGATGGCAACTGGGAGGTTTATAGATCGGATCCCGATGGAAACAATCAAATCAACCTCAGCAACCACGAGAAAACTGATAGTAAACCCATTTGGTCCGCCAAAGGGAGACGAATCTTATTTGAGACCAGACGGGATGGAAAGCGAGAGGTATACCTCGTATTTGCCGACGGCGCGGGTTTGAAGAACCTGACTAACGATCCGGGCAATGACAGAGATGCGAGATGGAATCCTCAGTATGAACTTCGTTCGGTTGAGCCCCAAAGCAAACGCTTCACTACCCTTGGAGATATCAAACGCACCAGTTTGATGCAGAATTTCCCCAATCCTTTCAATCCGGAAACATGGATTCCCTACTATCTTTCCGACGCTGCGTCTGTAACCGTACGCATTTACAACGTTAAGGGCGAATTAATCCGCTCCATTGATGTTGGCAAACAGGCGACGGGAGCCTACACAAGCCGACAGCGGGCAGTCTACTGGGATGGCAAAGACGACACCGGACAATCCGTGGCAAGCGGAGTGTATTTCTATCAGCTTGTCGCTGACGACTTCTCCGAGACGCGGCGAATGGTAGTCATGAAGTAGGAGTACATCGGAATCATAGGAAGGAGAGCGGGGGCGGAGGAGAATAGTCAATCTGCCCCATTCTCCTTCCATGCTATCGCCTGCATCGCCATAGCTAACGTCTGTCACGTCGGAAATGTCCTTGTCATCCCACCAATTCCTATGGTTCAACTTTCTTTCCCGAACACAAAATCTTCAGTTTGATTGAAAGGGGAGAACTATGTTTGGCAAGAGTGCTATAGTATTTTCGGGCGGTATTCTATTCGTTTTTTTTCTCGCTCTGAGTGCCAGCACTGTATCGGCACAGGTTCCAATGGCATCCTTCCTTTCTGACCGCTCGGGTGACGATGAGGTTCACCTATTGTATGACGACGGCGAGATTAAACAGCTCACAAGGAACGGAGTCAAGGTGTTTACCCCCGCGTGGTCGCCCGATGGCCAATTCATCGTTTTCGATGCCAATGTGCGCGGCGAAGAGAACTTTGATATTTTTATCGTTGATCTGACCGATCCGCAAAAACCGAAACAGACAAACCTGACTGGTCCACCCGATGGACCGGGGTTAAAACTGTCTGGTCCTCAATGGGCCCCTGCCGGTGATCCACGGATTATTGTCTATGCCGCAGGGCTACCAAACGCCAACGGCTGGGATATAGGACTGCTCACGTTAGATGCAAGAGGCAAAGTGGATGAGTTGATTAACATTACAAATGTAGATGGCGAAGCGGATGGACAAGATTTGGAAGCCTCCTGGTCCCCAGACGGAACTAAAATCGTTTTTGAAAGTGAGCGCAAGAAAATCTTAGAGAGAGCCCAGTTCGATATTTTCATCGCTGACGTCGAAAAACGAAGTATCGGGAAAAATCAGCTAAATCTGAGCGATCATGAGGCAGCAGATCGACGGGCACGGTGGTCCCCCGATAGCAAGGCGATCGTGTTTGAATCAAAGCGGGAAGGCAACTGGGAAATCTATACCGTAGGCATTGATGGGGAAAACCTGACGCGGATAACTGAAAACGAGAAGACAGACCGAAACGCTGAGTGGTCCCCCGGTGGCATCGCTTTTGAAACCAACCGTGATGGCAACTATGAGATTTATCGCTCCGATCCTGATGGAAACAATCAGATCAATCTCAGCAATCATGCCAAAGGCGATCACAAACCTATTTGGTCCGCCAAAGGCAGGCGCCTCCTATTTGAATCGAAACGGGATGGCAAGCGGGAGATATACCTCGTATTTGCCGATGGCGCGGGTCTGAAGAACCTGACTAACGATCCCGGCAACGACACCGATGCGAGATGGAATCCTCAGTTTGAGCTGCGGTCGGTTGAGCCACAAAGTAGATACCTCACTACCCTTGGGAAGATCAAACGCACCAGTTTGATGCAGAACTTCCCCAATCCCTTCAATCCTGAAACATGGATTCCCTACCATCTTGCCGACGCTGCGTCTGTAACCGTTCGGATCTATAGCGTCGAAGGTAGCCTAATCCGTTCCATTGATGTTGGCAAACAGGGTGCAGGAGCCTACACAAGCCGACAGCGCGCAGCCTACTGGGATGGCAAGGACGACACGGGGCAATCCGTGGCAAGTGGGGTTTATTTCTACCAGCTTCTGGCTGACGACTTCTCCGAGACACGACGAATGGTCATCATAAAATAGAATTATACGGGCAACCCCGTAGTGGCAACCAAGAATCATTCGATTGCGTAGGTCCTATAGGCAATATTTTTTGGATGGTTCTTGTTTCCTTCTGTGCTGTTTCTCTAAAGTTTAATTTTTGTGTTCCAAGCTCTAAACGCCCAAGCCAACCGAAAGGAGAAAACAATGTTTGGCAAAAGTTCTATAATATTTTGGGGAGGCATTCTATTAGGTCTCCTTGTTGTCCTGAGTGTCAACACTGCATCAGCACAGGTACCGATGGCATCTTTTCTCTCTGACCGCTCTGGTGAAGATGAGGTTCATGTAGTATATGACAATGGTGAAATTAAGCAGGTCACAGATCATAAGGTGAAGACGTTGACCCCCGACTGGTCCCCTGACGGCAAGTACATCGTCTACGCCGCAAATATTCGGGGTGCGGAAAATTTCGATTTGCGTTACGTCGATATGACAGACCCAGCAAATCCAAAAGACAAGGACCTGACAGGAAAAGAGTTGGGGGTGAAATTGAATGTACCCGTATTCGCACCGGCAGGAGACCCCCGCATCCTGGTGTATGCACAGACATTGCCGCAAGGCGCAAGTTGGGATGTTGGCTTTTTGACCTTGGACCAAGGCATCAAACCTGGGAACTTGGTTAATATTACAAATGCAGAAGGTGAGGGCATTAACAAGGATCAGGGAGGTTCTTGGTCGCCCGACGGCACAAAGATTGTTTTTGAGAGCAATCGTGATTTGATTGATGATAAATCTCAATTTGATATCTTTATTGCTGACGCAGAGGGACGAGGTGCCGGTAAGAATCAGATCAATCTGACCAATCATATTGCGCCGGACGAGTGGGCACGTTTCTCGCCTGATGGTATGCAGATCGTTTTCCAGTCGAAGCGAGATGACAACTATGAGATTTATGTTATGGATATTGATGGAAAAAACCTTACAAGGTTGACCAACCACGAGAAGACCGACAGACGCGCCGCATGGTCATCCACCAACGTTATTGCTTTTGAAACCCAGCGTGATGGTAACTGGGAAGTTTACCGCATGGATCCCGATGGGAATAATAAGGTGAACCTTAGCAACCATCCAAAAGGTGATAATGGGGTCATTTGGTCCCCCAAAGGCAGCAGAATCTTGTTTGAGTCCAAACGCGATGGCAAACGAGAGGTGTATACTATGGATGCCAATGGCGGCGGCCTTAGAAATTTGAGTAACAATCCCGGCGGCAACGACACCCATCCAAGATGGAATCCACAATTTGAACTTCGTTCGGTCGAACCACGCCAGAAGCGTTTCACAACCCTTGGCGCGGTCAAGCGCAGCGCACTGTCGAAGGA
>JAJDUM010000107.1 GCA_022826645.1 Candidatus Poribacteria bacterium
GGGGATAAGACCACTTGATGTTTGTAAGTTCGCATCGGAGACTCCATGGGGTGAAGGTAAATTAAATCTGAAATAATAGATTGGAATCAAACGATAACACAAATACATAATAAGTGCAAAAATTATTGGACAGTGTACTAGTACACTGTCATGCAAATTATGACAAGTCACTCCCTGCTCGGCTTGGATAGCCATATCCAAGCCCGACTTGCGTCGGTGTTGTGGATTTGTCAATCCACAACGAGCAGGACCATTAGCATTTATCTGACAGAGCACTAGCAGCTTGCCGTAAGATATATCTATTCTGTAGAGGACGCCGCGTCATTTAGCACCCCATTGGGCTTTGACGCTTCTTCCACAGCCTCCTGCTGCACAACCGCCGCGCGTTCAGCGGTCTCATCTCCGGGCTTGGATACGAGTAGCCACAGCGCAAGTCCAAGTGCAACGACAGCGCAGGTAAGCATCAGCAGCGGCTTCCACTCTAGGAGATTTATGGTGATGAAACTTATACCCAGTAGGACATAGCCCGTGCCTGGATGAAAGATATAACCCCCATCTGCATTGCTCGCTGTTATCAGAATATACACTCCCATCAAAATCATCCATATCCCACAACCGATCCCCAACTCCCCAATGTGCCTGAGAATATACTGGCGCGCTCTTTCAGCAAATAGCATAGCTCAATCTCCTCCTCCCTCTACTGTGGCAGGATTTCACCTCGCCCATTATGCACTTTACCTTATTTATCCTTTCACCGGGAATTCTCCTCTTCTCCTCCGCCACGGCGCATTTCCATCTGCTTGGCGATTTCCGGATCAACGTCTCGCAGGCGGCGGAGTCCCTCTTGTGGTCCATACCGCTCCAACGTGGTCATTGCCCGCTCGAAACGCTCAGGCGAAAACCGTTCTCTTAACGCCGTTTCAAGTTCCTCCTCGGTAGGAAGCGCAGGCGGTTCCGGAGACAGTTCGGTGAGGATCTTTTCTGGTTCAACCGTTGGTGCGGATGCGGAATTGGTCTCGGTGTCGGGGGCTGCGAACTCTTCCAACACCGATGTTGGGATAGGGTTAGATAGTGAGGGTTCCGGCTCCACTGGCACCTGTACTCCGGGTTCGTCAGAAGGGCTATCGGACAAAAACCTGTCGGGGAATTCAAAATCCATTGGTGCGGACGGCGAATTTGCCGAGCCAGCCGATACGGCACCTTTCATCACTGGCATCAACCACTCACTCATTGCAGCTTGGTCCCCTTTGAAACGGGCACTCATCCACAGAGCAATCTCGCGATCCTGCATAATTTCCATTATGCCATATACTGGATCGGCGGTCTTCAGCCTTTCTCCGATTCGTTTTGCCATTACCTCATCGTCGTCCACGGGATCTTTACCGGGGTTTGCGGCTTGGTAGTCCCGCGCCGCAGCGGCGTAGGCATCAGCCATGATTTTATCATAATCTATCTCTGCAAACTCCGTTAATCCATGTGCTGCCATGAGGTCAATAAATTCTTGCGGTGTCCGCAGATCTTGTTCCTGCATCTGCTTCTGAAATGAATCGGACTCCATAACCTTCATTACTTTCTGGAATGTTGGATTTTCACGTTGCTCAGGAGTTAAGAACCGATTCATCATATCAGTCATCGATTGCTCGGATGAACTCGAAACTGCGGGCTCACCGCTTGGAACATTGCTGGGTGCCGATGCTTTATCCACGACCTCCTGCTGTACGCCTACCTCGCTGTCAACAGCATGTCCTTTATCCTCACCGGTTTCTTCCAGATAGATGATAGTGCCTACAGCAAGCACGAATGCAACAGTGATGCTAATCTGCCACCGCTTTTCTTTTAACATCTCCCCTAATATTACAGCCATGCCGACCAATACAGCAAATATGCCCGTATAGATATTACCGCTGCCTATCCAGCAATACAACCCTATCAGAATAAGCAGAATTCCACCTATAACCACAAAATACCTATCATTGCCTATGATCCTCTTGACTAAAATCAGAAAGCCCCCTAATAATATCAGTCCAATACTTAGCAACATAAAGGTTATGGCAGGTTCAGTCCACCCCTTTTTCCAGAAATACAAGGAGAAAAAAAGAGGTATCATCGCTGGCAAAAACTGTACGGCAAATCTAAGAACACGAACCTTATCGTCTCCTGGAATCTTCATGAGTGTTCCTCCTTTATTTTTGTGTGGACAGTGGAGATACCGGCGCTACCTGTACGAGATTGGACATATTGTCCTGCTGGAGCGAAAACACACATGTCGCCCCGCCGGGGCTTTTGTTAGTGATACCACGATTCTATAAACATGTCGCCCCGCTGGGGCTAGGTTGGTTCATAGATTCATTTGATTAATGATTCCTACACAGTGTGATCTGCTGGAGCGAAAGATAAGAGCGTCTAACTCAACTCGTATTACTACGATTGATGGTCACTTATTCAAAGCATCTTCAGAGACAATCTGCAGGGTACGCCGGGCGCGCTCCACTACCGGCAAATCGACCATCTGACCATCGACGGCAACCGCCCCTGCGCCGGCGGCTTCCGCTGCCTCGAAGGCTTCTACCACGCGTTGGGCGTGCGCAACTTCCGTATCGGTTGGATGGAAAACTCTTTCTACCACCTCAATCTGGGCGGGGTGGATCAAGGCTTTGCCGGTAAATCCAAGGTTGCGGGCGAGACGGGTGTCCTCTTCCAAGCCTACCGGATTCCGAATATCGAGATAGACCCGATCTATCGCTTGTAACCGTTCGCTGGCGGCAGCGACGACGAGTGCAGAGCGGGCGTATAGGAAATCCCCCGCTTCGCCTTGGCGGACGTTGAATAGCCCCAGATCCATCGCAAAATCTTCGGCACCGAACATCAGTCCAACAAGTCGGGGACTGGATGCTGCAATCGCGGGTGCCTGAATCAACCCGCGGGCACTCTCAATCGTGGCGAGCAAACGGACACTCCCCCGTTGGAGCCCAGCCCCTTCCTCTCGCTCATCCAGAATCGCGCTGACTTGGGACACATCTTCGGGGCAATTCACTTTCGTCAACGTGAGTCCGTCCAGGCCGGGACAAATTACGGCAGATAGATCCGACTCTATCTCCTTGCTTCCAATGGGGTGGATACGCACGAAACGGAGCATCCTATCAGACGGGCGGGCAAGGGTTTCCGGCATCATGGCGCGGGCCGTATCCTTCTCGGCTGGCGGCACTCCGTCCTCCAAGTCGAACATCGCCACATCCAGTTTTAGTTCGTAGGCTTTATCAATCATCCGCCCTTGATGTCCCGGTACGAACATCCAAGACCGCATAATGTGCATACAACATCTCCTGTCGCCCGTTTGATGCCTCGCGCTTCCTCGCTCTCGACATCAATCGTTGCTATTCGGTTTCCTCTAGACGCATGGCTTCTCCCTCAAGCAAGAAGCTGCGAATATCGTAGCGTCCGGGGTATTGCACCGGTAACTGCCCGGCTTCGACCATCAGATCGAGCGGGTTCGCGCGGGTTTGCATCGGTAGGCGGACCACCTCGTGGCAGCGGGCAGATTCGTAGGCGCCCATCATCATGTGCATCGTCCATAAACCATTTTCCGCTTCGTTGCGATGGACACAGCGCTCTTCGATCCAATCAACTAACTCCCCCACTTGGGCGGCAGCTGCATCCACCTCTTCAATCTCTACATCTCGCCAGCCACCCGTCTCAGCATTGAAGTAGCGGATCCAACCATCGTCGAAATCGATCATCCCATCCGCCCCCTGCACAAACGCCCATTTGTTTTCGGGGACAACGTCTGTCTGGAAACTCGCCTGCACACCGCCCTCAAATAGGAAGAATCCCGCCACGCAATCCTCGCTACGCACACTGCGTTCGTACCGATCGGTCTTCCGCTCCACCTGACCAAAGACCCACTCCACCTTTGGGTCGCCCAGAATATAACGCATACAGTCAAACCCGTGACTACTCGCATTGAGCAGCCCGGTCAGACGGGTATGTGATATCCGTTCCGGCTTGCCAACTGCGCCCGACGCAATCAGATTTTTTGCTTCCGTCCATGCCCCAAGAAATCGACGCTGGAAACCGATCGCCAATTTAACCTGATTGCGCTGACAAGCGATCATCATCGCTTCAGCCTCACCCAGGTTGGTGGCCATCGGTTTCTCGCAGAGGATAGCCTTCGGTTGACGTGCCGCGGCAGCGATTGTCATCTCTGCGTGAAGGGGGTGCCAGGTGCACACGCTCACGATGTCAGGTTCCTCAACGTCGAGCATTTGTCGGTAATCGGCGTAGTAGTTTGGAATATCGTTCCGCTCCGCGAAAGATGCGGCCTTCACGTCTACTGTGTCCGCACACGCCACGAGCGCCGTCGCGTCGGTCCGATTATAACCGGAGGCGTGGCTGTTAGCGATACTTCCGCAGCCGATAATTGCAGCCCGGTAGTTCGCTGATTTTTGGTCACCCATCATTTGCACTCCATCTATAGTAGATTTTTGAATTATAGCGGATCTTAGAATTAATGAGACACTCTAAACCGGTGCGTCCCGATAAATCCCCGATACATCCCCCGATGAATCGGGACAGGCGGGACTCCGACAAGCCGAGAGCAGGCGGGATCGAAACCGAGGAGCGAAAGTGTCTATTTATTTTTAGAATTCACCATAATTAGACACTGTAAGCGAGCGAGGGTTAGCAACCTTGTTCGCGGAGTTACGGCACACGGAGTGTGCCTACTACCATTATGTCCATTTATTTTTAGAATCCACCATATGTCAATTTCTTGTAGTACTCTGTCATATAAATAATGATAAGCACCTTCATTGCGATGTCCGGTGCGGTTACAAACCGCACCTACCGGGCATGGGGAACAGAGAGAATTACCGAGTTATGTTCTGAAACCTTATACAGTTTGTGCTACATTTTTCTGACAATGTAGTAGCTGTTCAAGGCGATATGATCGATACACCCTGAACGGTTACAACTTTTTTAATCAATCAGCCCCAAAGTTCTAACACGGTCGCGTATTCCCTCACACAGCCCTGGGTGAAACTGTAACTGACCGTCAGCCCCAAGATGCTGCCCATCATACATCGCTGCGGTCTCATAGAGCGTGTATCCGGCGAGTCCACCGAAACGGTAGATATACTCCAGCAAATCGGCGTGCACCGCCCCATCGCGGCTATGTCCGACCGCCTTGCTCAAATGCACGGGCACATTGGTATCAGCAGCTTCCCGCAGCATCTCCAACGTGAGCGCGTCGTTGAGCATCCGATCAGGCATCCAGCCTCGTCCAAACAGCGTGGCTTCGTCAGCTAGCCCGGTATGTAGCCAACTTCGCCAGTTAAACGTGATGTTGCCGGGACGGGTGCGCCAGCGCCCCTGACAGGCGTCGGACTGGAACGATTCCATCTCCGCATGAACCTGCATCCGTTTGCCAGCTGCGGACAGGCGCCGCTTTGTTGCTCGCAGGAACTGATCGAAGAATTCGCCGCGCAACGTCCTGACCAACGCTGGGTCGTAGGGCTTCACGTCCGGATTGATGCCGTATCGCCGCTGGTACTCCCCCGTCACAGGTTCATTGAAACCGTAGATCTCTGGCGTATTCGTCCAGCTGCTATGGCAGGAGATGCGAACGTCCAATCCGTCAACACCCGCCGCGATGCACGCACCGACCCAGCTCAACCAGTACGCTTGCACCTCTGGGTATGCCTCGCAGAGAGAACCGGAGAAATACTCGTTCCGTCCCTTCGCAACCGCAATCACCCCGTCGTTGGGGTCACCCGCAGACGTATCTGATGAAACTGTAGGTTGGTTGTTAACATCAAGACAAACGATGGCATCGCCGAGCCCCGCATCGAATTCAAGGTCACCTGTGCGAAAGTCTCGTAGGGGTCTCCAAACCGCCTTGTGACTCGCGACGACAATAGGTATCGGCTGACCGTTGGGACCAAATGCCCGCACCATCTCCATTGCGGTATTGCGGAAGCTGCCATCTCTGTCCTCAAAATTGGTAGTAATCGCGATAAACGGATCAAGTAGATTCAGTCCACTCAGATTGAGGGCTCGCACCGATTCCCCCTGCGATGTAACTGGGTCGCCATCAAGCTCAAAGACATCTCGCGGACAGGTTTCAACAGATTCGGTCAAAGCAAAGGTCAGGTCCTGCTTTCGGTAGCCGTTGTTATCATCGCTCGTCCAAATTTCGATGTTTTCTGGTGCGATTCGGACGGGCGCCATGTCTTTTTGGCGGAGTTGGATGCGCTCAATCGGGATTTTCTCCAGTCCCATCGGTATGTCGGCGTTGCGTCCTCGCACCCGCATCTCCGGGTGCGCCATGACCCATGGATCGACCTTGCAGACCCCACCAATACACGGCAAGCCGGGCACAGCCATCATCTCAGGGCTATCTTTGGGATTGGCGTGACTTGCACCGGTTTCGTACGGCTTGATGGTCGCGTAGAATTCCATCCCTCGCTCATGTGCTAAGCGGCAACCCACAGTTAGGGGCTCGCCCAAAATTGCAAGGGTCCGGCGAGTCGCTTCCGATTTGTCGGCGAAATTGTCCCACATTCCCCTTTGGTAGTAGTTCCAGTAGACCCGACGGACGCCCATCCAGTGGAGATGATCTATTAAGTTTTCCACCAGACCGGGTGTAAAGACCAAACGATTGCAGTCATCCGGGAAGTCAACCAAAGCTGAGAGCAGAAATCGGTTGTTATTCACTGTCTCCTCCTTGCCTTTGTTTAGGATACGACGACCCACTTAATTTGCGGAGCGGAATGTGTTTAGCACTTTAGCGGAACTCGTCTTCCGATCTTCACGTTTCAAGCATCACGTTTCATTCTTACTCATACGGGATTGCGTCGTTGAAAATCTGTGTCCGCTTCATTATTCGTCGCTCATCCGGTGGGAACCCCGCTCGACGGTGCATGGTACAGCGGTTGTCCCATATAATCAGGTCACCAACTTCCCAATCGTGTGTCCAGACAAAACGTTCCTGCGACATATGATCGAAGAGCGTCCCAAGCAGCTCACGGCTCTCCGATTCGCTCACGCCCACGACATGTCGAGTTAGGTGGGGACCGACGTAGAGCGCTTTGCGCCCAGTGTCGGGGTGGGTACAAACAATCGGATGGTCGATCAGTTCTGGGGGGTTCTGGCTTTCGACATGATGGCGATGGACAGCGCGCATCCCTTTGAGTCGTGCCTTAAGGTCGGGATCAAGCGCCTCATAGGCAGCGTAGCAGTTGCACCACTGCGTAGCGCCGCCGGTAGAAGGAAGCTCGACCGCATAGATTATGGAGAGTGTTCCCGGACGCCGCAGGTATGACAGATCGGAGTGGAAGGGGATCTCGTCGTTCCCGAGTGCCCCGATGGGTTGACCGTCCTTTTCGACATTGGAGACGAAGAAGATCTCTTTGACCGGACGCGGAAGCTGCTTGCGGACATGCTCGACCGCCTGACCGAAATAGTTGGTGAAACGGACCTGATCCTCATCACTGATTTCCTGTCCACGAAAGAGCAGAACAGCGTGCGATAGCAGCGCGTGGTGTAGCCCCTGAACCGTGTCTTCGGGCAGTGGGTAGGCGAGGTCAATTCTCCGGATCTCCACCCCGAGGGCACCACCGGTGGGGACCACTTGCATCTGATCGAACCTATTTGTGGTGACGGTCATCTAAAACTCCTGTCCTTGGTTCATTTGTTCACTTATTCATTAATGAACCAATCAATCAATTTAGGCATCATGCTACACTTCCGAAACCTTTACCTTCTCAACCCCATTTGAGATTAGCCACTCCAAAAAGTCTTCCTGTTCTTCCGTGATCTCAATTTCGGCTTGGTTCTGATCGTCTAACGGGGAGGTCACGTAGAACACGCCTTCGTCAAACAGTTCGGTGGTCAGGTCGAGCGGAAAGAAAAACGCATTTGGATCGCCGCTATGTTCCCATTGGCGGGCGCTGGCACCTTCGGTGAAGTAGTGGAGCTGTCCACGCAGTGTCTGTGAGATTTCGTAGGGTTTAAGCCCCGGTTTGTCTATAGCAGATGCGAAATATTTAGCCATATTAGTGCATTAGTCCATTAGTTTATTGGTTGATTTGAAGATTCACGCTTCACGTGTTCGATATGCTCATTGTTTTGCCCCGACGCGGCAGTCGGCATTCAAAGCAATTTGCCTACTATAGTAATTTAGACAATTATAGCACACTCACCTAAAAAGGTAGCACTCCAGTAAAGTGTGGAGTAATGACTTGACAAGGAGGGGATCCACTGACTATCTTTATGTATCCCAACAATAAAGGAGTCAGCACATGGATCCCCAACAGATATTTTGTCACACTCCCGACTGCCCGGCAAG
>JAJDUM010000126.1 GCA_022826645.1 Candidatus Poribacteria bacterium
GAAATCTTGTAGTCTTTGGAACAGGAAATTGATATAATCTAACGGGTCAGGATAGCTCATGTTATAACCCTCTCTTTCTTAGAGTGTTAGATAGGATTATAACCGTTATCCTGACTCAATCGCAATTATGAACCACCCTCATATAGTTAAAGTTTGACAGAATCGTAAACTTCGGTGATTGAGAAACTAGGTAAAGGCACATTCATCAACATCTCAACAACACCATTCAGTGAGCGATTGTTACTCCAACCAATTTCCGCCGAAGCAGGAATAGCTACCACACCCAAGGGTTGCGAAAAATCTTCTTTCGCAGCAATTGAGTCGGGACTTGATAACTGGGCAACGGTCATCAGGTCGGGGGAAACATCATCGATTGTCATGGCTTTGAACGTATCGCTCTCGTTAGCGACACTGCTATCACTAACAGGATCTAATTGGTAGCCCTCCCACCTTGACAATTCTGCAAGTGATTCAATAACGTCATTCTCTTTATCTATATTTTGCTCACTCTGAACAACATGCTCAGGGAGTGACTGTGTCGTTGCAGCGAGTCGTTCCCGGTTACTGATCACCTCTCGATTTTCCCCTTCCTTTGGAGGAGAGGTCGGCTGGACTTTCACGACCTGTGACAAGTTTACAGTGTCAGAACGATCTTGTTGCTCTTGGGATTGGAAGGATTGATATGCAGACAAACTGATAAGAACGAAAAGCAGCATCCACGCATAAGCAGGAGACTGTTTAACCCAACCCATACACTGATGTAAAAACTCTTGGAACCTGTAAGCAGTTGCTCGATAAAACGCGGCGGCATCCCACCATACAGGGCGAGTACGCTTCTCAATCAGCCGCTGCAACTGTTCCCCAAACTGATCGTAGTACCCCTCTGGCGGCTGTGGAGGGGTATGAACACGAAGCAGCGCCTCTGTCCGTCGCAAAGATTCCAATTCAAGTCGGCAATCCCGACAAAATCGCAGATGTTGCCCCACGATTATGGTTTGCCGAGCAGAAAGTGTGTAGTCTATATAATCAGACAAGCACCGTTGAATTGAACGACATTGAGGTTTCATGTTTTCCTCGCTATATCTCTACTACATACCAAGGCAAATTGCGCAACAACTTGGGTACACTTGTGGTTTTAGTTATCTTTTGTTGTTAGAGGAAAATCTGTTGCGTCCACATAAGGCTTCAACAAATCTCTCAATTTATGTCTAGCGTAATGCAAACGGGAACGTACTGTCCCCTCGGAGCAGTTGAGAATTGAAGCAATTTCTGGATGTGTCAGACCTTCAAACTCATGAAGAATAACAACGGTTCTTTGCTTGAGTGGCAAGCTATTTATCGCTTGGGCCACCCATCTTTGCCGCTCTTTTTTTTCCAAGTTTAGGTGAGGATTATTTGCTAAATCTGTAGCTCGTCTCAGATCCGGATGAATCTCCGCCTCGTTAGTGCCTGAAAGCGGTGATTCGCGACGGCGCTCCCGACGTTTAACAAGATTCGTGGCGTGATTGACGACCATACGATAAAGCCATGTTTCGAAAGCAGCGTCCTTGCGAAAGCTGTGAATAGATTCGTACACTTTCAGAAACGTATCTTGCATGACATCATTCGCGTCTTCATGGTTTTTTGTAATCTGAACCGCGACCCGATAAACGAGCCATTTGTACTTTTCAACCAGAATCGCTAGTGCTGCCATGTCTCCTTCACGGAGTTCATCAATAAGCAACGTTTCGATTCGTTCCACAGAACTTTCTCCCTGATTTTGTTGCTCTCAACTGTTTAGACAACTGAACCTCAAGAACCGTTCAAAAAATTTGATAAATTTTAATGTTTTTTAGGAGTTACACAGTTCAGTTTGTAGTAGGTCGATTTATCGCCCGTCCGGACGCGCAATGAATTGCGCTACTACAAACCTAAGACCTTACTGTAGTTGCCCGTTTCTTAACTACAAAGTTTTGAGTGTTCAAGTGCGTAAGTCCTAGTTTTTTAGAAATTTGTCGTGCGAACTCATTTTATCAGATTCCGTATTCCTTGTAAAGTCCTTTAATGGTGATTTTCTTGACAAGCTTGTATGGGACTTGTATAGTTTGAAAATTCTAAGCGTAAAAAAAAAGGGCAACATGCCTATGACACGTTGCCCTTTTTTCAAATATTAAGACCGAAAATAGAAAAGCTTATTTACTCTTTCGGTTTGGTGACGAAGGTGAGCGACGCGGTGGTTTTATTGCCAGCACCGTCTTGGACATCGATTTCAACCTTGTAGGTTGTCTCGTTGGCCAGTTCCTGTCCGGCAACCGCGGTCAACGTTGCTGTCTGACCACCCACGTTTGCAATCCAGTTGAGATCCGCACCAGCTTCGTCAGTCAGCTTAACGCTTCCTGTGACAGCTTCGTCGAAGTCAAACCGGAAACCACCCGCATTGATTGGCGCGGGGTCAACATCTGCATCGCCATCAGCCACTGTACCACTTGCGATGGCAGGAGCAGTCACATCCGGGTCAGAAACGGTGTAAGGACCAACCGCTTTAGAGCCGGTGGAGCCGTCTCGGTTTGTCCACTCAACATTCAGAGTTGCGGAACCTTCCGACAGGGCGGGAGATGCTGTCCAATTGAGGCCAGCTCCGGTAGCTGCAGTACCATTGACTGTCGCCGCGGTTACACCCTGATCAAATGTCAGTGAGAATTGCTGGTTTGACGGAACTGTGCCACCAGCACCTGGATCGACCATGACCGTTGTCGCAGGAGGTGGTCCCGCGTCATCGTCATCATCATTTGCTGCGTCGTCATCATCATTTGCAGTATCATCATCATTATTGCCATCGCCACCACAACCGGTGACCATGAAGGCAACAAACATGATGGATATTATAAGGGCTAGTACGCCCCAGAATTTGTGCTGCGTGAGTTGATACATTTGTTTCGTGTCTCCTGTTGTTTGCCGCAACTCATTTTCCGTATGCTAAGGTTTATGAATCTTATGTCAGATGAACTTTATGTGCTTCTCGTTTTTGCGAGAACCCCTTAAGTCCAATTGACTCCGTTCTGGCAAGAGTGAGTTGCGACTGAAAAGTGGTAACTTGCTTCCAACGAAGCCAGACATCAAAAGCATTCACAAAATGGTCATTTGACCTTTGCGTCTCTACTCGCGGTAACCTTCTCATACTTTTGAAAAGCTTCCCGCGTGTGGCCACAACGCAGGTTAAACGTTGTTTCTCCATTTAGCCTATCAAACTTTGTGATTTTTGTAAAGAGAAATCTTCACATTTTTTTCAAATTTTGATTACTAAATGTTTGATGGGCGATATTCTACCAAACTTTGCAAAAAAAGTAAAGTGAAAAAATCGAAAAAAGGCAATATTATCGACAACACTATCTAAATCAACATATTTAACTGCCTAGATTCGCTGAAAAACAGGGGTAGCAGTCGACAGTCCTTGTTTGAAAAAACGGGACTCAACCTCAAAATTTGGAGTGGTTTGTTGATTCATCGGGCACGAAGTCCAACTATTTTATTCTTAGAAGAGATCCATTTGCTCTCCTGTAAGTTGTGCGGATTGAATCTTTTCTACACAGTCAGGATCCGATAAAACCTCAACGATCTTATCCAGCTGATCCGGCGAGATAGGATAAGCGCCCTGCTGAATGAGTTTGCGTGGTCCTTCACTTAGTCGAGAATGCCCCTTCCAATTACAGGCAAACACAAGACGCCCCTGTTCCAGAGCAAACTCTGCTGTGCGAATTGCGCCGCCATTCTCTTTCGATTCGATAACGATAGTCGCTATTGCCAGTCCACTGATGAGCCGATTCCGAAGGATAAGATTGGCGGGTGTTGGTTGGGTTGTAAAAGCGTGTTCGGAAAAAAGTGCACCGTTCTCACGTATCCGATCTGCGAGTTCTCGGTTTTCGCTCGGGTAGATCGAAAGTAGATCGGTTCCTACGATACCAATAGTTGTACCATTAGCGTATAATGCTCCTAAGTGTGCAGAGGTATCTATCCCTTTGGCAAGTCCACTAACGATCATCAGTCCCGCTTGAGCAAGACGCCTTGAAAGTTCAAGGGTCGTTAAAATTCCTGATTGTGTGGGATCCGTTGCGCCAACAATAGCGACGGTTTTCTCACTGACTTCAGACAAATTTCCTTTTTTACAAAGGATTGGCGGGGCGTTTGGGATTTCCTTGAGTTGCGTCGGATAGCTTTCCTCTTCGACACAGAGAATATCAATACCGCGACCTTTGAACCACTTAATGTGGCGGCGGAATTCAGCAACCCGTATCCGTGCCTTCAGGATTCGCGTTGCCAGCAGCGGGTTAAATAGTGGCATCCGCGCGATCTCGGAGAGTTCTGCATCAAAGATAGCCTCAATTGTCCCGAAGCGGTTGAGCAAACGCTTAATTCGCATGGGTCCCACGCCGTCAACTGACGCGAGGGTGAACCAAAATTCTTGTCCGGACATAATCCATTGTCAATCGTAGCGTTTTGCCTTCAATCGCGTAACATAGGTTGAAGGGAAACACTATCGACAGTAATAATGTCAGAAAATTTGTAATAATTCGGAGTGGGAAAATTTACTTGTACACATAACGGCGTGCCAGAATAACCGCGTGCATCTGATGCTGAGCGACATCAATCCGCAAGGGAGATTCGCGACTATGGTTCTGTACCCCGCCTATCGCAAGCGGATCATCTGTTGGCTGACTGCGTATGAAATCGTTCATCAGCGGACTGCCGACCTGCCACGAAGTCAATTTTGTCAAGCCAGTCTTAATAACATGGGCGAATTTCTTGATATGCTCAGTATCGTTACGCTGCACTGCTAACTGGTACGCGTGGACAATGCCTTCATACGCATAGGCGGTATTACGCGTCTTTTTGAGGGTCTTGTGAACATCTATCATCCAGTTGGCAAGCTCAATAACGTAATCGCCATACTTTTCCGTATTGGGCCAGCCGGAGGTGGCGATTTCAAAGAAAACCATAGAACTCCACTGATAGTATCCCTTGGTTGTGGAGGAATCTGGATCTTCTTGGAGCGCTTCTTGAATATTGTGATGATACCCCTCATCAGCAGAGGCGATGATAATTGGCTGCAGATCTTCGCGTCCCATATACTTTGCTGCTTTAACCAACGCGAGAAGGGATTCGCCATCGAAGTAGGGAGAGGGCTGCCCATAAGGGTGTCCGCTGGAGTAACTGTAGCTTTGATGCCAAAGTCCTGCTTTCGGGGGCGTTTGTATTCGCGCTCTGATGAGAAATTCAAGATATTCTTCAAGAAGCTGTCGATAGTTTTGAAATTTTTCCTCAGAAATCTGAGATTTAGCAGCACGCAGGTAATCAATATGAGCAAGCGCACAAAGTGCCACAGTTCCTATACGTCCGGCTCCTTCTCCCGGATAGGCTACATAACGTTGACCGTCGGGAGTAAGTTTTGAGTTCTGGACGAAGAAGTCCATCGATTTCTCAACCGCTGCGCCTATTTCCGGGGTTGGCGTAGCGCTATATATCACTGCTAATCCCCACATTGCCCCAGCTTGGCGGACCTGATTGTCGCCGGGGTCGTAAGTTTTTTTAACCCAATCGTAAATGTAGGTAAAATTGCCCTCTGGTTTTTGGTGGTTGAGCATGAATTGTGTGCCCAGTTCGAGTGAACGGTCAAGAACCGCACGGTTGATCGATTTAGATCGATTAAAATCACAAGAGAGCAGCAGTAGTGCACAAGATATTACAATACCTATTGTCCTTGCTACGAAGGTGATGTGGTGTAACAGTTTTCTCGTTTTCATGTTCGGACCTGTGTTGTTTTTGTTCATAATACCCTACTGAACGTAATCGACAGCTTGCACGGTAGGCGGTATTTGATAAATAAAGCGTAGCCCCTTTGCAAAACTGCTGATAGCATGTTGTGTGTTATCAATTCGCAATTGAGAAACAGTGGGGGTTTTTCGAAAACCACCCTGTGCCATATCGGGACGCTTGAGAGCAGCAGCATCAGTTTCTCCGTATTGCAGCATGAATAGCCAGCGATACCCCATTTTGGCGCGTTCTTGATAGAGCCGCAACCGGCGCTCATCCCCCGTCAGTCGTGCAGCATGAATGGCATCTCCCAGTCCCTCCATGTAACTTCCTGTATTTGCGGATGGCTTGCTGTGAAAACTACCATAAGTCTCGTCATCGGCATCCAAATTTTGTTGCGTTAGGAGTTGGTCACTCAAGAAAAAAACATAGTCGACGTATTTCTGTTCACCGGTCTGCTCATAGAGTGATGTGAAAGCGGAAATAGTCCACGGGAGGAACGCATGCGACTTCCATTTTTCTCCATAATAGAATTCTAACGCCCAATCCATGCTCTGTTTATAACGGGCATCTCCGAAAGCTTGGTACATGCCTGCTAGTGCATAGAGTGCCTCACCGGGATAGATCTTCGACTCCCAACCAGAGCTTTTTTCATACTCATAATCGCCGAAATATACATAGGTGCTTTTATATTGACCGGTGTTATATTTTTCCTGTAGGAACAGGATCATGTTTGCCAGCTTGATCAAGGTCTCATCAAATTCAGTCGTCCCCGTTAGCTGACGAATCTTGAGCATCGTCAACATTGGGAGACTAATCCCACCGAGCTTTGCCCTCCGACGGAAAAGGAAGTACGCTTTATCGGTATCAAGCGACTCTGTGAAAGCCAACAGGTACTGGACACTCTTCCTTGCCGCCTCCAAATAGCGGAGATCTCCTGTCATTTCATAAACCAACGCCAGCGAAAATGAGGTGCCTGCTTGACGCAAAAAGTTATCATCATCTTCAGTGCTGAACTTATCATTAACGGGATCATACCAGTATTTAAAACGTCCGTGATGTTCCTGCATATTGATGATCCAATCGGCACCAAGACGCATTGAATGGTCCAGTGTTTCCGCAGTAACGTGTGCGTAGCGTTCGGGTTGCGGTGCCGGAGGGAAAAGATTCTTCCAAAATCGCTTTGTCTCTAAGCTAATTGCACGGCGTTTTTCAGATCCGGAAAGATTCTTCCAGTAATTCCACTCTTTAGGATACTGACGTGTTAAATAATAGCCCGTCCCGATTCCGGTCACTAGTAAGACCAAAAGCACTATACCCAGCACTCGGAACTTACGCAAAAATTGACTGATTTTCATTAGTTCTCCCGTTACGCATTTTTGTTTATTTTATCACGCATCGGGAAAAATTGAAAGTGAAAAAGGCTATCCATGCCCGACACCGGTGTGGCTCAAGCAGCCGCGCACCATTATATCGGATTTCAATCGAACTTAAACCGAACTTAAACCCTAATGCGGAAGCGGGTTGTATTATGGTGTGGAGCGTTCAACAGACCAATGCCGGTCTGAGCTTTGAACAACAATAGCATCAGTAAGACCAGTTTGAGCGAGCATTACCTCGATTTCGGGAATGGTGAGCGCAGCAAGGAAGGAATCGTAGAAGAGTTTCTGTTGGTAGGGGGTGTCGTCAGCAGCGTAGCGGTCAACAAGGGCTTGGGCGGCTTGGGGCGTATCAGGACGCATCAGGTCGCGGATAAGAATTAAAACGTCGGGACGAACGACACGACTGATCTCGCGAAAGGCAGTCAGTGGATCGGGAAGGTGGTGGATAATACTGTTGGAAATCACGCCATCAAACGATTGATCGGGATAGGGCAAAGTTTTCGCATCAACACATTCCAATGTAACCCGATCCGCTAACCCGGCTTCAGCAACATGTTGCTCGCCGAGTGTAAGCATGTTGACTGAGAGGTCAATACCGGTAATTTGGATTTTGGGGCAACGCTGGGCTAAAAAGATAGGAATTTGGGCGGGACCGGTTCCGAGATCAAGAAAATGCCCTTGGCTCGCACCGAGTTGAACCACGCGCTCTACAAATGCTATATTGACAGCAGTGTGATCCATAGCATCATAAGCCTCTGCTTCTTCGCGGGTATCCATAACTTCGGGTTCTAAAATGCGCTTCATTGGTTATCCTTTTGGGGAGTTATAGTCTGGCTTATATAGAAAAACAGATAATGAAGTTTGTTAACATCTTGCTGTCGACAGTTGGGCAAACACCTTAATTATTGAGTGATGCACCGAGGTCCCAAGCGATTATTCCAAATGATTTCGAGGCGCCTCCGTTTGGCTCACCGTGTCAAAATGGCACGAAAACTTAACAGAATCTAACAAAATTTAACACTTTTTAAAGAATTCTATAAAATCTCAAGCGTGTGTTAATCAGTCAGGTCCTTCCGTATTACGACCGACTAAAGTCCAGAGATGTCTCAAGTACACAGGATTGCAGGATTGATTGAATTTATCAAATATCAAGAGAACCTAACTACTCTGATTGTTCTTTCACAAGGGGCGTCTTCCTTCCTTAATGAGACTGCTAATCAGTGTCGCGTTATCACAAATCTGATCTGGATGATCTTTCGTATACATCCCAACTGCTACTGCGTCGATCGGCTTGATACGCTCAAGTGCGAATTGAAACGCTGGTAGCGGTTCGCTTCTGCCCGCAGCCAAGACTTTAATTGAGATCACCGGAAGATGCACAGCTTGGATTGCTGCGATCGCTGCACCTCGATCCGCATCAAGATACATCTCACGGCGGCGGGTGTGATTGTAAAGCGCACAAACGTAGAAATCAACATCGTATCCTTCGTGATAGCACTGTTTCAGAATATCCGGATCATGCGTCCCCACGCCGGGAGAGAGTCCCAAATCCCGGATCAGTTTTAACCCATCATGCAGTGTATCCAACTTTCCTGCATCGTAAAGCTGATCCGTGGTTCCTCCGTGATGGTATATGGCTATTGGCTGGTAACGGGCAATCAGCTGAATATGTGCGGCTAGATCGGCGTACTCACTTCCCTTCGCTGTCTGTGCAATCCAGTGGATCTTTCCACCAGTGTTGCGGTAGTCATTTAGGACCCGCATAATGTGGCGATCCGCCCGCGCCAGCACGGTGTTGATCCCGCACCGTTCTGCTTCGCGCAGATCTGCCATAATCCGATCAGCGGTGTAGTAGTCTTCCATCTCCTTTGACTTTGCAGGAGAGTGATGGGAGATGCCACTATATGGGTTGCCACCAATGATCAGACGGCTCACCCGGTGAGATCCAATGACAATCGTGGGTAATTTCATGACACACTCATACCTTTATCCTTAAATTATCGAGTGTTGTCATGCAGTGCAGATTGTATGCCAATCCAAAAAGCCACGTTTTCACGGTTTCGAACATTGTTACTGCACGGAATTGGGCAAATTCACCCTACCGGTTGGTGACGATTTGGTGCGAGTTTATTTGCGACCTTGCTTCAACCTTCCCCACACTGTCGTTCGCTTACCTACTGGAGAAACAGAAAGAGTAACAGTTGGTCCCCAGTCATCTGCTGGATGGTTTGTAAGTTGGCGAAGGCTAGTCCCGTCGGCATTTATCATATAGATATCAGAATTTCCCTTCCGGTCTGAGGAAAAGACGATTTTTTTGCCGTTGGGGGACCAAGCGGGCAGAATCTCATCGCTTGGATCTTTTGTCAGACGACGGATGTTTTTTCCGTCAGCGTTCATAATGTAAATGTCGTAGTTTCCAGCATCAAAGTTTCCGTCGCCAAAATTTCCGACCCGTATAGAAGCAAACACGATCTGGTCACCATTTGGAGACCACATGGGATGTCGGTCACGTCCAGGGTGTTCTGTCAAGTTTCGGATGTTCTTTCCATTAGTGTCCATGGCGTAGATGTCATCATCTAGCCATACAAGCCGGTTTCGATCTGACTGAAAAGCAATTCTACGTCCGTCAGGGGACCAAGCGGGGTAGTAGTCCAATGCGGAATGATCGGTGAGTCTGCGAAGGTTTGCACCATCAGCTTGCATAATATAGATTTGGGGACCTGAATCCCCGGCGTGATAGCGATAGGATGAGAAGGTAATTTGACGGTTATCAGGGGACCAAGCAGGTTGACCAGCACCATCAGGATTGTTTGTTAACCTGCGGAGGTTCCTCCCATCAGCACGCATCACATAGATAGCCGATTTCCCGCCGTGCCTGAAGGAGCTGAAAACAATCTCTCGACCATCAGGAGACCACGCTGGATCCCTGTCAGTATTAAGATTATTTGTTAGATTGCGGAGAGTTTTTCCGCGTCCATCCATTACATAGATTTCAGAGTTTCCATCCCGATTGGAGACAAAAGCAATCTGCATCTTTGGGCGCACTTGTGCATGAAGGTTTGTTAAGGAAATCACGTCACTTAACAAAGCAACCAGCACCATTCCAAATTTAACCAAAGCAAACCTTGAGGCGTTCATTCGGTTCATGGCACACTCCTTTTTAGGGGTAAAAAGTCAATGGCGTCCGGGCAAGGAATGTGCCAACCGATTTTTTGATACTGCACGAAATTTCACACATCTTACACACAAATATCAGTATTTTATACGTAGGAGCGACAGACCATGTGGCGGTACGGAAGTCCCAGCGGTCGACCTCTCTCGTGCATCAAGGATTTCGTTTAACTGATCGACACCATCGTGTTTGTCGTGCAGTTTCAAGACAGTGCCAACAATCGCACGAACCATCCCCCGCAGGAAAGCATCTGCTTCAATCTCAAAACAGATCAAATCATCCTCTTGCCAACATCGGCATTTGTAGAGCTCACAGATTGGGTTAATCCGCTCGCTGCCGGAGCGTTGAAAGGAAGAGAAATCCTGTTTACCAACGAGTGATCGACAGGCTGTGTCTGCACCTTGCACGTCAATTGGTTGAGGGACAAAATAGGTGCTGTTCCGTAGCAATGCGGAAGGATAGGCACGGTTGAGGATTGTGTACCGATAGGTCCGACTCACCGCGCTGAATCGGGCGTGGAAGTCCGGCGGAACCTCTTCAGCATCAGCAATGACGATGTCCCGGGGCAGGGTTGCATTGAGGGCTTTCTGAAACGAGAGCAGCGGGATTTGGGAGCGGGTATGGAAATTGGCAACCTGACCGGCGGCGTGTACCCCTGTATCTGTCCTCCCTGCCCCAATGATTTGCGTCTGCGTCTTGGTAATTTTTTCGAGCGCATCTTGGATGGCTGCTTGAATCGTTATTGCATTGGGTTGAATCTGCCAACCGTGGTAATTTGTGCCGTCGTATTCGATTGTGAGTTTGATATTGCGCATCGTTATTTATAGCCACGCAAGACGTTCTGCACACCATGTTTTCCGCTTGATTGTTTTTTTTCGTGCTGCTAAACTATCGTGAAATTAGTCTCTATATTCACAGAGGGAAAATATGCGGATTAGTGAAGCACAGAAGCAGCGGTTTGAAGAAAAAGGATTTTTCATCCTTGAAAATATCTTCAGCGAGGCGGAGATCGACAATCTCACCGCTGAGATCGAAAGATATGTTGACGAAGCGAATCAACAACTTAGGGCGGCTGGCGGAAAGGGGATTAGTCGTCCGGACGAGATCGTGTTTACCTCTTTCATTGCGGAAAAGAACGAGAAGATCCTATCCTTTGTCAAACAGGATAAATTTGTCCAACTGACGACAGATCTCATCGGTCCAAATGTCCGTCTCTACTGGAACCAGGCGGTCTTCAAATATCCCGAAACACCCCAAGAGTTTCCGTGGCACCAAGATAACGGATATACACCACTCGATCCGGAACAATATTACACCTGCTGGTTGGCACTCAGTGATTCAACGCTGGAAAATGGCTGCATCTGGGTGCTGCCCGAAACTCATAAGCTCGGCACACAACCGCATGAGCGAACAGTGTTGGGACAGGTCGGATACGCTGGCGAAAATCCGGGGGTTTCCGTGCCGCTGAAAAAGGGGAGTATGGCGGTTTTCTCATCGTTGCTTTTCCATCGGAGTGGTCCCAATCTGACGGAGGGTGTCCGCAAGGCATATATTATTCAGTATATACCCGCTCACACGAGAAACGCAAGAAATAACGAACCTTTTACTGATAGGCTGTGGGTTGCAAGAGATGGAAAACGGTATGATGGCGAGCCTTCAGACGGGTAAGGTTGGGAAAGTGAAGAAAATTAACATGGACGACATCACACTTGCGTATTCAACCGATTCTGTTAATTGGGCAGAGTTGGCTGAAGTGTACCGCTTGGCACCGTTAGGCACATACGATCCAGAGCGGTTACAGCGTGCTTACAAACAGAGTCAAGTCTGTTGCTTTGCATATCGCCGCACTCAGTTGATTGCCGCAGGACGGGCATTGTCTGATGGGGAGTATTTCGCTTTCATCTGTGATATTGTTGTGCTACCGGAATTTCAACGGCAAGGTCTCGGAACACGTATAATGAACGCAATGTCTGAAAGATTAACCGCTGAAAAAGTACTTCTCGCCTGTGTGATTGGGCAGGAGGGCTTCTATAGAAAACTGGGGTTCCTGAAACATACATCCGTAATGGCTCTGTATCCAAATGCCAAATGGTATAAGGAAAACGGGCTTTTAGAGTGAAGGAGGGCAACATGGAACGTCTTGAATATGGAAACACTGGACTCGAAATCTCACGCCTCTGCTTTGGAGCAGGGCATCTCAATAAAGTCTGTGCCAGTTACGCAGAGGGCGGCGATTTGCTGCGTGAAGCATTTGATCAGGGAATTACCTTCTGGGATACGGCTGAAGGGTATGGAAGCCAACCACATCTGGGTGCGGCGTTGAAGGGACTTGAGCGCGACCAAGTGGTCATCCAAACAAAAACCGGGGCAAAGGATTACGAGGGTGCCTACAAGAGTATTGAACGCTCCCTCCAAGAAATGGGAACTGATTACATTGACGTGCTCTTGCTACACGGTGTTTCCTCGCCCGAAGATTCGGAATCTCGGGAGGGTGCGCTGTCAGCATTACTGGACGCCAAAAGCAAGGGGATTATCCGTGTCACGGGTTGCTCAACTCACCTTTTCACGGGACCTGTGATGGACGCCGTCATCGATCACCCTGAGATTCAGGTCATCTTAGCAACGGCGAACAAAGAGGGGAGAATGTTAGACGGTGGTCCGTTGGATCGGCATCTGGAGTACCTTCAACGGGCTTATGATCTCGGCAAAGGACTTAGCATTATGAAAGTCATCGCAGCGGGAAACATTCCTGAATCAGAACTTGAGGATTGGATACGCTGGGGATTTGAGTTAAAGATCGCCCATGGCATCAATCTCGGCATGTCCAACCGTTCTGAGATTGATTTCGATGCACGGATTGCGCGTGAACATGGGAGCCAACGCCTGCGAAAAGTCGCGTGATAGACTGTAAAGCCCTCTTACCCTTCAAAGGAGATTTCGATATGACAGAACATACACATAACACTTCGCCGACATCTATAGTGGTTCCTGCCTCTGAGACAGCCGAGCGGATGGCGATTGCTTGTGCGAATTTTTTAGATACCTTGACGCCAGATTTGCGGAGGAAGACGGAATTTGCGTTTGAAGATGCTGAGCGTCAACGCTGGCATTATATTCCACGCGAAATGTTCGATCGCAAAGGGGTATATCTCCAAGAAATGAATCAGAAGCAGCGGGATGCGGCATTCAATCTGCTTGCTACCGGACTAAGCAGAAATGGATATCAAAAAGCAACGGCGATCATCGATTTGGAAGCCACGCTCGGTGAGCAGGAACGGATGGAAGGGGTGGCACAGCTCGCCCGGGATCCTGAGCTTTACGCCTTCAGCGTTTTTGGAGATCCGACGAATCATGGTCCTTGGGGATGGCGGGCGGAGGGGCACCACGTCTCACTGCATTTTACGGTTGTGAACCGGGAATTGATTACGCCAAATCCGTTCTTCTTTGGGTCCAATCCCGCAGAGGTTCGGCATGGACCCGATAAGGGCCTGAGGATATTGTCTGCGGAAGAGGATCTTGCCAGGCAGCTTTTGGGATCTCTCAATTCGGATCAGAAAAACAAAACGGTTATCAACGAAACGGCACCTGCGGATATCCTGACACGAGACGTTCCAAAAGTCGAACTTGACGCTGCTGAGGGGTTAGCAGTCGAGTCGATGACGACCGGACAACGTGAGGTTCTCGTGCAGCTCATCGATACGTACATTGATCGGCTTCCTGAGCAATTGGCAAAAATTGAGGGACGGAAACTACGCGATGCAGATATAAATGATATCCACTTCGCTTGGGCAGGACCGGCAAATCGTGGAGAGCCGCATTACTACCGCCTTCATGGTCCCTTCTTCTTCGTGGAATATGACAACACACAAAATGATGCTAACCATATCCACACTGTCTGGCGGCATATCGAAGATGATTTCGGCATAGACCTGCTCCGTTCTCACTATCAAAACGGACATCATCACGCTTAAAGCAGGGACTTAGTGCTGGTCAGTTACCCCACCCTGAAGGGTTGGGGCTTGTTTGAAGCCTCCGTCCCTTAGGATTTACAAGGTTCTGCGCTTCTTTCTCTTTCAAGAGTTTCGGGGGTGATAGTATCCACCGTCCCTCCACGCAAGGCTACAGCAGCCTTTTTGATGTTTATCGCAGCGTTATGGTCTCGGTCCAAAACCAGTCCACAATGGGAGCAGTCATGGACACGATCCGACAACTGTTTAGGCACAATTTCATTACAACTTGAGCATTTCTGACTGGTATGGTGAGGTTTAATCTTCGTCAACTGCTTACCGGCACTTTCAGCCTTGCTTCGCAGTTTCAATAGAAAGCCTCCCCACGCAGCATCGGATATGCTCTTTGCGAGGTAGTGATTCTTTAACATATTCGTGATGGTCAGGTTCTCAACGGCAACCTCATCACATTTGCCCATGACACGATGTGCAGCTTTGAACTGAAAATCTTTGCGTTGATTGGCTATCCGTTGATGGCATCGGGCGACCACTTCACGCTGTTTCTTTTTGCGGTTACTGCCTTTGTTTCGTCGAGAGAGTATTCGTTGATGTTTACCGAGTCTCTTTTCAGACGTTCGATACTGGCG
>JAJDUM010000048.1 GCA_022826645.1 Candidatus Poribacteria bacterium
GGGATAAGACCACTTGATGTTTGTAAGTAGGCATCGAAGACTCCATGGGGTGAAGGTGAATTGAATCTCAAAGAATAGATTGGAATCAAACGATAACACAAATACATAATAAGTGCAAAAATTATTGGACAGTGTACTAGGTAGAAATAGGACTGCCTTCACCTTGCTGTTATTCTTAGCTTTTTGCGTATGGGAGGATGCTCATTCTACGAGATGCGAAAGTCGTTTGGCAGCGATTCCTAAAGAGTGCGGTCTCCCCCGTTGTCCGATAAATCTGCTGATTCTGATGCTGATTCCGCTGTAGACTTGACAACTAGAGTCTTTGCCAACTTGTCGCCAAGTCTTTGCCGCTTTTCCCCGAAGATAAAGATCCAGTCAATGAACCCTAAAATCGCAATTAAGAGATTGCGAAGAAAGGACTGTCCAAACGTGCAAGGCGATCCATTTCTCAAATCAATCACCTTTGTTTTCGCGATTCTTTTGCCGTAACTCTGCCCATTTCGCAACCCGTCTTGAAATAGGTAATAAAGAAGGGACAAAATTATACCCATTACAGCGCCAACCTCTGCATGCCCAGCATACGCCGCCAGTACTACTACGACGATAATGATGAAGCAGTAAATTACTGCGTCTAAAAATTGTCCGTACCATCTTTCCCAAAGGGAGGCAAGTTCGTACCTTTTCTTAGCAACCTCAATCGTACGCATCTTGTTCTTCCCCAATCGTGGTCGTATTTTTCCGTTGCTCTCCCACATAAACTCTTGTATAATCGTGATGGTTTGGACGTATTATAAGCCTTTTCGCAAAATCACACAAGGGGAAAGAAAAATGGCAAGAACGGGTAGAGCGGTTGTAGCACACGGACAGGATTTTGATGTTCGAGAATATCCTGTGCCGGATCCGGCACCGAACACGGTGCTGTTACGACAGGAGTTGGCAGGGATCTGCGGAACAGACCTGCACAACTGGCAGAACGGGTTCGATCGAGAGGTACTACTCGGTCATGAGAACGTCGGTGTCATTGATGCAATTGGTGAAGGCGTAAAAACAGACTACGTGGGAAATCCGATTCAGGAGGGAGACCGCGTTATCCTCGCACCGGGGACAAGTTATGGAGCTTACGGTTTCCAGTGGAATCCAGATGATGCGCCCCACTTTCGGGGTGGGTTCGCCGACTACATCTACCTCTCCTATCCAAACACCTGCTTCATCAAAACCAGCGCCTCTCCGGAGGCTGCTGTGATGACGGAACCGTTTACGGTGGGTGTACATGCAGTGATGCGCGGTAACGTGGAAATTGGTGATACCGTTGTGGTGCAGGGCGCAGGAGCGATCGGATTAGTCACGTTAATCTGTGCGAAGATCAGTGGTGCAGCGAAACTCATTGTCGTCGGTGGTCCTGCGAGACGATTGGAACTTGCCAAGCGGATGGGTGCGGATGTTACCATCGACATTGAGGCTGTCCCCTCTGCCGAGGAACGTACGGAGTTGGTCAGATCCGAGACACCGCGCGGAGAAGGAGCGGATGTCGTGTTTGAATGCGCGGGATTTTTGCCCGCTACCCCTGAAGGCTTGGGCTATGTGAAACAGAGCGGCACCTTCGTTGAGGTTGGGCATTTTGTGGATATGGGATCGATCGATTTCAATATCAATCAACTGCTGATGCGCAAGAATATCCGCCTCGAAGCGATCTGGGGCAGCCGACCCGAACACTTTGTGCGTGGATTGCCGATCCTTGAGAAGGAGGAATTCCCGTTTGCTGATATGGTAAGCCATGAGTTGCCGCTTTCCCGCGTCCGCGATGGGTTTGACGCACTCAACGGCACCTACCGACTCGAAGGCGATATGGTAATCAAGATTGCTGTGAGTGCTGCAGAATAATCTATGTATGTCTAATTGTGTGAAGCGTGAAACGTAAAACGTGAAGTGCACTATTTTTCACATCTTGAGTTTCACATACAAATCTGTGATGAGGTAATACGACACGGTTTAGATTTTAGGTATGTCCAATATCATAGGCTTTTATGCGTGAAAAAGGTCCCGTTGTCTTTTTGTTCGCTGTTGCTCTAGGTTTCGCCGCTGTGTCGAAGGGCGCGATCGCAGAAGAGGGCAGCCACGCAGCAGAATTTCTCAGTCACGGTGTCGGCGCACGTGCATTGGGCATGGGAAGTAGCTTTGTATCTATCGCGGACGATGCAACGGCAGTGTATTGGAATCCCGCCGGACTTGTTCAGATTCCAAGGCGCGCTTTTGCCACGATGTATTCCGATTCCTTCAGCACAGGGCAGGGCAGCTTTCTTAGTAAGGGATTGGTCGCGTATAGTTTTGCCAGTTATGTCCAAGGGGTCGAAGGCATTGGGAGCGTGGGGGTCAGCTGGATTCGGCTCGGTGTGGATGATATCCCACATACCACGTTCGTGGATATCAACGGCAATGGGCGTTTGGGGGACTTTCTCGATAAGGATGGCGATGGGGTTAAGGACCCCGGTGAACTATACATCGATCGTCCCGAAGTAGCGGGATATTTCAGCAATGCAGACAACGCGCTGCTAATCTCCTACGCGCGTCAGGTTCACTCTCGTCTCTCGGTCGGCGGAAACCTAAAATTACTCAGGCAATCACTCTTTGAAAACAGCGGGAACGGGTTCGGACTGGATCTTGGGCTGATGCTTCAGCCGGTTGATGGGCTTTATGTCGGTGCTATATTGGTGGATGCGACCGGCACGCAAATCCGCTGGGATACCCCTGACGAACCGGTATTCACCCGCGATCGTCGGTTTCGGTTCGGTTTGTCTTACCGCATCTCACTCCCGGTGATTGGTAAGGCAACGTTTGGTGTCGACTTGGAAACAGATCGGAAAGATTTGCAAACAACTGGAGCCCATGAAAGGGTTGTCCGTGTTGGTGGTGAGTATTGGCTATTTGACGCGGTTGCGCTCCGGATGGGCGCAGAGGGGAGTAAACTCGCGGCTGGCGCTGGCATACGCCTCCGTTTTGGCGAAGTTGCGCTTTTCGCAGATTACGCCTTCAACGCACATGACCTCGGAAATTCGCAACGGGTTTCGATCTCTGGACTGTTTTAACTCAAGTTGCTGGGCAATGTTGACATTTACGTGAGACGTGCCTGTAATCGTAGGGGCGAGGTTCCCTCGCCCAACGTGGGTTGGGAAACCCAACCCCTACGAAGAACAACGAGGCGGTTTTCACGTTTCACGCATCACGTTTCACTAGTTATCGAACTTGTGCGCCCGGCGGCATCTGCTTCTCAAGGGTTACTATCGCTAACTCTTTCCCACCTTCGGCTGCAAGCAGCATCCCCTGTGATTCAATACCCCTTATCTTGGCAGGTTGCAAATTGGCGACCAGAATAATCTGTTTTCCGATGAGATCTTCGGGGGCGTAATGCTCCGCAATGCCGGCAACAACTTGACGCTTTTCACTGCCCAAATCGACCTGTAGCTTAAGGATGCGATCCGCGTCGGGGATACGTTCGGCAGCGATGACCGCCGCGACACGCAGATCGAGTTCCTGAAATTGATCGAAGGAGATTAGGTTGTCATCGGCGGGCTGCTCCGTCGGGGCGGGTTTCTGTTTGTTCTCCTGCTTCGATTTCTTGGTATCCTTCCTTGGAAAGATGGGTTCGGGTTTGCCGAGCGAAAGCCCCGACGGTAAGCCTCCCCACTCGGTGAGGGTATCCAATCCTTCGTCATTGAAACTCTCATCGAGTCCAAGTTGCTGACGGATGCGATTGGCGGTGTCGGGCATGAAGGGCGAAGTGAGGACAGCAACAATCCGCAGGGCTTCCATGCTATTATAGAGGATGGTTCCCATACGTCCTTTTGTTTCTTCCGACTTTGCCAGCGTCCAAACCTGTGTTTGCTGAATATAGCGGTTAATCCGGCGCACGAATTCCCAAATGGTTTCCAACGCCATATCGAAGACCAGATCGCCCATCAGGGCATCGACCTTGTCGATTGTCTCCCGCGCCATCCCTCGAATCTCGTCATCAAATTCTCCGGCGGTCGTCGGCTCCGGTATGCCACCGAAGTTTTTGGATACGAGACCGAGCGTCCGGTTGAGCAGGTTACCAAGATCGTTTGCAAGATCTGCATTATAGCGGGCATCAAGGCGGCTTGGTCGGTAATCTCCATCGTTTCCGAAACTGAACTCGCGTAACAGGTAGTACCGGAACGCATCCAATCCATACTTCCCGATGTCGGTATCCATATCAATGAAGATACCGAGCGTTTTGCTCAATGCCTCGCCATCTTTTGTCAGGAAACCGTGTGCGACGACTTTTTTGGGGACGGGCAGTTTTACTGCCATTAGCATCGCGGGCCATATAATCGCGTGAAAACGAGCGATGTCCTTCGCCATCAGGTGGACGTTTGCGGGCCAAAATTTGTTAAACCTTGCCCCATCTTCAGCGTAGTCGAGGGCGGTAACATAGTTGCTCAACGCCTCGATCCATACATAGGAGATGTGTTCTGGGTCGAACGGCAAGGGGATACCCCACGATACGGAGGAGCGTGAAATACTGACATCTTCCAGCCCTGACTCTAAGACGTTCAACATCTCGTTACGACGGCTTTCGGGTTGAATGAATTCCGGGTTTTCGTGGATGTGTTTGATCAGCGGATCTTGGTACTTTGAAAGCGCGAAGAAGTAGTTATCTTCCTCGACCCATTCTAAGGGTAGATTGTGGATTGGACAGATTTTATCCTCGGTCTGCTCCTTCTCGGTGAAGAAGCGTTCGCACGGACGACAGTAGTACCCGTTGTATTTGCCCTTATATATGTCCCCTGTCTCATAAAGCGTGTTGAGGAGTTTTCTTACGCCGCTCTTGTGCAGCTCGCTCGTTGTGCGCAGGAAGATGTCATAAGATACATTCAACCTTTCCCAAAGCGTCGTGAAGGTTGGGGCGATCTGATCGCAGTAAGCCTGCGGAGAGATGTTTTTCTGGTCAGCGATTTTCTGGATATTCTCCCCATGCTCATCCACGCCGGTTAGAAAAAGAACGTCGTCCCCTTTGAGACGATGGTATCTTGCCATCACGTCAGCGGCGATTGTTGTGTACGCATGTCCGGCGTGCGGCTCGGCGTTGGTGTAGTATATTGGTGTTGTGATGTAGAATGTACTCATGATCTTGTGTTCCTTTATGACTTACTGCGTTTGGCTTTTTCGGTTGGCTTATAAAACACTCGAATCTGGCTTGGATTTATTTGACGTTGCTTTTCAGGTTGTTTCAGGAGCTGCCTTAATTTTTGCCATTGTGCTATGGTATTTACGTAGCCGCGCTGCAAAATAAGACCATTCGACAGTGTTTGCGGGCTTCTGAATCGGTTACCATTAGGATTTACCGCTTCGCTACCGATGAAGGTATACGTCTCTGTGCCGATTGGACAGTCACTGGCACTCAGTATTTCCTCATCAGCGAGCCAAACAACGACGTTATGAATAGCAGCTGTCCAACTCGTAACAGTTTTTCCAGGGCTATCGCCTATTTTCAATTCGGTTGGCTTAGTACGCTGCGGATACAGTTCCGATTCAAAGGAACACCAGTTGTCGGAATCTTCTGGAGAGTTGTCGGGCTGCTGCCGTTTTTGCTGTTCATTGGTAGCCCTATTTGTTTCTGATTGACTATTACCAACCCCTGAGCCGAGAAACAGATTGCTTACAGACGAGTAACCGACTTCAGAAGTGAACCATTGTTGCCATAAAGTGAGACTGTACAGAATTAACTGCTCTGGCACGTCATTTTCAATGTCAAATTCAACCTTCGGTTTCATTTTATCTGGATTTCTGCCTTGATCTAAGTCGTAAAGCATCCATTTCGCACCATCGGTAAGGACGCATTGAGATGCATCAGCATAATCCGCATACTCTTTGGCTTGACGTCGTTCGGTGGAGCTCATAACGGTTCCAAGTCTTTTTGCCTCAACAATAGCAACTTTTGATTCGTCGTTCTTCAACACATAGTCAGCCCGTTCTTGTACGGATTGTGAAGTCCTGAACTCAATCTCTACACAATCGAAGTCCTCCACATTCCATCCCAGCATTCGCAATAACGGATCGATTAGCAGAACCCGAGTCCTGTACTCGGATTCTCGAAGATAATCGCCGTGCTCGTTTATTCGCTGTTTCAATTCTTCAAAAAGTTCCATCGCTTTGATCAAATCCATGGCTATCCTCTCACAAAATTGCTACAGTTTACGTAGCAACTTCAAAGCCAAAGTCGTGTTGACATTCTCTACATTCATTCAATCCAAATTGGACAGATTGCCTTCATTTAGCGACTGGTTTTTCCTGTTGGTTGATAAAACACTTGGATTGCGCCTGTATCCACTTGAAGTTGATCTAACATCTTCCGTAATCCGCTCCACTGTTCCTCAGTCGTTAGTCCGCGATGCAAAATAAAGCCTTTTGGCAGTTGGCGTGGGTTTTTGAACGGTGTGCCATCACGGTTCATTGCTTCAGGACTAACAAAGGTCCACTTTCCTGTCTCGATTGGGCAGTGGTTGTCATTCAACTTCTCCTCGTTAACGAGCCAAACAACGATTTCATGAATAACATCCCTCCAATAATTAACCTCCACGTCAACGTAATTGCCTATCTTCAACCGGCTTGGCTTGGTATATTGCGGATACCATTTGCCCGAGTCGAAGGAATACCAGTTGCGTCCTAATGGTTTAGGCAGCTTCGGTGACTTATCGCGCTTAGGCGCACGCTTTGGTGGCTTAAAGTCTGGTTTCTTAGAGGTGAGATTTGGCTTCCTCATTGCCAATGCCTGCTTCGCATTCTTATGGGCAGACTGTTGAGACAATTCCAACTTCATTAGCAGACGCTCTTCCAATGTGGCTTGCTCGAAGACCTTGTACATCTCCCACTTATTACCGTCGGTAAGAATCATGTAAGGAAAGCCACCCACATTCGCATAGTTGAGTACCTGCATAATTCGATCACCTAAATCGGTCCCCAGTCTTTTTGCTTCAATCACAGCAAGCGGTTTACCCTTGGGCATCAGAGCATAATCTGCCCATTCCTTCTTCACCTGATATTCAAGCTGAACTATACTCGGATTTGACACGTCCCAACCTAACTTCCGCAGCAACGGATCGATTAGCACCTGCCGAGTGCGGGTTTCATTTCCAGCCAAATATCCACGATGCGCCTCAATCGTTTTCTGTAATTTCTCAATAACACGTTGTAAGCTATCTAACGCCACGACTAACTCCTCTTAGTCTATGAACTTTAACATTCAAAATTGCTACGGTTTACGCAACAGTTTCAAAGCTAACACCTCCAGAGCCAATGTTGCATTGACGTTGCGTTGGAGCATGGCTTTCGTCTCGAAGATCGTCTTGATCGCTGACTGCAACTGTAACCGCGAGTAATGGGTTGCCAGTTGTCTGAGCTCTTCTGCATGATGGACATGGGTGAGCAGATCTGCGGGAGCCCCTTGATGCAGCATGATTAGATCGCGATACCAAGTCACGAGGTGGTCAAGCGCCTCCGGTTGTGCTGTCCATTTTTCCGCGATACGGAAGGCGTCCAGCCTGTTGCCGACCATCATGATCTCAGGGATCTCTTCGTCGAACTCCGCACCTTCTTGAAGCAGCCCCAATGCCTTACCAACCGCCCCCCCGGCTACGGTCGAAATTGAGGACGCTTGGGTTTCATTGATGTTGAATCGCTCCATCAGATGCCCTGCAAGGTCGGAAACAAGGAGTGGGTGGAAAGGAATGATTTGGCAACGGGACCGGATGGTGGGTAGCAGCGCATCCAGATTCGTGGTCAGGAGGATTAAGACCGAATCAGCGGGCGGTTCTTCAAGGGTTTTGAGCAGACAGTTTGCGGCTTCAAGGTTCATCCGTTCCGCTTCCGTCAAGATGTAGACCTTTCGCACCCCTTCAAGCGGTCGATAAATAATTCGATGTTGCAATTCGCGGATTTGGTCAATCTTGATCCAAGCTCCTGACGGTCGGATAATCTGAAGATCGGGGTGGTTTCCATCATCGGCTTTGCGGCAGGACAGACAGGTGCCGCAAGCTCCCTCCTCTGGTGAAAGGCAATTAATCGACTTTGCAAAATGGAGGGCGACAGTCTCTTTCCCGACATTAGCAACTCCAACAAACAGGTAGGCGCCCGCCACGCGATTTGATGCGATCGCATGGTATAGCTGTTCGAGAATTTGCTGATGTCCGATGATAGGGGCTTGCATAAGGTTCTTCACTTCTGTAGTAAGGGTTGGATCGTTGCCTTGATCTGCGCGTATACCCCTTCAGGACTGGCTTGTGCATCAACAATTTTGAGGCGGTGGGGCTCCTGCTTTGCTAGTGCCCGGTAGCCGTCTCGCAGCCGCTGATGAAAATCGATTTTTTCTCTTTCCAGGCGGTCCAATCCGCCTCGGCTTTTTTGCACTCGCTGCAAACCGATCTCTACCGGCAGGTCCAACACAAAAGTCACGTCCGGGGTAATACCATCGGTTGCAATTCGGTTCAGACGGTTTATTCGCTCCAAGTCTAACCCACGCCCGTAGCCCTGATAGACGACCGTGGCATCTGCAAACCGTGAGGAGATGACCATCTTCCCCGCTTCCAGTGCCGGCTTGATAACCTCGGATACATGCTGCGCCCGCGATGCAGCGTATAACAACAACTCCGTTATCGCTGCCATCTCACTGTGATCTGGGTTCAGCAGCATGTCACGAATCTGCTCGGAGATGGGGGTACCGCCCGGCTCGCGTGTCAGGCATACATCATAACCGGTCTGTCTCAACTCTGTGGATAGACGCTGAATTTGCGTCGTTTTGCCCGCCCCATCCGTACCTTCAAATGTGATAAAGAGTCCTCGATCTGCCACAGTTTCTTTCAGTAGACTTATTCTGGATTGGATTCAGGCGCATCCGTATCATCGGTTCTATTTTCTGCTGGTGTATCCCTCTCGGCCGCTTCTGGGGTGGATTCTGCTTTTTCGGGAGGAAGTACTTCAAACTCCGTTGTCCCCATCGGATGCTTGTATTTGACGAAGACAACATCCTTGTCCTCCCGATAAAGCCAACCGGATTCAGTAGTCGAGAGATTATCGACAAGGGGAAGTTCTCCACTTCCGGTACGAATTGCAGAGGGACCGGGTTTCGCTGAAGCTGCTATTTCGCCGCACCAACTTCCGTATCCGGTAATGATAGAATGGCTTGTCTCGTTTTGAACATAACGGAGCGTAAAGATCAACCGATCTGATTCACCACGATTTAACGCGTCCACTCTTGCGCCGCTGCTTACGTGAACCCGGCTGTCTTTATCCCGTAAAATGCTGGTAGCGATATCCGGATCCAGCCCACGCAAGGCGTAGAGGTTCACCATAATGTCTTCCGGATTGATATGGGGGGCACGCCCTTCTGTACAGAAACCGTAGAAGCCGTCGGGGTATGTTCCTTTTAGTTCTCCCTCTGTCCACTGCTGGTGCATTGCACTAACAGTAATCCCTTCCGCAACTTTGGACCAGAACTGGCTTCGATTTTCAGCCGTGTGGCGAGCAAGCTGCTGAAGCGCGTAGGCATAGACCAACCCGTTCCACTGTACGGGAACCCCGAACCATGGGTGCGTATGGAAGGATGCGCCGAAAACTGGTATAGAACCGAAGTGCATGCCGGGCCGGTCTGGCAGATGCCAATGATACAGGAAGGGAAGTCCTGTCGTTGCCCATCGTTCTGCCCTTTCGAGATAATTTTTCTCTCCGGTGATTTCATAAGCCTCAACGTAGGCACCAACGGCGTGGGCGGCAGCGAGAAGATCTGGCGCATAAAGCGGGCACTCCCATGCTTGCGCCCCACGTGGCACTTTAAAACTCTCCATGTACTCTATGCCCTTCAGGCCGGCCTGCAGCGATTCAGCATCGCCGGTAACACGAGCATGTTTGAGGAGCATCCGGGCGGTGGGGGCACATGTTCCTAAGACAACGTCTCCTTCATTTCCCAGAGCTTTCGCTCGATCCGTTGTTGGGTGGAAACGCCAATTCCCATCCTCCTCCTGCGTCTCGATCCATCGCGTCGCAACCTCTTTAAGACGTTCTAATCCGGCTTCGACCTCCCCAAAGTAGAATGGAGCTTCCCACTTTAGTATGTGGCAAAGATCTGTCGAACACAGTCCTCCTGGTCCAGCTTCTTGGATCGTACGTTTGACGATTTCAAGTGCCCGCTGCCTAACCGATTCATCTTTTATGGTACCATCTTGCGTTTGGATGAGGTAATCATACCACAGGAGCGTCGCGAAGCCGGGGGCATTGTCCGGAGCCCAATCAACACAGTGCTGCGATTTTCCGGCATCTTCGTCCCATACGGTCTGCATGAACCCGTGCCGAGAAAGCAGGATTTCCTCCTTATCGCTGCGCGGTGCTTTTAGCGGTTCAGGCACATCATAGGCATCTGTCCAGTGAGAAACTGCGTCTAAAATTGAAGCATTCCCATCAACTATAATTTCCGCCTTCATTGTAAGTTGCTGGTTCGCTTTCAGGGGATATGGTGTCGAAGCTGTCAAGTTATTCTCTTCGACCCACTCGGGAACGCTGGGTAAGAACAGTCCCATCAAGTGGTTCTTTTGATGATTGTGCCAATTTGGGGAAGCAAAAGCCGCGGATAGCATGTTGTGCTCACCATCCCAAGTTTCCAAGGCATCCCACGCCAGACCAACGAGCGTCTTCCTGTGTTCGACAGCCATCAGAGGAATCGTGATTTTATAGGGATGCGGCACAAGCCGGTTGTTATCCGGCGGAGCAACATCTCGCGAACTTGAGGATCGTTCAGTATCCTCCAAGAATTCCAAGCCGGGAAACAGGGCAGCGGTCTTACGCTCGCCGAACGCCCCATCTCCCGCATACAGGATTGGACCGCTGAAAACAGTTAGTTCCCGCTCTTTATCCGCAGTGAGGCTGTATTCCACCTTGAGTCGTTTGGACTCCTCAGACAAAGAAAAACGCGCTTCATAAGACCAGAGCACACCATCTTCGTCTCGCTCTTCAAACGTCAACAGGACAATCGATTCGCCACGGTTATTGCCGGCGAGTTGGTAGACGGTTGGAGTAATTCTGATGTGTTGCGGATTCCCCGATGCATCACGATAGCCGATTTCCGAAATCGCCTTGCACGTTGCAACCTGACGGTACCGTCCATTCTTTGCGGCAAAAAGCAGACAGTACTCAAATCCGTCCGTTCCTCTGGTGAAAAGTGCGCGTAAGTGCCGATTTTCAGTGATGACATGGCCGCTCTGATCATACGTGCATAACTCCGAGGCTGTTTGATTGGAAATCCTCGGGATTGCTGGTAGAAGTACGACGTTCTGTTCAACGGCTTGGTGAAATTCACCGGTCGGCATTTTACATCGAAGTGTCACAGACGCGCGTGCCGTTGATTCACGCGAAAAACTACGAATATTCCATGAAAAGGTTGTTTCCTCACCGGGATTGAGTCTTTTTAGCTGCTGTGTGGTGCGTCCGCGTCGCAACTTAATCCGATTGATTGCCACACTCGCCTCGTGAATAGGCTCAAGTGGGACTAGCCCACTGTTGCGAATCGTGCACTGCAGGTCGAAATCCTCTCGTGCGGTAAGGAGCGCAGCGGTTGGTCCTGCGGTTACGATTTCTAGTTTTGGCTGCTCTGTATACAACGCCAACTCAACAACGGACGCCTCCGCTTTCGTTTCCATCTGTTGGTTCAGTTCATCGGCAACTTCTGAAGCCCGTGCGGAGGTTTCCAGATCGAATTCTGCGACCGAGAGCTCCGGGCTTTCTCCCTCCAGGAGCCCCAGCGCAAGTCCCCGTCTGAGCCTCGGTTCGCCTGCCTTTTTTGGAACCAATAGTGGTGTACGAGTCAGCTTTAGGACGCGCGGATTGCCCCATAAAGCCCAGTCGTAGTCAGTATTACCGGCACCGTTACAATTGGTCAGGAAAGCAATTTGAACCGTGCTCCCAGCAAAGTCGGAGAGGTCGATAAGGTACTCATCCCATCGGCAAGCCTCAGAAACGGCTACAAAACGGCGTTCGTCTGAAACTTCAATGGCAAACCGTACCCCATCAGGCTTTGTGTGCGGCAGTTCAAAATCGACGCCATCCCTTAATCCGATACTGAAATGCAAGATCAGATGTTCGTTAGACTCGACTTCTGGCAGTAGTACCTCATATTGGATTCGAGCATCGCCTTCGGCAGGGGGATGTTCAAAGAGTGCTGCTTTCTTTACACCTCCGGCACTGTCCTGAGCGTTAGCGGAGATCTGTTCAGCATCGCCTGATTGGCTGTGCTGAAATTGATTGACAAAATTATACACCTCATCGATCACCCCAAAACTGAGCGGAGGCTTAGGATCTTCGATTGTTGCCTCATCTGAATCGGTTGAGTCTTCACCCACAGCTTCGCCTTCGGCACCCGCCACTACTGTGTCTGTTCCCTCAATTGGCTCTGCTCTGGAAACATCAACACCAACCTCATCGGGAGGTATTGCTGCTTCTTCTGCGCTTTCCGATCGGGGCTTGTCTGCTTCGGTGACCGCGTTGTCTTGAATATCGTCAGAATGTGATTCTTCATCTGTTCCCACAACTGTGGATGGCTGTGAATCGATTTCCGATGTTTCTGGGTCGGCCTGTTGATCTTCAGTTGGCGTGATTGTCAGATCTGAACCTTCAGCTTCATCGTCCTGGGAATCTGCGGCTGGTGCTTGTGTTTCTGCTGCTGCGTTTTCCTGTGCAGTATCGTCGGGGGGACTTTCTTCATCCCCCTCGGTGTCTCCGGCACGAATAAGTGTCCATGCCAAGAGGCTCTGAAAAGTTACGAGCATTCAACTCCTCCCAAAGTTATAGCGAATCAAGAGTAAATGAGTAGATAAGTCCATTTGACGTTGAGTCTGTCGTCCACTGTGAAATATAGCTTGATGGAGTCCATGGCACTTCGGCCAGGTCGGGACAGCGCCACATTCAGCCGGTCGCGCTGCTCTACTCTAAACCCTCATAGGTAGTAGTTATTCATAAGTCCAAAGATCGGACATCGTGTGTTATGCTTCAGTTTTCTGGCTCTCCTCCCATTGCGCCTTTAACTGTTTCATTTCATCGTTCAACACTGGTTCCACTTGTGGCGTCTGCGCGGTTTTATCAATAAGCCACGTCCCATCTTCAGCCTTAAGTACCGGCTTTCGTTGCTGCACGGGCAGGATACCGAACGGTTTGTGCGGCTCAAGTTGATACCAATAGGCGACTGAGGATGTTTCATTACAAAGGTGATTCCCATGTCCATGCTCAATGGTGGCACGAATTTCTTTCTCAAATCGAACCGGATTTTCGAGATGAAATACATAGGAGGTTTGGTAACCGTTGGTGTCTGACTCATAGATTGATGAGCCGTTGTGTTGAAATGCGTTGCGCTGCATCCCCCATGCTTGGTTGAGATAATCCTCGGAACCGGTACCGTGGAGATCGGGGGGCCATTTATAACCGTCGACCCAAATCATATCGTCCCCTTCGCCCCACCACGTCCCTTGGAAATTGGTAATGGAAAGATTGCAGCCAATGTAGTGCCCCTGTCCTTCTGCTTCAAGAATGAGGTAGTTGTTATCCCAAGCCAACCTTTCTGCGTTGACAATATTGGCTTCTGGCGTGTTGACCCGAATCTCGTGTCCCCATCCATCACACGGATTTTCTCGACGAAACTGGGCATGGAAGTAAGCCACATCATCATCGAGCGGCTGGTCATAAAGTTCATAGTCGATGTAAAAGTATTGACGATGCGTTTCATCGCCTTCGTTCACGAGCTCGATGCGTGCCGATTTGTTAAACGGTATCTGCACATAGGAATTCAGGGCACACCCGGTATTGAATTGATTATTCCCAGCGGTTGAAGCCGAGAATAGCAGTGATTCATAGGAATTCACAATTTCGCTGCCCAATCCGAAAAAGTCACCGAGCGGGCAGAGGACGCTGGGATGTTCTTCACCATCCCAAAATATTCGTAGTAGCACGTTCCGGTAGCCATCGCGTTGGGTCATCCAGATATGGTTGATACAGCCGGGCCCTTTGATATCAGCGAGGACACGTGTTTCATTCGGTTCAATGTTCCAAGCATCGTTATTTCTTCCAGTTGTGTCCCACGAAGAGGCGCGCAGAGAACGCGCTTTCTTCACACGAGTTACCGAAGATAGAAGTCCCTCAACGTACATAGATAATTTTGCTCCTTACCTTATAATCAATGAGACGTGAAACGCGAAAAACAGTTTGTCCATGGGTTCATTAACATTCTTGGAGCGGGTCGATCGTGCAATTATGGTTGACACATCACGTCTCGGATAATTATAGCACATCAGTCACTGCTGTATCTACTGATGGAGATTAACAAATAAAGGTCTGTCAAGCGGACCTATCCTCCGCAACAGCGCCGACGCGGCACATGCGCTTGAAGGAACAGTACCGGCAGACCTTTGTCTTGTCGTGCGAAGTCAGCGGAAAATTTCCGTTTGCAATTGAGTCGACGTAGTTGTTTGCATAGTCTATACTCGTGTCGATGACCGACCGGAATTCGTCAAAACCTGGCTCAGACTCCGCATCGTCAGTTTGCGGCTCCGCATTGGATAGCACCTGACCACTCCGAGATTTTGGAAACGCCGTCCCATTGTAATCCTTGCCGCCAATACCGAGTTCGACTTTGCTCTCCTCCTGCAAGACGTAATAGACGCCTGCAACTCCCTCAACTGATTCAAGATCTCCCTCGAAACCGGGAATAGGGGAGGGCTGCTGCCGAAGCAGCTGTTCAGCGATAGCGATATATATCGGCAGTTGTAGGCTACGTCCTTCCCGAATATCCCCCATCTTGGGGGTGTTGCGGCCAGTTTTGTAATCCCCGATAACGAACATCCCGTTCCCTAACTCGATTCGGTCAATTCTCCCTGTCAACAAGATCTCTCCAATCGGAATCGGTTCCTCGGTCCCGATGAATGGATCGGCAGGTTCTGATCTATTGCTAGGTCCAAACGCAACTTCAAAACAGCGCGGTTGCACCTCAACATTTCGCTTTTTCTCTGCTTCAAGGAATGCGGACAGAACACCTGTCCTGCCGTGACCGCCGATCAACCGTTCGACCTCCATTTCCCAAAACAGTTTGTCCGCACCCTTGAGACCGAGTTCAGCTGCCCTTGCATCAAGATGGCTTTGTGCAATCTGCCGGAGCACTCTTACGGCTTCCTCAAACTCCGCGTCCTTACATTCAGAAATCGGAGGTGTATCACGACGACCATCGTAAAATTCAAACAGGATTTTGTGGGCAAGACTGCCTTTCTCCAAGCTTGTCAAGCCAGTCTCCTCATCTTCAGGTAGATCGAGGTTCAATACTCGATTGGAAAAATATCGGAATGGACACGCTCCGTAAGTTTCTAATTGACTCACCGAATAAGTCCATTCACGTCGCCACTCGAGCGCGCGACGGCTTTCCGTGGACAACATCTCGGAGAGGAGGTGTCCTTCGTACTGCCAGAGTTTATGCGTGGTGGTACGACTCCTTTCCACATGAACGGTGGTACGACTCTTTTCCACGCGGACATTGTGCGCGATTAAATCGAGTCTTGGCAGGATCGTCGAAGGGACAGGGGGCTCCTCTACCCTGTCCGTTTCCAAATTCTCCCAGACGTGTGTCCCATAATGTTTACGGAAACGCTCGGTACTGAAAAGAGTATCATCGTCGTCCACGGCGGTGTTAATCTCAGCGACACGCTGCAGTTCTTCAATAAATGCAGAGGGTGTTAACTCAATGTTGTCGTCATACTGCGGACTCAGTAGATAAAGTTGTTTACGATAGAGTGTGAGAGCTTGGTAAAACAGGAAACGGTCTTCTTGCAGGCGATCCGATTCGGTTCCCCTCTGTTTGGAAGGCAAAAAAGTATCAGCGCGAAAGACTGCGGGGAATTCACCATCAACCAAACCTCCCAAAATAACTGTATCAAAAGATAGATCCTTGGTCTGGAGAAGTGGTAAAATACGAACCCCAGTGTCGCTTGGATTTGCCCACTGATATGAAGCTTGCGAAACCATCAATTTGAGCCAATGGATGTAGCCGCCAAGCGGATAACGTGCCTCAGCGCCAGAACGCAGCATCAGGAAATCAACCAATTCGTCAATGAGTCGGCGGAATTGGCGATAGGCGTTCATCTTGTCCACGCTAATCTTAGTTTTGCATTCCCAACTGCTCTTGAGAATTTGCTGACGCACCTTTAGGGTTTCCATCAACCGATCGAAGGATTCTTTGAAAACCTTCGGTGACAAATTCGCGTTTAAGCCACAGCTCTCAAAGACCGAGTCCCAATCATGGGCACAAAAATAGGGACTTCGCTCGACCTGCTCACGAGTTTGGGAGGAGTCGTTTCCCCGGATTCGGTCTAGTAAGGCAAAAATCGACGCGACAACTGTAGAATTCTCCAACCTTTCATTCCATTCTAAGGAATAGGGGATGCCGTGAAGCGGAAAAATCTCACGGATGAGCGGCGCATAAGCGTCGAGTGAGTAGAACGTCACACATACCTGAGATAGCGCGGGTGCGGGTTGGCTCAATGCAAGTCGCTTAATCAACGAGGCGATCGCCTCTACCTCTTGGACTCGGTTGATTGGGAATAGCAAGGAGACCTGGTCCGTAAGGTTTAGCTTCTCAATGGAAGGAGCGTCTTCTCGATCCGTGCGAAACAGATTTTGGGTAAAATTGGAATTGCGGGTTGCTTGGGAGGGTTCCGCCTCGCCACGGTGTCCTTCAAATCCACAACTCAGGAATTGGTCATAAACTGCTTTGATATGTCCAAAAAGGGCTTCATTTTCCTTATCGAAGTCAAGGACGATCCCCATTTTTATTGATCGTAGGTTGGCAATACCGGTCAGAATAGCAAAATCGTGGGGGGACAACACATCAAAACCGCTGACAATTACCAGGTCGACATCGGGAAAAATTCGCTTCATCAATCTTTCTGCATGGGCAGGCTTCTGCTTTAAGATTTCGGAAACGGCGCGATGGAGGTCCGCTCGATCAACCCATTGTGCGCCAAGACGTGTTTCGTACGCCTGATAGAACGTAATCAGGTCTGCGAGTTTAGCGGAGGAATCCGCGTCACTTAGAGCCGGATTTTCTTGTAGCTGGAGCCACTCTACGCCGGTTGCCTTGAGTTGGTTAACAGCTTCTCTCAACTGCCTTGCGGTTCCTTGGGGGACGGGATCTCCTGGAGGCGGACCCAAAAACGGGAGTTCCTCTTCCTCCATGATTTCGTGTGCCCATACGGCTTGGATTCCCCCACCGATCCGCCTACGTCCTTTGTTGAGACGTCTATATAATAACCGCACAAGGTATTCAAGGCTGTAGATTTGTAGACCTGCGGCAGCTTGGTTTGGGGTATTGCTGAGGTATTCTCGGTGCCATTTGAGGCGGGCATGGTCCGTGGGAACGATATGCAGAAACGTGTCCGTACGACCGTCCTCAAGGCGGGAACGGATCTCATGATCAATTGGTAAGGGTACTTGTCCTTTGGTCAGCGTGGTTATCATGCTATCAATCGGGAGGTGAAGAAATATAAGGAACGAATTATTACAATTCCATGAGTTGGATTTCTCGTTGGCTTGCTGATGGATCTACACATTTGCAACCTAAGTTGTTCAACATTATAGCATAACTCTCATGGTGTATCAAGAGACTCAGAAACTTGTAACATCGAAATTTGTGATGTGCTATTATAGTCGGTGCATTCCAAATGATAACTTCTTCGTAGCTAAAGCAATCGAAAGGATAGAAAATGTCAAAAACGTTGAAAGTAGCAGCAGTAGGGTGTGGTGTAATTGGAAGGCGGCATCAGCTCGGGTACCTCGAACATCCCCAAGCGGAACTCGTTGCTGTTTGTGATATTGATGCAGAAAAAGCGAAAGATCGCGCCCAAGAACTCGGTGTTCCTAATTGGTATCCGTCAATCCAAGAGATGGTGGCGAATGAAGAGTGTGATGCGATTGATGTTGTTACGGCAGACCACCTACACTTTGAACCGGTCATCGAATGCTTGGAGGCGGGTAAGCATGTGATGTGCGAGAAACCGCTGTCGCTTAAAATTGGTGAAGCAGAACAGATGGTCGCAAAGGCGGAGGAGAAAGGTGTGCATCTCGCCATCGACTACAACCGACGGTTTGCGCCGGGTTATGCGAAGGCGCGGGAATGGTTTGATAACGGCGAATGTGGACAGATTGCCTACATCGACATGAAGTTGTCACAGGGCGGACCGGTCTCGACGTGGAAGGGTCCTTACTATTTGCTGTATGAACTTCAGACCCACGCCATTGATCTGTTGCGTTGGTTTGGCGGTGAAATCGTAGCGGTCTGTTCGCAGATGGCACATCCGCGCATAAAAGATGCCAATCCTGATGAGGATCCGTGTTGGACGAGCATGGCGATCTCTGCGCGATATGAAACGGATGCTGTCGCTTCGCTGCTCGCCAGTTGGGACAGTGACTTCACACACCCGATTGAACGGCTCGAAATCTGTGGATCGGATGCGGAAATTGTTGTGGATAATGTCCTCAGTCTTGCCACTTTGATGCGGCGCGAGGATTCGGTCGTCGAGGAATATCGTCCCTCCATTTTTCGGATGGAGGAGCTCGCTTTTGATGGTACTTTTGCATGGCGTGTCAAGGCGTTTGTCGATGATCTTTTTAACGATCGTCCACCGCTGCCATCGGGTAAGGACGGACTTCAGGCGTTGCGTGTCGTGGAAGCCATTGTGCAGTCTTGGGAGGAGAAGCGGGAGGTCACTGTCCAACGGGACGAATGATGTTAGCGATAGCACCGTAAATTGTCCGAATCAGGATTTTCAGGATTAAATGCAAACTAAACTCATCCTTTTCTATGGTCCCGGTTCTGGATCAGGGAAATCCACACTTTCCCGTTTCCTCCATGATACATTACAGCAAAAGGGGATAAGGACCAAGTATGTTGCCGAAAGCGATGTCCTGCATTTAGACGCTTTTGCTCCTTACGTGGAGGAGGTCAAGAAGCGCAATCCGGGCAATACTAAGGTGCTGCTTGCGACGTGTGCACGCTTTATAAATGCGTGCAATCAATCCGACCAAGTCTATGTCGTAGATTCCATTCTTCCATGCACTGATTGGCTCGTTACCGCGGGATGCACAAGACAGCAGGTTAGACGGTTCAACGCTCAACGGACCCCACTCATGACGGAGCTAAATCCAATTCAGATCTTTTTGACGGGCGATACGGAGGCCTTTCTCGAACGTGCGATAAAGGATCGGGGAGAGGGATGGGCGAAGCGTCTCGCACACGAACGATGTAACAGCGACGACATACGCGATCTCATCGCCTATTTCAATGAAATGAAGGAGGTTGCCATTGAACTGTTAGCTGAATGGCCTTTCGAACAGATTGTGTTAGATACGACAAAGCATGACTTGTCAACCTGCACTCAGGAAATACTTCAACACTTCGGGCTTGATGAAAGTCTCTAAACACATCCACAAAACGCACGAAAGAGCACGGCAGAGCCAGATGAACTCATATCCGTTTGAAGAGAGCAGAGATATGGAGAAGGTGATAGAGCTATTGCTCACCTGTAAAAGGGCTGAAAGTATTGATCGCTTTCTACCGTTTATGCTGAGGCTCGTATTAACACCTAGCTCTCTCCTATCGTCAACCTCCATAGACCTTGCAACTGATGTGCGGATCTGGAGGAGAAATGATGGACCTCTATGTGGTTTTGCGCTGGTGGATCTATCCGTTTGGGGACTGTTTTACTTGGTAAGTCCGAGTGAGGAAGGCGGCGAACTGGAACAAGAGATCTTGTCTTGGGCGTGCAATAGAGCAAGCCACATCAGTCGAGGCAAGTCTGTCACCCTTAGATGCAGAAGAGTCCGAGAGGATAATCCCAAAAGGATCTCTTCCCTCGAACAGCGGGGATTTAGACACGACAACGATAGACAGGGACTGCGGATGATTCGACGCTTAGATGATGTCCCGCTTGATAGACCTCTTATTCCACAAGGATTCAAGATTCGTCATCTATCTGGACCAGATGAAATAGAGGCGTATGCCGCATTGGTGAATTCTGCTATTCCGAAGGCGACATCCGCTGAAACACACCAGACGTGGATGGAAACTCCTGAGTACATCCCTGAATTAGATCTAATTGCTGTTGCCCACGACGGAACTTTCGCTGCCTTCTGCCAATGCTACTACGATCCGTTGGAACTGGCACATTCTACGCGCAGAGAAGGATGGACAGATCCAATTGGGACGGCTCCGGCATACAGAAAAAAAGGACTCGCGCGTGCTATTATCTTGGAAGCCCTCTGGAGGTTGAAGCGCAGAGGAATTGAAGACGCTGTGCTGGGTGTTGCAGGTAGTAATGAAGTGGCACGAAAACTGTACGAATCAATTGGCTATCGGACGCTCTACAAAATGTATGACTATGTGAAAGTGCTGTAAACAAGCATCGCTTTCAGTTGAGAGCACTTTGCTTTGCATGTCTATGAAAACCAAATTTGTTAATATCAGCGACCTCCAATTGTTGTAGAAACCGATGCTGTTTATCAAAGCTGATACTTCAGTCGGTACGGTTTCTGATAGCCGACCTTCAACGCCTTTCCATTACGGCAGATAAGGTAATCACCGGGCATCTCTGTAAAATCGGGTAGTTCTTGGATTGCATCGTCTGATAAACCCGTGACGTGCAAGCAGAAACGTTCTGGGTTCATCGGATGTTCGCCGAGAGCGATTAAGGCTTGGTCGGTATTATCAATCACGGATTCTCCTGCAACGATTCGATCAGGACCAAAGGTAAGCGAATCAAGCACATATTCTTTCATTAGTGGATTATTCTGCGGTGTCCCAACCAAAACAAGATTATGTGCCTTCAACATCTCAGTGTTGACTTCGTCGGGCGTATGAGTCTCCACAGGAACCGGAAACCGTTGGCTTCGATCAAAGTTCGGGTCGGCGTTGACAATCTGGGGTGAATTCCTAGCTCGCTTTTCCAGATAGGAGCGCAACCCTTCAGCAACAGATCTCAACTCCGATGGCGCTATCACGAGCCGTTTCCCCTGACGGAACACCTCTGACCATTTAAACATGATCTCTCCAAAAGGAATCGAAAATCCAAGGTCAATGGGTTTAAGCCTATTTACTTCCGGGGCTTTGAAAATCTTTCCATCTGGATCGATTTCCAATTCCAAAGGCTTGCCTTGGCATCGGAACCTGAGGTGATTCATCCGTTCTCGAATAAAGACCCGTCGGCGAATTTCCTCCATTTCCGTTCGCAGCAGCACCTCAAGCGGGACCTGATACAAATCGCCCGTCTGATTGAGCCATACCTCCACAGAATAGCCCTCCTCATGTTCCTTAATGATTGTTTTCTCGAACCAAAACTGCATTGCACCAACCCCTTCGACCCACTGATCCCAAAACCAGTCGAAGGGAATACCGGATTCATCGCTGGTCAACTGGTAGAAATCTTTCATTGTAAGTGGGCGATCCTGTGTCAGTGGACCGGTACTCAAGCGAGCGAGGGAGCGATAAAACGCTTCATCGCCGATAATCTGATGCCACATCCACAGCATCCAAAGGTCTCTAGTACTAAGCAGATGCTCGCTGTGGCCGAGCCACGGATCTCTGATTCGACACCTCAAATACTCACGAAAACGCATCTCCAGATCTGCTGCCAACCAACCTTCCGGTGTCTCCTCTCGACTCTCCTGAAACAGGAGATGTAGATAATTCCCAAGCATCCATAGCCCTGCCAAATTGGTACCGGACAGCGACTCCCAATGCCGTAAAATCTCCTCCCTCGCAAACCATTGCTTAGTCAGCAACTCGCGTGGATAATCCTCGATCAGTTGTCGCGAGAAAAACTTGATGTACGGCATGGAGTGATTGGGCTGGAAAAAGTGTGCTGTTTCTCCGAGTTGGATGTGGCGTGACCTCGAAGCCGTGTTGCCAATTTTATCCGTCCATCCTAACCATTCGTTCAAGAGATCGAGGAATCTGTCAGTGGCTGTGCCATCTTTATCAAGACTGAAGAACGTCAGTTGGTGATTGTTTATCTTCTGCTCTATTTTGTGGTACTTCCCTCCGATGAGTGTTATTCCCCAATTCGCTCCCGGTCGCCGGTGCGGTTGGCGTGAATCCCAACGGTAAGTCACCCAACCATTCTGTTCCGCTACGTCCGGCTCACCGGGATATAAAAACAGCACCCATCCTGATGGGGCACGCATCTCCAAAAGGTAGGGAACGTCAGGATAGTAGTTGCGCACGGGACCATATACACAGTATGGATACCAACCCGCATGTGGACTGATAAAGACACCCTCTTCACCGATATATCCGTCGTAACGTGAATCCACACCAACGATGAATTCGCCTTGATAATTGAGTGTAAATGTGAGTTCATCGTCACGCTGCAAAGGGCGTTCCAGATGAATATTCAGGACACTTCCATTCCCATGCTGGTCAATATCTTTTGTGTCCCGATCAAATGTCAGCGATTCGCCTGCTGCCATCACCGCAGAAACTTCCAGCGTTGGGTGTAGGGCGAATGTCACCTTGTCTAATCCTCTCATCAGGCTGCGAATGGTTACATTGACTTGACAGGCCAAACGGTGCTCTTTGGGAAAGAGTTCTCCTTTGATATCGTAGAAAATGATGTCGAATATACCGTCACAGCGGACGATCGGTGCATCTTTCAGAATCATGGTATGTTTCTCCTTTCATGGACTAAGCCTAGTAAATTGGTAAATGTCGGAAGAAGACTCTTTTTGCATCACCGGCGCTGGATAAAGGTTGGCATCGGTCTGCGTAAATTCTGCCTCTTCCTGCATATCTGATTGGACCGGTTCAAACCCTCCGGGATCAAATAGAAATGGATTTGGATCAGTTATAGATGGCGCAGGTGCTAGGGCGCCAGTGCCGCGAATCTGCCCGAAAAGCCTATCCATAAAATCAGCATCGGGAGCCTTTCTGGGCAGACGCAAGAGTATCTGATTTAAAGTCGCCATAGTTTCACTCCTCAACAAAAAGTTGAAGTTTTCGCTGCAACAGTTGACGGGCGGTGTTAATCCGTGATGCAATCGTTCCGATTGGACATTCTAGAATTTCCGAGATCTCATGGTAAGGAAGTCCCTCCAGAAAATAGAAAACCACGACCTCTTTCAAATGATCTGGCAGCGCATCAACCGCCTGTTCGACTCTTTCTCGGATTTCGCGTTCACAAAGATTTTTATCCGGATGCGTCGTCAAACGGTCTTCCGGAATCTCCAGATCATTGATCGATTCACTTTCGGGGGGACGGCTGCCAATCTGTTTGTAGGCACAACGTCGGGCAATCTGATAGAGCCAAGTCGAAAAACGGGACCGTCCTTCAAAACTGCCAAGCCCTTGATAACACGCCAAGAATGTATCCATCGCAGCTTCCTCGGCGTCCTGATCGTTGCCAACAATTCGAAAGCAGATGTTGATGACTCGCTCGTTGTATCGCTGGACTAGTTGTCTAAAGGCATGTTCAATTCCCTGCTGTGCGTGTTGCACTAAGATTTCGTCGGAACTCTCCATATTCACTCCACTAAAGCAGCGAGGTTTCTCTACGATCTAATAGAGGCAAATTTCTTGGAATTTCTTCGCACTTTTTTACTACTCGGAGAATCTATCCGGATGTGATTTTGAAGAGGCTGTAAGAATGGAGCCCGATACTATGGTCTTAATTGAAGCGAAGGATTACCACGGTGCAGCTATTTTGGTAATATCTGAATTCAGTATGATATAACAAAAAAGCCCAGAGGCGATATCGCCTCTGGGCTTGAAAAAGTGCTACAATCCCTCCATGGGGAAGGGTACAATTATTGAACCTTGTTCGTCATACAATGGACATAAAAAAAATCGTATACGTTTCCAAGTTATTTTTCTACCTGCTCCACGCCAATTGTTGCATCTTCACCGTTCACCTTCTGTGATTTCAGAAACGCGTTGGCGCTTGACGATTCGACGATATGCAACGTCAAGGTCTCGTGTGTGATGTAGTCACGGTGGCGGTCAAACGCTTCGTGGACAATTGACGTCGATTCCAGACTAAGGGAAATCCGATCAGAAACATTGAAATCGGCTTCCTTCCGAATCTGCTGAATCTTGTTGACCAATTCCCGTGCAAAACCTTCCAAGACGAGTTCGTGTGTCAGTTCTGTTGAGAGGGCAACGAACTTATGAGCGTCCGCTTCGACAGCATACCCCTCTTGGTTCTCCGACTGGACATCAACCTCCGTTCTGTCTAGCGTGTAGCTTACGCCTTCCACCTGAATTTCTAACTCACCGTTACCGTCGAGTTGTCCCTTGAGGTCAAGCACATTCGCTCCGGACATTGCTTTCGCAATTGCTTGAACACTTTTCCCGTATTTGGGTCCCAACAACCTGAAATTCGGCTTGATTGTGTAGGTCGCAAACTCGTCGATCCCCTCGTGGAAAGAGACCTCCTTGACGTTTAGCTCGTCTAAGACAAGCGCGGAGAGCCGATTAACCGCCGCTTGCTGATTTTCGGATATCCCACCAATCCCGATGCGTCCAATCGGTTGCCGCGTTTTGATCCCCGATCGATTCCGTGCAGCACGTCCCAGACCGATGAGGTCACGTGCGAGACTCATGTCGTCTTCCAGTGAGAGGTCGACGAGTTCCTCATCCACAGTGGGGTAATCGGAGAGGTGTACGCTTTCAGGGGCATCTGGATCCACCGAACATACCAAGTTCTGGAAGATAGACTCCGTAACGAACGGGATAAACGGCGCGAGTAGGCGACTGGTCGTCACCATCACTTGATACAAGGTCTGATAGGCGGCTTCCTTATCAGTATCGGCTTCTGATTTCCAGAAACGTCGTCGGCTACGCCGCAGATACCAGTTCGACAGATCATCCAGAAAATCCTCAACGACACGGCAGGCACCATCCGGCGAATATTCTTCGAGGCGTTCCGTTACCGACCGAACTGTGCTTTGTAGACGGGAGAGGATCCAACGGTCAAGGAGATTTTCAGATGCTTCCGGCTTTTCCTTCCAGAGTTCTGGGGTAGGTTGCCAACCATCAAGGTTCGCATAGGTGGCGAGGAAACTATACACATTCCAAAACGGAATGAGGACTTGACGACGCACTTCGTCAGAATGCTTATAGCCAAAGAGGAGATTCTGCTCAGGTTTGGCGGCGGAGTACATCCAGCGCATCACATCCACACCCATCGATTCGGCAGCGTCGTCGAACCAGATAGCGTTGCCCCACGATTTGTGCATTGCCCGTCCATCTTCCGCGAAGAGGGTTGCATAACTGAAATTATGCTTAAACGGGGCACGGCGTTCCATCACCGTACTCATTGCAATCAGCGAATAGAACCAGTTTCGAAATTGTCCGGGGAAGCTTTCGCTGATCAGATCGGCGGGAAACCATTGGCTCCAGTAGTCGCGGTCGGTGCGATATTGCATTGTGCTGAAACTGACGATACCGGCATCCAGCCAGGGATTTCCAACGTCCGGAATACGGGAAACAGCGGCACCACAACTTGGGCAGGCGATCTTCACCGCATCAATCCAAGGACGGTGTGGGGTGTGTCCCTCAAATTCATCCCAACCTTCGACGGCGAGCTCCTCCAATTCCTCGAGGCTACCGACAACATGAAAATGATCGCATTCATGGCATTCGTAGATGGGAAGTGCCAAGCCCCAGTAGCGTTTCTTCGAGATCATCCAATCGTGCATGTTGCGCAGCCAGTCGAGTTCGCGCGCAAGCCCGAAGGAAGGATACCACTTGGTCTCATTGTGGACGACCTCCATCATCTGGTAGCGCAGATTCCCTTCCTTCTCATCCTCTGTTACCTGCTCATAGGGTTTATCGAGCTGCTCGCCCATTGAGATGAACCATTCATCCACGAGACGGAAGACCAATTCTTCTTCACAGCGCCAACACACCGGGTAGCGGTGGGTGTAGTCTTCAAGACGATAGACAATCCCTTTCTCCTTCAGATTTTCAAAGATGTCCTCCGCAACGGTGTGGACTTGCCGGCCCGTCAGCCAATCGAACCCGTCGAGATAGATACCCTCTGCTCCAAGCGGCGCGATGACAGGAATGCCTTGTTCTTTACTCAACTCAAAGTCTTCAGCACCGCAGCCGGGCGCGGTGTGGACAATTCCTGTACCTTCCGCCTCGCCGACCTCGTCCCACAGGAGGACGCGGTGCCCTTCAGCGGCTCCGGAGGTCTGTTGCGCTGGCAGTTCATCGAAGGGACCGTCATAAGCCCAACCTTCCAATTCACCGCCCGATTTCTCCTCCAGAGTCTGATAATCGCCCCGGATGGCGTTTTCCAAGGCACCCTTGCTCAGCCAGAAACGATGCTCGTCCTGCTCCACCAGAACATAGGTCAGATCCGGGTGGACCGCTGCTGCGACATTGCTGGTCAACGTCCACGGCGTCGTCGTCCAGACCAGTAGATTTTCGTTGGGACGATCACGCAGCGGGAAGCGGAGAAAGATACTGGTATGTGTCAGTTCTCGGTAGCCATCGGTGACAATCTCGTGCTGGCTGATGCCGGTATCACACCGCGAACACCACGGCATTACGTCGGTACCCTTATAGATCCAACCGCGATCGAAACACTTCTTCAGCATTGTCCAGATCGTATAGTTATTCTCATTTGAAAACGTGAAATAAGACCCACCTAACTCCGGCAATCCGAGCCGACCCACAAGCTGTTCAGCCGTATCGGTAACGGGACCATTGGGACCTTCTACGGTGAGGGTCTGTGAAGGATTCTCTTCCATTTTTTTCTCCAGTTCACGCAAGAGATTTGGATCGTTCCAGTCCATCCAATAGCCGAGCCGCACGGACTGTTCCGTCTGTGTCGCCGCGTGCCGGAGCACCTGCCGTTTGCAGGCATTGACAAATTTATCCAAGCCGTAGGATTCAATGTCCTTTTTTGCCTTAAAACCCATGTCACGCTCAACATTGACCTCAATCCATAGGCCTTGGCAGTCAAACCCATTCTGGTATCGCGTCTGATAGCCTTGCATAGCTTTGAATCGTTGGAAGAGGTCTTTGTAGGTCCGCCCCCATGCGTGGTGAACACCCATTGGATTATTGGCGGTGATTGGACCGTCAATGAAACTCCAGCGTGGTGCCTCCTGCCGCAGATCCTTGAGTTTGTCGAAAACGTCGCTGTCGCGCCAGAAATCTAATATTTGATGCTCTTGGGTGACGAAGTCTACCGTGTTGGGTACATCCTTAAACATGCTTTTCTCCTGTGTGCAAAACGTATATGAATTTTCTTCCAAACAAAAACGCCCACCACCGAAGTCGCTTCGATGGTGGGCGTTTGTATTTTTATAACTGCTGTAATCGAGTTTACTTTGTTTCCATCAGCCCACCATCGCGAGGAATGCCAATGATAATAGAAATAATCCCAATAGAAAGACGTATATTCCGACTTTCAGTCTCGCTTGTTAATCCATGGGCTGATGGTACGTGTGACACGGTGTGAATCTCCTTGTTCGGTTCTTGTATGACTGAGCAGTATGGTAACAGACGTTTGCAGGGATGTCAAGATTTTTCTGTCTTTTGTTTGTGCTTGCAATGGCACTTCGATTTTGATATAATGCCGAACAGCACTGATTATAGGAAGGGAGTTCAGGGTTAACTCATACCGCAGAGGCACAGAGAACACAGAGACAACCTAACAATGTTTGCCCGGTGCCTTAGATCCCTCTGTGTTCATCTTAATGAAAGCCTATAATAACTCAGCATAAGTGATGATTTCATTGCCTTGCGAAATCAGTTGACCGGATCATAGGCGAAAACATTCAGGAGAATAAGGATGAAAAAAGCGGTTATACTTGGAGAACGTCAAGCGGGTCTCGCTGAGGTTCCAGATCCACAGCCCAAAGAGGACTGGGTCGTTGTCAAAGTACACGCTGCACCGATGTGCACTGAATATAAGGGGTATGTGTCAGGAGGCAAATCAGACTCCCTCGGACACGAAGCAGCGGGGGAAGTGGTTGCGGTGGCACAACCGGGAAAGGTCAAGGAAGGCGATCGAGTGGTCGTAATGCCGCAGTACCCGTGTGGCACATGCCACCTGTGCATTGACGGAGACTATATTCACTGCGAAAGTGCTTACGATTTTGAAGGCTTCACCGGTTCGCCTGAAGGGCGCGCAACGATGGCACAATATCTCCTGAAACCCTCTTGGATCCTGCCGAAAATTCCAGATGGGGTGCCCTATGAACATGCGGGACTTGCCTGCTGTGCGCTGGGACCTTCATTTGGCGCATTCCAGACGATGGGTCTGAGTGCCTATGACACCGTGCTGATAACTGGCATCGGTCCGGTTGGATTTGGTGCGGTGGTCAACGCTCGTTTTCGCGGCGCGCGGGTCATCGCTGTGGAGTCGGTCCCGTGGCGCGCTGAACGCGTGAAGCAGATGGGTGCCGCGGAAGTCCTCGCTCCGAGCGATCCGGAGATTGTTGAAAAAATTAAAGATTTGACAGATGGGGTCGGTGTGGATTATGCGTTAGACTGCTCTGGAACGGTTCAAGCCGAACGGCTCTGCATTGACGCAGCACGGCGCAAAGGGAAAGTTGCTTATGTTGGAGAGTGTGGTCAAGATTTGCCGATCCGCGTCAGTCCAGACCTTATTCGCAAGGGGCTTACCATCATAGGCAACTGGCACTATAATCTCAGCGATTTTCCGGGGATTATGAAAGTGATCCAAGAGTCACCGTTGATTGACGACCTACTTATCAGCCACATTATTCCGATGAGCGAGATTCAGAAGGCGTTTGAGATTTCGTCATCCCATCAGAATAGTAAGATGATCCTGAAACCGTGGGAATAAGACGGATTGCTGATTGTAAATTGAGGAGCAGGAGGTAGACTGATGAAGCTTACTACCTTAGCAACGTGCAACCTCACCCAATGGGCACTTGATTTCGAGGGGAATCTGGGGCGGATTATCGAGTCGATTCAGATTGCCAAGGAGAGCGGAGCGCGCTATCGGCTTGGTCCCGAACTTGAGATACCGGGGTATGGTTGTGAGGACCATTTCTTGGAGGGAGATACTTTTCTCCATTCGTGGGAATGCCTTGCTGAAATCCTCAGGGACGATTTAACAACCGACATCTTGTGCGATATCGGGATGCCGGTTATGCACAAGAATGTACGGTATAACTGTCGTATCTTCGCACTGAATGGAAAGATCCTCCTCATCCGCCCTAAGCTGATTCTGGCTGCTGATGGCAACTATCGGGAAACGCGGTGGTTTGCCGCATGGCAACACCCACGACAGGTGGAAGAATATCACCTGCCGCGTATGCTCCGAGAGATGACGGGACAGGAAACGGTTCCCTTCGGCGACGCGGCGATCGCGACGCGGGATACTGCCTTAGCCGCTGAGACCTGCGAGGAGCTTTTCGCACCAAGTAGCCCACATATCTATCTCGGCTTGAACGGGATCGAAATTATCGCTAACGGCTCGGGGTCCCATCACGAACTTCGCAAACTGAATACGCGGGTAGATCTCATCCGCAGTGCGACATCGAAAAGTGGTGGCATCTACCTCTACGCGAATCAGCAGGGATGTGATGGAGGCAGACTGTATTTTGATGGATGTGCGATGATCGCTGTCAATGGGGAGATTGTGGCGCAGGGTTCGCAATTTTCGCTGAATGAGGTTGAAGTTGTAACAGCAACTATGAACCTGGAAGATGTGCGCTCGAAGCGTGGTGCGGTGATAAGCCGAATGGTCCAAGCCAGCCAATCGGATTCGGTACCACGAATAGGCGCGGATTTTGAACTTACGGTTGAAGATTTCGCTGACTCTCCTTCCTCTCCAATTGATGTGGCCTATCATACACCGGAAGAAGAGATTGCCTACGGTCCCGCTTGTTGGCTATGGGACTACCTGAGACGCTCTGGTGTTACGGGATACTTCTTGCCGATCTCCGGCGGGGCAGATAGCTCATCGGTAGCAACTATCGTCGGCTCAATGTGTCAGATGGTCGCGCAGGCGGCGCAGGCGGGGAACCAGCAGGTCATCCGGGATGCCCGTCGGATTGTGGGGGAAAGCCGGGATAGTGCCTACCTGCCAACTGATCCACGTGAATTTGCTAACCGGGTCTTTTATACCTGTTACATGGCAACCCAGAATAGCTCAAAAGCGACGCGGGATCGCGCGAAGCAGTTGACCGATCAGATTGGTTCTTACCACTTGAGTGTGAATATTGATTCAGTTGTCGCAGCCCTCTACTCTCTTTTTGTGGGTATTACTGGGAAAACCCCGCAGTTTAAGGTGGAGGGTGGAACAGCGGAGGAGAATAACGCCTTGCAGAATATTCAGGCGCGCATCCGTATGACCCTTGCTTATTTGATGGCGCAATTATTGCCGTGGGTACGGGGAAAACAGGGAGCGTTGTTGGTTTTGGGTAGTGCCAATGTGGATGAGAGCCTCCGAGGATATGTGACCAAATATGATTGCAGCAGTGCAGATCTGAACCCAATCGGTGGAATCAGTAAGACCGACCTCCGCCGGTTTCTACGGTGGGCAGCAGACCATCTGGGCTACGACACTCTCATTGAAGTGGTCGAAGCACCACCGACAGCGGAGCTGGAACCGATCACTGAAACATACACGCAAGAGGATGAGGCGGATATGGGCATGACCTACGATGAGCTCAGTCGTTTCGGGAGGTTACGGAAGATTGACCGGTGCGGTCCTGTGAGTATGTTTGAGAAGTTGGTGCACGAATGGAATCATCTTCCGCCCCAAGAGGTAGCCGAAAAGGTCAAACGCTTCTTTTACTACTATTCTGTGAACCGCCATAAGATGACGACACTGACACCGTCGTATCACGCCGAGTCGTATTCGCCTGACGATAACCGGTTCGATCTGCGCCAGTTCCTCTACAATATTCGATGGGGTTGGCAGTTTCGCCGGATTGATCGACGTGTTGAGGAGATGAACAGCAAATAAAGCGTCAATCCGTTCCCGATGCTGACAGCAGACTCTCAGGGTTAAGTCCCTCTAACTCGGGGAGGACAAACCTTCCATCCTTCCGAATCAACGTCCCATCGAAAGAGATTTCGCCACCACCGTGTTCAGGCGTTTGAATCATCACCATATCCCAATGGACGCTTGAGCGCACCCCGTTATCCGCGTCTTCATACGCCTGTCCGGGCGTGAAATGGAATGACCCCGCGATCTTCTCGTCGAACAAAATATCGAGCATCGGGTTGTTGATATATGGGTTAAACCCGATAGCAAACTCGCCGATATATCGTGCACCCGGATCTGTATCGAGGATGTCGTTGAGTTTCTCGCTGTTATTGGCGGAGGCATTTACGATTTTACCGTTCTCAAAATGGAGGCAGATATCGTTGAAAACCGTTCCCTGGTAGAGCGTTGGGGTATTAAAATGGATAACACCGTTGACCGATTCGCGAACAGGGGCGGTAAAACATTCGCCATCTGGGATATTCCTTTCACCCGTACAGGGGATGACGGGGATATCCTTGATGCTGAATTTCAGATCTGTTTCCGGTCCAACGATGTGAACTTCGTCCGTCCCCTCCATCATCGCTTTGAGCGGTGAGATTGCCTTTTCCATATGGCTGTAGTCGAGCGTACACACGTCAAAATAGAAGTCTTCGAACGCTTCGGTGCTCATTTTTGCGCTCTGTGCCATTGACGGTGAGGGCCAACGCAGGACAACCCATTTCGTCTTGGAAACACGGATATCGAAGTGGACGGGGGTCAACCAGTGTTTTTCGTATGCACGCATCCCCTCTGTTGGCACATCGGACATCTCGGCAATATTTTGGCTGCCACGGATGCCGATATACGCTTGTACCTGTTTCATCCGGTAACCTTCGTATTCACCAATCAGTTTCAACCCTTCCTCGTCGGCATTTCGGAGCAGCTCGCGTTGGATGCGGTTCTGCTTAATTTCAACGAGTGGTATACCGCCAGCCTCCCGCACTGTGCGGATCAAAGCGATAATCATCTCTTCTGGGATATCAAACCCTTCAATCAGAACATACTCACCGGGTTGTACCTTGGTTGAGTGGGTTGTCAGTACATCTGCCAGTTTGTCTAGCCGTGAATCGTGCATGTAATCCTCCGAATGTATAGTATAGAATTTATCTTTGGTAGATTTTACAATTACTTAGACATTCCCGCTGCACAGCCAACCCCCTAAGTCCCCCTTGTCAGGGGGACTTTGGAAACCTCTCGAAGGTCGGAGTTATGGGTAATGTTTACTTATTTCTATAACGCAAGTTGCTAGTGTTAAACCCCAGCGGTTTGCGATTAAGATTGGAGGCTTTTAGCTTTCGCTCCAGTTGCTTTGAATCGCGGTTTATCAGGGCGGGACATGATGCGTGGTAAGTATTTATAGTAAAGTTTAGAATTAATTGGACACTCTGTACCGGCGCAGTT
>JAJDUM010000105.1 GCA_022826645.1 Candidatus Poribacteria bacterium
TGGACGGTGGAACAGTTGCTCTGCTATCAAGCTCCCCCTCCGCCGTGGCAACCACCACGACGACAGGGAAGACCTACTGCCAAAATCAAGGAACTTATTCAACGCTATCTTTTGTGACCACACTTTACTGCGGTGCTACCATTGGTGTAGGCAGGGACATAATTGGGGTCACAACTGATGGCTTTGGTAAAGTCCTTTATCGCCCCATCATAATCCCCATGCCTGAGTTTTACAACGCCTCGATCGTTGTAGGCATCAGCGGATTCCTTGTCTTGGGCAATGACTGCATCACAGGTTGCTATAGCAGCTTTATACTGCTCATCGCTAAGTTTTGGCAGACCTCGATCGAAGTAGACCTTGGCATCGTCCGGGGCTGGAGGGATAGCCGTTCCGTGACCGCCGGTGACAGGGCCGGTTTGTCCGGTGCTGGAAGTAGGGACATCTTGACTAGCATCAGTTATAGGCACCTCCGAAGTGGACTGGATAGCCTCATCAGTGGGCGCGGCCCCGAACTCGCTTTTGCTTCCTGTATCGCCTTCGCTTGCTTCAAAGCTTGACGTTGAATCCGCCGATTGGTGTTCCCGCGGGAGTTCTTGGTCTATAAACAACTTCGCCGCGTTGATCTTATTATCTCGCACACGCTGGATTAGACACTCATCCCCTTCTATAACCTCCAAAAAACGCCCAAGTGTATCCAGATGTCGATAAATATCTTCAACGGAAGGGTTTTCGACAGCTTCGGTGCGCTCGTGAGCTATAAACCCGTGAGGGTTTTCGACAGCTTCGGTGCGCTCGTGAGCTATAAACCCGTGTCGGATCTCGTCCCGCACCTGATGGGCGAGGTTCTTCATGTTGAACCCATCTGTTCTTCCATGTCCAAAAATATCTGTCCACCTATTTATTAGGATATCAAGAAGTCCTGCAAGATCACGGGCCCCTACCCTGGCCTCACTAAGTGACAATTTTTTTCTAAGGAACGATGCTAAACAGATCTGCGAGGCTTCAACCAACTCTTTTAAATCGCTCCGTGCCTGTTTCAGCAAAACGTTCGTGCTCATATTAACCTCCTGGAGTATAAAATATAGTAGATCTTAGAATTAATGAGACACTCCAAACCGAACCGCATTGCCCCCAGGACCGGTAGGTGCGGTTACAAACCGCACCGCATCCGCGCAGTTGCAAACAGCGCCTACCATACACGAGGAGCGAAAGCGTCTATCTGTTTTTAGGATTTACTATAGATAACAGATAGATTATTTTCAGTTTATCAGATCGCCTAATACAATGCAACCTTTTTCTACTCTGTTCGCAGGCGTGGATCTAACGCATCGCGCACCGCATCCCCGAACAGATTTGCCGGAAGCACCAATCCAAACATAAACAGGAACGCGGCGATCAGATTCCACCAGACCACCGGATCCCGTGCTAATTCTAAGCGGGCGGTGTTGATCATGTTGCCCCAACTGCCTGTCGTCGGATCCACACCGATCTGAAGATAGGTCAGCAACGCTTCAAAGAAAACCAGTCCACTAAAACGCAGGACCGCGGAGATAAGCACGATGTGCATAACGTTTGGGATGACATGTTTGAGGATGATCTTCCACCGGCTTGTGCCGAAGGCTTCTGCGGCTTGAATATACTCCAGTTCCCGCAGCTTGAGCGTTTCGCCGCGCAGCAGCCGACACAGCCCCGTCCAACTGCTGATCCCCAAGATCAAGCAGAGGTTAAACAGACCGTGTCCAAATAGGAGCATGAACGCGGCAATCAGTAAAATGCTCGGAATTGACGCGAGGGTGGAGTAGATATATTGAACGACGTCATCGACCCGTCCCCCGAAATAGCCAGCGAGCACGCCGAAGCAGAGCGCAAACGGGATCGCAGTCAGCGTTGTGAACCCACCGATGATCAGCGCCGTCCGAACCCCTTTCAAAGCGCGGTAGAAGACATCGGTGCCGACCTTGTCCGTGCCAAAGAGGTGTGAACGTGGGTGTTGCAGCGGCGGATATTCGCGGGTGACCCGTCCATCCGGTTGTCGGACTGTGCTTTTGGTGTAGAGGTGGGTTGCGAGGGGAGCGGAGTAGGTTTTTTCGGCGTTCTCACGTAACGGCGTACAGATCCGATCAAGTAGGCTCCACCTTCGCGGGGAGTAGATGAGTTGACTCGATTCGTTGCGGGTCAGCTTCCCGTCCGGGTTGATCACCGGATCACTCCAACGGAGGCTGTCGAGCAATCCAACCAACAGGTAGACCGACAGGATACCAAAGGAGAGCATCGCCAGCCGACGTCCGCGAACCTGACGCGCAGCGTTCTGCCAATACTCCTGACGTGCGGCGTATCGGATGAGAATGATCGCCGCTGCAATCATCCCAAGGAGAAACAGGTTACCGTAGGCACCGGAACGCCAGATCCAAGCAATACGGTCGCCGAAATGGATGGCGCCCGCCGTTTGATCCATTCCGATGAGAAAGATGGACATTGCTATCTGTCCTCTAAGCTATGAAATCTCGTCTCGTATAGTCGAACAAACCGACGTGGTTCGGGAATATCAACTTCCTCATGCTCAAAATCGAGAGGACTATGTGTTTGCCAAAATTCGTCTTCTTCCTCCGGGGTATCAAGGGCCAGAGGGGAGGGTAATTTTTTATTCATGTGTTTGCCGTCATCTTGCTTGCTAAAGGCAGCATGCACAGGTGTTACGGCATACGGCGTATGCCTACTACTTTATCACAGGCGTGGCAGCGGTTGTGGGAGCGTGTCGTGCGGGTGAACGATTGCGTGACGCTCGTGCAACTGCGTCAAATGACGGAGCCGTTCCGGACTCGCGGTCTCCAGCATCAGATCGGTGTACATACCGCCAATTTTGAACCCGTGCGCGACCGGACAGTGATGGCGGAGGTACTGATCCACACGCGCAATCCCTTCGTCCGTTACCCCCTGCTTAATCAGATTCATCGTGAACATGCGCCGACGCTCGCTGCCACCGAAAGAAGCGTGGAGGGTATCGTGATAGAAGATTGCCAGATCGCCGGGGTTCGTTTCTAAGGCGATATTCCCCGGCACCTCGGAGGGTGGGATGCCCCACAGCTCTTCCGAATCCCGCGGTGACACATTCTCCGTCCGCCAAAAGGAGTCGGGGCGATGGCTGCCCGGAATAACACGCAGACAACCGGTATCGCGGGTCAGCGGATCGAGATAGTATGCAATTTTGATAGCGAAAAGTTCTGGGTATCCACCGTCGGCGTGCCAGCCGGTATCCCCGCTGTAGTAGTTGCCATCGCCGGAAGCGTAGTTAAAGTCGTCCCCCAAAATATCAGAGGCGATACCGACGACGCGCGGATCGTCGAGCAGTGTGCAGAGTTTTTCGCTGTGATCGATTGTTGGAACAATCATGGTCCGTTGTGAACCGTCATGTCCATCGCCCTTCCCGTAAGTATTGAGGACATGCTCAAACTCTTCGGTAATCCAAGCGACCTCGTCCGGGTTGAAAAGCTGCGGAACATGGACGAATCCAAAGGTATGGAAAAAGTTGAACTGTTGTTCTGTGAGATACATGGGAATCTCCCTCCCTATCCGGCCAAATTAGTGCAAAGCATCCGCGAATTAACGCGAATCTACACAAATGAGAAAGACTAAAGACAGGCAACCACAAGTTTCTTAATCCCAATTGATCGGGCGGGTTGCCCTACTGTCATACAATTTCTCTACATGCGTGCTATTTTTTTAACGCTGCCTGTCGCCTCGCCGCTTCACCCCGTTCACCGATGTGCAGCGTGTCATACGCCTGTTGGGAGGTCTTGAAATGCCCCAACCCCTCATGACCGTGCCAGTCCTCCTGTGTCATGATCGGATTCCTGAAGCCTGTTTCCACCTCACGTTTCGCAATCCATTTCTGCATCCGTGCCTCGAGGTTCGCAACGATATCGGGATGCGTTTCAGCGAGGTTGTTGTTTTCGTCGGGATCTTCGATGAGATTGTACAGTTCGACCGGCGGCTTGAAATGGAAATCCGGCTCTAAGGCGATAATCAACTTCCATTCCGGTGTGCGCCAACCGTGCTTCCGCATCCAGGTACATTCCGTGATATAAATTTCGCTTTCGTAGGAGGGGATCTCGCCCCTAACCAACGGCATCAAGCTCTTACCATCGAACGCGATACCTGTTTCGATCCCTGCCAATTCAAGGATAGTCGGCACCAACGCTTTATGCTGATTAAAACCGCTTACCCGTTTTCCAGCGGGAACTTTGCCCGGATAGCGGATAATCAACGGCACATGCAGGGTAACATCATAGATCCCGTGGTGGTCAAACCAGCATTCGTGGTCGTAGAGCGTCTCCCCGTGATCCCCGTTGACGATGACGATGGTTTCATCGAAGACACCGTGCGCCTCCAAGGCGCTAAATATGGTCTGGATACAGGCGTCCATATAGGCAATCGCACCGTCATATTGGGCGATAATATAATCCTTGTCTGTAACACCGGGCGGCATCCACCTCGCAAAATAGTCGCAGAACGGCTTGAAATCCATCACCGGCTCCATCGATCTGTTCGACGGATCATACTCGTTGCCGTGATAGAACATCCGTTCGTACGGGGGCGGTGGGAGATATGGGGAATGCGGGTCCATGTGCCGCAAGAAGAGGAGGAAAGGGTTCGCCCCTTCAACGAGGCGGTCAAGTTCGGGGATAGTAACCTCGTTAAGGTTCTGCGCTTTCGGGCTGGGACCCTCGTCCCAACTTCCCCACCCTGAATAGTTCAGGTAGTTATTGAACCCGCGCGAACTGGGGTTGCCGCTGAAGCCGACACAGGTTGTCTCATAGCCGACCTCTCGAAGGATTTCGGGCAGGGTCTTGACCTCCGGTCTGAGTGGTCCCTTGTGCCGAAGTGCGACCACCTGCGTCCCGAAAACATCCATACCCGTGAGCATTGACGCATAGGCACTGGTGGTCGGCACATGTGCGCTGTAGGTGCGTTCAAAGAGCGTCCCGTCCTGAGCGAACCGATCGATGTGCGGCGTTGTGAGTCGGTGATATCCGTAGCAACTCATGTGGGTCGCGAGGAGGGAATCGATTCCCATCAGCACGATATTTGGATATTTTGCCATAAGCGCCCTCGGTGCGGTCAATCAGTTCATCGCAGTTGCAACTAAAGGTCAACCCCTTACGCTTCGACCGCTTCGTCCAAAGCCCGAATGTAGCCAATCGTCCAAGCGAGCCCGGCGGCGGAATCGCCGGCGATGGAGGGATAGTGTTCAGGATAGATCTCGCCCTGATAGTTGATCTGCTTGAGTGCGCGGATCGAACCGACCATATCGACTTCGCCCGTACCAAAGGGGACTTCGAGGTAGCCGATGTCCGCCAGCCGTTTCTCCACCTCCGGTGAGATGTCGCCCTCAACTTGGGTGACAACGTCGCGGATATGGAACATAAAGATCTGATCGCGGTAGTTCAGGATATCTTTCACCAAATCGTCGCCTGCCATCTGGGATTTCCCTTGGCAGTATGTAACACCACTCGCGGGGCTATCCACCTCGTTTAGGAGTCGCGACATCGTTTCGTAGTTCCAGAGCAGGCGGTCCGGCACATGGAAGTGGTGGGTCGAGAGCCGGACACCCGCAGCTTCGGCGACATCGGTGAGTTGGTTATAAACCTCGACCAAACCGCCCCAGAGCCCCTCCCTCTCGTCGTCAGAGCTTAATGGATCCACGTTGAGATAGAGGTGAACGTAGGGGATGCCAGCGGCCCCCATATTTTCGATGAGTCGGCTGAAGATTGCTACTTCCTCCTTTTGGATGTCAGAGTCGGAGAAGGCGGCTTGACGAATACGTTCGGGCGTGAGTGCAGCGAGGGTGATGCCGGCCGCGGCGTATTTATCGACGAGCTCCTGCAGCGCCTCGGCTGAGGGGATACTGTCAGAGCCTTCACCGCCAATTCCAGCGGCACTCAAGACGATGTGGTGGACATCGGTATCCTGACAAAAAGCGATGTTGCGGTCATGATCCGTTCCGTAAGGTGCGAAAATACCGATAGCTAACATAACAGATAACCTCCGTTTGGTTGAAGTCACAGTGGCGCGATTAGGGAGCCGAAATACCACAATCAATAGTCATATAAGGTCAAGGCGCTATTCTATCACCAAAAGGGGTTCGTGCCAAGAAAAATTTAGGTGATTGTGTTATCTCACAGAAGATGATATAATGTCAGCGATCTATCCAATATGGTAAGGAGGGATTTCTACTATGAGTCAGGAAAAGGTTTTCCAAGTCGGTGGGGTTGAACTCCACGTTGATAACCGGGCCATCACCGGCGACGGCGGTCCCGCTGTCCGTGTCTACGGCGATGTCGATGGTAAGGCGGTGCAACTGCTTCGGTTCGACTGCTTCCGGAAGGACCCACACTACCACTACGATCCATCCGGCAGAAACGATCAACGCCACCTCGACACCTCCGAGGTGCCCGATTCAATCGGTTGGACGATGGAACAGCTCGGCAACAACCTCGTTGAGATGATCCGCACCGCCAGCTACGATGGGGTCGCCGCAGGCGTCGATCAGGCGGCGGTCAAAGCGGTGCTGCCAGAGGTCGAATCCATCATGCGGGGTTAAGGGATCGATCAGTAAGCCTGTTTTGAATCACACACCACCCTCATTTTTCTAAGATTTCTGTAGGTCGATTTTCCAAAATCGACGTTTGGTGTCGAGATGTGAATCTCGACCTACAATTTACTTCATAAAAGCAACCTTTTGTACCACGATCTGTTAGATTATGGTCCAGTACGCAAACTAACAGTTTGCGCTACAGCCTCCTCAAAATGTCAATATGCCCTAGTTGCCCGTTCTGCCGTTCTGCAGATGTAATTTCTCTCTCTGTTCCGCTGTCACACGATCCGCGTCTGCATCGGTATACACCACGTGCGGCGTGATGAACACCATCAATTCCGTCTTTTCAACCCGCGTATCCCTTCGCTGGAACAACTTGCCCAGCAGCGGAATATCGCCCAGCACCGGTATCTTATGGACGGTTTCTGTCTTGTCATCCTTAATCATCCCGCCGATCACCATCGTCTGCTTGTCCTTGATCGTTACGAACGCCGATGCCTCGCGTGTGGAGATGATTGGGGCATCAAACAGCGTAAATTCGACTAAACTATTAATCTGTTGATTGACATCGAGGGAAACCGTTCCGGATCGGTTGATCCGCGGCGTGACGGTCAGGATGACGCCGACATCTCGGAAGTCTGTGCTGGTCAGGATACCGCCTGTCGCTGTCTCCTGCGTACTGACGAGGAACGGCACCGCTTGACCGACGTTGATAATCGCCTCCTGATTGTTTTTGGTCATGATCCGCGGTGTAGAGAGGATGTTAACCTTCGTGTCCTTCGTGAGAGCGTGAAGCATTGTGTCCAATTTGCTGGAGAGGATACCGTATTTCAGACCGAAAATCTCATCGGTCAGTCCGAAATCGGTCGTTCCCTCTTGCTGATATGTTTTATCGTCGAGGGTTGTGCCCTGCTCCCACATCCACTCGACCCCAAATGCACTGTCGTCATCAAGCGTTACCTCAATAATCTGTGCCTCGATGAGGACTTGGGGGAGCAGCACATCAAGCTGTTTGACCAGTTTTTCAACGGCGGGAAAATTTCGGACAAACGTGGTAATTAGCAGGGTGTTTGTCTCCGCATCGGCGACGATTTTTACATTGCCAGTCAATCCACGTGCGGCATCCGCAGTCTGTGCATTTGAACCTAACGCACCGGCAGCTGACCTTCCGCCACCAAAGCCACCGCCTAAGCCGCCTCCGAATCCGCCGCCAAACCCACCAAAGCCGCCTCCAACGAAGCTTGTGCGATTCGCTGCTTGACGCTCAAAGAGTTCGGTGGAGAGGAGTTCGTTGAGCACCCCTGAGACATTTGCTGCATCCGCGTGTTCAAGGGTAAAAATCCGGGTGTCCTCAGCGAAGTCGGCGATGTCTCTGTCAAGTTGTTCGATGAGCTTGCCGACAGCGTCCATCTGCTCTGCGGTCGTTGTTACCATCACAGAATTAGTTCGCGCATCCGGCACCGCAACCAATTCTGGCAGCCCCAGGACGCCTGCTCCGCTCTGCTCACTGGCTCTCTGCTGCTCCTCAAAAAAACGTCTACCTCTGCCGCCGCCAAATCCGCTTCCTAACCCAGTGTTAAAGACATTGCGTGCTGCACTCGAAAAGGCTTGGTTGAGTTCATTGGCAATCTCCGTTGCATCGCCATATTTTAGGGAGAACACACGCGTTTCTGGCTCAGAAAAGCGTTGCGTATCCAACTCAGAAACAAGCCCACGAATAACAGCAAGGTTGGGTTGGCTGGCGGATACGATTAGTGAGTTAGTGTTTTCATCAGCGACCGCTTTGACTTCGCCGAGCAGCTGCAGCGCCCCTCCCTCGGTTGGGCTACTTTCTTCGGTTATGGTTCCATCACCACCGCCACCATCTCTCCCAAATTGACCCCGATTGCCGAACCCGCCACGGCGTCCTCTCTGTTGCCGTTCCTGTTCCGCTGCGGCTTCAGCATCCTGCGGTTTCTCATACAATTCGGTGATCACTTCGGCTAACTTGACCGCGTCCGCATATTGCAACGAGAACACCTCAAGCTTAATCCGGTCCGCCATTGAAATGTCAAGCTGTTCCACAATTTCAGCTAATCTTTTGATGTTCGCCGAGGATGCGGTGATGATCAATGTATTGCTCCGACCATAGGCGGTCATCACACCGTATTGTGGCACAAAATCCTTGAGGTCTTTGACAAGTTGGGTCGCATCCGCCGAAGAGAGTGGCATTACCTGCGTGGCGATGGTATCTTCAGATTTAATCCCCTCCGGATCGCTTCCAACCTGTATCGGTGTGGCTTCAAGTTTCGCCTCCTCCAGCGGAACGATTTTCACGCTACGCCCATTCACAATGCTCGTATATCCTTTGATTGCCAGAGTGCTGTTCAACACTGAAAACGCCTCATCTACCGGTAGGTCGTCGGGACTGATGATGGTAACACGCATATCCAGATCCGCTGATTTGACGACGGTGTAGCCCGTTACGTTGGAGAAGAATTCCAAGATATGGTCGAGCGAAGCGTCTTTGAACCGCATTGAGATCTGCTTCGGTTCAGTTTCCCCTTCAGTCGCAGCGTTCTCACCAATTACTATCATAGACACCGTAAGGAGAAAAAGCAGAAAATAACTGATATGAAAGACCGATTTCAGAGATTGTGTCATTGATTTAATTCCCTTTGTCTCCTCGCTCGCATCCGTTCAATAAGGCTTTGTTCACCGTCATCACCGCTATCCACTTCTGTTTCCGCTGGCGCGTTCGTTTCGTTGGGAAGTTTCGATATTTCCGCGGTGCCGGCGGTGTCGAATCGTAACCGCCCATCCACCCCGTATTCAATACTCTCGCCCAGCGCAAGTTGGAGGGTCATATCGTCGCGAACCAGCGTGATGTATTCGGACATAATCTCTTGTATGTGCACATCCTTCAGGGTTTCGCCGCGTCGGAGAAATGCCCCTTCAGACCGGTTTTGGTCCTCAACAACGGCAATCCAGTCCGAACCATTTTTCGCAATCCCGGTCAGGACCAGCGTATAGGCGGGGGGCGGTGGCGGTATTTCGACAATCGGTTCGGGAGCAACCTTTGGGGTGGATTCTTCCGATGATTGGACCTCTCTTTTCCAACCGAGCGGTCGAAATATGTTGCTTTCAGCGATAACCTGGTAATCCTTTAGTTCTCGGTGCAGCGAAAAAGCCCGCTCTTGTGGGGAGAAAGCGGACTTCGATGAAGACACTTTTTGTGGCAGTTGGACCGATTTGAGGACTGTATCGCTCTTACCCATTTGGGAAATAACGAAATGTATGATGAACCCCAGAATGGTAATACCCAAAATTGACAGGGCGATGATATTTTTCACCGGCTATTCCCCACGATCTCTTAAGTCCAAGCAGACTATCTCTTGGTGGTTTCGCAGGTAAAGTTTGCCATCGGATAGTGTGGGGGCGGTCCAGCACCGTCCAGAAAAGACCTGCGTCTGTGCAACTTCGCTATATGTCTCCGGCGTCGCTTCAACGAGTGCGAGATTCCCATCTTCACCGAGGACAATAAGGTGTCGATCTGCATAGATAACTGTACCTTGACCAAATCCACGGGTCTTCCATTTCTCCTCGCCTGTATCAGCGTTGATACACTTAAAAATGGTGTTTGAGAAACCGTAGATATAGCCGTCATGGAGTACAGTTGTGGAAAACTCATTAATCATTGTATGGTTTCGCCACACCTCTTCGACGCGCATATCGGTATCTCCCCCAGCAATGCGTAGGACAACCCCGGCATCGCCACTTCGAGTCGAGATGAAGACCTTATCCGGTGGGATGAACACCGGTGTTACGCGATTCTCACTGTTTCGCCCACCATGCCACGGATAACGCCAATATACACTTCCATCTTCGGGTGAAACGGCGAGCAGTTCATCCCGCGCGAAAAAGAGTGCCTGTCGGACGCCGTTAACGGTCACAAGAATTGGGGAGGAGTAGCTAGATGGCGAAGTTGCTACACCCCAAATCCGATCCCCGGTCTCTTTATTAAAGGCGATGATAGCGTTATCGTTTGCACCACCGACCTCAATCAGCAAACGATCGTCTTCGACAACGGGTGATGTTGAGAATCCCCAGCGCGGCATTGAACTCGAAAATGCCTTTGTGAAATCGTGAGCCCAAAGCTCTTCTCCTGTATTTGCGTTGAGTGCAACGAGCCGACCAAAGGCACTCAGGACGTAAACCGTATCGCCATCAATCGTCGGCGTTGAGCGCGGTCCGTTTCCGCCTTGCCGTTCCGCGTAAAACCAATCGTCAAGGTATCGCCAAAGCTCTTTTCCGGTTTCGGCATCAAGACACAGGACAACCTCATCCTCGCCCTTAGCGAACATGGTATACGCGCGTCCGTTCGCAACTGAGATCCCTGAGAACCCATCGCCAAGCGGCATCCGCCACAACTCCTTCGGTCCCGTCTTGGGCCACGCCTTGAGGATCCCGGTTTCGAGGGATACCCCATCCCGATTTGCGCCTCGCCATTGGTGCCATTCCGCGTGAGTCGCTGATTCGTGATTTTCTGCCCCGACTATATCCCTACTCAGAAGTATGATCAGTATGATCGTGATATATAAAAATGTGTTCGCCAAATGAGTAAATCTTTGTGTCATAATTGTCTCCCTTCATTGCGAGTTCTCGTGCAAATTGCAGATGTCGTACATTTGGTGCATAATATAGGGCGTCAGGTTATCCACCCAAGCTACCAAACCCACCTTGACCTCCACCGCGTCTACGACCACCGCCAGATCCGCCACGCCGTCCCATTTCAGGTAATTTTAGTTCGGGCAGCTTGATCTCGGCGAATTTCTCTTGCTGTGCTTCATCGAGATTTCCTTGGATTTCCGCAACTAATGTATCAATCTGCTTTTGGAAGGCTGTGCGCTGTTGATAGAACGCCTGCATCTGGTTCTGGGAACCGCCACGCATTCTGCTGCGTCCACGACCGCCGACCGCTCCACCGCTACGCATCTGATTCCGTCTTTCCGCAAACCCGGCTTCCAACGTTTCCTTCTCTAACTCGTAATCTTCAACAATCTCCTCAATCTGCTGCACTTTGGATTGCACCACCCTGCGCTGAGTTTCTGAGAGATTTAAGACGCTTGAAGTTTTCTTAATATCCAGTAACTTCGCACTACCACACGCAGATATGGAAAGTATAATGATGACAAAAATAAGTCCGTTGAGCGATGTTTGGCTGTTCATTTACGTATCCTTTGATGCTAAATGTATTGTATCAAGGAAAAAACGGCTAAAGGAAGGATAAATCTCCGCAACTCCCCTTAGCCGCTCGCTTACATCGTCTTATTATTGATTACCGCGTGGCCTATTCGGTCTATCGCCACGACGTCCATCTCCACCACCGAGGCGCCCCCGACGACCACCAAATCCACCGGCTCCACCATCACTGTTGACGATGCCAGCGATGGTCAACTGGGCTTCTTGGCGCAAGGTTAATAGTTCAACCAATTCCTTCTCTAACGCTTCGGCTTTCGTCTTCTGTTTATTTTGCTGTGCCTTAAGTGCGTCGAGTGCGGATTTAATTTCTGCTTTATCCTCGCCGTCAACGGATGTGCGCAGGGCTTGTGTAAGTGGCCGCAATGTTTGGCGTTGCTCCAGGCGATGCTGTGCTATGGCTTTGATTTTCGGCACGAGTACAGCCCCTTCTTCATCAGAAAGATTCAGATTCTCGATGGCGCGTTGAGTTTGTCGCTCGACCATCTCTGCGACATTAAATTGACCTCTCCCTCTCTCGCCGCGTTCCCCACGTCCGCGCTGTTCTCGACTGGAACGATCGGGGCGCGTATCCTCTTGCGCCGAAATGAAGTAAGCGCTTGTCAAAACTAAACCGATGGTAAGTACACCAACGAATGAGCAATTCAATTTTCGGCTTGATGGGTTGGATTTCTGCAAAGTGGAAAACATGATACATCCCTCCGTAAGATAAAATGAAATGAGTTTGCTACAAGTTTATGAAAATGGATTTTCGCTATGGTTAGGCAAACGATAGGCTAAAGGGAACGACCATCGCCACTGTCCCCCTTAGCCACTCGCTCAAATCACCTTGTTAGTGCTTACCTCGTCGTCTGTCCGGTTTATGGCCACGGCGTCTGTCCCCATCATCGATGCGACCCCGACGACCGCCAAATCCACCGGTTCCACTATCACTGTTGACAATACCAGCAATAGTCAACTGGGCTTCTTGGCGCAAGGTTAATAATTCAACCAACTCCTTCTCTAACGCTTCGGCTTTCGTCTTCTGTTTATTCTGCTGTGCCTTAAGCGCGTCGAGTGCGGACTTAATTGCTGCTTCATCCTCACCGTCAACTGCAGTGCGCAGGGCTCGTGTAAGTGGACGCAATGCCTGGCGCTGCTTCAGGCGATGCCGCGCTACGGCTTTGATTTTCGGCACGCGTACAGCAGCTTCCTCGTCAGAAAGGTTCAGATTCTTGATGGCGCGTTGCGTTTGTCGTGCGGCCACCGCTGCGGGTTTCAAGCGACGTTTCCCTCTCTCGCCACGTTCCCCATCCGCTCGCTGTTTGTGAGCAGAATGATTGGAACGCGTATCCTCTTGCGCTGAGACGACGTAGGTACTTGTTAAGGCCAAACCAATGGTAAATATAGCTACGAGTAGCCGATTCAATTTTCGGCTCGATGGGTTGGGTTTCTGCAAAGTGAAAAACATGATATATCCCTCCGTAAGATAAAATGAAATGAGTTTACTGCAAGTTTATGAAAATCGATTTTCGTTAGGGTTAGGCAAACGATAGGATAAAAGGTTCGATTTTTTCTGAGAAATTGTCTGGGGCGATACAGGCGAACCACTTGCTGAGCGAGTTATGGAGAGCAACAACAGAGCAGGAGTGAACGGAAGAGGCAGGTAAATTAGCGAATAGCAGGGAGTTTTTTAGTGCAGAAAGTATTTTGGGCAACCACAAGTACTTGCCTCCCGCCTGTCCCGATTTATCGGGGAGTCGCCCCTACATTGGGTCAATTCCTGTATGGGTTTCCCAACCCGTTGGGCGAGGAAACCTCGCCCCTACGATAGGGACTTATCGGTGAATTATGGACACCCCTCATATAAATGTCAACACGTCCTAAGCAACTTGGATTATCTACCAGTAAAATAAAAAAGCCGTAGAGACACAATATATCGTGCCCCTACGGCTTTTCTGTTTATGGATTTCCTATTTACTATTCTTCGTAGCGCAGGTGGACAACCTTGTTGATGGCATCAATGTAGGCTTTCGCGCTCGCTTCAATAATATCCGTGCTTGCACCGTTCCCATTAATCACATGCCCGTTGTCCTGCACCCTGATCGTAACCTCACCGATGGCATCCTTCCCCTCGGTCACAGCTCTGATGTTGTAGTCCGTGAGCAAGAGGGGAATCTTGGCGACCCGGTCAATTGCTTTGTAGGCTGCATCAACAGGACCTTGACCGGTGGAGGCTTCTTCGACGACACCCGTTTCGGTACGGATGCCCACGGTCGTTGTCGCAGAGATTTTCGTCCCGCTGACCACCTGAATATATTCCAATTGGAACGTTTCAGGGATCGTGCGGACCTCGTCTCTCATGATCGCTTCGAGGTCAGCATCGTGAACCTCTTTCTTCTTATCAGCGACGCTGAGGAATCGCTCATAAATCTTTTCGAGCTGTTCTTGAGTCACCTCATAGCCGAGTGCACCCAAGCGGTGCCTGAGGGCGTTACGCCCGGATCGCGGACTGAGGATAATCTGGCTCTCCTGCCAACCGACATCTGCCGGATCGATAATCTCGAAAGTGTTTCGCTGCTTGATAACACCGTCTTGATGGATGCCGGAACTGTGTGCAAAAGCATTCTCACCAACGATGGCTTTGTTCGGTTGAACAGGTATTCCCATCGTCCGACTGACACGGCGGCTAATCGGAACGATCTCTTTCGTATTGATGTCGGTATAGTAGTCGCTGTAATAGTCCCGACGGGTCTGGATTGCCATTACAACCTCTTCAAGCGAGGTGTTGCCAGCGCGTTCACCAAGTCCATTGATTGTGCCCTCGATCTGCCTTGCCCCGTTTTCGACCGCTTCGAGACTGTTCGCAACAGCGAATCCGAGGTCGTTATGGCAGTGGACACTGATGATCGCTTGATCAATGTTCGGGACATTCGCTTTGATATCCGCGATAAGTTTCCCGAATTCAGCCGGTACAGTCCAGCCCACCGTTTCGGGGATGTTGACAACCGTCGCTCCCGCTGCGATCGTCGCCTCGACCACCTCATAAAGATAGCTTGGCTCCGTGCGTCCGGCGTCCATCGGCGAAAATTCGATAGCTGCATCGGGATGTCCGGCGGATAGATCTTTCGCGTAGACGACCGCATCGACCGCCATCTTCAGCGTCTCTTCGGGCGATGTGCGCGTGATACGTTCCCGGTGAATAGGCGACGTGCCGACAAACGTGTGAATACGAGGCCTTTGTGCGTCTTTAATTGCTCCCCACGCTGCGGTGATATCCTTCTCAACCACGCGCGAAAGTGCACAAATTTCTGGACCCTCTACTTCATTAGAGATGCGCGTTACTGCATCGAAATCGCCGGGCGATGAGACGGGGAAACCGGCTTCGATAATATCGACTTTCAGTTTTGCGAGGTGCTGCGCGATTTCCAGCTTTTCCTCAAGATTCAGCGCAGCACCGGGTGTTTGCTCGGCATCTCGCAGGGTTGTATCAAAAATATAAATTTTCTCAGACACAGTGTGATTCTCCTTTTTTGTAGTTGTGCTCTTTTCACTCTGTTGTTCTAATGATGTAAGATTGCTTTCAGTATCACGTAAATCCGGTTCTTCGGTAGCCGTCAACCCCACCTTCATCACCTCCTTTCGTGATGCGTGAAACGTAAAACGTGATAGAGGATTTCCTTTTGACTCTTTGACCTGCTCCTTTTAGGTGTACTTATGCTTCGCGCTGCTTTTCAGCCAAAACAATCATCCGATTTGAATCCCACGTGAACTCACTACTATCAAAACCACCGAACACTTGAATCGGCGCAAGGCCTGCACGGTTAAGCATCTTTGCAAGCTCAGGATACAAATATGATCGCCAGACCAAGTGAATTTCACGCTTACTCCCGTCAGAAGCAATGTAGGTGCGAAGTTCTTCGATATTCCCTGTCAGGAGATTATAATCTCGTTTAGTAAGGGCAGCCGTCCCATCCGGGAGTTCGTCCCAACTTTGAGGCAGAAAATCACGGATGATCCGCAGGGTGTTGAGGAGATCAATGAGGAACTTACCGCCCGGCTTTAACGCTCTAGCAACGGCATCAAGGACTTTCTGATTCTCCGCATCATCAAAGTAGCCGAAAGCTGTGAACATATTGATGACCGCATCAAACTCAGCTTCAAACGGAATCTCCCGCATATCGGCATGGACGAACTGAATCTGAAGATCGCGCGCTGCTGCTGCATCTTTTGCAAGATCGAGGAAGGTGGTTGATAGGTCTTGTCCAACCATCGAATAGCCCGCTGCTGCGAGTTCAACCGTGTGCCTTCCATGCCCGCAGCAAAGATCTAAGATCCGCGCACCTTCAGGAAGATTCAGTGTCCTGTTGACGAAGTCCACTTCTCTCTGGGCTCGTTCAGGCGTAAGCCCACTCGCATATTCCTTGAGATAGTGTTCGTCGTAGAAGGTTTTGTACCATGCCATCGGGAGATTCTCCGCCCCTTATCCGAACCGTTTATCAAGTACATCGGGCAACCACAAGGGTTGCCCCTACGCGAGGTTTTTATGCGCATCCTTAAGCAACGAAGCAGTTGTCTCCCAATCGATGCAACTGTCAGTAACGGAAACGCCGTACTCAAGCGTGGACTTATCAAACCCGGTTAGGTCAGAAGGTATTTTCTGGCTCCCAGCGTTAATATTTGATTCCAGCATGATTCCCACGATCCCATCATTCCCGTCACGAATCTGTTTCAATATCTCCTCAAAAACGATGGGCTGCTTGCTATAATCTTTCTCCGAATTCCCGTGGCTGCAATCTATAACGACGTTCGGAGGCAGGTCCTCCTCCGTCAGCATCGCTTGGACATCTTGGACGCTTTGTGAATCATAATTTGCGCCCGTATTGCTTCCCCTTATCACGATATGGGTGTATGGATTGCCCGTTGTTCGCACGACGGAGGGAGCACCGTATCCATCAATCCCCAGAAAAGAGTGTTCGCCGTTCGAGGATAGAATCGCATTGACCGCAACGGAGATGTCGCCTTGCGTGCTGTTTTTGAAGCCAACCGGCATCGACAATCCCGAAGCGAGCTGTCTGTGCTGTGGCGACTCAGTCGTCCGCGCACCGATCGCAGCCCAAGAGACCAGATCGGAGTTATATTGCGGCGTGAAGGTTTCAAGATATTCGGTGGCGCACGGCAATCCGATCTCAAGATTATCCATCAATATCCTTCTGCAGATATATAAGCCATCCTTGATATCCCCTGCTCCATTTAGATGTGGGTCGTAGATTAAGCCTTTCCAACCCAAACTGGTGCGCGGTTTCTCAAAATAAGATCTGACTATAATGACCAAGCGATCTGAAACAGCGTCCGAGACCTCTTTCAATTTTGCCGCATAGTCATGGGCGAGCTCTGCGTCATGGATGGAACAGGGTCCAACAATGACAAATTTTCGTGAATCGGTGCCGTCCAAGATGTTCCTAACCGCTGCTCTACCGTGTTGGACTGTTTGCGTCATCACATCTGTTCTTGGAAGATCCGTCAACAACTGCCTCGGACTCATCAAGGTCTGATAGTCTTTGACATTTCTGTCAATTGTACCGTTAGTCTGCATTATTTAGCTTGCCTCCTATAGACAAAAAAAACGCCCACCACCGAACCTGTTTTCGATGATGGGCGTGAATGAATAACCGAATGTGGGATAATCTCTACATCTTCGATGCAGGGTCTACCCGCCCACCATCGCAGCGCAAATACAACAAAAAGAGATAGAGATAAAAGAAATACAGCGTTGTCTGATTTGCGATGTGAGGCTGTAGGTAGACGTTTTTCATGGTTATTTTTTTTAGGTGCATCGATAGCCAAGTATTCAGTCACTTGACCTTATTGGAGTATGATTTCGTTAATACAGCTGCCATATTAGTCAGCCGCCTGATTTACTGGCGCGATACCGCGCGGTGCAGGAGCACCTTTTAGCAAACCTTCCGTGCTTAAATCTTCATCAATATCTGGCCAATGAATCCCATAGCCACCACCGCATATCTGCCAATTTGCCCGTTGCCCCGGCGTTGCATGGAGGAGTTTGGGATACCATACCAACGGCACGATAATAGTACGGCCATCGATGAGGTCAACGCTCAGGGTGTCTTCAGTGACATGTACATCTTTGACACCTTCATCTGGTCTTAGAACAGTCGGCATCGTTCAAAGCCTCGTCTAAAAATAAACATTCATATCTTAACAAACCTGTGCACAACATGTCAAGGGCAATTTTCGTTGACAAGCCTTTTTTTGGGTGTTATAGTTATATTTTGGAACGTCGATGAGACAGACTCAATCGGAATTCGAGGATTAAAGCGCTTGGAGAATTCGCCAATCCTGACAAAGGAGCAGTCGTTTGAACGCTGAAGAGAAGTGCCTATTTATTAACAGTCAGATCCCCAAAGGGGGACTCTTCGCCGGTGAAAAGAAGACAGTTCACCCCGATAGTAACGTAACCTGGCGGCTTTCGCCGGAACCGTTTTGGATCCTTCAAGAACACTTGGATTGGCTTGAGGAGCTTGGACCGCATCTATTGCGGTTTTATAAAGCCTGCAATCTACTCTATTCGCAGAGTGTCCGTGGTATTCAGCCGGATTGGGTTGCAGCATACCTCGATCAGGGGAAACCTGAGTCTGTGGTGGAACTTGGACGGATGAATCGGTTCAAGAGTCAACTGCCGCAGGTTATTCGTCCCGACATCCTGCCGACCCCCGAAGGCTTTGCCATCACCGAATTGGATTCCGTCCCCGGCGGCATGGGGTTCACAGGTAGTCTATCCACCCAATACGCCAAACTGGATTACGATCTCATTGGTGGTAGCAACGGGATGCAACTCGCTTTTGCAGAGATGGTCAGATCGATCGCAAAGGTTGAACATCCAACGGTAGCAATCGTTGTATCCGATGAATCAGCGGATTATTGGGACGAGATGAAGTGGTTAGAATCCGCGCTGCGAGAGGTGGGCTTGAGTGCCTACACCATCAAACCCCGCGACGTAATCTTTACCGAAGATGCGCTGTTCCTTGAATCGGAGGAAGGGAAAGTTCAGATCGATGTCCTCTACCGCTTCTTCGAACTGTTTGATCTGAAAAACATCCCCAAAGTAGATCTGATGCTCTACGGTGCCAAAAGGCGAACAGTGGTGATGACCCCGCCACCCAAGACCTACCTTGAGGAAAAGATGATGTTCGCCCTGTTTCATCACCCATCGCTTCAACCTTTTTGGCAAAGAGAACTTGGGAAGAAGACCTACCAATTCCTACCAGACGTCATCCCACAGACATGGCTACTCGATTCGCGTGAATTACCACCGCACGCTGTTATTCCGGATCTTGAGATCGATGGGCTGCCGGTCACCAACTGGCGGCAGATCGTCCCCGTCTCACAACGTCAACGCGAGCTTGTCCTTAAGCCGTCGGGCTTCTCCGAATTGGCGTGGGGCAGCCGTGGCGTCGCAATCGGACATGACCTTCCCACCGAAGATTGGGAAGGCGCAGTGGAGAACGCCTTGACCAGCTTTGGTCAAACCCCCTACGTCTTGCAGAGGTTCCACCGAGCAGAACGTCTCACCATGACCTATTACGACTTTGAACAGGGTGAAGTTCAAAGAATGCCGGGGCGGGCACTGCTTCGTCCCTACTACTTCACAACCGGCGACAAGGTCCGCCTCGCTGGGATTCAAGCGACCGTCTGCCCCGAAGACAAGAAAGTGCTCCACGGAATGGTCGATTCGATTATAGCGCCGTGCGCAGTCAAACCGGAGACATGGTAGCACAAGCGTTCCCGGCAACGTCGCGCATCACTCTCTGCGATAAGGTAGGGCGAGTGCGGCGGGTGGCCTGGCGTGCCCAACAAATCCAGCCAACACAAGAAGCGTCAAAACATACGGCAGCATCAGGAAGAATTGGTAGGGGATAAATCCGAGATCTGCGATCGCCTGTAGACGGTCGGGCAGGGCATTGGCAAGTCCAAACAGCAGCGCTGCACCGCACGCCTTGACGGGGTGCCACTTCCCAAAGATGACAATCGAGAGCGCAATAAAGCCGCGACCGGCGGTCATCTCCGTGCTGAAGAACGGCACATCCACCAAAGAAAGATACCCACCGGCAAGCCCTGCCATGAACCCGCCAAAGAGGACACATTTCGCCTGGAGCCAAAGCACACTTACACCGACCGTATCCGCCGCCTTCGGGTGTTCACCGCAGGCTTGGATAGCAAGACCGTGATGGGTGTGGAACAGATAAAAATAGACGGCGGGAACAGCGAGAAATGTGATATAGACGAGCAGATTTTGCTGAAATAGGATGGGACCGAGAAATGGAATACTGGACAGCAGTGGGAGATGTAGGGGCTGAACAATTGCCACCTTCAGCGCATCCCCGGTCGTACCAAAGATGCGGCGGTACAACACCTCGACGAGTCCGAACGCTAAGAGGTTGATGCCGGTGCCTGTTACCACCTGATCGGTCTTCAACCACAGGACCAAGATCCCAAAGATACTGGCTAAGATCACACCGCTCAAGCCGCCGCACAGGATACCGATCCACGGCGCAAGCCCAGGGTTCATACCTTGGATGTAGAACGAACCGAGCCAGCCGGTGAACGCTCCCAGAATCATCATCCCTTCCAGCCCAATATTGATGACCCCAGCGCGTTCAGCGATAATTTCTCCGAGGGCGACAAGGAGAAGTGGCGTCGCGTAGCGGAGTGTGGCTTCAAGAATATATTCAATCATATCACATCAAAAAGTTTCCCTGCAACTGTCCCCGATAAATCGGGATGCAAGCACCTGACAAGGGGTCTCCCCCTGATAAGGGGGTTGGGGCGTTAGGGAATCTTCTTTCTTGTTATTCCCCTCTTATCAAAGGGGTTGGGGATTTAGGGGGTTGGCTATAGATTGAATGTCCGTTAAACTCGGATACAATGACTATTGCAAGGAGAGGGCTTCGTCGATTTCCGCCTGATACGCGTAGACCTCGCAGTTTTCTATCTCGCTCATTCGTAACGCCCGTCCCGCTCTGGAGGACTCAAAGATCGCGTAGAGGGCTGCCACATCCTTCAATCCACAGATCCCATCAACCTCAATCTTCCGTCCGTTGAGAATTGCTTCCGCCAGTTCGTAATATTCGAGTGCGATCAGTTTCCAATCCACCGCCGAATCTCCAGCGGAAACACCCGACGGAAAGAGATATTCCGCTAACGGCTCCAAGGAGAATCCATCTATGGACGCGAGGATCTCCTCTTGGTTCATCGCTTCTTGAGCTTTCTGCTGCATGCTGATCCTGCCACCGCGTGTCCCAAAGCCGTTGATGCTTCCCCCATCACCGAAAATCATCTCACCACCGCAACCGCTGTGTCCGCTAAGACCGATCAGCCAGTTGACAGTCGCACCGCTCTCCATCCTGAACATCGCCAGCGACGTATCCTCTGCCGTCGCCGGAACTTCCGGTTCCATCGCCTGAAACCGGTTCTGGTAGAAGGTATAGGTGTCGCCGATGCTGTTCGGTTTTCGCCTCACCGGTTCAACCAACCGCACATCCCCGTAGACTTCGGCTATATCGCCGAGTTGATACCGGATCATGTGGGTGAAGTGGACCGCCATGTCGAGGAGCGCTCCGCCGCGTTCTTTGAGATGGCGCCATGGTGTGATGAAGATCTCGTTTCCCGGACCCAGCGAATGGAACAGCCCCATATAAGGTGTCCCGATTGCGCCTGTCTGCAATAGATAGTGGACGAGTCGAGCGGAGGGGTCTCGTCGGAAGTTCTCCGCCACCGATAGATGCCGATTGTTCCGTTCTGCGGCTTCGATCATCCCTCGGCACGCTTTCACCGTGATTGCCATCGGTTTTTCCACCATCACATGGAGCCCCAAGTCCAATGCCTGACACACAACATCATGGTGTACCGATGGATCCGTTACCACGTCTACAGCGGTAAGGTCGGGCACAGCACGAGCCATCTCCTCCAAGTCCGTGAAAATCTCTGGACGGCTGCCTATCAGTTTCTCCGCTTCCTGCGCGGCGAGTTCGGCATTCTCGCGGCGAATATCACATACGGCACAGAGCTCCACGTTAGAGCAAGGACTCTGCACTAACTCTCGCAAACCGTACAGGTGCCGTGTCCCCATGCCGCCGCAGCCGACTAACCCAAGTCTGACTTTGTCCATATCTTCGCTCTACCTACGGGGTATAATTCTCCATATCCGGTTCGATAGCCAGTCCCTGTTCCAGATCGAAATCGACTTCGACCGAGTGGGCGTGATAATCCTGATCGCCACGAACCGTCTGGTAGACATCGTCCCCGTCCACACAGATGGGCATGGTATGCCACACCTTGAGTCCCAAACAGACCCCTGTGCTCCCGTCCGAATAGAAGGCGCGGACATCTTCGGGTTCCAAGGTATCCTTGATAGGACCGACCAAAAACACGGTTGGCTGATGCAGGCTCGGATAGAACGCCTGACCCGCGTCGGTGTGAAAGGCGAAGTGTGCACGCTGCAGCCCTTCAGAGAGCGGCGTTTTTTCAAGTTCGGCGTCCGCAGTTGCCTCAGAGAGCGCCGCGGTTACTGGATATGCAGCCGATCTCAATCCACCCTTTGCTATCTCCGGTTCGGCCTCCTCAAATGTTTCAATGACATCCCCGAACGGCGCGAAGGCTTCGGGGGTCAACGGCTCAACTTTAACTTTGAAACTTTTCCACATGGTTTTGACCTCCTGGACACAAGAGCACTCACCATCGAGTCCGTGTCCGATGATGGGTGTAATGAACCACCTAATGTAGTAAGGTCCCTTACATCGAATACCACATCAAAAACGTAACAGCTACGGCAGTAAAAAAAGAGACCACAGCCGCTATGATGACAACTAAAAGAATCTGTTTCCACGACATCCTTTTCAGCTCCGTTGCGCTTCGGGGTTAACGGGTGACCTTCATTGTTGGACAGCACGGCGGAACCCCGAGCGGAATTCAAACAACACCCCCACCGCTTCCTACAACCGCATTGTCGGCGGCAAGCCAAAGTCCTCAGCGGTTTGGTTGAGTCGTTCGATATCGGCGGAGCTGATAGGCGCACCATCGCGTCTGTATTCATGTTCCCTGCGAGCCTCAGGCGTTCCGGGAAGTGTCGCCTCGTCATACCCACGTAAGGGTGCCATCGTTTCTCGGACACCTCGCACCAAGTTATCGACACCGTTGCGGAATTCCCCCGGATCGGTGAACAGTCCGATATCCATCACCACAATCATACCGCCTGCCTGTCCACGGGGCCATTTCTCCTTTACCGCTTTTGCTCGCGCGCTGTCCGCGCCGACAAAGGGTCCTCCGAGTCCCCGAGCGACACCGGTATAGCCCATGGACTTGAAGAACGCAGCGGGGATCATCTCCTGCAAGGCATCGAATTCCTCACCGCGTTGGTAGTCGGCGAGGATGCAGGTTGCCATATCGGGAATAAGCGGCGGTTCGTCCCCACCGGGCAAGCCAAAGCAGAGTGGGGGATTGCCCCAATACGCAGATTGGGGACGGTTGTTTGGATCGGCTGACCCCATTTCACTGGAACCACCCTGAACGGAAAAGGCGGTGCACCCCTCCTCCATCGCTCGACGAACATAATGCCCCGCCGAGCCGTAGTGTCCAATATGACAGGTCGCGCCGACAGCCACACCACTTGCCTTCGCTTTATCGATAGCGCTCTCGGTTGCCATCATCATCGGTGCGTAACCCAATCCGCCATCGCCATCAATCAGGATGGAGGTAGCGGTCTCTTTGAGGACTTGGCAGTTGGGGTTGGGGTTAATCAATCCGTCTCGCAGGCTCTCACAATAGCCGGGGACCTGCCGCAGACCGTGGGAATGTACGCCACGTAGATCGCCGTTGGTCAACAGTTGGGCGAGTTGCTCCGCGTGATCCCCACGCAAACCCGCAGCTTTGAAGCAGGCACCGGCGAAGTCACGCAGCTGCGTCTCCGAAATACGTTTGGATTCTTGGGGCGGTCTATTCATTGTATGCTCTCCTATTCCTTTTGCTCCTTCTCGCTTAGTATTTTCATAACTTGGTGGTGCCCCATGCCCTGACTTTTCAGTTCGGCATAGGCTTTCTCGTCAATGGCATCGCGCTTGAGAAATCCGCGGATATCATATCTGCCCGGCTCTTCCACCGGCAGCCGACCTTCATCCACCATCAGCGCCAACGGATAGCCTTCCTCCTGTAAAGGAAGGTGGACAACGTGGTGTTGTCGAGCAGATTCGTAGAGTGCCATCATGATCTCCACAGTCGCACGCGCTTTTCTGCCGGATCCGCGGTGTTCAGGACCGCCTTCGATCCAAGCGATAAGTTCGCGTACCTGTGCGGCGTTGGTATGCCCGCCAATCGGTCGAATTTCCTCCGCTTCTACGCGTAGGGGCACCTGTTCCCAACCGTTGGATTCCGCGTTAAACAGCTTGACCCCCGCTTCGCTGACATCTAACATCCCCTCGGTGCCTCGGATCAGGAATCCGCCCGCCGCTGCCCCTTCCGTGCACAGGTCCGACTGTATAAAGAGTTGCAGATTACCTTCCATCTGCACCAGCGCCATGCAGCTGTCCTCGATCGGCGTATCCCTTTCGTAGCGATCCGTTTTTCGTTCCACTGATCCCATCACCCATTGTGCTTGCGGATCGCCCAAGACGAAGCGTGAACCGTCGATCGCGTGTGTGCCACAATTGAGCAACCCCTGCACAATTTTGCAGTTCACCCAGACCGGTTCGCCGATCACTTTCTGTTCAATCAATTCACGTGCCTTCTCCCAACCGGGCGTAAATCGTCGCTGATGGCTGATTATTAACTTAGTGCCGCTCGCCTCGCACGCATCGACCATACTGTTTGCCGCGCCCAAGCTGGTTGCCATCGGTTTTTCGCAGATCACGGCTTTGACACCGGCTTGCGCCGCCGCGATGGTCGGTGCTGGATGCAGCGGATGCCACGTGCACACACTGACGATATCTGGCTTCGCTTTTTCCAACATATCTTCAACGGTGGGGTAGCCCTGCGGTATGTCATATTTTTCCATGTACTCCTCGCGGGCGACCAACAGGGGGTCTGCAACCGCCACCACCTCCACATTGTCGTTCAGACCGTAGCCATCCATGTGGGCATTGCCGATAGAGCCACAACCGACAATTGCCGCAGTATATTTTTGAGACATCTATTGTTCCCTTTCCATTTGAGACAAGTGAATTATGCACTCTAAATCTTTATCGGGACGGACCCCGACAATTTAAATAATGTGAGATTCTATCACGAAGTAGACGATTCCCTCGGCAGCTTTCGCAGCAACCGTTTTTCACGATCTGACAGTCCTGTCCAGACATATTCAGGGACCGGGTTCGGTTCCCGGCTTTCTCGCTGCATCCAACCCCGAAGACAGGCAAACACTGCGACAGGACGCGGGGTATCTGTGTGGTTAGGCGTCCCTCGGTGCAGACAGCGTGGGTCCCGGATAAGGACATCGCCGGCATTCATCAGCAGCGGTTCAAGCGGGATTTCGCCATCTTCAATCCGATGTAACGCCTCCGCTTTCGGAAATAGATGCGTTCTGCGTGCGACCTCAAACGGTCCGTGCGCCGGCGTGACATCAATAAAGGGAAAGTTCACCGCAAGGATCGCAGGGGGATGCTGGAAATCGGGGTTTTCCTGGAAAAGTGGACCGACATCGCCATGAATCTCCTGATATACCGACCCCTTGAGCGGTGTGTCGCTAGCATACTGATCAATCGCAAAATCCTCCCCTAACACCTGGCTTGCTATGGCGACAACCGTATTATCGTCGAAGAAGCAGGGATCATACAACGGCGGCTCGAAGGGCAGTGTGATGTAGTGCCTACACGGTCCGCGGTTCGGATTGTCCGCATTTTCGGCGACATAAGCGCGCAAGATCGGTGCAAAGGCTGCGTTGCAAGCCTCAATAGCCGATTTGGGAAACTGATCTCGCAGGATACAGAAACCCTCTACCAAGATCTCCTCCGCTTTTTTCTGAATATCCACTGACATCGTATGATTCTCCTCGTTCTTTTCGTATCTTCAGATCTGCGTCCGCGCCTGATAGATGAGGGGATGTACAATCCCGATTTCCGCTATGGCAGCGTTGAGTTCGTCCGGGAGTGCCCCACGGGAGGCGGCAGAGATATTGAATTCGACCTCCTCGATATTACTGAAACCAACAACGACGGACTGTTGCCTCCGTTCTGAAAGCATCCAGCGGATACAAAGCTCTGCCATAGGCAGCCCAGCGTCAGCATGGATATCGAGGAACCTGAAATAGGACGCCTTGAAGGTTTCGTCCATCCAATCAGGAGGGTTCTCCCGCCACCCGTTTTGGGGGACAGCAAGCCAGCCTTTCATCAGTGGTGCACCAATTACAACCCCTACGCCTAAATCTTGAGCGGTCGGGAACAGGAATTCAACGGCATTTCTAAACACCGGGTTGAACTGATGCGCTGTCATAACAGAATCAACCTCGACCTCCCTCAGGATCCGCGCCAACACGCGCGCATTTTTGGCTGTCAATCCGATAAAACGCGCCTTGCCGCTGCGCTTCGCGTTTGCGAGAAATTTGATCGCCGGTGCATCGGGGAAGTCGTAGCCTGTATCATCCTCAATGAGTGCACTCCAAACTCCCGCATCTTCAGCATCGGGAATATCGTCAGTCCACCACTTCAGATAATCTGCCTCGTGGATCTGAATGATGTCCACGTAATCGGTCTGAAGTCGCTTGAGCGAACCCTCGAACTGCTCCATGAGTTGGTCGGCGCTGCGGTGCCCGTCCAAACGGTAGCGCTCACGGTTTATAAACCCCACTTTGGTGGCGAGGATGACCTTATCCCGTTTCCCCCTTAAGGCGGCACCCAGCACCGTTTCATCCCTACCATCCCCGTAGTTTGCAGCGGTGTCAAAATAGTTCACGCCGTGGTCAACCGCATAATCCACACAACGATTCGCACCATCCTGCCCTTGACCTGTCATGAAAGCAGATCCAAGTCCAAGTTCGCTGATCTTGAGTCCTGTCTTACCAAGTATACGTGTCTTCATTTCATTGCCTTTTTTGAAACAGAAACAGTGATAGTTTCCAGACCCATTTCACCGCGTCAAGAATTCACGGAAACTCTGTAATGCCTCTGCTATCTGCGGGGTGAATGCCGCCGTATCAGGATTAGCAACATACATGGAGTGGAGCAGATGCGCCAGATGGGTTAACCCCCGAATCGTAGAGACACCTTCTGCGTAGGATATATCGGGAATTGAGAACTTTTGATGCCACTGTTGAATCGGCAGATCGCCCGGTGTCACATAAAGCGTCAACCACGCCCACCCCTGATTCAGGTTCCAAGCCAGTTCTATCCACGGATCAGGCTCATAGGCATTCGCGGGAATACGTCGTATCCCTTCAGGCGGGATATCTTCGGGATGTCGAAATTCCGCTGCTCGCTCTGCAGCAGGCGCGGCAGCGAATGGTCGGTTCGTGTCCATGGATTCGTCACTTTCAATTATTGATCGCCACTGGGAGTTTCCATATTGTGGAGAACCACCTTGCCCGGGCTCTTGATTTTCAACGTCTCTGCCAGATAGCCTTCGTTGATGGCAATTTTGAGCACACTCTGCTCTACGCTGAAACGTACCAAATAATCTCCGACCGGCACATCGCCGTAGTTTTCAACATAACGACAGTCGATCTTCTGTCCATCCTCAAATTCGACTGTGATAGTGTCTTTCAGTTTCCATCCGAACGCAGTGAATGCAGCGGGTTTAATATCGGTCACGACGTTGGCGTGGTTGTCAATCGCTGTGATCTGCCCCATAATTTCTTCAGAGGCTGCCTTTTCGGCTGTTGCCATCCCTTCCTCTGTGGCTGTCTTGCCACCGCAACCTAGCCATAACATCGTCCCGACCATCAAGATCAGTGCATAAAACAAAACATTGTATTTCATAGAAAGTCTCCTTCTATATGTGTAGGTTAATTTTCCAAAACTGACAAGGCACCAGAAACCGAGTTTTTGTCAAAAACTCGGTTTCTCTTTTGCCCTAACCAAGCTGCTTAGTCAACATCTTTGATATTTCTCGGATAGGGGCGCTGCCAATCTTCCTTACCGAACGCTGGGTTACCAGCAAGATCCTTAGAATATACCCGTTTGCTCTCATGAGAAAGCGCCATTGAATTCATAATCTCTCGCGTCAGTTCGGCATCCAATCTGGCATACTCTTCCTGATATCCGCTATCTCTCATCAGGTTATGTTGCTCGTTTGGATCTTCCGATAGATTAAACAGCAACACCTCGCCGCTTGCGTGTTTACACAGTTTCCACTGACCGTCATAAATCATCCAGCCACCCCTGACCACACCGATGACACGCTCCCTCCGGTTTTTGCGCGAGATGTCGAGTTCGGGCAACGGTATGGAATCCATATAGTCGGGGATTTCGCATCCACCGAAATGTAGCATTGTTGCGGTCACATCGCCCAACTCAACGATATCTGAGCACGTCTTCGATTCGTTGGCCCACGGCAGCCGAACCATCAACGGCACATGGATGCTGGACTCAAAGAATGTGCCCTTGCCGATGAAATCGTGATCGCCGAGGTAATCGCCGTGATCGCTGGAGAAAATGATAATCGTGTTGTCCAACAGTTCTTTTTCGCGCAGAGAGTCAAGGATCTGTCCTATCTCGTAGTCGATCTGTTTGACCAACCCCGCATAGTGTGCACGAATCTTCTTCTTGTGCGCCTCCGTAAATTCGGTGTAATCAACGCCGTTCCATGGTCCGCGGTTGCCTTCGATGTTTTGTTGACGGAGCTTCGGGGTATCGCCCTCCACTGCTGGAATGGAGTCGGGCATATCGACTGGGTCGAAGCCTTCCAAAAATTCTGCGTTGGGGTCATACGGGCAGTGGGGACCCGGGAAACCGACCATCATTGCAAAGGGGCTCTCATCGCCGTAGTTGCGGATAAAACGACACGCCTCCTGCCCCACGAACCGATCGACCGAATAGCCCCACGGAATTTTGTTGATGATCGCACCCCTGTTTTCGTGATAGCCGGGGTGTTCGTTTCCGTGAAGTTTTCGGTAGCCGCCCTCCTTCAAGAAGTGATAGTAGTCATCGCGGATCTCCAGCCACCGTTTGTCTTCGGCGGCAACTCGGTACTGAAATCCCAGATTGATGTCCCACGGATAGAAGTGCATCTTGCCGATGGCAGCGGTGTAATATCCCTGCTCGGACAGCGTTTGGGGCCAGGTGTCTATGCCGCCCGCAGCGAGATCAGGACTTAACCACTGACCGTTATCGGTCACACCGTTTTTGATTGCGTTCAGACCTGTTAGCAGCGACGCTCTGGCGGGCACACATATCGGCGAGGCAGAGTAGGCACGCTCATAGCGCACCCCCTCGTCCGCGATGCTGTCAATATGGGGTGTATGGATGAAAGTTGCACCGTAACAACTCAGGAAATCTGCCCGCAGCTGATCCGGCATAATAAATAGAAGATTCGGCTTCTTCGCCGTTTGGGATTCGGACATTTAATTTCTCCTCAAAAATTGCATTATAGGACATTTGTCGTCTCTGCGCGGTGTTTGTCGTCGACGTTTTTATATGTCCGGCTGGTGTTGGGCGGCATGTTTGCCATATACCAATCGCTCATCTCCGCGTCCAGATCGGCTTGGACGAGCGCGTTATCTCTATCTTTGATAGGTATTAGTTCATTCATAGTGATCTCTGCTTCTGCCGTGCGGAGATGTTAAGGTGTAGTCCACTTCAGTATAATTGCGGTGCCAAAAACGATATATCCGGGTTTCTGTTTGTGAGCTATAACCGTTCCTCCGTGCCCCCAAGGTTGATAACCGCCGCGCCGGAGCATAGTACTGACGCCGTTTATACTTGTTCTTTTTGTTCCGTTTCCTGTTCTTGCGAGCCTCCACATTTCGGGCTTCTGGTTGCTTTTGGATTGATACGACTCTGGCAGTGTATACAGGTCTTTTTTACTGCTTCTCCGACGGTGGTGATAATCGCGCACGGGATCAAAATGATCTCGAAAATAACTATAACCGCGAATATCTCAACGATACAACCAATCGAAGTTGATGGCTGTGAGCAGTTTGTGCTTAAGGTATTTGACCATGCGTGCCCTCCTATTAAAGACGCGTGCCCTTCGCACGTTTATCATTCACAACGAGGCAGAACGCAATAATGATCCATGCGTCTAAAAGAAACACCGCAGCGCCTCCACCCCCTGTCCCAAGCTGCCGAAAAGTAAGATCCGTGAACTGCACAATCAGAACTGGAAGCAGAACCATAACGATTAACATTCCGATTTCAAGGTATTTCCTGACCGCTAGCAAGTAAATTGCGACCCCCAGACCGCGCCGCTTACCGGAGATGTAGACGAGCGGTCCGATGATCAGCGTCAACGACATCCACACAACGCCCCAATGCTCTTCATAAGAAAGTCTACCCACGTTCCCTGGAGCGTAAAAGCCGAAATTTACATTCGCACAGAACATCAGTATTCCAACAGCTATTGCCCACAAAGAATACCCATATTTGGGGTACTGAGAACCTCTTGCCACCCACACGCCGAGAAAAAATAGCGCATTACCCAAACCATAAACACCAACGCAAATAACGAGCGCGATAACGAAATGCGTGATCGCCTTCAGTCGTGCCGCTGATGCTCTTTCGGGATATGATTGCTCTTTGAGTATTGCCAGCTCGATCATTGCACGCAGCTCTCTGGCTGTGAAATATGCCGATTCTGGCAGCGATTCGACCTCGGAAGTTAACTGCATGTGTATAATCGTCGAGTAATAGCCGGAATCTGGATCATACCGTTCACGCCACTCCTGTTGCGCCCATGCTGCTATTTTCTTTTCTTTATCGAAATGAGGGGCATCTATATGACTCGGATATTTGATATATTTTTCTGCTTTATAGCTATCAGACAGCAAAATATACAGTAACGCTATGACGACTGAACCGCCCGTGATTGCGAACCATAACCGATTGAAGCCTTTGTGGTATTTGTTTGACCAACGCATAGTGATTGTCCTTTCCTAATCAATAGGCGAGAATCCCAATTCTTTAGGTTTGGGAGTATGTCAATCAGCAGCCGCCCAACGCAGCGTGCCTGTTTTATCTGTGATGATGATGTTCGTGCCAAGTTCGTCTGCGTTGAATGCAACCGATGCTTTCGTCACTGGATAGTTGACGAATATATTACCGCCCTTGAGTTCAGTGGTGGAACCTATCGTAGCAGCTTTCTGACTTTTTTGATTGAGAACTGATATTAACCGCCCCTCGTCTTTGTTAAAAAACAAAGAAATGCCGCTTACTCCCGCATCGTCCTAGAGCAATAGGTGACTTCCGGCACTAGTGGACCCCAAGGCAACTGCTGTTTCTTCTCTAGGGTCTAATATGGATAACTTAGTGCCCCGTATCCCATTGTATAAGACAACTGCTTCTCGCCCTGCTTGATTAGCGAGCATTATTTCGTTACCAGCACCGTTTGTCTGATAACACTAATTATCCATACTACGAAACGGGTCGACGCTTCCCTATTCCCTCACGTCTCGCTATATCGGAGATGAGATGCGCTGGTCGACGACGCATAGGATTGACGAGTGCCCGCGGCGTGTCCCCGCTCAGTGTTTCTGCTGAACGGATATATAGGCTGCGATCGGGGAGCGGAAGGTCTACACGTACATTGCCCCGGCGGTGCGATTCACGGATGGCGATGGCAAGTTCCAACAGATGGCGTCCCATATCGCCAGAGCAGTTGGGCGTCTTGCCTGTTTCAATACAGTTGATAGCATCCTTGACCTGTCCCACACCGGCGCTCCAGATACGTTGGGGACGCGGGAAGATGTGCCGCACCGGCGTGGCTGGAGCGTCGTCAGTGACCTTTCCCATTTTCCATAACTCAAACTCATAGCCGTCGTTGGCGTTGCGGAGGTGAATTGTGCCGTGCTCACCGATTGCGTCAAGCGTCCATGTTGATGCAGCACTTGGCAGCATACGGCAGAACCCGCGCGCACCATTTTCAAATGCCAGATAGGCGTTACCGGCAAGGTCTGCATCGCCCGCGGCTTTTTCGTCGCTCTCCACCTCTCCGACAACCCAAGAGACGCGCTCGTTCTCACCTGCTAACACACACATTGCACCGAGCCAGTGGACACCCATGTGCGATAGACTGCCCGAACCGTGCGCCGTTATTTGCAGCATCTTGCCCAGCACGCCCTCGTCGATCAGTGCCCGTGCCCTGCGGTAGTAGACATCGGAGGCGCGCATTGCGTTCATCATCAGGATGATACCCGCCTCACGGCAACCCTCGACCATCGCATCCGCTTCTTCCAGAGAGGTCGCCATCGGCTTCTCTACCCAGATACACTTCACATCTGTCCGTCTCTCACGCACCATACGCACGATGTCTAAGGTAATCTTTGCGCGCGGGGCAGCGGAGGTGCAAATACTCACGATGTCGGGCTTCTCGCGCTCGAGCATCTCCTCATAGTTCTCATAAAGATGCGTGTCTGGGATAGTCCAACGCTCACCAAATGCCTCACGTTGTTCCGCGTATAGATCGGCGGCGCCGACCACCTGCACCTCCGGCACATCCATGTAGCTGCCCATGTGGCTGAACGGCACGAGCCAACCATCGCCTATCACCTCATCGTCGATGGTATCCGCGATCCGTCCTAAACCGATAAGGGCTGCTCGATAACGTCCGTCGTTCATATCGTTCTCCTATCTAATCTATTTTTGGAGTCTGTCACAAATTTATCCGCGAATCTACGCCAATCCACACGAAAAATTAGCGTAGATTCGGGTAGATTGGTGGATAGTTTTATAGAATGGTCGGTGTAAGTCCAGGAATTTCCGTGTCGAGCGGAAAGTACGGGCGCTTGAGACGCTTGAAGGGCAGGTGTCGGCATGTCACCGGTGTCGCGCCGGGTGTGTCAAGGATGAAGGCTGCCTTGGCAATCTCACCGTAAGCGAGGCGGTAGTTCATCGGGTTTTTAACAACGATGAACTTGGCATCGGGTGGATGCATGTCCATAGAACGGAACTGCTCATCCGACCAGTCGTAGGTGCCGTGCGTGGCGACCAGTATCTGAATTGCGCCAATTGTCAACACCGCCGATGGCCCCATGTTCCCCTCGACGCCGTCCCAAATCCCGCCGATATAACGGAAACGACCGTCACTCAATCGGGTAACGACCCCTGTCACGGTCACTGGTTCGCCCCAGTGCGGGTCGAGTCGATGCCCCAGCGCAACGGTGATCTCCTGACCGACACCGGCCTGATGGCAAGCGGCCGCAACCTCTGGATCCGCCACAGGCACGAGTGAAGGCGCAGTCACCTTTGCGTCGAGTAACGCCCTCAATGTAGCAACGCTATCGCCCGCTGCACCGCCGCCACAACAATCCGCCGCTTCAACCAAGAGCACCGGACCGCCTTCCACTTCTAACCCTTTGGCGATAGCTTCGTCTGGCGTATCAATATCGGGTTCAAGGTCAAATCGCCGATTCCAATACTGTTCGGCAAGCTGATTTGCAAGCGATACCGCCGTCTGCATATCGTTATCTGTGATCACTAACGCACCGCTACCCATGTCCGGCTGATCCAAGTAGGGATGAACAAGGAAAGCACTCGTGGAGAGGACGTCCTCACGCCCTTCGAGCGCTTTGGCAGCACGCATAATATCGGCGAAAGGATCGTCGCCCTCGGTCGAGCCGTGGATCGCGCTGGTAATCACCGGCACCTTTGCCATCGCCATGGTTGGACGACTGTCCCCCAATAGGATATCCCGGAGCAATCGGGCGCCGCGTACCCCGGTGGTGAAGGCATCGCGGTGGGGATAGGTCTCCCACGCAATCAGTCCATCGGCAAAGCGAACCATGTCGGCGGTGACATGCGCGTGTAGGTCGAGCGTAACGACAATCGGTATTGTCTCCCCGACGATTGCACGTACCGCTTTGATGAGATCGCCCTCTGGATCACCGAGGTTTTCGACCGCAGCAGCACCGTGCAGCGGCAATAATACTCCATCAACGGGTAAGGAGACGCGTAGGCGGTTAAGTAGTTCCGTCTTGAGTTGTGTATAGCACTCCGCGATCAAGGGACCGCCGGGGCAGGTGCTCGCGTAAATCAGTGGGACAACCTCCGCATCACATTCGCCCATCACCTGCAGCATCCCGCCCACCACACCGGCGTCAACATGCAAGACTTCATCCCCATGACACAACTCATAACGCTCGAACCATCCTATATCAATAGGCACTCCGCCAAATTCATTGCATTCGGTGAGGATCGATCCGAGTGCGATGCGCGGTCTACTTGTCATAAGATTCTCCCGTTATCTCCCCAACTGGTTCTTAACCCCCTAACTTACGCGGGCATCCCAAGGGGCTCACCATCTCGGCAGACGGCCGGGAAGTGTTCGCCGGCCTCAGCCATCGGTTCGCCGTCTTCCAACGTTACGAACTGCTTCATCAAGTGCTGACCGCTTGCCACAAATCGTGATTCTCCGGTCATGTAGTGGATGGCGATCGCTCGCCGCGGCCGATCCGAGCGATTGAAAGGCGAACCGTGCCATGTCAGCGAGTGATGGAACGACACCTCGCCGCTCTTGACGGGTCGGGGCTGCGGCACTACATCTTTGACTTCAGAGTCGGTGGGCGGGGAAAACCCTTCGGTGTTGATGTTCATGAATTCTTCGCGCCCCTCGAGATGCTGTTGGGTACGAAGAAACTCCATCTGGTCGCCCCACTTGTAGCTGCCGGGCACCATCCACATACAACCGTTCTCCTCGTCGGCATCATCCAAGGCGATCCACGCCGATACGGGGGTCATCGGGAGAATAATGGGCCACAAGGGCGCATCTTGGTGCCACCGTGTCGCTCCACCGTAGTTGGGCGGTTTGTACTGGATCTGGTCGTGCCAGACCATCAGATCGGGGGCATCCGTTAACTGGCTTATCCCCTTCACGATGGATGGGTGGTAGATCAGCCGCTCAAAGGCTGAAGAGGCTTCCCAGATATTGACAATCTGCCAAACGGCGAGCGCGGCGGGTTCGTCATCCCGCTTGGACATATTGCGGAACGACACCGGTTGCGGCTCGTCGCCGGTAAAGCCGTCGGGACCTTTCTCCAACATGCTGTCTAAATCCGATCTCAGTTCATTCAACTCATCATCTGTAAGGATGCGACCTCCGTTGAGGAAGCCGTTCCGATGAAACTCATCAATCTGCGATGGTGTTAGCATAGCGACACATCTCCATATTCATAGTGTGTACTGGACAGTATGACAGTCATACTTAAAAGTTCTCGGCTATACGGGGGACAGCCACCACCCTACCAAGGGAGAGCGGCGGACGGACCATTGACAAAAGGTGCAGTTCCCAAGTCAAGCGTAATCTCGGTCGCGGGGGGTAGAACGACCCGGAGACGGCTCGCTCCTATGGAGGCAGTCCGGGTTTCCTCGGCTACAGGAGGCGCGGCGTAGGCTTCAGTCGCGCCCGGATACTCGCTTGTGCGGTGGGTGTACCGAACCTCCGTAAATCGGTGTTCGCCAAACAATCCTCCCTGAACCAACATATCTCTGGTCTCAAACGGGCTGAGATTGACCAACCGCACCACCGTCCGATTCGCTTCGAGCATTTCAACGAGCGCGGCGGTATCCTTGGGCAAACCGGGACGTTTTCGGTTGAAATCGAAGTAGCGGAGCCGGGACATCAGGAGACCGCCGTTATAAATCAGTTGCGGTGCACCCAACGTTAGTTGAATCAATGCTTCGGTTGTCACCGGGTTGGTGTGCTGCCAGCGGTGCGGATCTTGATGGGTGGTCGCCTCATCATCCCCACGGACGAGATCCAAGCGTCGGCAGATCTGACGGTAACTCGCACGTAAGATATCTTCGGGATAGGTCGGGTTATCACCTGCAAGGAAACGGACCCACGGCTGTTCGTGTCCCGCATCCTCTTTGGTGTGGAAGGAAAACACCTTATTCCAGTCATACCCACTCGCTGTGCGGATCTCCTCAATCCGTTCCCAATCCTCTGACGCCATCGAAAGGTTCCAGAGCGCCACCGGGTAAATCGGCGACATCGGTTGATAGTCGAACCAACCGGCATCTCCGTAGCGGTACGGAACGAGGAAGGTTTCGTGTTGTTCTCCCAACGCTGAGAACTGACCAATCCAGTGTTCGCCGAGGCTCATGTGCTCCTCGCGGACATCACGGACTTCGCCGCGCCCCACAATGCGATCCATCTGAATACGCGGTAGGTCGAGATAACTATCATCTTGTGTCAGGAGATAGGCGTTAGCCCCCGCAACCTGTGCCGCCATCTGGACATTGTAAAACCCGTGGGGCCACGTCCAGCCGTAGAGTCCGCCGTACCAGTTTCCTTCAATATACTCACCGACCTGACCGGAGAGACCCACATTGTCCGGAAGCAGTCCGTCATTCTGGCGGGCGCGTTCTATCCACGCGTTTGTGTACTCTAAGACCCAATCGCGATATTTGTCTTCGCCAGTCAGTAGGTAGGCGTTGGTGACCAAGCTGGTAACGGCGAGGTTAGCGGCTACATCCCCACGGCTCATGCGCTGCTCCATCGCTTCACCCATACGCCGCGCTAACGCCGGATCTTTCAGGTCCTCAATTTGGGTGATGCCGGGAATGTCGTAGTGGGGTAAGCCGTATCGCGCCATACCGGGGGAATAGCCGTAGGAACGTCCTTCCGACACCGACAAGTCGGGACCGTCGCTGCCGTTATAGGGAGAGCGGATGATTTTGTGCGACGGATCGTAGTTGAGCGCTTCGGGATCCTCGTTCAGGTATAGTCCAGCAAACCGTCGCGCCCGTTCAACGTGTTCCGGACGGTTTGGGTCAGCCAGACAGAGCAGGTAAAAATAGATGTCGCTCTCGGCTTGATGGAACTGATCATCCCGTCGGGCGTATTCCTTGTGAACCCGTCCCGCTTGGGTCAACTGCCGGGTGACAGCGTTCCATCCCCGCACCCCTAATTCTAACAGATCGTCCCCGCCGCCCAAGAGGTAGAGCAGGGGCCAGTTGTAGAAACTCTCGTAGAAGTCGTCCTCGCTGCCAGCGATGTTTCCGTTCCAGATCAGACTACCGTCCGGATGGGTGTACCGATCCAAGAACGGATACACCGATTGGTCCATGAGATCAAACAGCTGCCGCTCCAGTACCGCCCATGCGGGTGGTCCGGTAAGCGGCGTCGTTGCTGTGATCGCGATCATATATGCTCCACTTCTTAATCCCGATTTATCGGGGATTCATCGGGCAACTACAGTAAGGTCTTAGGTTTGTAGTAGCGCAATTCATTGCGCGTCCGGACGGGCCATAAATCGACCTACTACAAACTGAACTGCGTAACTCCTATGTATCTTTGAAAAAGTATGTAAGATCATCGAATTCGTCATACAAAAAAAGTTGCTGTGAAATGCCCTGTAATGTTGCGGAAATCTCGGACCCCTTCTTCGCAACTACTACAACGGGAATTCCCTTGGCGTATGCGTAACCCGCTTCAATACCCAATCCTACCCCTTTTTCAGTTAAATCAACCACGATTAGGTCACTTGAATCAATTTCAGCAAATGTTCTTTGCATCAATTTTTCGGGACTTAATTCAAACTGTCCCCATTTCTCAATGTCCCGAGTGATACATACTGTTTCAAAACCGTTTTGCTCAAGTGCCGATGCAATTTTCTCAATACAATTTCTATTACTATTGTCTGCACAATATTTAATAGAAATATAAGCTCTCATAACCTACTACTCTGTCAGGCAAATTATGATAAGCACCTGCATTGCTATGGCCGGTGCGGTTACAAACCGCACCTACCGGGCCTGGGGAACATAGAATTACCGATTTATGTTCTGAAACCTTATACAGTTTGTGCTACATTTTTCTGACAATGTACTACTATTGTCTTCGGTTTTTGACAAAAGGGATCGATTTTTTCACAGATGGGATGAGCCAAAACGCACCCGCAAATCACGCCAATCATCGCTAATAAATTCGTGTAGATTCGCGTAGATTTGTGGATGGGTATAGGAAGGATGCCACCCTACGGCAGAAGTTACCTCTACCCCGGATTCGACATTCCGCCCGCTTCCCAATCTTTGGACAACGCGGTGCACTCGGCAGCGACCTGTTCCGCGGTCGACTCAGTCCGTCCCGCCAACGCTTCTATCGTCCACGCACCATCAAAGCCGATGTCTGAAAGTGCTTCCCCAAGGGCGGACCAGTCAATGACGCCGTGTCCCGGAACCCAGTGGCAGTCGTCTTTTCCATCGACATCCTGTATGTGCAGCGCACAAAGCCTTTCCGAGGCGACCCGTGCCTGCTCCGCCGCATCAAGACCACTGATGCAGGCGTGACCTGTGTCTAGACAGAGTCCCACATGTTCGGGCGGAAAACCCGCGATGAACGCACGTAACTCCTCCATAGACTTCAACGGACGGCACGGTATGCTTGTATTCGGCAGATTCTCCAGCGCAATACGGACCCCAGTTTCCGCCGCAACATCGACCAGCTCACTCACAGAGCGGTGGATACGCTCCGCCGCGGCACCGACATTTTCCAACGCATAAGGCGCTTCTTCAGGAGTAGTAGCACCTGTTGGGTGCACAATTGCAGCCCGTCCCCCAAGTTCCCCAAGAAACCGCATCGCATCCCCGATACGGGTGACACTGTCACGCCGAATCTCCTCAATCGAACTTGCCAAGTTCACGCCCGACATGGGTGTGTGTATGGTGTGTGGAAAAATGTTAAATCGCTCCAACGCCTCGCGACACGGTCCCGCATCGTGCGATCCGGGTTTTTGCCACTCATCGCCCTCAGCCATCAACTCGGTCTCACTGAAACCAGAGGCAGCGATTGACTCCAGTGCCGCCGCGACATCATGTCTCGCTGCACTCTCTGCGTCAAGAAAGAAAAGTCCTGAAGCTAAACTATATCTCGCCACTATAGCCTCCTTGTGTGGAACGCAGATCTGCGTTCCCTACGAATTTCTTCCTACCCTTCCATTTGGGGCGGCACATCTAAATCTCTGGGCTCATCTAAAAAGAAAGTGCAAAACGCGAATCGAAATCGTAGGGGCGGGGTTTCCCCGCCCGTGGCACATCCCGATTTATCGGGGCAGTAAGGGTTGGGGGACCCAACCCCTACGAAGATTCAGTTGCTGTTGCACTAATTCTTAACATGAACCAAGTTGCTTTGAATCCCGATCTTATCGGGGAGGAAGGAAGAAAGACCAATTTTCCAAATTTTTGCCGACACCACGGGGAAGGATGGAAGGAGGCAAGGATGGCTGGGATTCCCCCCATTCTTCCAATACCACGTTTCACGCATTACGTTTCACGCTATGCTTCATCAAGCATCTGTTGAACCCGCTCGGTAACGCCTGCAACGACAGCATCGAGAATATGACCACCCTTGGGGATGGTTGCCAATTTTGCGTTGTCGTAGTTGACTTCGTTCGGCCGGATACGCTCCGGAAAAACGACCATCGCAAATGAGGTCTCAAACTCGCCGGCGTGGCCCGCACTCCGCTCCAGTTCCAGATTCGCCTCATAGAAAGATTGCGATGCGGTCTCCCAATAGGTCACATACGTAACACCCAGGTCATCAATCCGCTTCATCACGTCGGGAGCGACGGGCTCAAGATTCTCTCGCTTGTTGCCGCCGTGCCCGTTGAGCACCATAACTTTCGGGACCCCCAACCGTTTCAGGCTATTACACACATCGTGGACATATTCAAGATGGATATCCGGACGTATCGTCAATGCGCCGCCGCGATCCATGTGGTGTTCCGATACCGACATAGGAACAGTGGGTGTCACCAGCACATGAGGATAAAAGTTTGTCGCCGCCCGTTTGGCTATTTCCGTGACACTGACGGTATCGTGGATCATCGCCAGATGGTCTTGATGCTGTTCGGTGGCACCCGTTGGGACAATCGCACCTTTTATAGTGCCACTGGAGATGGCTTCTCCCAGCTCTTTCCGTGTAAGTTCACCGAGAAATACGTTGTTGTCAAGCATTGATATTTCCTTTGAGTTATTAAACCGAGATTATGCAAGGATACAGAGATAGTGGATATTGAGGATCAGAATGGGTTGGATGGGAAGGAAGGGTGGGAGGTTGACAGATACCGCCTCCCACCAATAACCTACATCCCAAAACTTCCAACGAAGATGTTGTTTGTGTCCTCACCGTCATTCCAGGTGACGGACAGAATTTCGTCTTGGTAGCAGTAGGCGGTCGATTTGCCGACGATAGGGGTATCAAGCTGCTCTAACGGCTTGTACCAGATCTGGTGTGGCTGTGTGCAGTTTTGGCAAGGATAGCGCGAAACGGATAGGGTTAGCACTTCTCCAACCCGCAGATCATATTCCACACCTTCTTTACTGAAAGCGATTGGTGCGTTCTTTGTACTAACAATTTCACCGAGGATCTCACTCCGTTTCGCTGTCATCAGATCTATTACAGCGGTACGCTGTTCCGATGTCGCTTTTTCGTCGAGGTACAGGACGCTGCGGCGTGTGCTGGTATCAATAGCGAGGTTGCTCTGCGCCGTAACCACCCCAACAACAGTCAATCCTTCCAGTGAAACACCTTTCCAAGTCCCTTGGTGGATGTTCCAAACGAGGGTTGCCTCCCTGCCCCCTTCGACATACTCAGCCCCGTAGTGACATGCCCCGATATAGACGCTGACAGAACGGGCTTCCAAATACTCACCCTGCACAGTTTCGGGTTGTGTCGCCCACACACTCGCGACAGTCAGTAAAAGCGCGATCGCGGTTAAGGTGAAACTCTTGGTCTTCATCTCTATACTCCCTTCTAAAAATCTAACGTGAAAGTTGTCGTTAGCAACAAGCGTGTACAAATTCTAAGGCAGTTTATCACACCCAAGTGTTGGCGTCAAGTGAAAAGAAAATTCTCAACAAAAAGGAGGTAATTAAGCATTATTAACCGCAGCATTGGGACAAAGTTTGAGATGGAATTTTCGCTTGACGGAACCCCTGAAATATGATAGACTGTGCCTAGAATTCCCTCTGCAATTTATTAGGGGATATTAGCATTTATATGAGTTGTGTCGCCACCCGCCGATAAATGTCCAATCCCGATTTCATCAAGGATCCTCGTCCCGCTTAGCGAGGGTTCCGAGAATTGGAACTTGCAGAACGGGTTGGGAGACACAACCCCTACAGGAGTCAACTCAATGTAGAGGCACCCCCGATAGATCGGGATTAAGAATATCAACAGAATCTAATAACAACGAAAATTTCTGGAGTGCCTCATCGGTGGTCAGCAACCGACTGTTGACTAATAAAATAGGAGAACAACATGTCAAAAGAGAAAGACAAAGATCAAACTCAGGAAACCTCCATATCGCGGCGGAGTTTTCTGAAAGGCGTGGGTACCAGCGCAGTCGCTGCAAGCGTTGCACCGTCTGTTTTGATCAACGCGGAGACAGCTGCGGAAGCCCAAATGGGTGAAGAAATTACCCGCGCTAAAATCAAACTTAATATCAACGACAAAACCCACGAAGTTGAGGTTGAACCGCGCACAACACTGCTGAACGTCTTGCGAGACGGCTTCGACACCAGCGGTAATCGCCTAGACCTGACCGGCGCAAAGCCCATCTGTGAGCGTGGCGAGTGTGGTGGGTGTACGGTACAGATTGATGGTAAGGCAATTTGTTCCTGTATGACCCTCGCCATTGACGCCCAGGGGAAGCAGATTACTACTGTCGAAGGAATTGCCAACGGCGATCAGTTACACCCGGTCCAAGAGGCGTTTGTCGAGCACGATGCCCTGATGTGTGGGTTCTGCACCCCCGGCTTCGTCGTCGCTTCAAAATCGTTGTTAGATCAGAATCCGAGCCCAAGCCACGAGGAGATTAAAGAGGGATTGGTAGGCAATATCTGTCGCTGTGGAACCTATCCCTTTATCTTTGAGGCGGTCAAAGCGGCTTCGCGGAAAATGGGAGGCTAAAAAATGGCATCATGGGGAAGACCAGAAGATTCGCGCTTGATCGGTAAACGTGTTCAGCGTTTGTCAGGCGCTGACAAAGTTACTGGAAAAGCGAAGTACACGTTTGATATCAATCGTCCCGGGATGCTTTACGGACATATCCTGCGGTCACCGGTTGCACATGCGACCATCACTCACATAGACCTCAGCGAAGCCGAGTCCCTGCCCGGTGTTAAAGCCGCTATTCCGCTGATTGAGCCGGGCAAACGGGTGCGCTTCGAAGGACAGGAGATCGCTGCGGTCGCCGCTATCACAGACGACATCGCCAGGGAGGCACTCCGATTCATACAATTTGATTATGACGAATTGGACTATGTTGTCGAGATGGAGGATGCAAAAGAAGCGGGGGCACCCCAAATTCGTGACGATTGGAAGGGCAACCAGAGTGAAACACAGGTTGATGAACGCGGCGATATCGAGGCGGGATTTGCCGAAGCGGCTGTCGAAGTTGAAGCGACCTACCACACACCGGTTCAAACCCACGTCTGCCTGGAGACGCATGGGCACGTCGCCGAATGGGAAGGGGATAATCTGACCGTTTGGGCTTCGACGCAGGCAGTTTTTGGTACACGCCAAAATCTCGCACAGCATTTCGAGCTGCCCGAAAATCAGGTACGTGTCATCACCGAACACATGGGCGGCGGTTTTGGCAGTAAGTTCGGTCCCGGCGTGGAAGGGGTCGCCGCTGCAAAACTTGCGCGACAAGCAGGTGCACCTGTCAAGCTGATGTTGACCCGCAAAGATGAGCATCTCGCTTCCGGCAATCGTCCGTCGATGACACAAAAGGTCCGTGCCGGTGCAGCGCAAGATGGTCGGTTCGTCGCTTACGACATGAGCGGCTACGGCACAGGGGGCATCGGTAGTGGGGCGGATTTCACCGGTCCCTATGTCTATCATGTCCCGAATTATCGCACGGAAAAGTCCGCCGTTGCAATCAACGCGGGCAGTGCCCGCGCTATGCGTGCACCGGGACACCCACAAGGTGCCTTCGCTATGGATTCGTTGATGGACGAACTCGCTGAACAACTCGGCATGGATCCACTCGAATTCCGTCGCATAAACAGCGACAGTGATCCCCGACGCAACAAAATTCGGCAAGCCGAATATACGCTCGGCGCGCAGGAAATCGGCTGGCACCGCCGTAACAGAGTCTCCGGCTCTGGTACAGGCCCGAAGAAACGCGGCATCGGTATGGGTTGCGGATTGTGGGGCGGTGGTGGTTGGGCAGGAACGCAAGCCCGTGTGACCATCCATCCAAGCGGTGTTGTCGAAGCGGTCACAGGGACGCAGGATATCGGCACCGGTATCCGAACGGTTATCGCCATTATCGTCGCGGAAGAGCTTGGGCTGCGTCCTGAAGACATTACGGTCAAGATTGGCGATACTGCACCAGGGTTGTCTGCCTACGGAAGTGGGGGCAGCCAGACAATTGGATCTGTAGCACCGGTGATAAAGACTGCAGCAATGGCAGCCAAGCGGAAGCTATTTGGGCATATTGCTCCGCTGGTGGAAGCGGATCCAGGGAATTTACGCGCTGTAGGCGGCCGGATTCGCAGCGAGTCAGATCTAAGGATGAGCATTCCGTGGAAAGAGGCGACGGGGTATCTCGGCATGGAAACCATCTCCGAAGGTGGTGAATGGGACGAAAACCTCCGCGTTGGCGATACCGCCGGTGTCCAGTTTGCCGAGGTCGAAGTTGACACAGAAACGGGGCTTGTTAAGGTCATCAAGATTGTCGCTATCCAAGACTGCGGTTTGGTGGTCAATCGCTTGACGACCGAGAGCCAGATTAACGGTGCTGTCATCATGGGACTCGGCTATGCGCTGCTTGAGGAGCGCATCATGGACGACCAGACCGGCAAGATGATTAACGCAAACCTTGGGGATTACAAGGTCCCCGGCGCGATGGATATTCCTGAGATTAAATCCATCGCATACGATACCGACCGGAAGATAACGGGGATCGGTGAACCGCCGACAATCCCGACAGCAGGTGCTATTGCAAACGCTGTCTACAACGCAATCGGTGTCCGTATCCGGGAACTCCCAATCACACCGGATAAAGTCCTCAACGCCCTCGGTTAGCAGAAGAGAAGGAGATAAAAAGATGGAAAATTTTGCTTACGTGAACGCAGCAGAGGTCGAGCAGGTTCCCTCGTTATTAGGCGACGATTGGAACGAGACAAAAATAATTGCGGGAGGAACGGATCTTCTCGGCGAACTGAAGGAGTACATCGAAACGCCGAAGAAGGTGGTCAACCTCAAATCGATCCCCGGTCTGAACGAGATAAAGGCAGATGCGGCGGGCTTAACGATAGGTGCGCTCGTAACGCTCAGCGATATCGCTGCACACCCAACCATTCAGCACCACTACACCGTACTTGCAGAAGCTGCCGAGTCCGTGGCATCACCACAGATTCGGAATGCTGGCACGCTTGGCGGCAACCTTTGCCAACGTCCCCGCTGCTGGTACTATCGCAGTCCCGACATTATCTGCCTCAAAAAGGGTGGCGATACCTGCTACGCGGTGGAGGGATTGAACAAGTATCACGCAATCTTCGGTGGAGGCCCGGTCTACATCGTCCATCCCTCTGATACAGCGCCGGCGTTAATCGCCCTCGGCGCTACGGTGAAAATTGTGGGACCCAACGGAGAGCGGGCGATGCCGTTAGAGGATTTCTTCGTCCTGCCCGACGTCAATCCGCAACGTGAAAATGTGCTTGAACCGAACGAGGTTCTCACGGAGGTGCACGTTCCTCAACCGAAGGCGGGCACAAAGAGCACCTACCTTAAAGTCCGTGAACGCGCTTCTTTCGATTTTGCACTGTCGAGCGTTGCGGCTCACTTCGAGATGAACGGTGGGACCTGTAGCAAGGCGAGCATCGTCCTCGGTGGCGTCGCTCCCATCCCTTGGCGGTCGAAGGAAGCTGAAGCGGCGTTGAACGGCAAACGGATCACAGACGCGGTAGCGAAGCAGGCTGGCGAGGCGGCGGTGGCGAACGCAGAACCGATGACTGACAACGGCTATAAGGTTCCATTGACCCGGAACATTATCAGCCGTGCTACAATGAGTCTCGCTTAAACATGGCTGCATCAGTTAGTGTAAAATGCGAAGAGAAACCGAGTTTTTTCTTCAAAACTCGGTTTCTTTGTACGATTTCTTAACATGAGCCATTTTGGAAAATCTGCCTATATACCATCATAAGGAGAACGAACATGCAATCAGAAAAAGGTCCTTCCCTCTTGACTAAACCGATATGTCAAAACCTGTGTACCAAGGCACTCTATACCCCCGGCGGAAATCTGAAAAATCTTGTCGAAACCAATCCGTTTTCAAACTACTGGTGCAACTGCACAATGACAGTGATTGGACCGGATGACCGATTCGTTTCGCCAGAGAACTGTAATCGGTCTCGCGATTGCTTCAAGCCGATTGGGGGCACCCCTATAGCGTAGTAGTTTGCCAGAGTTCTTTCCTTTGTAGCGGCAGGGACACTCTTTCTCCAAGTCCCCCTGATAAGGGGGATTTAGGGGGTTAGCTGTGCATTGGGAATGTCTAAGTACGGTGAATTCTAAAAACAAATAGACACTTTTGCTTCCCGGTAGGTGCGGTTTCCTAACCGCACCGGTGTCGACTCGTCGAGCATCTCTCGATATATCGGGATCCTTGGAACGGGACTCGATAAATCGGGATTTGGAGTGTCCCATTAATTCTAAGATCCACCATAGATACAGTAAGGGCAACCCTCGTGGTTGCCCTCTTTTTATAGGATAAAACCCAGCGCAACACAAAAAAGGACTGGAGGCACAACTTGAGCACAGTTGATGCTATGATTCGGCAAGCGTTAGAAGGCAGTGTCGGCAAGGCACAAAAGCTGCCGAACATGGGAACACCACACGTTGTGTACAAAACGGTGGCAGTGAACGACTCTGTCCTGATCCTGCAGCCATCTTGCCAGTCAAGGAGAACAGGTAAGCCGATACCGGGTGTCAACAAGGGTCACACCCAAGGCAAACCGAGCCGGTTGCGTTTACTGATAAACCCGACCGATTTAGAAGTGGAATCGGTCAAGGCAAAACAAGACATCGCAGCGTTGAAGGTGTGTATTCCAGAAACTGCCACGTTGACCGAAATCAAGCGGATTCTGCATACACGGACGCAGGACAAGGAATGGATTGTCCGTACCGCAGATTTTGCCGGTTGGGATTTACGGGTGAAACACCGGCGTCTTGTGTATCAGCGCACACAGTGTGACCATTGTCACGGCTATTACGTTCACAGTTACAAAGGATATTGTCTATTTTGCGACGTGAGAGACAATTGGCACCCGTGCGAATATTGCGACACCGCGATTGAGGGTGAATACCGCTTCTGTTATTCCCACAGCAAGATCGCGTACAGTGCGGGTCTCCCCACCAAGCATTTAGGCAGTTACGACACAGTCGGCACACGACGTGTGTGGCGCCACACGGTGATTTCCCCAGAGATGCGACAGTGGTTTGAATGGCGGCGCAGGTTGAGAGAAGGGAGTAACACGGGCTCAGTCGGGCAGCCGGCGTTACCGCGGAAAATGGAGGGGGTTAACACGGCTGAAGTGGATGCGCTGATAGCCGAAATGGAAAAGGTATTGAAGGAATAGCGCATAGCACAAAAGACACCAAGTAACTCCTCTTCAACTGTAAAGGATTTCTAAATGCCCCGCATCTTTGATAACATCGACCAACAACTGCTGCCCGCCCTCCGCGAGACCCTCAAAACCGCCGATCATGCCGACTTCTGTGTCGGCTATTTTAATCTGCGGGGATGGAGGGGGCTCAGCTCCTATATTGAAGAGTGGGAAGGGGGAGATGGGGGATGCTGCCGCCTGTTGGTGGGAATGCAACCGCCTCCTGAAGACACATTTCGAGACGCCATGCGTCTTGATCAAAGAGACGATGGAATTGACAATCAAAGGGCATCGCATTTGAAACAGGAATTGGCTGAGCAGTTCCGCCAACAGTTGACTATCGGTGTGCCGACCCGCGCAGATGAAAAGGGGTTGCGTCAACTGGCACGGCAGATCCGTGACGAGAAGGTACAGGTAAAACTGTTTCTTCGACATCCCCTCCACGCAAAACTGTACCTACTTTATCGCTCCGATCCAATTGCGCCGATTGTGGGCTACCTCGGTAGTAGCAACCTGACCCTTGCCGGACTCTCACGGCAGGGGGAACTCAACGTTGATGTGGTTGATTCGGATGCCTGTGAGAAATTAGAGAACTGGTTTGAAGCCCGATGGAACGACCGGTGGTGTATTGATATCTCTGAGGAATTGGTTGAAATTATCGAGCAGAGTTGGGCGCGTGAGGAACTAATTCCGCCATATCACATCTACATCAAGATGGCGTATCACCTGTCGAACGAAGCGCGTGAGGGTTTGAACGATTTTCAGATTCCACGCGATTTTGAGGGCAAACTGTTTGAATTTCAGACCGCAGCGGTTAAAATTGCAGCGCACCATCTGAACAAACGCGGCGGGGTGTTGATTGGGGACGTCGTCGGTCTCGGCAAAACGCTAATGGGAACGGCACTCGCACGCATATTTGAAGACGACCACGACCTTGAAACGCTGATTATCTGCCCGAAGAATCTGGTAAAGATGTGGGAGGATTATCGGGACGAGTATCGTTTGCGTGGGAGGGTGCTTTCAAGCAGCCGGGTTATCTCAGAATTACCTAACCTTCGACGTTATCGCCTTGTCCTAATCGATGAAAGCCATAACCTCAGAAACCGCGAGGGTAAACGCTATGGGGCGATTCAGGAATATATCCAAGAAAATGACAGTAAGGTTATCCTCCTCTCCGCAACCCCCTACAACAAAACCTATCTCGACCTCTCTAACCAGCTGCGTCTGTTTGTTGGAGAGGATGAAGATTTGGGAATTCGACCTGATCAGTTAATTAGAAAGTTAGGCGGTGAAGCCGCGTTTAGCAGCGAACACCAAAGCGGTCCCCGAACGCTTGCAGCGTTTGAACAGAGCGAACACATCGATGACTGGCGCGAATTGATGCGGCTCTATCTTGTCCGCCGCACACGCAGCTTTATCACGGAGAACTACGCCGACACAGAATCCCAAACAGGACGAAAGTTTCTCTCCTTCCCCGATGGGGCCCGTTCCTACTTTCCCACACGGAGTCCCAAAACGGTGAAATTCGCAATTGACGATCAAAATCCCGATGACCCCTATGCGCGGTTATACTCTCCGGGTGTTGTTAATATCATTAGCAATCTGAAACTACCTCGATATGGACTGGCAAATTATATTGATGGCAGACCATCGAAACCACCCACGTCCGGTGAGCAAAAACAGTTGGAAAACCTCTCACGGGGTGGGAAGCGGTTAATCGGTTTCAGTCGGACCAACCTGTTTAAGCGGCTGGAGAGTAGCGGGCAGGTGTTCATCCAATCCGTCGAGCGACACATTTTGCGAAACCATATTTTCCTCTACGCGATTGAAAACAACAAACCGTTACCGATCGGATCACAAAACGCCGAGATGCTCGATTCGCGCCTCTACGATGAGGATGCAGACGATCTAAATCTCACCTCCGATCCCTTCGATGACGACATTGGCGACACCGAGGAAAAAATTGATGATACCAGTTCACAGTTCGTCTCCTATACAACTGATGCGTTCAATGAGAAAGCTGCTGGAATCTATCATCTCTACACAACGCAATACAGAAGCCGGTTTAGGTGGATTCGGCCGGATCTTTTTCATCAATCACTTCAAAAAGATCTCACCGACGATGCACGCGCCTTGCTTGAAGTTTTGCAACAGTACGGCACATGGGACGCAGAAAAAGATGCGAAACTGAACGAGCTTGAGAATCTCCTAACCCAAAGCCATCCGGACGATAAGGTCTTGGTTTTCACGCAATTTGCCGATACAGTGCGCTATCTGAACGATGCTCTTTTGGAACGTGGGATCGCTCAGATAGAAGAGGTAACGGGCGACACATCGGATCCGACCGAACTGGCGCGGCGATTCAGTCCCCTCAGCAATAACAGGCAAAACAGACAAAACGAGCTGCGGGTTCTCATTAGCACGGATATACTGAGTGAAGGACAGAACCTACAAGATTGTGCAATTGTCGTCAACTATGATCTACCGTGGGCGATTATCCGTCTGGTTCAACGCGCCGGACGGGTTGACCGGATAGGTCAGGAAGCGGAGAATATTTTGTGCTATTCGTTCTTACCGGCGGAAGGTGTGGAACGCATCATTAACTTGCGGGCACGTGTCCGGGCACGTCTGCATCAGAATGCGGAGGTTGTCGGCACAGATGAAGCGTTTTTTGAAGATGATCGTAATGAGCAAGCGATCCTTGACCTCTACAATGAGCAAGCGGGATTGCTCGACGATGAACTGGACAACGATGTCGATCTCGCCTCCTATGCGTATCAGATCTGGAAGAATGCCATCACCGAAGATCCACAGTTAGAAGGGATCATTTCTGAACTGCCATCTGTCGTTTATTCGACACAATCGCACTCCCCAACAGATGCAGAGCCGGAGGGGGCACTCATTTATATGCGGACGGGTGAAGAGAATGATGCCTTAGCATGGGTAGATCGGGAAGGACAGAGCGTAACGGAATCTCAGTTTGCAATTCTCCAGGCCGCAGTGTGCGATCCGGATACCCCGGCGATGTCCCCACTTGAAAATCACCACGACCTTGTGCGAAAAGGGACAGCGTTGATGATAACCGAGGAGCGGTCAATCGGCGGCGGGTTGGGACGCCCATCAGGGGCACGGTTCCGCGCCTATCAACGTCTGACCCAGTATGCCGAAGATGTGCAGGAAATGCTATTTAATACGCAAGAACTGAGACGCGCCATTGAAGACATTTATCGTTATCCGTTGCGTCAGGGGGCAACCGACATCTTGAATCGTCAACTACGCAGCGGCATTTCTGATCGAGGGCTTGCGGAATTGGTAATCGATCTGCGGAACGAGGATCGGCTCTGTATTGTTCAAGAGGAAAGGCAAACACGAGAACCGCAGATTATCTGCTCATTGGGACTTAGAACCGGTTCCCCGTAGGTGGGGCATCCCCGGTCACGTCCCAATTCATCGGGATCGAACTTGCCCCGTTACGATATATTATAATCCTGCCTAGCTCCCGCAGGCGGGGCATCCCCGGTCACGGGATCCTCCTCCGATTCATCGGAGTCCTCGGAACGGGATCGGACTTGCCCCGCAAGGTAGTAGGCATACGCCGCCCCGATAAATCGGGATTAAGAAATATGCCGCAACCAGAAACCGTAGGCAGAAAGGACAGCACCGATGCAAATTGACCGCGCCCGGACCCGCCAACTCCTGAAAGACTTTGAATTTAAAACCCTCCTGAAAGAGCTTGGTTGGGACCGTTACCGCGGAGAAGTCAGAACTGAAATCCGAGAAACAGGGATCAATGAAAGCGAATATCTATTAACCGCAATCGCCGAAAAACGCGGGATGGCTGTCTTTCAATGTTCAGCGAGGACCGACGGAACTATTCCAGATTATGCGACTCGGCGAAAAATTCAACGGGAGGTTGCCAAATCTGTCCTCGAACACCTGATTATTTACACCGATGCGGAACAAACCACACAGGTCTGGCAGTGGGTCAAACGGGAGCCGGGGAAACCCCTCGCATGTCGCGAACATCGTTATGGTCAAGAACAGCCCGGTGAGTCCCTGATTCAAAAACTGGAAGCGATTGCTTTTAGCTTAGACGAGGAAGATAACATCACACTGCCTGACGTAACGGGGCGCGTTCGGGCTGCCTTTGACGTGGAACGTGTCACCAAGCGATTTTACGACCATTTCAAAACGGAACACAACCAGTTTCTCAATTTCCTTGAAGGAATTCCTGATCAGGAGATGGAACGCTGGTACGCCTCGGTGATGCTGAATCGCCTGATGTTCATCTACTTTATTCAGAAAAAAGGCTTTCTGAACAATGACCCGAACTACTTGCAGACCAAACTGGAAGAGAGCCAACGCAACGGCAATGATCGCTACTACACCGATTTTCTCTGTCCGCTCTTCTTTGAGGGGTTTGCCAAACCAGAGCCCGAACGGAGTAGAGAGGCAAAGCGGCTGCTCGGAAAAGTGCCTTACCTGAACGGCGGCATCTTCCAGCGACACCAAATTGAGGAACTCCACGGAGTTCCTCCCTGTCAAGGGGGGCAGGGGGGTTCGATTCAGATCCCTGACGCTGCATTTGAGCAGATTTTTAATTTTTTTGCGGAGTACGAATGGCACCTCGATGAGCGTCCGCTGCGAAACGACAATGAGATTAACCCCGATGTCCTCGGCTACATCTTTGAAAAATATATCAACCAGAAGGAGATGGGGGCATACTATACCAAAGAGGACATCACAGAGTATATCAGCAAAAATACAATAATTCCGTTTCTCTTTGATACCGCACGCAAGGCGTGTAGGATCGCTTTCGAGGGAGAGGCGAGCGTTTGGCAACTACTACGAGATGACCCAGACAGTTACATCTACGATGCCGTCAAAACAGGTGTTAAACGAGATCTGCCACCAGAGATCACCGCAGGAATTAACGATGTACCCAAACGTGGGTCGTGGAACACACCCGCGCCCGACGAATACGCCCTCCCGACAGAAACATGGCGAGAGGTCGTCGCCCGACGAGAACGATACGAATCAATTCACGCCAAACTCTCAAACGGAGAAATAGACGATATTAACGCGCTCATTACCTATAACCTCGACATCCGTCAATTCGCACAGGACGTGATCGAAAATTGTGAAGGGCCCGAACTGCTACGCGCCTTCTGGAAAGCGATCACCAAAGTAACAATCCTCGATCCGACCTGCGGTTCCGGCGCGTTCCTTTTTGCCGCCCTTAATATCCTTGAACCGCTCTACGAAGCGTGTCTGGATCGGATGGAAATTTTTCTTGGGGATATAGAACATAGCCGCGAGAACACGCGCACCGAAAGATTTAGGGATTTCCGCAAAGTTCTTGAAAACATTGATCAGCACCCGAACCGCCGTTACTTCATCCTTAAGTCAATTATTATCAACAACCTTTACGGCGTAGATATTATGGAGGAGGCGATAGAGATTTGTAAGTTGCGGCTCTTCCTCAAAATGGTGGCACAGATTGAGGAGGTGAGACAGATTGAACCGCTACCCGACATCGACTTTAACATACAAGCGGGGAACACGCTCGTCGGATACGCAACTTATGACGAGGTAAAGAAGGCAATCACTGGTAAGTTCGACTTCGACAACATTATGGAGAGCATCCAGGAAAAGGCGGAGACTGTCGAGCATCTGTTTGAACAGTTTCGGTTACAACAAACGGAATTGGGCGGTGATGTAACCCCGGATGACAAACAGGCATTGCGGGATAAACTCAAGGTGTTAGAAGATGAACTCAACCGTTACCTCGCTGACGAACACAAGATAGACCCACAGAAAGAATCTGCTTACCAGAAGTGGCTATCTTCTCACAAGCCTTTCCACTGGTTCATTGAGTTCTACGGGATTCTCAAGGACGGTGGGTTTGATGTAATTGTTGGCAATCCGCCGTATGTAGAATATAGTAAGGTGAAAAAGGATTATACGATTAGCGGGTATGAAACGGAGAGTTGTGGAAACTTGTATGCGTTTGTCTTTGAAAGAAGTTTCCGTCTGCTGCAACGAAACAGTTGGAAATCAATGATAATTCCACACTCGGCTTACTGTACTGATAGGATGTCTTCTCTTCAAGATTTATTTCATCGTTCTAGGGGAGTTGGGTGGGTGCAAACATATAGCATCCGTCCGGCAAAATTGTTTGTGGGAGCGGATCAAAGATTAGCAATTTATATCGTTCAGCAGAGCTCAAAACCATCTTACTCGTTGTACTCATCTCGCTATAACAGATGGAACGAGCAATTTCGATCAAATCTTTTTGCTGCTATGGAACATATAGATATTACTCAAATGTCGTTTCAAAATTCCTTGCCTAAAATATACTGTGAAATCGAACAAAATATATGGAAAAGATTAGATCAATTTTCAGTTCTAGGTACGCGCCTGGCCACGCGCCGAACTTCTTACACGATACACTTCCATAATGCACCGCGTTATTGGCTTAGGGCAATGAACTTTGCTCCCTATTTTTGGAATGAACGAAACGGAGAGCAAATATCAACTCAGGTCAAACCTTTGTACTTAACAACAGAGTTAGATGCAAGCGTAGTCGTAGCAACTTTGAACAGTTCACTTTTTTATTGGTGGTTTGTTGTGCTTTCTGATTGCCGCCACCTAAATATGCGTGAGATTAACAATTTTCCAATTGGTGTCAATAGAATGGAAGAGGCAATAAAGCATAGTCTGTATGGGAGTACCGCTGACCTGATGATGGATTTTCGACACCACGCACGGCGCAAGGAGACTTATTATCGAACCACTGGTCGTGTTGTCTATGACGAGTTTTATCCGCGTCACTCTAAACCCATCATAGATGAAATTGACCGAGTGCTTGCCCAACACTACGACTTTACCGACGAGGAATTAGACTTCATCATTAACTATGACATCAAATACCGGATGGGATTGGGAAGCTAACTTAATCAAAGGAGTCTAAAATGAAGTTAATCACAGTTTTAATCGCAATGTTTTTACTCTTTACCGTCCCTGCGTTCAGCGAACTGACCGCAGAAGACATTGAGAAAATTCGCTCAATTGTCAAAGAGGAAACCGCTGCCTCCGAGAAACGAATGAAAGAATACGTCTCACAAGAAATTGCAAAAGTCAACATCAAAATTGAAGAGATGGACAAACGCCTGACCAGCGAAATCAGAGCGTTAGACAAACGGCTAGACCACATTTTCACGCTAGTCATAGCTTTGGTCGCCTTCATCGCTGTGGTCATTGGGATACCGCAGATTATCGTCGCCATGCAGCGAAAAGATATACGCGTCCAAGACGAAAAAATTGAAGCGCAGCAAAGGCAGATTGAAGCTTTACAGCAGGAAATCGAAAAGCGCAAACAAGAGCACATTGTTAGACCTTAGACCCTTTCCACGTGCACCCGATAGCTATTCCTCAGTAAAGGGTTATTAACCGTGGTAGGTAAGGGAAGGGGTAGTAGGTACGTGCCCAAAAAGTAAACGATTAGGTAAACGATTGGGTAAACGATTAGGTAAACGATTATCACACCGAATGTGTTCTCAATCAATCTCGTACTTGCCCAACACTACGACTTCATCCCCGAAGACTTAGATTTCATCATCAACGACATCAAATACCGGCTAGGATTGGCAAATGAGTGAAACGGTTGAACGGATCACACAAATGACTGTGCCCCAAAACAATTCCAGAAATATACAGGGAAAAACATCCGTGGGACTTACGCACTTGGTCAGAAAATAGGTTATAATATAGATTTTGAACCTACTTTGAAACCATCAAGAGACCAAAAAAGAAGACATAGAATGCGTGTTGTACAACCAAGAGAACTACAAATCTACCGTGACCCAAACGATCAAGAGCCTTTCACTGAATGGTTGAAATCACTACGGGATCAAAGGACACGAAAAAGAATTCAAAACCGAATTGCTCGCATTGTATCCGGCAATTTAGGCGATTACAAATCAGTTGGAGACGGTGTATTTGAACTCCGTCTCGATTTTGGTCCAGGCTATCGAATCTATTTTGGAGAAGTAGATAATACTATTATCCTGCTACTCTGCGGTGGGGATAAATCCTCGCAAAACAGAGATATTGAACGAGCAAAAGTCTATTGGCAGGAATATAAGGAGTCTCAAGAATGAGAGAAATGAGAAAATACCACGATTATCTAATTGAGGAATTATCTGACCCCGAGGAGGCAATCGTCTATCTCGACGTCTCTAAAGAAGAATATCAGAAAGACGGTGACACTGTCGCATTTTTGATAGCACTCCAAAGCATCGCCGAAGCACAGGCAGGGAATAACGAACTCGTTTCCCAAGTCTATCTATTGAGCGGCGACGTTCATCGCTCACGGGGGGAGCATGACTGGGCGATTGAGGACTATGACACAGTAATAAAACTGACTAATACAGTGATAGAAACGGATCCCAATAATGCTGAAGCCTATATCCGCCGCGGCATAGCTTACCAACAGAAAGGCGAGTATAACTCCGCCATTGCAAATTTTACCAAAGTAATAGAACTAGATCCAAGCATACCTCAACTCTATTTAGCACGAGGCATGGCTTACCAACAGATAGACGAGTATGGCTACGCTATTGAGGACGCGACCAAAGCATTAGAACTGAATCCTGATAATGTCGAGGCTTATAAACATCGCGGATTGGCTTACCAAAGCAAAGGCGATTATGACCGTAGTAAAAGCGATTATGATCGCGCCATCAAAGACTTTACCAAAGCGATAGAACTGGACCCCGATGATACCAATACGTATTGTGGTCGTGGCAACGCTTACCAGAGCAGAGGTGATTATGACCGTAGTAAAGACGATTATGATCGCGCCATCAAAGACTTTACCAAAGCAATAGAATTGGATCCTGATGATGCTAGAGCTTATAGTGGGCGTGGGACTGCTTATCAAAGTAAGGGTGATCATAACCGCGCTATCGAAGACGCTACAAAAGCCATAGAATTGAATCCCCAAGATGCCAATGTCTATAACCATCGCGGTCTTATCTATTATTACAAAGGTGATTATGACCACGCCATTGAAGATTATGCAAAGGCAATAAGCCTGAACTCCAATCATATTAGAGTTTATAACAATCGTGGTACTATCTATTGTGCCACAGGCGACTATGACCGCGCCATTGAAGATTTTAACAGGGCGATACAACTCAATCCTGACTATGCCGAGGCCTATTACAACCGTGGCGCAGCTTATAGGGGCAAGGGCTTGGTTGATCGTGCTATCACAAACTATAACAGGGCGATACAACTCAAACCCAATTATGCCGACGTTTATAAAAAGCTCTGGGAGGCACAGTTAACCCCAGAAGTACACGAAGAAACCAGATCAGATGAGAATCCACTAGAACGAGATACCCTCGCAGGTGTGAATGTTTACATGACGAATACTTCGCGCACGTCGAAAGAAGTAGTTGAAGGTATCACCAAGATAGCTGTACGCGGCTTCAAGTCGCTCGCGGAAGAGTGCATAATAGACATCCGGCCTCTGACGGTTCTCGCTGGTGCAAATAGTTCCGGAAAATCGAGTATCATGCAGCCGCTATTGCTGCTGAAGCAAACGCTAGAGCTGACGTTTGATCCGGGCCCGCTGTGGCTTGAGGGGCCGAACGTCCGATTTACTGAAGTTGAACAATTCCTGTCCAAGTTAGTTGATGAAGAAAGGACAGACCGTTTTCTGATTGGGATTGAAACTCGTAAATCTGATCTTGCTTGGTCAGTAACGACGACTTTCAGGAAGGGACAGAGGGGGATTGAGATTGTCAAAATGACCAGAGAAGACGAACCAGATGATGACTCATCATGGCCTCTTAAACATATTATCTTGTATCCTGAGATGCCAACTGAAAAAATCAAGTCGCTGTTTGACCGACACTCGACGCATGGGGATTTGGATGTCGTGAGGCGTTCACGATGTTTTTTGCGTTTGGAATCTCAAGATGGTAATATATCCCTTAATTTTACCCGTAACCTTGATTTTGACATTTTTAACAGCATTCATCTCCCCGGATTACGAGGCAATCCAGAACGAATGTACAAACTGACTAGCACCGGTCCCCGGTATCCCGGAAGGTTTGAAAATTACGTTGCGAGCATCATTCATGATTGGCAAAACACGAAAGATAGCCGTCTACAAACCCTAGTTGGAGCCCTTCGTAGACTTAAGCTAACAGGACGAATCAGCACCCAAAAAATTGGCGATATCGGTATCGAAATTAAAGTCGGTTTCCATCCTCATCACAGAACCAGCAATATGGTTAACATCGCTGATGTGGGATTGGGTGTGTCCCAAGTCTTACCCGTCTTAGTTGCCCTGATTGTCGCGGAGCCGGGGCGGTTGGTCTATCTCGAACAGCCAGAGCTGCACCTCCACCCCCGCGCCCAAGTCGCGTTGGCACAAGTGTTGGCGGATGCGGCGAAACGCGGCGTCCGTGTCGTCGCAGAAACACATAGTTCGCTGCTGCTTCTGGCGATTCAAACGCTTGTTGCCGAAGGAGACCTCCCGCCGGAGTTGGTGAAGCTGCACTGGTTTACACGAGATGAAAATGGTGCCACCAAAATCGACACCGCCGATTTGGATAAGGTGGGTGCTTATGGAGATTGGCCCGAAGACTTTGATGATGTCGATCTGAAGGCACAGAGTGATTACCTTGATGCTGCAGATAAATTCTTATTTGATGACAAGGAGGTATCGTGAAAAAAGCAAAGTCAAAACGATTGGTTATTGATGCCAGTGTTGCTCGAGCCTCCGGTGGCGTAGCTACTCACCCACAAGCCAAGCATTGTCGTGATTTTCTACTGAAAGTGTCATCACTAAGTTACAGGATTATGATGACACCGAAAATTATCTGCGAGTGGAACAGGCGTCAATCCCTCTTTGCACTTAGGTGGAGGGGCGCAATGGCTAGGAGCAACAAAGTGTGTGGTGTTAAGAAGTCCCCAGTAGATGAAGAATTCCGTAACAAAATTGAAGACGCAGCAGAACAAAAAAATCAGATTCCAGCAATGCGGAAGGATGTTCACCTTCTTGAAGCAGCACGGATAAGTGACCAGACGATCATTTCGCTTGAAAAAAAGGTCCGACGGCATTTCGCCTATGTCGCTCAACATATTGATGAGATTGGAGACATCGTTTGGGTGAATCCTGAGCGTGTGGAGGAAGAGAAACCTCTTGTTTGGCTTCAAAACGGTGCACCGCCGGAAGAGCATCGTAAACTCCGCACTTGGGGGATTGCTAGTAGCTCTTAGAATTAGTGAGACACTCTAAACCGAAGCGCATTGCCCCTAGGTCCGGTAGGGGCGTTTTCTCCCCGCACCGCATCGGCGCAGTTGGAAACAGCGCCTACCAAACATGGAGAGCGAAAGTGTCTATTTATTCTTAGAATCCACTATAGTTTGGCGCGGCATCCACATGAGACTCGGAAGTGACGCATCCAGTTGAACACATCACACAATCAGATTTCAATTACCCAGCGCAGTTGCGGGGGTATTTGAAAACAGAAGCACCAGAAACCATCTGGGCACGGGGAAATGTTGCCCTGTTGACGGATCGGGAGGCTCATTTAAACGGAGAACTCTGGGCACTATTCTGCTCCAGTAGATGTCCTGGCCAGATTATCCTGAAAGCGCATGAATTGGCTCAACAGTTTCGGGCATCAGGAACATCTACCATCGGGGGGTATCATTCCCCAGTTGAAAAGGAGTGTCTTCGTGTCCTGCTTCGGGGTTCACAACCGATAATTCTTTGTCCCGCTCGGAGCATCGAAAACATGCGATTGACCCCAGTGTGGAAAGGGGGGTTAGCGGAGGGGCGTCTGTTACTTCTGTCTATCTTTGATAGCAAACATCGGCGTTCCACGGCAGGGTTGGCAAACCAACGTAACGCATTTGTTGCGGCACTTGCGGACAAGATATGTATCGCCCATGCCTCGGAAGGTAGCAAGACGCTGGAATTCGCACGGCAGGTATCGGAGTGGGGCAAGCCGCTTTTCACCTTTGATGTACCCGCAAATAGACCGCTTCTTGAATGTGGAGCGCAGCGGATAGAGGATCTTGTACCTGAAGTATAATGTTGGCCCATGTAAAAAGAAAGTGCAAAACGCGAATCGAAATCGTAGGGGCGGGGTCCCCCCGCCCGTGGCACATCCCGATTTATCGGGGCAGTAGGGGTTGGGGAACCCAACCCCTACGAAGATTCGGTTGCTGTTGTACGCCCCGATTATCGGGAGATTCAAAGCAATATGCCTACGACTGAGAGGACTTAGATGAAAGCGTGGCGTTTTTATGGATTTAACGATATGCGGTTGGACGAGGTGCCTGACCCAGTTCGGCGTGAGGGGCATGTGATCGCAGAGATTCTCTGTGTGCAACCGTCGGTCACCGAAGCGCAACTGGCTTACGGGATTCCAACCCTCGCCTACGAGCAGATTAAATACCGATTGGAGACCGAGGCACCAATACGGTTATTTGGACACGAGTTCTGCGCCCAAATCGTGGAATCCGATCCGAACTCCCAATTTCGTCCGGGAGACCGTGTGGCAGCCCGCGCCAAGCTGCCCTGCGGCGAATGCTCCCTGTGCCTATCGGAGCGTGGAAACGACTGCCGACGGGGTCCGATCATCGGCTTCCAGTTGCCCGGCTGCTTCTCCGAGTTCGCTGTCCTGCCCGAAATCGCTTTGACGAAGGTGGACGACCGGATTTCAGACAGTGAGGCGGCGTGCTTGCAGTCGCTCTCCGATAGCCTCGCAGCGGTGGATACGGCGGAAATACGTATTGGGGATACGGTCGCTATCTTTGGGCAAGGTAGTATGGGATTGGAGTGTATGCAGGTAGCCCGTGCGAGCGGTGCGGGACAGTTAATCACCGTAGATGTCCGAGAGGAAGCGTGCCAAGTCTCTGTGGAGTTAGGTGCTGACCACAGCATTGATGCGAGCCGCGACGACCCGGTTGAACTTATTCAGACGTTGACCGACGGTAACGGCGCCGACGTCGTTTTTGAATGCGCGGGCGGCAGCCCGAAGCAGGGTTTGTCCGGGACGCAGACACTTACACAAGCCATCGCAGCTGTCCGATCTGGCGGGAAATTAAACATCGTTTCGTGGTTCGGCCATCCGATGGAGCTTGATGTTGATGCGCTACGGGAGCGGAGCCTCAGATGTCTGTTCCCCGACATCAGCACACTGGCGCACCTGGAACACACGGTTCGGTTGGTCGCCTCCGGACGGATTCGGCTGAAACCAACCATCAAGCACGTTTTATCTGGTATCGAATCTGTCCCCAAAGCCTTCGAGATCACCGCAAACAAGGGCAAATACGGGGCTATCAACCCGGCGCAGGTGATGATGCACGAGTAATTTATGGTAGATTCTAAAAACAGATAGACACTTTCGCTCCCCGTGTTTGGTAGGCGCTGTTTCTAACTGCGCTTATCCGGTGCGGTTGGAAACCGCACCTACCGGGGTGGATTGAATTCGGTGCGGTCCGATAAATCGAGACCAGGGTTGAAAACCGCACCTACCGGAGTGATAGCCTGGATTTCCCCATCCTACTATAATTTGCAAAAGACAACTCTTTATACGCCCTTTCAGAGAGGAAGAACGAATGACTGACCCCCAAACGACAGATGACCTCCAAGCACTCCTTCCACATTTTCGCCAGCACGGCTATGTGATTCTCAAGGACACACTCACGTCCGACGAAGTAATATATTTCCGTGAACTTTTCGATCGTGATCGCAAGGAGTTTGGCAGTCCAAATTGTTGGCATCCTTTCTCCAATCAGATGCGAAACTGCAATGCGTTAGTCACCTCGCCAGAATTTGACCAACTTCTCCGCCATCCCAAGATTCTGCCGGCGATCGAATTTCTGATGGGCGGACCCGTCTGTTTCGCCGAAATCTGCTTGCGCCACATGGGAGCTTACGTTGGTGAACCCCATCAACGGTTTCATCGTGACCGTCCGCATTGGGAGGACCATCCGCTTCGTATGGACTACATGCAGCTGATGGTCTACCTTACCGATGTCGATGAGGGGACGCACTGCTTCTCCCTCTCGCCTGAATCCGTCGAGGATCCGATTGTGGAGATAGCCGAAAACGTCGAGCGTAATGGGACTGTTGATATTCACGCACCCGCAGGCACCGTCGTGCTTTTCAACATCGCCGTTCCGCATACGGCTACGGTTCGCGTCACGCAACGGGAGCGGAAAACGGTGCAAGCGTATTATGGACACCGTTCTCGCCCGTATCTGAGCGACTGCTCTGTGATACCGCCGCGCTTCTCGCGTCATGACCCGGATCCGGAGGTACGAGCGTTTTACGGTAACCTTAACAAGACGACGCGAGCGTTCTTAGCAGGCTTTGATCCCCCGTCTGGATAAATCCTGAACCCTCCTACCGGAAAGGCAAACCGTTATGAAACGCAGACACTCCTTAGACGAACCCCGTGTTTTCATGTTTGACGACGGACGACACGCTGCCAGCCTCTACCAATTTGAACCGCCCCTCGAACCCGGAGACTTTACCTTCAACGTAGATCAACTCGCGGACAGCGGCGTGGACACCCTCATATACTTCGCCGTGCTTGAAGGGGGTGTGACCATGTACGACAGCCGTGTCGCGCAGAAGTGGGGCGATAACGTCGTCAAATGGACGCATACGGTCTGGTATCGCGCCGGTCGAAATATCCATCAACTGATAGCGGATGGCTACGATCCGTTGAAGCTGCTCTGTGACCGATGCCATGAAAAAGGAATCTGGTTCATTCCGAGCAATCCGGTTACCCTCTCCGGCGGTGACAGAGCGACCGACGGCGGACTGGGTCGTAAGTCCGACTTTGTGTACGAGCATCCGGAGTTTCAGGTGGGAGAGGAAGACGATCCACGGGCATCGGACGCGTGGTCGACGCGGTTCAGCTTTTTGCACCCAGAGGTTCGGGAGCAACAGTTTCGGGTCTCCGAGGAGCTCCTCGCGCGTTACGAAACCGATGGGATCGAACTGAACATGACCGATTTCGTTCCGTTTTGCAGGTTCGACGAGGTCGAGGAACTCGCACCGATCATGACCCAATGGATCCGCGACCTTCGTGCAGTGGCTCGGAACGCCGAGGCAGATCAGGGCCGTCGTAAACGCATCTATGTCCGTATCCCGGCGCATCCAGACGCCTGGCGTGCCCTTGGATATGACGTGCGGCTTTGGGTTTCGGAGGGATTGGTGGACGGTCTCATCTGTCAACCCGGCCTCACACAAGGACCCGTGGATCAGGATCCCGATCTATCGGGCGCGGTCGCGTTGGTCAGTGGCACCCAATGCAGGGTGCTTTCGTCCTTCCAGAACGTGCTCGGCAGGCAGCTGAAGCAGTACGCCACGCCATCGATGATCTGGGCTGCTGCTGCGAATGCGTACGCCCAAGGCGCGGACGGTTTCGGGATAGGGGACGCCCACTGGACGCCCAACGGTTGGCCCTGGACGCACAACGAGTATCAGACCCTGCGGCTGCTGGGGCACCCCGACATGTTAGCAACGGCTGATAAACTTTACCGCGTCCGCTCCGAGACACAGGGGGTGACCAAAGGTGTGGGTTGGGCACCCGGCGTAGCACCCTCCTTACCACAGACATTGGTTGAAGGGGAACCGGTCGAAGTACGGTTGCGGATAAGCGACGAACTGGAAAAATGGGATGGGGTAGGAAGGGTCAAATCGGTTCAACTGCGGATACGGATAATAGGGATTGAACCTTCGCTGAACGATCTCCGAATTGAGCTGAACGGTCAACCGCTGCCGGACTCCATGCTGGATATAGAGGATCTGAACTACCGTCTGATAAGTACCGGGGCAGTAGGTCCCTACGGACAGGTGTATAAATATCAACTCCCATCCACGCATTATCCAAAGTCGGGGCATAACTGCGTAAGCATTACACTCTTGAAAAGAGATCCGAATATTGAGAATCCCTTTGAGGTCTACGATGTTGATTGCGACATCCGATACCGGCTGCACCGCCACTTCGGACGAGAACCGATCAACTATTAGCGGCATAACAGATAACCCTTGGGAGCAAGTAGATGGAATCAACGACAGTCGCTGAATTGCGTGTGGGAACGGGAAGTGTGAATCTCCAAGCTGACGATTCAATGGTGGTCGCCGGCAGCATCCTGCCGAAGCATGTCAAGGGCCAAGAGGGCGAGTTGAGAGCAGTTGCCATCGTGCTTGAAAAGCCTCCTGCCCCCAAGCTTGCTATTGTCGTTTGCGATGTTATCGTTGTAGAACGCGATGATATTGACGCGGTGATCTCGGAGATCGAAAGGACGACCGACCTTTCCCGCGCCAACATCCTAATCAGCGCCACGCACACGCATCACGCACCGAGCACCATCGTCGTGCACGGCTATGGGCGTGACGAAGCGTTTTGCCAACATCTACGCGAAGGTATTATCAAAGCCCTTCAACAGGCAGATGCAAACCTGAGCAACGACGAATCCCATTTCTGCTTTCATCAGGGCGAAGAAAATACGATCGGTGGGAACAGTCGTTTGCTGCTCGCCGACGGCACGATCTGGTGGGTGGGTTCCGGTACAGACGCGGTACGACCCACGGGTCCCTTCGACCCACAACTACCGGTTCTCGCCTTCCGCGACGCTGACGATCAACTCCAAGCACTAATATACAACCACTCCACCCATACGATTGGAACTTGTAGCGGGGATGTCCGTTCTCCCAGTTTCTACGGCTTGACAGCGCAGGAATTGGAAGCCGAGTTGGGCGGCAGTGTGTGTTTTCTGCCGGGTGCATTCGGTTCGACACACAACGTCACCGAGGTACCACCTCCTGAAGCGGTTAAGCGACTCAAAGGGGCGATCACTGACGCTATGGGACAGGCAAAGCCGATGCCTATTGACAAATTGGCGTCTCTCCAACGCCCCTTTACGTTCAAAGTTCGGACGTTTGACGAAGAGGTAGAGGACGAAAAGGTATCTTCGTACTGCCGCAAGCGTGTGCCGGACGGCGCGGATAGCACCATCAATGTCTTCCGAAACATGCGCCAAACCCTTGCCTCCCGACAAGGACAGGATCGTCAAACGACGCTCCAAGCGATGGTTATCGGTGAGGTCGCGATTGTCGGTGTACCGGGCGAACTGTTTACAGGCTTAGGCGTTGAACTGAAGGAACGCTCACCGTTTCAGCACACCTACGTCGTCTCGCTCGCCAACGATTGGATGGGCTACCTACCTGACCGAGAGGCGCACACACTCGGCGGCTATCAAACGTGGATGGGGCTGCACAGTTACGCAGAGGAAGGCACCGGCGAGCGGATGGTTGATGAATGCCTCCGTATGCTCCAGCAACTACAACAGGACTCAACCTAAGAAAGACTCGGAGAGGTTTCAGTATGGTGGACTATTCTTTTGATAGAGAGATCGAACTGCAACAGTTGCAGGGCCTGCTCCGGCAGACAGGATGGGCAAATAGGAGAAGCGTTGAGGGCATCCAACAGATGCTTGACGGTACGCTCCTCACCTTGGGGGCGTGGGAAGGCGATCATCTTGTCGGTTTTGTTCGAGTGATAACCGACGGCATCTACCGGGCGCTGATCGACGATGTAGTTGTAGAAGAATCGAAACGTGGAACGGGCATCGGTTCCGAATTGATGCAACGGATAACCGAGCGGTTAGCGGGAGTAGAGGAAGTCTTTCTGCGTTGCGGGGAGCAGGTCGTTCCGTTTTATGAGCGCCACGGTTATGAGCGTTCCAATGGTGTGATAATGGATTTGAAAAAGGATTGAACCGGTAACGGAATTCGCACGAAAGGGCTGGATAATGGCAGAAAAATCAAACGAGGGGCGTCCCTCACATCCGGTACGTTTCGGGCAGACCGATCTGTATGTCTCCCAAGTCTGTCAGGGGACCGCATTTCGGAATATGCCACGGGCAGCGGATAACTCAATGGGGCTGCGTGTGCTGCGACACTGTATTGATGTGGGTGTGAACTTCTTCGATTCATCGAACGCCTACGGCTGGGGTGGGGCAGAAGAGACCTTGGGAAAAGCGATCGTGGGGCGGCGCGATCAGGTGGTCATCTGCACCAAAGTCGCTGCGTCGTACCCTCCAGAAAAAGAGAGTAGTCCGGGAGAACCGGCGCGTTTCACCCAAGATTTCCTTTTCGAACAGGCAGAAGGCAGTCTGAGGCGCCTACAGACCGATTATATCGATCTCTACCTGCTACATCAGCCGGACAAGGTTACGCCCGCAGCAGAGATTGTCGATTCAATGGACGCGCTGGTGCAGTCAGGGAAGATCCGACACTGGGGTGTCTCCAACCATAGCACCGCACAGGTGAGCGAGTACGTCGAGCTTGCCCAATCGACTGACAACGCACCCATCGCAGGCACCGAAGATTACTATAATATCGCTGGAGAATCGTTGACAGATACAGGCGAATCCCGTGTGCAGCAAATGGAGCAAGAAATGTTTCCTGTATTGCGGAGATCAGGGTTGGGGCTCCTCGCTTTTAGTCCGCTGGACACCGGTCACCTTGTGCCCGGACGTAATGTCGATCCGGGGACACCGCTGGCGAGGCTGATAGAGGTCCTGGACAAAGTAGCTCAAGACCTGCGTGTCCCCCGCGGAACGGTTTGTGTCGCTTGGGTGCTGACCCATCCGGAGGTGACAAGCGTATTGGCTGGTGCTGAAAGCCCTGAACATGTCGAGGACAACTTCGTCGGCACACAGATTGTATTGCCCGACGCAGCGATTGAGACTTTGAACGCTGCCAGTGCAGCTTACAGAGAACAACAGGCACAAAATTCGTCATGAGATAAAACCGAACAGAAGGCTCCGCTGCCTTTGATAAAAGCGTTGTCTGAAACATCCACCCAAAAACCAATGGAGGAACAAGATGAGACTTATTCTGATCGGCTGTGAATACAGTGGCACAACGACGTTAGCGCACGCAATCAACGAATGGACCAAAGAGACGATGGATAAGGAGTTCACCCTCATCCACGATCACTTCAAGCTGCCCGATACCAAGCCCCACGGTCCTGAACTGACCGAGGAAGAAATCGCACAGTTCGATGCACTCAGTCCACGGTTGACAGAGGTTATAATGCGGCACAACCTCTACTATCACACGCCTGCTGAGTCTGCATCCGGAGAGGATTTCCTCGGAATCGGTGTCCATATCGAAGAAGGGATATACGGACCGCTGTACTACGGTTACGGGGCACCGGGCGGGCTGGGTGACCGGGAAACGATCTCGCAAAGCCTTGAGAAGCGTATCCTGAATTTTGCGCCTGAGACGGTACTCGTCTTGGTGAAGGCTTCCCCCGAAGTCATCGCCAAGCGGATGAACGAAAATCCCCATAAATACCCCGTTGTGCCTGAAGGGGACATCCCAGATGTGCTGCAAAAATTCGAGGAGGCACACCAAAACTCGTCGATCAGAAATAAGATCACGTTAGACACCTCCACCGCGACAGTCGATGAGACGATAGCTGATTTTGCGGAAAAGATTCAGCCGTATCTGAACGAATCCGAACTCACAAGCCTTTCATAAGGGAAGCAGGACGACCCATACCGAAAGGAGCAAGGGAATGGTAGACAAAGCGTATCTCCTTAGTGGCGACGAGATCCGGGATTTTATTGTCAACGGGTATATCCAAATCCAAACCGGTTTTCCGACCGATCTTCACGGGGACATCTATCAACAGATTGAAGAGATGCTTGCGAAGGAAGGCAATCCGGGTAACAATCTGCTACCCCGAATCCCTGATATTCAGCGGGTTTTCGAGCACCCGAAGGTTTGTGGTGCATTGATCAGTCTGCTGGGTCCAGATTACCTGATGCACCCCCATCGCTACTGCCACCTCAACACGCCGGGGGGTGACGGACAGACTTGGCATAAGGATGACTATATCTTCGATCAAAAGGTCCGTCATCACCGCTTCCGATGGGTGATAGCTTTCTACTACCCGCAAGATGTTACGGAAGACATGGGACCAACAGGAATCCTGCCCAGAAGACAGTATTACAATACGGTTTCCGACACGAATCCAACACAGAGCATTGAGCGGGAGCAGGCACTCTGTGGAAAAGCGGGAACGGTGACAATCGTCAATTTTGATTCATGGCACCGAGCGACGGCGAACCGTAGCGACAAGAAACGTTATATGCTGAAGTTTCAGTTCACACGGATGAGTGAACCCTCCCAACCTTTATTGAGCAACGGACATACAAACTGGGGACCTACGGATGGCGATGAACATCCGGCGTTATCGAGACATGTCTGGAACTGGCTCTCCCAAAGCGGTGATAGGTCAGGGCAAGGCGCATCTGATACAAACGGGTCTGTATCAAAGCTGACAGCAGCGCTCCAAGACACCGATGAGAGCGTCCGTTTGAACGCCGCTTATGCGCTGGGCGGGATGGGAGAATCCGTTGTACCGGAACTCATGCAATCCTTACGGGCTGAGGCTGAAGCGTTGGCGGAGAAAAATGTCGTGCATACCGCAGCAAATCCACAGGGCGGAAACCCGGCGGATCTGTATTCCTCTCAGGCACTGACAGAGGTAGGACAGTCCAGTGTGCCAGCACTGATTTCAGCGTTAGGGGACGCGTCTTGGCCCACCCGCGCTGCAGCTGCGGACACGTTGGGCAACTTAGGATCGCTGGCGGAGGAAGCCGTGCCGGGGTTGATTCAGAGGCTACGTGATGAGAATTCGTGGGTCCGTCGAAATGCAGCGGAGGCGTTAGGAACGGTTGCGGCACCCTCCGATGAGATTGTACCGGCATTGATGGAGGTTTCAAACGACTCAGAGATGCTTGTTCGACTCAATGCGGTGATGGGGCTGGCAAAGATTGGTCAATCGGCAGACGGCATTGTGCCAACATTGGCGGGAAGGTTAAACGATGAGGACCGGTATGTTCGTTTCTATTCGGCTACGGTACTACGACAGATCGGAACGCCCGAAGCACAAAACGCTTTGTGGGACGACCTATTGACCTCTCGATGGTGCCCTATCACCACGGCGGAGAATCCGTATTGACGATTAAGCGTCGACATCTCCCTGCCACAACCGTTGCATCTCTTCACAGGAAGCCAAGAGGGTGTCCAGTGTGCCTACCCCCTCAATCCGCCCGTCCTTCAGGACGATAATCTTATCCGCCCGGCGGAGCGCTGGACGCCGATGGGACACAACGAGACAGGTTGAACGGTGTGTTTCAAAGACGCGATCCCACAGCACACCTTCTGTCTCTACATCCAGGGCGGAAGATAGGTCATCAAAGACAAAAAGTTCCGCAGGACGGACAAACATCCGTGTCGCAGCGGTACGTTGTATCTGCCCTCCCGACAGCTTGACGCCTCGTGGACCTACTACTGTATCCAGTCCATCTTCGAGCGTTGGGAGGTCCTCCTCCATTACGCCCAATCGAATCGCTCGATTGATCGCCTCCGGATCATTTGGCAATCCCATGAGGATATTGTCCTTGAGCGGTTCGCTGAAAAGTTGCGGGACTTGCGGGGTATAGGCGCATCGCGGTGGCACGAAAAATGATTTGGAATCGTCTACCAACTCCCCGTTCCATCGAATCTCTCCAGACTCCTTCGGCAGAACGCCGAGGAGGGTTCGCAGTAGGGTCGACTTGCCAGATCCAATTCGCCCAGTAACAACGACGAATGAACCCGCGGGGATCTGTAGGTCGATTTCGTGAATTCCGTTTTCTGATCCGTCGTAGCGGTAGGTCAGTCCTTCGATCGTCAGTTCGTGGAGTTGGTCAGATTCTGTCTTGATAGGCACCGGGATGGTGGGCAGCTCGCCCCGGAGGTAGACTGGACTATGTTCAGCGAGGACGCTTGGTGACCTCTCATCAATGACCCGCTCCATTCGATCAAAGGAGATTTCGGCGCGTGCGTGGTGGGTCATCACCGTCCCTAAGAGCGATCCACTTCTGGCAACTTCGCCTACATAGGTCATGAAGAGCGCGATATCTCCAACGGTAAAGTCGCCCGACCTCATCCGTTCCGCAACAAGTATGAGAATCACACCCGTCGCCACATTCCCAAGATTAAAGTTGATCGAGCGCAGGAGTTGTTCGAACAGGTTGTCTATCAGCGTGGATTTTCGTCGCGCATCGTTAAGCCGGCGGAAGTGCGAGATGACATTTGACTCCATCGTCGCGACCTTGATCGCTAATACCGCTTGGAACATTTCATTGATGAAGTTTGTCGCCTGCGCCGTAGCAATCCGTTGCGCGGATCGATATTTGTGGATGAATTTCCTTGCCGCATCGATGATAATTACGACGAGGATAGACGGAATGACCGTAATGAGCGTGATCATGACGTTTATCCGTACCATCCAGACGATAGCAAGCGCGGCAAAGATGAGGTTGCCCCATAGGTGAATGTACCGTTCCAAGTATCTGACAACCGTTCCCACATCGTCGCGAAAACGGTTGGTTACTTCGCCGGAGGCACTTGAGATGCGGCGCGGCGTGCGTACCTTAAGCAGGGCCGCCATCAAGTTTTTGCGCAGCAGCGATTCCACTGCGTACCACCAGCGGGGCCAAACGATCGCAGATCCAAACAACGTAATTCGGTCGCCAATTTCGACAGCGATAAACAGAGCCACGAGGGTCCATGGGGTGAACCCCGCTTGCGCGTCGCCTGTGAGGGCATCGAAGAACGCTTTCATGACCAGTCCGGTCAGAAACGGGACAAGGTCATCCAGCCCTCGAAACAGTATCGTAAGCAGAAACAGGCCTGGACGATAACGCAGGAGTCTTATGGCAGCTTGCCCTGTTCTCATGGGGTCTCCTTGTGTACTTGGCGCCACGAGTCTGGGATATGTCTACCAAAATCAGGACTTGGGGTCATTATGTTGTTGTCTCCCGGAATCCACACACTGGCACAGATAAGCCTTAAAGTAGCACACTTACCCAAAAAAAGCAAAATTTTTCCTGTGTAGTTAGTACTCTGTCAGGCAAATTATGATAATCACCTGCATTGCGATGGCCGGTGCGGTTACAAACCGCACCTACCGGGCCTGGGGAACATAGAATTACCGATTTATGTTCTGAAACCTTATACAGTTTGTACTACATTTTTCTGACAATGTATTAGGTTCTGTTGACATTTCATCGTAGCCAGATGACAGAGAGGCATAAATCGGTTCACTGACCGAGAAAGTCGAAAAAAGAAACCGAGTTTTGAAGAAAAAACTCGGTTTCCGAACGCTTTTTCATTGATTTAACGTTTCTCATGGTAGCAAAAGCGAAATGTCAGCACGCCCTAGTTAACGCGCCTGCATTTAACCGTTGGCTTGATTTCCGTGGATCTGCTATCGACATTTAACTTAGTCTTCATCGGCAACAACCGTGTAGGGACCAACGGCTTGGCTCCGCATGCAGCCATCGCTTTCTGTCCATTCAACAGAAAAACCCTGAGTCCCTGGCTCTAAAATCAGTGAAACAACCCAGACTCTACCAATCCCATCAGCCTCCGTGGCTGTAGCTGATATCCCATTGGCAGTAACCTCTATAACCTCTGTAGGAAACGTATCGACAATCAACATGAACTCCTGGCTTGAAGAAATTACACCGCCGGGGGCAGGTGTAACAGTAAGTTGGCCAGTATTCGGCGGGCCTTGTTGCAGACAGGGGTCTTCAGGTTCAACCATTTCTGCCTCAAGTTCAGCCATTTCTGCCTCGGGCTCCGTGATATCCTTTTCACCACACCCTGTAATCAGAACCAACGCACCGAAAACGATAATAGTGATGCACACAAATCTAACTCGCATTTGTAATTTACCCTCTTTGACCAACCCAACACTTGTATGATAGTATAGCGTCATTCAGGAACCGTACCCTTTGGACGATAAAAAGGGACGGAAAGCTCTTCTTACCTACGTTTCAACCGCTGTCCCGAAGAAGAAGAGACTGAAAGAAAGGAACGCATATCTTGAAAGTTCTCATCACCGGTGCTGCGGGCTTCATCGGTTCACACCTCTGCGAGAGGTTGTTGGAGCGTGGCGATACGACGATCGCTTTAGACAACTTCAACGATTATTACGACACTGCACGTAAGCAGGAAAATGTCCATCAATTACGCAATCACCCCTGCTGTATCTTGTCCAAGGCTGACATCTGCGATGCGGAAGCTATCAATCGTATTTTCGCAGAGCATCGACCAGAAGCGGTTGTTCATTTGGCCGCTTACGGTGCTGTGCGCTACTCTATCGGACGCGCTAAACTCTACACCGATGTCAACATCGGCGGATCTATTAACCTACTGGAAGCAGCTCGTGAGATTGGTGTCGAGAACTTTGTCTTTGCGTCCACCTCATCCGTGTACGGAAACACGAAACAGCTGCCTTTTGTTGAGACAGATCCCTGTAATCAACCCCTCGCACCCTACCCTGCGAGCAAAAGAGCCGTTGAGTTGATGGGATATACCTATCATCATTTACACGGACTGAATTTCACAGCGTTGCGTTTCTTCAACGTCTACGGTCCACGCGGACGCCCGGATATGATGCCGTTCATCGTTACAGATAGCATTGTTAATCGGCGGGAAATTGTCCTGTTCGACGGGGGACAAATGAAGCGTGATTGGACCTACGTTGATGATATCGTCGACGGCGTGATTGCTGCGATTGATAAGCCGTTGGGCTACGAACTTATCAACCTCGGACGCGGTGAACCGGTTATCATGACAGATTTCGTGGAAATCATCGAAGGGCTGGTCGGTGCCAAAGCAATTTTATCCACGCCACCCGCCCCACTCAGCGAACCGAAGATTACCTTCGCAGATATAGCCAAAGCGCATCGCTTGTTAGGCTATAATCCGCAAATCTCTTTCAAAGCGGGGTTGTGTCAGTTTTGGGAGTGGTATCAGCAAGCGGTTATCAATTGACCGTTACAGGACTTTCCGTAGGTTGAGGCGCAAACGCAATCGCCTACCGCAATGAATCAGGAATTGGAAGTTGATATTTTCGCATCACTCCTCGAATCTGCTCCCACGTGCTATCTTCGACAAAGATCCCCTCCCGTTCCCGTCTTTCTTGTTCACCTTTTCCTCGCTCACCGGGGATATAGATTGCCTCGACACCGGGTGAACGTTTGGAAGACTTGATGTAGTCGATGAAACGATTGACCTCCGCATTGAAATCTGGGAGATCTACAAAGCTGGGGATGTTTATAACTGTGATGAACACGCCATTGCCCACCCTTGATCCCTCTTGGCTGGTGCAGCCGGCGCCGCTCAACGCTCCTGAAAGGATATCGACAACGATGCTGAGTCCGAATCCTTTTTGTGCGGCGATCCCCCCAAACGGCAGCAGGGCACCGGGCGGAGTCCCATAAAAATCCTCAACGTTGGTTGTCGGGTTTCCTGCAGCATCAATAAGCCATCCCTCCGGAGCGGGTTCGTTCCGATGCCGTTGCACTCGCACCTTCCCCGCTGCGACAACACTGGTGGACATGTCCAAAAGGATAGGTTCTTTTCCTTCAACCGGAATAGCACAAGCCAGCGGATTGGTCGAAAGGCGTCCTTCGATCCCGCCGTAAGGCGCGACATTTTGACCGCCGCCATGGTCATTCACGGTCAAGATCCCGATCATATTCTCCGCCGCGGCAATCAGTACATACCCTCCCAGCCGGCCAGTCTCATTAGAACGAGATATAGTAACTGTACTAACATCGGTTGCCTTTGCCTTCTCAATTGCCAATTTCATCGCATGTGTCGCGATCATGGGCCCAAATCCCCAATTTCCATCAAGCGCTGCCATCGAAGGGGATTCCCGCTTCACCTCTATTGGTGCCCCCGGTTGAATTAGAGATTCCTCGATTTCGAGAACATACTTTGGCAGGTGGATGATGCCGTGTGAGTCATGACCTACCAGATTGGCGTCAATCATGGAGCGTGTCACGACTTCAGACTCTGCGTCAGAGATACCCATGGCGCCGAAAACCTTCAGGCATGTTTGTGCCAATACCTCCGCTGTGAAAACTGGCATTAACGATCTCCTCTGGCTATTATCAATTGTGAATTAACACCTCTTAGATGATTTCCTGTCTCTGTTCTGTCACATAGATATTCATTATAAGGATACCGAGAGAGTTTGTCAACATCATCAACGGATGGCTACCCACTTTGCGATTGACCGCCCCCGGAAATTTTGATAAGATATGACTCAGAAAGGAAGCATAATATGCCGGAGCAGAAAGTCAGGATTGGATTCGTCGGTGTCGGCAATATGGGACAATGCGCCCATCTGAAAAACTATGCGAATCTAGATATCTGTCAGGTGGTTGCAATCGCTGAGATACGTGAGTCCCTGCGTCAAAAGGTTGCCGCCCGTTACGGTGTCCCAAAAAGTTATCCTACACATGAAGAGATGCTGCAAAATGAGGCGTTGGATGGTATCGTAGCCGCCCAACCTTTCGGTCGTTATGGAATACTCGTACCTGAACTCCTCAAGGCAGGGATCCCCGTCTTTACTGAAAAACCGCTTGCGGCTTCCATCGAAGCGGGCGAAAAAATCGTGGATGCCATGAGAGCGAGTGGGACTTGGCATATGATCGGCTATCACAAGCGTAGCGATCCGGCATCGATGTACGCAAAGGCAGAAATCGAGCGTCTCAAAACATCGGGTGAACTTGGAAGAATGACATATGTTCGCATCCTAATGCCCTCCGGGGACTGGGTGGCGGGCGGTTTTAACGACCTCATCCGGGATGATTCTCCACCGCCCGCACTGGCGTCGGATCCCCCCGCCGCTGACATGAACGACGAGGTTCGCAGCCAGTATAACGGTTTTGTCAACTACTACATCCATCAGATTAATCTGATGCGCTATCTGCTTGGTGAATCCTACAGCGTCACGTATGCCGACCCCTCCGGCGTCCTGTTGGCAGGACAGAGCGAGAACGGGGTCGCCTGCACCATCGAAATGTCCCCCTACAACACAACGATTGATTGGCAGGAATCTGCGCTTGTATGTTTTGAGCGCGGTTATGTGAAAGTTGAATTGCCAGCACCGTTAGCGAGTAATCGTCCGGGCCGGGTTGAGATATTGCGTGACCCCCGCGAGGGCATTACCCCGGAAACCGTTATACCACAACTCCCCTCAGTACACGCCATGCGACAACAAGCGATCAACTTCGTGACTGCCATTAAGGGGGAAGGCAATCCACCTTGCACTTCAGAGGAAGGGTTGGAAGATTTAAGAGTCGCTCGCACTTATATTAAGCTACTTACAGGTGTTTGATTCACAAGGTCTCCTACATATCAGATGTAGAGAACATTAGCTTGCCTCGCAAGAACGTATGGCTAACTATAGTGAGGAGAGTATTGATCGAAAGTATCATCAGAAAGGAGCATTAACAATGAGCAGTTTAATCGCAGTCCATCCCCGCTTTGACGGTGTTTGGCCGTATGCAGCGGATCACTTCCACACACTGTGGCAGGCACAGGGAGATGTCGAATTTATACGCCTTGACCCCAGCGACGAGCGAAACATCGGCGAGATTGCTTCAAACCCCGCCGAAGTCAAACGGTTGGCGTGTCTTAGTGTGCCCGTGACGCTGAAGTGCCTTCAGCGTTTCACAGGGTTAGAGGAGGCGACCTTCCAAGGCAGCTACGGTAGCAACATATCGGAGGGACCGATTCAGGAACATATCCAGGGGGCGGGAATCACGGTTTATAACCATCCGACCGAGGGGTTCTGGGGACAAACTGTTTCGGAATACGCACTTGCGTTGACGCTGTGCGGATTGCGTCGGATCCCACAACTACACCGTGCAATCCTCAGCAGTTTAGTCCCTTGGGATTACGAAGCACCTAACGGTATGGGCACCCCCGGCGGACGTGGACATCAATTTGGCGACGACCCAAACTTCACGAGCGGCACAATTGCCGGGAAACGGATACGGATTGTTGGTGCGGGAAACATTAGTAGCCGCTACGCCAGCTTTGTAAATATGCTGGGGGCAGATGTAGCGGTTTGGGATCCGTATGCCAGTGAACCCTGTTTTCATCGCGCAGGTTCTCGGAAGGAGTGGCATCTTTCTGAATTGGTCAAAGACGCTGAAATCTTCGCGCCGATGGTGCCTTTGTTAGAATCAACGCGGGGCATCGTCACCGCAGAGCATATCAACGCGCTGCCGAAAGGTTGCTTGGTGGTTTTGGCAACACGTGCCGGAATTTGTGATATGGAGGCAGTGCGAAGGCGAGTTCTGGCTGACGAACTGAGTCTTGCCGCTGATGTCTGGGATGTCGAGCCACTTCCGTTAGACGACCCACTCCTGGGACGCCATAACGTCGTTCATACACCACATAACGCCGGACGGACCATCGATGCTAACCAGGCGTGGGCGGAGAAATTAGTGGTACAATTTAAGCCGTAGTAAGTAATGCGAGCAACGAGCAACACTGTATGCCAAACTACCCAATCGATAAACTTATCACCGATTTTGACGAAACAATATCGGAACGAGATAATATCAGTACCCTTGTGCAGACAGCGGCTGACAGCCGCGGGGGTGAGAAAGAAGAGTTTCTCGCAGCTTGGCAAGAGATGGTGCAATGGTTTTTGACACGGTATCAACGGGTATGCGATGCGTGGCAGAATCATCGGGGTTCACTTGTCGATTTCCTAAAATCCTTTGAGCAACTAGAAACAGTATCAATCCAACGAGTGATCACGAAGGGTTTTCTGGAAGGGGTTACAAGGGAGGAGTTGAGAGCGGTTGGTCAGAACGTCGTCAAGAAACCAGGAGTTGATGCGGTGTTGTCCCGACTCCGTCGGGATGGCGTTGCGGTTGAGATTTTATCCGCCAACTGGTCGAAGACTCTGATAGAAGGGGCAACAGAAGGGTTATACGATCAGATAATTACCAACAGTTTGGCGTATGATGCGGAGGGACGCTCGACTGGTGACATCCATCTGCATGTCGTTTCGGCGCGGGATAAGCTGAGAGAGTTCAGAGAGCGCAAAAAAAATCCCCCGAACCCAGATAAAATTGGGAACGGGGGAGTAACACGGACACTGTATATTGGAGATTCGATCTCAGATTTTCTTGCTATCCTCGACGCAGATTTAGGGGTGCTGATTGGACAGAACCGCATAGCAATGCAAACGATTGAACGGTTTCGCCTCCCAACCCAATGTCTCCAAGAGGGAACGCGATTTGATTCCTCACGGCATTATCGCGGAACCATTCTGCTCGTCGATTCATGGAAGGTATTGGACGACTTTCTCTCAATCGCCGAGTAGGTATTGCCCGGATTAAAGGAAGAAGATAGAACATTTAACATTCCATCTTCCTCACAAGCGCAAACCACGCAAAGCCGCAACCCCGTTCAGGCTTAATCTGCTGCCGGTTCCTCAACCTCAGGTTCCGGTGAATCTTCAACGGATTCGAGTTGTACTTCGCCCTTGGGGAAGGCACGGATCTTCCGGAACTTAGACACCCCAGTTCCGGCAGGGATAAGATGTCCCATAATGACATTTTCCTTCAGACCCACGAGCCGATCTTGTTTACCGACAACCGAAGCTCGCGTCAGCACATTGGTTGTCTGCTGGAAAGAAGCCGCAGAGATGAAGCTTTCCGTGGACAAGGACGCCTTTGTGATTCCTTGTAAAACTGATTCAGCCGTTGCAGGCTGCCCACCGTTTTCAACAACTTGGTTATTCGCTCGATTGAATATCGCGCGATCTACTTCCTCTTCTTCGAGAAAGTCTGTATTACCTGGATTCTCGATTTTCACCTTATTCAACATCTGTCGCACAATTACCTCAATGTGCTTGTCGTTGATGCGCTCGCCCTGGGTTCTGTACACATCCTGAACCTCGTTAACCAGGTAGTTTTGGACTGCCTCTTCTCCTTTCACCTCAAGGATATCGTGCGGATTAATCGGTCCATCCGTTAGTCGTTCCCCAGCATCAACTCTATCATTATCCTGCACAATGAGGTGCTTACCCTGTGGAATCCGATGGCTTTCCTGATAGTCTCCTTCCACCACACGCAGGACACGCACACCACGGCTGGCGCTTTCCAATTCAACTTGCCCTTCAATCTTGGAGATGACAGCGGTGTCCTTTGGTCGTCGCGCCTCAAAAAGCTCCGTGACCCGTGGTAACCCTGTCACAATGTCTCGACTCTGTCCTTTTTCGCGCGGCAGTCGTGCCAAGACGGCTCCTTGTTCTACCTGCTCGCCATCTGTAACCGAAAGGTGTGCCCCTGTCGGCATTTGATAGCTCACCAAGACTTCGCCGGCATCATCACAAATCTCAATTTGTGGCTGATCCTCACCTCTGTGCTCAATAATCACCTGCTCTGCTGAGCCGGTGGTTTTTGTCTCGCGCATCGTTTTGTCTTCAACAATATTCTTGAAGACAACGTGTCCGGCATGTTCCGTCAGAATCGGCACTTGGTATGGATCCCACTCAAGCAGCGGTGTTGGCTGCTCGTCATTTTGGGGATTCCCTTTGGTCACTGCTTGACCATCTTCGACGTATAACCGTGCACCGACATCAGCAGTATGCCGCTCCACTGTATATCCGTTCACATCAACAATGCGGATCTGTGCATTCCGAGAAAGGACAACCCTTTCCGTTTCTGTCTTGGCGGATCCACGCTCCGACGTCGATTCCACTTCAACCGGGCGCTCAATAAATCTAACGTTGTAATACTGAACCGTCCCGTCATGCCGAGCCTCGATTTTCGATTGGGACCCACCGCCACTGACAGTACCGCCCGTGTGGAACGTCCGCATCGTCAACTGCGTCCCCGGCTCTCCGATAGATTGCGCTGCGATAATACCGATGGCTTCACCAACATCTACCAGATGACCGCTCGTCAAATCGGTGCCGTAACATTTTGCACACGCGCCATACCGGGCTTCGCATGTCAACACAGACCGTACGCGGACTTCAGGTATACCAACCGCCTCAACTTGATTCGCGGTGTGTTGGGTAATCAACTCATCCTTCGCTACTAGCACCTCACCCGTGCTCAAGTCAATAATATCCTCCGCAGCTGTGCGCCCGAAAATCCGTTCTGAAAGTGGACTTTCCTCTTCTTCGTCCGGGGTCTTGGTAATACCTCCGAGTGTTCCACAGTCCTCAGTTGTTATCATCACATCCTGCGCAACATCAACCAATTTCCGTGTCAAGTAACCACTACTGGCTGTCTTAATCGCGGTATCGGCAAGACCTTTCCGCGCACCGTGCGTCGAGATGAAGTATTCAAGTACCGACAATCCTTCGTGGAAACAGGATTCGATTGGCTGTTCGATAATCTCACCCGATGGCTTTGCCATCAAACCACGCAAGCCCGCCAATTGGCGAATGGAATCCCGCTTACTTCGAGAAATTGCGCCGGAGTCCACCATGATATGAACGGGATTGAATCCTTCGATCTCATCATCGCGTCCCTCTTCCAACCCGTCAAACAGGGCAGTTTCGATCTGGTCAATCAGCCGATGCCAGATGTCAATAACTTTGTTGTACCGCTCACCCTCGCTCATACCCATGTCGCCTCTTTGGAAGTCTTCTTCGATCTGTTCTACCTCATTCCGTGCTTCCCTGATCAAATCAGCCTTTTGCGCCGGGATGATCATGTCCTGCATGGCAATGGAAATACCACCGAGCGTTGCATAATGAAAGCCCAGTCGCTTTAGGTCATCTATAAAACCTACAGTTTGGCGATTGCCCAACTCTTCAAAAGCACGAGACACCAGATCTGAAAGATCACGGGAGCCCATCTCTTGGTTGACGTACGGCAGCATTTGTTGCGTTTCAGGATCAGCGAACAACAGTGAATCAGGGATAGCCTGATTAAAGATTACCCGCCCCACCGTTGTTACAATCGGCTCCGTTGCCCCATCAAAGTGGAGTTTCACCGGATCATGCAGCCCAAGCGCGCCACACTCGTGTGCGAGTATAATCTCTTCCGTATCCTGATAGCTTCGTGGGGTTGAGACCTGGCACACACTTTCCCATTCCTCTTCAGGAACTGCCTTCGTGAGGAAGCTAACTCCCATTGCGACATCTCGGTTTGGTACTGCAATAGCCCCACCATGTGCCGGTTTGAGAAGGTTCCGCGTAGCCATCATCAGTAACTTCGCTTCAACCTGTGCCTCAACACTCAACGGCACGTGCACCGCCATCTGATCTCCATCAAAATCGGCATTAAATGCCTCACACACAAGCGGATTCACGCGAATCGCTTTTCCTTCCACAAGGACGGGTTGGAACGCTTGAATTCCGAGCCTATGGAGTGTCGGAGCGCGGTTCAGGAGCACCGGATGCTCATCAATTACCTCTTCCAACACCTCCCACACTTCTGGCGAGACCTGCTCTGCCATATTTTTGGCTCGTTTGATAGTGTGGGCATAACCTTTCGCCTGTAGCTTATGGATGATGAAAGGCTTAAATAGTTCCAGCGCCATCTTCTTCGGCAAACCACACTGGTGCAACTGCAGCTCGGGTCCAACCACAATCACTGTCCGTCCCGAATAGTCCACACGTTTGCCGAGCAAGTTTTGGCGAAAACGTCCCGGCTTCCCTTTGAGCATATCGGAAAGGGACTTCAGTGGACGATTGCCCGGTCCTCGCACCATCCGACCGTGCCGCCCGTTGTCCAGTAGAGCATCCACCGCTTCTTGGAGCATTCGTTTCTCATTGCGGATGATCACCTCTGGTGCACGGAGTTCCATAAGGCGTTTCAGACGGTTATTCCGGTTGATTACACGCCGATATAGATCATTCAAATCACTCGTAGCAAACCGTCCACCGTCAAGAGCGACCAACGGACGCAGGTCCGGTGGAATTACTGGAATTACTGTAAGAATCATCCAATGTGGCAGATTCCCCGACTTTTTGAAACCCATGACCAACTTTAGCCGCTTGGACAGCTTCCGAGATTTCTGTTTGCTCGCGGTTGCGTCGAGTTCTGCCCGCAGGGTTTCCATTTCCTTGTCTAGATCAATCTTCTCCAGCAATTCGCGGATTACATCTGCCCCCATGCCTGCCCGGAAACCGTCGGGAAATTTATCTTGGTATTCCGTATATTCTTCCTCCGTCAGGAGTTGTTTTTCCTCTAAGTCACAATCTGGGTCATTAACCTCTAATACAATGTACGACTCAAAATAGATAACGCGTTCAATCTCACGGAATGGAAGATCCAAAAACAGTCCTATACGGGAGGGCAGTCCTTTGAAGAACCAGATATGCGAAACCGGCGCGGCTAATTCGATATACCCCATCCGTTCACGGCGCACCTTCTGTTGGGTGACCTCAACACCACATCGGTCACATATTACCCCTTTATGTTTAATCCGTTTGTACTTACCGCATCCGCATTCCCAGTCTTTTTGCGGCCCAAAAATCGCCTCGCAGAACAAGCCATCTCGTTCGGGGCGAAATGTACGGTAATTGATTGTTTCAGGCTTCCGGACTTCACCACATGCACAGTTACCTGTTGTACATCCACTAGTCCGTTGGTGGCATGCTGTCTTTTTTGACCATTCCTTAATATGTTCTGGCGAAGCAATTCGGATTGAAATCGCGTCAAAATTGTTCGGAGTTCCCGACTGCGCCATCTGTTCCTGAATTTGATCTGACATGACTGTTCTCCCTTATGTATTAACCGTTGGCAATCAGCATTAAAAATTAAATACCAACTTCAGTAGTATGATTCTTTTGCCTTGGTCTGAGCAGCTGTAAGCCCCATCTACCAAGCGAATTCCGAATCCATGACGTTGGGCGATTGGCATGAATAAACAACATCGGGACATCGGAACAACTGGATCAAAATTAGATTAAGATCCACGCCGATTTTCTGGGCATGGGGCAAGTTGTTTGTAGGTCGGATATACTTACGCAAGCCCCTGAATGGGTGAACTATATCTCGTGTTCCGACTCCCAATCCTCGGGGTCTAGGTCAAAAGTTTCTGGACCGTCAGATGTCTGTTCGAGGTCCACATCCAGACAAAGGCTTTGTAATTCCTTTACGAGGACGTTAAACGATTCTGGAGTGCCGGGTGCAGGGGCGTTTTCGCCCTTTACAATTGCTTCGTAGATTTTGCTCCTGCCGACGACATCATCGGACTTAATTGTGAGTAATTCCTGCAGGGTATACGCAGCGCCGTATGCTTCCAGTGCCCATACCTCCATTTCACCGAGGCGTTGACCACCTTGCTGTGCCTTACCACCGAGTGGCTGCTGAGTTACCAACGAATAGGGACCCGTGCTGCGAGCGTGAATTTTATCATCTACTAAGTGATTAAGCTTGAGAATGTAAGTGTGTCCGACGGTAACTTCTTGAGCGAAGGGTTCCCCGGTGCGCCCATCGTACAGCTTGGCTTTCCCGTGTTCTGGCAAACCGGCTTCTTGTAAAAGTTCACGAATCTCCGGTTCCTCCGCACCATCGAAGACCGGGGTGGCAATGTGTAAGCCGAGTTCCCTGGCTGCCCTACCCAAATGCGTCTCCAGAATCTGTCCCGCATTCATACGGCCCGGAACTCCCAATGGATTCATGATGATTTGGATTGGCGTACCGTCCTCCAGATAAGGCATATCCTCTTGCGGGAGAATCTTTGAAACGACCCCCTTGTTGCCGTGCCGACCAGACATTTTGTCACCGACAGAGATCTTCCGACGAGTCGCCACATAGACTTTCACCAGTTTGAGCACACCTGGTTTCAACTCGTCTCCCTTACGAATCTTTTCGAGCTCCGCTTCCTTTTCCTCTGTGAGATCCCTAATACGCCCTTGCGCCAACTGCTGAATGCGTTGGATTCGATCCATTGCCTCCTTATTCGTAACATGGAAGTCTTCCAGCGGGGTCCCCGAATCCAGCATCTTTTCTGTCACAATCTGTCTCCGCTTAGCAATCAGATCTGTGCCGTCAGAAACGCTGCTGGCGAGTCTTTTACCGAGCAGTGTGTGGCGTATCTCGGCATTCGTGCGTTGATGAATTAGCGCACATTTTGCCTGCCAGTCCTTATCGATTTCTTTTTCTTTAGCAAGTTCTCGCAGTTCTGTTTGGCGATCACGTTCTCGCTCTTTCCGGGAGAAGACCTTGACATCAACCACAACGCCTTCCGTGCCGGGCTTGACATATTTGGAAGCGTCTCGGACTTCGCCAACCTTTTCGCCAAAGATTGCGCGCAGCAGTTTTTCTTCGGGCCCGAGGTCGCTCTCCCCCTTGGGGGTTACCTTGCCGACCAGAATACTTCCAGGGCGGACAACTGAACCGATGCGAATAATTCCCTCTTCGTCCAATTGTGCCAAAGCTTCCTCAGAAACGTTCGGGATATCTCGGGTAATCTCCTCACGTCCCATCTTAGTATCGCGTGCTTCAACCTCAAACTCTTCAATGTGGATGGAGGTGTAAGTATCGTCAGTGATGAGCGACTCGTTGAGCAGGATGGCATCCTCATAGTTATACCCCTCCCAAGACATAAATGCGATTAGGATGTTGCTACCAAGGGCAAGTTCCCCATTCTCGGTTGAGGTGCCGTCGGCAATTACCTGACCTGCTTTTATTTCCTCTCCGACATCTACACATGGGCGTTGGTGGAGGCTCGTTCCACTGTTTGATCGCTTGAAGGTTGTCAAGCGGTACACATCATAGCCCATCTCGCTGAACGACTGTTCCCCGCCAGCAATTCGGAAGGCGTCATCCGTGCGAATAATGATCTCAGCGGCGGAAACGCTTTCCACAACGCCATCTCGCTTTGCCAGCACAACCGCTCCGGAATCGCGCGCAGCTTTATGCTCCATGCCAGTTCCAATCAGCGGAGCCTCCGGGCGGATAAGCGGCACAGCTTGCCTCTGCATATTACTCCCCATCAATGCACGGTTTGCATCATTGTGCTCAAGGAAGGGAATCAGTGCAGCAGAAACGCCCACGATCTGCTTCGGAGAAACATCAATGTAGTCAATTTCCGGCGCTAATTTCCGCGGAAAATCGTCCTTTTGGCGTGTCACCATCAGGTCGTCTTCCAGCCTTCCAGCCTCATCAAGAACAGCATGCGCCTGCGCGATGGTGAACGTATCTTCCTTATCCGCAGCCAGGTAATCAATCTGATCGGTTGCTGTGCCTTTGGACACTTTCCGATAAGGTGTTTCCATAAAACCGTAAGCGTTAACCCGTGCATAGGTACTTAAGGAAACAATTAGCCCGACCGAAGGACCTTCAGGCGTCTCAATCGGACAGACCCGTCCATAGTGGGTGCGATGCACATCGCGCACCTCAAATGTAGCACGTTCCCGATGCAGCCCACCGGGGCCCAACGCACTCAAGCGGCGTTTATGGGTTAATTCGTCCAAGGGATTGGCTTGCTGCATGAATTGGGAAAGTTGACTTGAGCCGAAGAAGTCTTTAATCGCAGCGGTCAATGGTTTAGGGTTAATTAGGTCGGCAGGGGTCACACTCTCCAAGTCTTGAACTGTCAACCGTTCTCGAGTTGCACGGGTCACTCGCAACATTCCCATCCGCACCTGATTCTGCAACAATTCCCCAACAGCTCGAACTCGACGATTACCGAGATGATCGATATCGTCCATCTCTCCTTCTCCATTCTGTACTTGTATCAGGTATTGGAGAACCGCAGCGATGTCTTCTGGACGGAGCACACGAACCTGCTCATCTACTGCCTCGCCACCGTTCCGATACAGGGAGAGATTACCTAATTTTCTATTGAGTTTGTACCGCCCCACTTCTGCGAGATCGTAACGCACCGGATCAAAGAATAGCTTCTCAAACCGGTTGTGCGCACTCTCGATAGTAGGCGGATCGCCCGGTTGCATCTTACGAAAAATCTCAACTACTGCAAGGTCTTGGATACTACCACGATAGACGCTGAGGGTGTCCCCTGCCTTCTCAATAGTGAAGTTATCCCTACTGTTCTTGTTGGAGATACGATATCGCCCCTCTGCCAATACCTGCACGGTTGCAGCTGCGGCCAGAACAGCACCATTGTCCTTAAACTGCTGGTGCCATGCATCTGATACCGGTGCACCATCTACTAAATCGCCTTCAAGATCGGCAGAGGCTTCAAAAAGCTGGGGCAGGCTATAATCTGATTGGACATCACGTTCGAGGGTATTCCGCAGGAAACGGATCTCTTCTGCATCATCTGCATCCAAAACCTCAACTTTTTTGACTTTTGCCTCACGCAATTCATCAATGTGCTCTTGCGTCAATTCGGTGTTTGCTTCAAGCGACTCATCTTCAGTGTCACAGCGTATGTATTCGACAGGAGCAGCTGTCACCCGACCAATCAGAGAGTCGTCGGGACAAATATCTTCTGTATCATCTCCTAAAACCTCAAGATTTTGGATAGTATTGTAGATATTGAAGGTATCCCTTGTTTTCTCAATGATAAAGTTATCTTTGCTGTTTTTGTTCGATACACGCCAGCGACGGCCTTTTGTTTCTACCTGTACGATTGAAGAACGGGTCAGAGAAATACTATTGTCCTTAAATTGTTGGCGCCATGCATCCGATACCCGTGCATCCTCCGTCAAACCGCTTTGGAGGATAGTAGACTTCCATTGGAGGACAGCAGACCTCCATTCGTCACCGTATACCGCCATAAACTTTGGGTAATCATCAGATTTACTTTTGATCTTTTCATGTCCTCCACTTGGTTGTTCTGCATGGCAACCAATACAGAGAGCCATTAGGTCTTCGGGATTGTTATATCGGTTGCCTCTTACATGGTGGGCAACAAGATACTTGCGGTCATTGTTCAGATCTATACCACATTGCTCACATTTCCAACCAGCCTTTTCTCGACACTGATCGGACAGCAATGCCCATTTCGGGTTCAACTCCCGGCTATACTCAAACGACGGATCTTGCTCAAACTGTGTTGGTTCCGGCCTAGCAACGGAATCCAAATCAACTTGAAACAGTAGATATGGCTTGCACAAGTCATCAAGCTGTTCTTTTCTCAATTTCGTATCCGCTTCAAGTAAGACATCTCCGGTAACAGGATGTTTTACACAAGCAGCTGTCACTCGACCAATCAGGGAGTCGTCCAGACTGATTCGCTCCACCTTCAAAACTTCAACTGCATTGACATCTGCCTTACTTAATTCATCAATTTGCTCTTTTGTCAATCTCGTATTTGCTTCAAGCAAGACATCTTCTTTAGTGACAAGGCGTTTGTATTTGACAGGAGCAGCTGTTACCCGGTCAACAAGCGACTTAGTGAGTCTGACCTCCTTGCTCTCGGCATACAGCTTAAGGATGGTTTCATCCGTTTCCCAACCCAATGCACGGAGCAGAACGGTTACGAGCATCTTTTTCCGCCGATCAAGTCGGACATAAATCAGGTCCTTGATGTCGTATTCGAACTCAATCCACGCGCCACGGTAGGGAATAATTCTCGCAGTGTTGAGCGCTTGCCCACTGGTGTGGGCTTCTTCACCAAACGTTGCGCCGGGGGATCGTTGTAGCTGACTGACAATTACCCGCTCGGATCCATTGATAATGAAAGTACCGTTTTCGGTCATGAGCGGGATTTCGCCCATATAGACTTCGTTTTCTTTTATGTCAATGAGCTGATTTTCACCGGTATCCTCATCCTTTTCTCTGAGGACCAATCGGACACAAACCTTCACCGGCAGCGCATAACTGAAACCGCGGGATTGGCATTCATTAATGTCGTACTTGGGGGTGCCGAGTAAATAATTCACAAACTGAAGTTCGGAAGTTTCACTGAAGTCAGGAATCGGAAAGATTTCGTTGAACACAGCTTGTAGGCCCTTATCTTTCCGCTCTTCTGGCGAGGTATTTCGTTGAAGGAATTCTTCGTAGGAAGCTTTTTGAACCTCGATGAGATCCGGGAGATCCATTATCTCCGGAATTTTTCCATAAGACAGTCGTTCGCGCTTACCATAAGATCTGACGGGTTTGCCAAATTTGACGGGTTGGGACATACTTTCACCTGACCTTGATGAGATTTAGGGGATAGAGGTGCTTTTAAATTCTATTTTTGAATTGGGCGTAACGCAGTATTATATAATAACTACTCTTTCGTGTCAAGCAATTTTTTGCAAATAAGTCATTTTTCCAAAAAAATCTTTGACTTCAGAGAAAATGTCTGCTACGATAAGGCTGGAATTTTCATGAACCCGTTCCTCATTTTACGGTAAGGGGTGCTGTTTCACCGATAGCCGCCTGCAACGCTCTACAATAAATATATGAATCTGACAGAACAGATTAAGGTTCAGGCACAAGAACTCGGATTTGAATTGGTTGGTATCCTCCCCGTTGAACCGAGCCAGACGATTGGTCGTTACGAACAGTGGCTGAAAGACGGTTACGCAGGAGAGATGGGTTATCTAGAAAAGCACCTGCCGTTGAAGCGAGATCCACGCCAGATCCTCCCCGAAGCCCAATCAATCATTGCATTGGCAATCAATTATTACACACTTGATCCACCTAAGCCACTCGCAGAAGACCCATCGCGCGGACAGATTTCTCGATATGCGTGGGGTACGGATTATCACGGTCTTATCCGATCAAAATTAGATCAATTGGCAACATTTATCCAAAAGAGTGCCGAAGAAAGGGTTAAAACCCGGGTCTATGTAGATACCGCTCCGGTCCTAGAGCGAGAGTACGCTGAACGTGCGGGAATCGGATGGATTGCTAAAAACACAAACGTGATCCATTGGCGCGCAGGTTCCTGGTTTTTCCTCGGAGGCATTTTGGTCAGTATCAAGTTGGAATCAGATACACCATCGCTCCGCGGCAGCTGCGGCACTTGCACCCTATGTATTGAGGCGTGTCCCACAGACGCGATTTTAGCACCAAACATTCTCGATTCTCGGCTATGTATTTCCTACCTGACCATTGAGTTGAAAGGAAGCATTCCGCGCAAACTGCGTCCGCAGATGGATAACTTAATCTTCGGTTGCGACATCTGTCAGGAAGTCTGCCCTTGGAACAGCAAGGCTGTCCCAACGAAGGAACTTGGTTTTTATCCACGTAAAGGGAATCTCGCACCCACGCTGCTTTCGCTCATCAACATGACGCAGGAACAGTTCAGTAGGCGTTTTAGAAACAGTCCAATCAAGCGGGCGAAGCGACGTGGCTTCCTCCGAAATGTTGCCGTTGCGCTTGGCAACTGGAAAGATCGCGCCGCGGTCCCTGCACTCAAACGGGCGCTGAACGATGACGACCCCTTAGTTCGTGGCCATGCTGCATGGGCATTAGGACAGATTGGCGGCAAAGCTGCGAGGCGAGCACTAAAGACGCGTTTGCAAGTTGAAGCTGACAAGGAAGTTATCACAGAGATTAAAGATGCACTGAACCAGAATTTTTCCAAAGATTGAGGGAGATAGTTGTATGGAAGCATCCCAATCTGCAGCGGACTTTTCCGACGTAATACCGAAACGGTTATCGGTTAACTTACGTTAATAGAAACGTAACTTGTGAGTTGTTTATTCAAGGAGGAATATCCGTTGCATATTAATTCGATTAAAATCAGCGGTTTTAAGAGTTTTGCCGAAGATGTGGAGTTGATATTGGAGCCCGGGGTTACAACCATTGTGGGTCCCAACGGTTGTGGCAAGAGCAATGTGTCAGATGCAATTCGTTGGGTACTGGGACAGCAGAGTCCGCGTGCCCTGCGTTGTGCCAATATGCAAGACCTCCTCTTCAACGGCGGATCCAACTTTAAACCAGCGCAGCGTGCACAGGCTTCCCTCCATATCACAAATGTTGAGGGGAAACTTGCCTTAGAATCTCCGGAGATCGCAGTTCGTCGCCAGTTGACACGCAGCGGTGAAAGTAATTATTTCATCAACGACACCCCATGTCTGCTGCGAGATATTACTGAACTCTTTATGGACACAGGGATCGGCGTCGATGCCTACTCTGTCATGGAGCAGAGCAAGATTGACCTCATCCTCAACACACGTCCAGAAGAACGGCGCTTCCTGTTTGACGAGGTTGCGGGTATCACCAAATACAAGCACCGGAAAAAAGCTGCACTCAAAAAATTAGAAGAGACTGAGCAGAACCTTGTCCGAATTAACGATGTCATCCACGAGTTGCAACGTGAAACTGAATCGCTCAGGCGGCAAGCTGAACAAGCTGGTCGTTATCAAGAGCTCCATGACCAGATGAAACATCTCGAATTAGACCTCAACCGTCGGGAGCACGATCGGTTCGCCAAGGAGTTGACGCAAACCCAGCTCAATTTAGATGAATTGATGCTGGCGGTGACAGAAGCCAACGAGCAGATCGATTCCACCGAGCAACAAATCGAGGATGCGACAGCACGCCGAGCCGAGTTAGATGGCTTAATTCGCAACGGGCAAGGGATTGTGGGTCAATTCGCAGGCAAAATCGAGCAAACGGAACGGCAAATTGCACTTTACAAAGAACGACAGCTCAACATCCAGCAGCAACGCGAACGGGCACTTCAGGCGATAGAATCACTGGAAAAACAGTGGGCAGAAATTGAGACACAGAAGGAAGAACGCGAACAGGAGAAGAGACAGGTCGATGTTTCGCTTCAGACGGAAGAAAGCCGTCTGGCTGCACGGCGACGGGTCTTGGCTGAACTCACGACGCGGGTGACAGAAGCCGAAAGTTCGGTAGAAACAGCGCAGGAACAATTGCTTGAAACCACAAATGAAGTATCGCAGCTGGAAACGCAACTTGCATCGCTCAATAATAGATTAGAATATTCAGCTGCCAATCTGGATCGAATTACCGAACGCTCGGGTACCTTGGGCACTGAACTTGAAGCGGAAAAAGCGAGTTATGCTCAGGCACAACGACGTGAACAGCAGCTTAATGCTGACTTGATCCGCCTTGAGACGGAACGGCAAAAAGCTGAGGAAGAAATCCAACGCTATCAAACGGAACTTCGGAAATTAGAGTCCGAAATGCGGGGGATGCAAGATTCGCTCGGTACCAGTACTTCACGGTTTAAGTCATTACGGGATTTGCAAGCCACCCATGAAGGTTACTACACAGGCGTACGGGCGATTCTGAGAGTTCGCGAAACGGAGCCAGAACGTTTCGGCGGGATATGTGGCGTCATCGCCGAGCTCATCCGAACCGAACCGGCCTACGAGTTAGCGGTCGAAGTGGCATTGGGAAGCGCGATCCAGAACATTGTTACAGAAACTGCTGAAGATGCTCAATCCGGCATTGAGTTCCTCAAGCGGACGAGAGCCGGCCGCGTAACTTTCTTGCCTTTAGATATTCTGCGGTCTCGCCCATTCCAAGGCGACAATCTACTGAATGAGGCTGGCGTAATTGGTCTGGCCTCCGAACTCTTAGAATACGACTCAAAATATGAGGTCGCCGTCCAGCAACTGCTTGGCAACACGGTCGTCGTCGAAAACCTTGATACGGCGATACAACTGACACGGCGTTTCCGGCACAACGCACGTCTCGTTACACTGGAGGGAGAGCTAATCAATACCTCCGGTGCGGTTACAGGTGGTCATAACACCAGCTCAACCAGTGGACTCCTGAGTCGTTCAAGGGAGCTGGAAGGCCTACAGGAACGCATCGATAAACTGACGAGCCAACTTAACGAAAAGAACACCAGAAGCAAGGGACTTGCTGGCAGGTTGGCAGAACTCCAACAGACGCGGCAAACCCTCATCACGCAAGCGCAAGCACACCAGATCGAACATGCAAGTTTGTCAAAAGTTTTGGAACAGGGACAGCGCCAAATCAGCCAACTTCAAGGGCAGTTGAACGATGTAGAGCAGGAAGAGGTAAGCCTTCAGCAGGAAACCGAAAAAGCGAGGGCTGAACATGGCGCCGTTCAGTCTGAATTAGAGACGGCAACCAAGGCGCGCCGCACGTTGCAACGACGTATCGAGCGGTTATCAGAGCAGATCCAGAGTGAAAAGAGTAAACGGGATGAAGTCATCGCTTCCTGCCAAGAACTCGAAATCGCTTTAGCAGGTAAACGGGAAAAATTGCAAAGCCTGAACTCTGAACTCCTGAATCTTCAGAAAAACCAGGAACAGATCCGCAACAGGGTCGCGGAACATCAGGCGGTTATTGATTCTGACGACCAAACCCGCCAAGAACTCTCTTCACAGATTGACGAGGCGCAACGTCAATTCCTCCAGATAGAACAGGAAAAATTCGAGGCCGAAGAAAATGTTAGACGGCTCGAGGAGGAGAATACAAGCTTAATCGAGCAAATTGCAGAAGCACAGAAACAGGTGCGTAGAGCCAGGAGGGAATTTGAAAAGCAGAATCGTCTGCGGCACCACTTAGAAGTCACGACGACTCAGTTACAGATGCAATTAAAAGCCATTGCCGCTCGAATCCTAGACAAGTACCAAATTACAATGGATCAGGTCGAAGTTGAAGAGAATCCAGTTGACGACCTTGAGTTGATGGGGCAGATCGACACGCTGAAAACTGAGATTGAAGGGATGGGTTCCGTTAATCTCGTGGCGATCGAAGAGTATGAGGAGCATAAGAAGCGTGAGGAGTTTCTTGTTACCCAGCGTGAGGACCTGGAGACTTCGCTCGCATCGGTCAATCAAGCGATTCAAAAAATTAACCAGACCTCGCGCGAGGCGTTCCTTGGCGCCTTTGAGCAGATACGCGCTAATTTTCAAGAAGTGTTTGAAGAACTTTTCAACGGTGGGGAGACAGAGTTGCTTTTGACGGACCCATCCGATGTATTAGAGTCAGGAATTGATATCATCGCCTGTCCGCCGGGCAAGAAACCGCAGAGCATCACACAACTCTCCGGTGGCGAGCGATCACTCGTTGCCATCGCCTTGCTCTTCGCCGTGTTCAAGATTAAGCCGAGCCCCTTCTGTGTTCTGGATGAAGTTGATGCCGCGCTGGACGAATCGAACGTGCTCCGCTTTGCCAACCTTATCCGGACATACGCTCAGCAAACGCAGTTCATTATTATCACTCACAATAAACGGACGATGGAGATCGCCGATGTTATGTACGGCGTAACTATGGAGCAAGCGGGGCTGTCAAAGGTTGTTTCAGCGAAGTTTGGGAATTAGATCAGAGCGTGATAGATAATCACACCTGCGAGCACATGTTCCACCTTCGCATGCGCCATTCCGTTAAAATCCTTGCACAACAGGCAAAAAAATAGGCTCATACAAAAAAGTAAAGTGCAAAGAGAAATCGTAGGGGCGGGGTTGGGTTATCCCGTCCTTATCGCTTTCTGATACACGGTCTCTCAATATGAGCCAAAATATAGTTTGGGTTACTCTTCTTCTTCCGACTTTGCTTCGGCAATCACCTTTTGGGCGAGTTCATCGGGCATCTCCTCGTAACGTAAGAACTCCATCGTGAAACTGCCCCGCGCACTCGTAATCGATTTCAGATCTATCGAATAGCGGAACATCTCTGCCAACGGTACGGTCGCTTGAATTACCTGACGTTTGCCCGCCTGCTCGACCCCCATGATTCTGCCACGTTTGCTATTGAGATCGCCGATAATGTCCCCCATGAACTGTTCAGGAACGGAGATCGTAACGTCCATGATGGGCTCAAGCATCACCGGATTGGATTGGTTCGCAGCCTCTCGAAACGCAAAAGAGCCAGCGATCTGGAAAGCCATATCTGAGGAGTCAACAGGGTGATGCTTTCCGTCGTAGAGCTCGACTTGTGCATCAACGAAAGGATACCCTGCAATTAGACCTTGCCCCATTGTCTCACGGATGCCCTTCTCAACGGCGGGGATGTAATTGCGCGGGATTGAACCACCCACAACCTTGTTGACAAACTCAAAGCCGGAACCGCGTTCGCGCGGGGCAAGATTTATCCACACTTCACCAAACTGACCGCGTCCACCAGATTGGCGTTTATACCGACCTTGGACACCACTCGCCCTACCACGAATCGTCTCTTGATAGGAGACTTTCGGCATTTCGGTCTCAGTCTCAATTCCAAACTTGTCTCGCATTCGGTTGCGTATGACCGCAAGATGCATCTCACCGAGACCGGAGGCCAACAACTGCTTGGTTGTGCTATTCCGTTCAATCTGGAATGATGGATCCTCTTCTATCATTCGCGAGAGGGTCGAACTCAGTTTCTCATCATCCCCCTCTCGTGCAGGCATAATGGCGAACGAGATAACAGGTTTAGGAAATTCGCAGCCGGGAAGCTGGAACGAATTTCCCACATCACAAAATGTGTCGTTCGTTTGCGCAAGCGTCAGTTTAGAGACAACTCCGATATCACCTGCGGTGACTTGGGGTGTGTCAATAGCAGTTTTCCCATTCATGAACGCGAGCTTACCGATCCGTTCATTCTCATCTTTTGTCGCGTTATACACCTGAGAATCGCCGTTGAAAGTACCGGAATAGACGCGGAAGAAAGTCAGTCTACCTGCGAATGGGTCTGCCAATGTTTTAAAGACTAACGCGGACAACGGCGCATCTGGAGATGCTTCATAGGTTGTTTTACCGTCAACTCCCGTAATCGGTCTGGCATCTACCGGAGATGGGCAGCAGTCGACGACCAAGTCCATCAAAGGTTGAACGCCGATATTCTGTAGGGCATTGCCACAGAGTACGGGCACAAACTGATTGGCACATAATCCTGTACGAAGACCAGCACCAATCTCTTCATCGGTGAGTTCACCCTCGAAAAATTTCTCAATCAGTTCATCATCGCTTTCCGCTGCAGTCTCGACCAGTTGTTCCCGCATCTCTTCTGCTTGCATTTCAAGTTCGGAAGGAACCTCAGATTTGGATAAAGGTTTATTGTCCGGTGGTTCCGCGAACGCCCCCATCTGGATGAGATCAACGACACCTTTAAAGTCAGCCTCTTTGCCAACTGGCACCTGGGTCACAGCCGTTCGGGTTTCGAGAACCTCATCGACGCTCGCAAGCGCGTTTTCAAAGCTGGCGTTCTCTTTATCCATTTTGTTGATAAAGATCATCCGTGGAAGATCAAATTTATCAGCCGCTTCCCATACCTTCTCCGTACCCCCTTCGACGCCGGTCGTTGCATCAATTACCACAATAACGGCATCTACCACTCGCAGTACGCTCTCAAGATCGCCATGGAAATCTTCGGCACCGGGCGTGTCGAGAATATTTAACTTGTACCCTTTCCACTCCGCAACACAAACAGAACAGTTAATCGTCATCTTGCGTTCAATTTCATCTGGGGCATAGTCTGAAACTGAATTCCCACTATCAACTTGTCCGATTCGCTCAATTGCGCCCCCATTATAGAGTATCGCCTCGATGAGTGAAGTCTTCCCTGTGCTCGAATGCCCAATAATACCAATATTCCGAATCTGTTCCGTCTGATATTCCTTCATTAAAAAAAACTCCTTACGGTGTCAGTTTAACCAAAAAAGATCGCAGAAATGTGCAATCAAGCAGGTCTATAAAGTTTTTGTTTGGATGAGCTGGATCTGATGTGATTTCTACCCGGTTTCTCTATCACCAAATTTTCTAGGATCTCCTCGATTGAGAAAAAGGTGTTATCTGCTATATCCTGACCCGCCTTGAAAATTTCTAAAAATCTTGGTGATTGTAGCACACCCCTATGGGAAATGCAAGCAAAAAGAATTCGGTCAACTTTTCCCTTTGACAATGCCACAACTTTAGTCTATACTTGCGATATATAAGTACACGATGGCATAAATCCCTAAAATTTCTATTAATCGAGGCACAGAATTTTAAGATGTTGGAAGGATCAGACGAATACGTAGGGAGACTGGAAGGGATTAAAAACTCCCGCCGTGGAGTACGCGAAGATTTTGATATTCCATCGAATTGGAGTCGCGCATGAAAGGCATTTTCAACATTCTAATCTGTTTACTCTTCCCCATAGCTTGGGGGGCACTTATCAACTGGATTTTTACCTTTCTCGAACGTCGTACCGGCCACTCAACTCACCCCAACTCTAAAATCGATTATCACATTTAAATTCATAACGCTAAATGAACGTCGATATCAGTGGCATACCTGTTAATATCTTGGGATTGATCGGTTTGGGGTGTATCAGCGGTTTCCTGTCCGGTTTCTTCGGAATCGGCGGTGGACCGCTAATCACCCCAATCCTTAATATCCTATTTGGCATTCCCTTCCCAATCTGCATCGGGAGTACGCTGTCTCGGACGGTCGGCACCTCTTTCTCCACCGTATTGCGGTTTTGGAAATTCGGCGATATTGACCCAAAACTGGCATTGATGATCGTTGGAGGTAATTTTGTCGGCATTGAGCTTGGGGTATATCTGCTCGACTGGTTGGACAAGCTAGAGCAGGTCAACGTTGGCGGTCAATCTATTTCAGCGCTTCAGTATTACTTGCAATGGCTCTTCTTTGGCGTGCTTATCACCGTTTCAGGATTGATTCTCATAGAATCACTGATTCACAGAAGAAAAAGCGTACACAGACAACCGCGCGGCTTACTTCGTGGCTTCCGCATCCCGCCTTATGTTTCCTTCCCTAAAATTGGCGTGCGCCAAATCTCTCTCTCCGCAACTGTGTACTCAGCACTCGTCATTGGTGTCTTCACCGGGTTACTTGGGATTGGCGGCGGCATTCTCTTCGTGCCGCTACTGATCTACGGCTACGGCGTTGAAACACATGCAGCGGTCGGCACAACTTCGCTCATCGTGCTTTTTTCCGCTACCTACGGGACCATTACCCACGCGATGCGGGGCAATGTTGATTTATGGTTGGTTGTGTTTTTGCTGGTGGGATCCACGATTTGTGCACAGATCGGGGTAATCGCTAATCAAAGAATAGAGAGCGATTCTATCCGCTTCTATTTTGCGTTTATCGTTTTGATTGTGGCAGGGATGATCGGCTTTAATCTGCTGCGCGCGATCTATGGGTAGTTGAACGACAGGAAGGTTGAACGTTGTTTCCCCAATTTGGGGCTGGGAAGCAAAGTAGGTGAAGGTGTTGGTTTGCACCGTTGTTCTTCGTCCGGTAGCTGCATTTATTGCACAATCCTCATGGCAGCTTCATATTTTTCCGTAATCATTTCCTTGCCCTCAAGACATAATTTATTCCAACTCCGTTCTAATTTTGCCCTTACCCAAGCCGTTCCCTCATCAATTTCCATCTGATGTTGAACAAAGACAAGGTAAAACAAAGATGGAATTTGATCAATGTGAGCTATGGCGTCGGCACTAGCAAGGCAAACCGCCTCCGCTGTTTGTTTCTCTATATCGGTACTCCCTCGATGAGAAACAATACACTGCTTGATGGCGGTTATCTTATCTTCAGGATAATTGAGGGATCTTAAAATTGTAGCCGCCTCTTGAGCACTGTGAAGATGGTGTTCTGAGGTAAAGGATTCTTCCTTGATACTAGCATAGTCGTGTAACAAGGCGGCAATTTCGACAATCTCTGGATCGGCTTCCAGCTTCTGCGCCAGCAGCTTGCCGTATTTTACAACAAGCACGATATGATGACTCCAGATACCATACCCCTACTTGTTGGTCTCTTTTTTACACGCCTTTTCAACGATGCTGCTGATTGTTGAGGTCATCTGCCTCATACTTCAACCCTACGAACACCCACTCGTCGCACCACAATTCAGACAGCGATAGCAGGTGCCGTTCCGCACCATAATCGTTCCGCAGTCATGGCAAGGCGGCGCGTCAGACTGCATCGCTGCGACGCGTTTTTCACGTGCTTCCAGTCTTTCGTCGTTCTCTTCCTGATCAATGTCAGTCACATGAGGGGGCAGCTGTTGTGGTTGGGCAAGTTGATCGCCGAGGCTTCCGTCTCCTCCAGTAAGCGCTTCGCTTTGAGGCGCGAACTTCAGTCCCAACCAACGGAACACATAGTCGATGATTGACTTGGCTATCGGGATATCCTTATTGTTGGTAAATCCCGCAGGTTCAAATCCGACATGGCTGAACTTACTGACCAGCGATTCCAGCGGAACACCGTATTGCAACGAGATAGAGGTCATTGTCGCGATAGTATCCATCAACCCAGAGATGACTGAGCCTTCCTTCGACATCTTGAGAAAGACCTCGCCGGGGGTGCCATCTTCGTAAAATCCAACGGTGATATAGCCTTCATGACCCGCAACGCTGAATTTATGGGTGATTGAAGCACGCTCGTTAGGCAGACGACGGCGAATTGGGCGCGCTTCCTGTTCTTCTTCCTCTGCTTCTGCCCTCGTTGTGCTGAGAGGTTGCGATAGTTTGGATCCATCCCGATAGAGTGCCACCGCCTTCAGTCCCAGCTTCCACGCCTCAACGTAAAGGTTCTCGACCTCTTCGACTGTTGTTTCGTGGGGCATGTTGATGGTCTTGGATATCGACCCACTCAGGAATGGCTGCGTCGCGGCGACCATACGGACATGCGCCATCGGTTCAATGTAGCGTTGACCGTGCTTCCCGCATTTGTTGGCACAATCAAAGACGGGTAGGTGTTCATCTTTCAGATGCGGTGCACTTTCAATGGTCATCATACCACAGATTACGTTGCTCGCTTCTTCGATCTGCTGCCGCGTAAATTCCAATTCATTCAAGAGGTCGAAATCTGGCGCATTATACTGCTCTGCCCTAAACCCGAGGCGTGCCATCCCTTCCTCTCCGACGGTATAAGCGTTAAACGCATGCGCCAACTCAAAAACAGAAGGCAGCGTCGCCTCAATCTGACCAATCTCTTCGTCAGTCAATCCCTTCTCTTTAAGCGAAACATTATTGATATGCGGCGAACCAATTAACGAGGAAGTACCTTGCACATACGTCACAATGTCATCAATCTCTTCATCTGTATAACCGAGCTTTTTCAACGCACGTGGCACGGATTGGTTGATGATTTTAAAGTAACCGCCGCCCGCCAACTTCTTGAATTTCACGAGCGCAAATTCCGGCTCAACACCGGTCGTATCGCATTCCATAAGCAGTCCTATGGTACCGGTAGGTGCAAGCACTGTTGCTTGTGCATTCCGATAGCCGTACTGCCTCCCCATCTCAACCGCTTCATCCCACGTCTGTTGTGCCGCCCTCAAGAGATCGGACGGACAAACATCCGGACTAATGCGATAGGCTGCGTCGCGATGCTTACTCATCACATGCAGCATCGATTCACGGTTCTTCTCAAAACTGGAGAAGGGCTCTTTGACTGCAGCCATCTCTGCAGATGTGCGATATGCCTCACCACAGAGAATAGCGGTGAGCGCACCAGCGATAGCATATCCTTCTTCGCTATCATAGGGGATACCATTGACCATCAACAGAGTCCCCAGATTAGCATATCCTAATCCGAGTGGTCGATAGTCGTGGCTGTTTTGAGCAATTGGTTGGGTCGGATAGGAGGAGAAATCTACAAGGATTTCCTGACCGATGAAGAAGATTCGGCAAGCATGCTTGAACCCTTCGACATCAAAGTTTCCATCTTCATCGACAAATTTGAGTAGATTGATAGAAGCGAGATTACATGCGGAGTCGTCAAGGAACATATATTCTGAACACGGATTACTGCTATAAATTCGATCGGTATTCGCACAGGTATGCCAGTCATTAATCGTCGTATCGAACTGCACTCCTGGATCCGCACAAGCCCAAGCGGCTTCGGATATTTGACGCATGAGATCTTTGGCTTCATACGTCTCACAGATTTCGCCCGTCGTACGGAACGTTGTATGCCACTTATCACCCTTTAGATAGGCATTCATGAATTCGTCCGTGATTCGGACAGAGTTATTTGAATTTTGCCCCGCGACGGTCTTATACGCTTCCCCGTTGAAGTCAGAGGGATAACCAGCGGCGACCAGCGCTGCTACCTTCTTTTCCTCACTCACTTTCCAGTTGATGAAATCAACGATTTCCGGGTGATCCATATCGAGGCATACCATCTTGGCTGCACGTCTGGTAGTCCCCCCAGATTTCGTCGCCCCTGCGCCACGGTCAAAAACCTCAAGGAAAGACATCAGTCCACTACTTGTACCCCCGCCGGAAAGTTTTTCTTGCCGTCCGCGGATTTTGAAAAAATTCGTTCCGGTTCCCGAACCGTACTTAAAGACACGCGCCTCATTTTTGACCAGTTCAAAAATCGACATCAGGTCATCGTCAACAGATTGTATGAAGCATGCGCTGCATTGTGGGTGGTCGTAGTTGTTTTGTGTCTGGGCTGCACTTCTCTTTTCAAAGTCCCAATACCAGTTGCCGGTTCCCCCTATGATTCCATACTGATGATATAATCCACAATTAAACCAGACCGGCGAATTAAACGCACCCCGCTGCATGACGAGCAGATCCGTCAGTTCCATCTCAAAGGCATCAGCATCCTCTGGCGTGGCGAAGTAGCCGCCGAAAGTTTCGCCAGCGTGGCGGATGGTATGAGCGACACGTTGGATGAGTTGACGAACGCTTGTTTCGCTCCCCGCTTCAGGTAGACCCGCTTTACGGAAATATTTGGATACTGCAATATCCGCTGCCAACTGCGACCAATTCGATGGAACCTCCACCTCGTCTTTCTCGAAGATAGCCTCGCCTTTCTCATTATAGATCACCGAACTTCGAGGTTCCCACTCGATTGTATCGAATGGATGCACACCGGGCAAGGTATACCGTCGATCGATTTTCAAGCCCTGTTGTTGTGCAGTTTCTTCAAGGGAAGAGGGTTTGATGTCAGCAGTTTCATCCGATGGTGCAGAGGCTATCGAATCCTGATTAACACCAAAATCGTTGGGTTGGGACATTTCAATTCCTTTCTATGATTGCTGCAAAAACACTCGCAGATTTAGCGATCTACCTGCAACTCGTTACAACGTTCTGTAATCAGTTTAACGCTCTATCTGAACTATCGGTTTCATTAATCTAATCATCAGGGTCTAATTGACGGAGCTCGTTTTCAAAATCTGCCGCATCCTTGAAATCACGGTAGACAGAAGCAAATCGAATATATGCGACGCTATCCAGATTTTTGAGAGCATCCATAACAATTTCACCAATGATATGGCTTTCGATTTCAGTTTTATGTATACTGATAAGTTGCTGTTCTATATCCCCAATCAAACGATCAATGGTTTCCTGGCTAATCGAGCGTTTTTCACACGCCTTCATGATATTGCGTCTCAGCTTTTGTCGATCGAAGGCTTCGCGGCGCTGGTCCTTCTTAATGATAAAAAGATCCAACACCTCAGCCCGCTCATACGTTGTAAATCGCTTTGAGCAATGGAGACACGCCCGGCGTCTGCGGATAGCAGTTCCTCCGTCAGTATCCCGTTTATCAATGACTCTTATGCTTGAACCATTGCAATATGGACATTTCATAGAACACCAATATGTTGTGTATAATTTCTTTTACCATACAATATGTTCGATATGGACTAATATAATAATCAATTATCAACGATCTGTCAATAGTTTTTTAACAGAATTTTACCAGTTTTTTACCAAAAAAAATTAACAGTCGAGATCTAAACAGATAATTCTTGCCGAACTCCGTGAAGGTGTGGCACAATTAAGACGATGAATCGGCAAATCTATCAATTAGGGACTGTAGTTACTAACCTAAATTATACGGATCCGATCGCCACAAAGATTAAGAGGATGAGGGGAAGATATTTTCGTGTTTCAGGTATCCTTCGATGAAAATCGCTAAACAAAGGAGGGTTTGAATCGTCGAAAACGCATCAACGTACATCGGACAGAAAGCGGATTATGAAGAAATCGAAGTATGACCTGACCCAAGGAAGCATTTTCAGGAACCTTATACATCTTGCTTGGCCAATTGCTCTTAGCAATATCCTACAGGATTCTTTCAGTGTCGTCGATATGATCTTCGTTGGGAAATTAGGGGCTGAAGCGATTTCCGCCGTTGACATGAGCTCGAACCTTCAGCGACTGATCAGCGTGCTTTCACTTGGCATCTCAATGGGAACCGTCGTTTTGGTTTCTCAATCAATCGGTGCACAACAGAGAGAGCAAGGGGAGAATATTGCGATGCAGGCGCTCATCTTGAGCATGATATGTCCCCTTGCAATCGCGTGTATAGGATTTCCGCTCGCTGAAATTGGATTGAGGTTGCTCGGAGCAGAAGAAGAGGTGGTACGGCTGGGCGTACCTTACTTGCGTATCACACTGCTTGGTGGTATCATGATGTTCGTATCAATGACCTTAGGCTCCATTTTCAGAGCGGGTGGAGATTCGCTGACACCGATGGTCGTCATGATCGTCTCAACGGTCTTAAACATCGTTCTGGATCCCCTGCTGATATTTGGCATCTGGAAATTCCCGCGTTTGGAGGTTGCAGGATCCGCGTATGCAAGCGTGATTGGCAGAAGTGCCGGGGTTGTGATTTTCCTTTATCTGTGTTTCATAGGGCGCAGCGTCATCTCGCTCAAGCACGTTAAACGCCGTATCGATCTGTCAGTAATGAGGCAAATTCTGCGACTCGGAATTTTCAGTTCAATGCAAGGATTTTTGAGACACGCCTCCCGGTTGGGATTTATTCGAGTTGTAGCAATTCATGGAACGAAGGCCGTGGCTGCCTATGCCATCTGCATGCGCCTCCGCATTCTTGTGATGCACTTGGGATTTGGATTCGCAAATGCTGTTGCCCCAATGGTAGGACAGAATGTCGGCGCCGGACAGATTGACAGGGCAGAAAAATCCGCCAATCTTGCCAGTGGATTGGCAACGGTACTTATGGCGGTGCTTGGAAGCCTACTGTTTATCTTCCCCCATCTTAGCATTAGAATATTTACCAGCCAAACGGAAGTCATCACTATCGGGAGTGTTTACATCCGCTATCTATCAGCCACTTTTGCATTTATTGCAATTTCTATTGTATATGGTCGCGCGCTCAATGGTGCTGGGGACACCGTTTCACCAATGATAATGACATTCATCTGTCAACTCGGTGTTGGATTGCTTCTGGTAATCTGGCTCTCCTATCTGGTGGGACTTAAGGGGGTTTGGATTGGCATCGCCTTATCAAACGTTGTACAAGGCCTGTTGATGTGGTGGTGGTTTAGACGGGGGACATGGAAGACCAAAAGACTGATGGAGAAGAAATGACGTTAGCGCCGCCCCGATGGATAGGGCGATAAGCACGAACTGGAGCACATTATCCCTGCCAGATTTCAAATATCTGTATAACGTCATTCGCAAGCAGCTGCTGTGCAACTATCTCAAGTTTGTTTCGATCCAAACGGCCGTGTATTTGGTACTTCTGTCCTGTCTGTGCGGCTTGTACATCCGGAATCCCCATATCACGCAGCCCCTTGAGAACACTATCACCTACGGCATCCGTCACCCCCGGCTTCAACCGCACTTCGATGGTCCATACGGAATCATCGCTCTGTATTGGGGTCTGGTCGTTGGAACGGGTATAGACATAATTTTGCGTCACCGGATCGGCAAGTAGTTCCGCACAGATGCGCTCGATCGCGTGTGCGTGAATATCTCCGTCGATCCAGTAGATTTGAACGGTGTGAACGGATTCGACACCGGAAAATCCGAGATCGGTAATATCCTGAAGGATGCCTTGTCCGATAGCATCAGGCGTCTCGGGTTTGTAACTAACTTCAATTTTCCATTTCAATTTCTGAGTTTCCTATCTTGACTAAAGGACAAAAGGACTAAAACGTGCCAACGGAAGAAGCCAGCGCTCGAACGCTGTTAGTTATTGTCAGCGTCATCGGAATTATTTTTACTATCGTAATGATTATCCTTTTCTTTAATGCAGCTCCTGCCCGTTCCGACATTCCAGACCACCGGACTTACACAGATCCAGCCGGTTGTCTAAAGTGTCATCTCCGCGGGACCGAGGAGTCTCCCACTATGCCGCATCTCAACGTTGGCAGCTGCAACATCTGCCATCAGCTAGCAAAGGGAAAACAGTCCGATTGAAGGAACGTTCCTATCGTCCGACCTCCCATGCAAGGTGCTGCAGCTCCGGCCCGATTAGTTTCTCCCATGCCAACTGCACTGCAGCCGTTGATCCGGGTGTGGAGATAACTACTTTCCCTTGATATACGCCCGCGGTAGCACGCGATAACATTGCGGCCGCCCCCACTTGGTCATAGCTAAACATTCGAAAGAGTTCGCCAAAACCGGGTAAAGTTTTCTCTAAGGCTTGATCCAGCACATCAAAGGTTGTGTCACGTGGTGCAATGCCTGTGCCGCCGTTAAAGAGAATCATGCGCGCCTCACCTGTTGCGAATTCGTCCAGCACCGCCTTAACCTGATCCGGTTCATCCTTGATAATACGGTATCCTACAACCTCATTTTCATCAGCAGCTAACTGCTCGCGAAGGTAAGCTGCGTTCTTATCTGTTTCCGGCGTGCGTGTATCGCTGACCGTGACGATTGCTACGCGCACAGGACCGTGTTCCGCAGCCATCTCCCGATGCTGCTCGGTACTCGCTGAAGCTTTTTCTCCCATCTCTATTCTCCTAAGAATTGGACACTGTAAAATTTATGTCAAAAATCCGGTTAATATAGAATATGTCAAACACCCCTCATTGTCAAGATTGACGTACTCCCAACCCTAAAGGATTGGGATTCTTATCCGCTGTTTTTAGCCGAATTTACATAGATGTGGGTGAAACCTTACACCTATGGGGGACGCCATCGCCCCAACTACGGGACTCAGGAGGAATCCCGATACTTTGTTCCAGATATTGATAGCACCAACACCATCTCTATGATACTCAAAGCCACAACGGTTGCAGTGATAATTGCGGTTGGTGGGTTTCTTTCGATTCCCACATTGTGGACAGGTTTGGCTTGTGTATGCCTCTGATACAAACTTCACTGTCAGCCCCACGAGTTCCGCTTTGTAGCATATCATAGATTGGATACGGGCAAACGCCCATTGGTGCACCTTCTGGTTGGACCTCTTAGAAAACTTAGCTCG
>JAJDUM010000086.1 GCA_022826645.1 Candidatus Poribacteria bacterium
AACTGCGCCGGTACAGAGTGTCCAATTAATTCTAAACTTTACTATAAATACTTACCACGCATCATGTCCCGCCCTGATAAACCGCGATTCAAAGCAACTGGAGCGAAAGCTAAAAGCCTCCAATCTTAATCGCAAACCGCTCGGGTTTTAACACTAGTAGCTTGCGTTAAGATCACTGTTTTCGACGGTCATTAAGTGGCTCGTTTTCACCATAGAAATGCGTTGACGGAAAATTCGGGAGGGTTTATAATAACACAACGCAAATTGCTAGGTTCTGTTGACATTTCATCGTAACCAGATAATCGTAGCAACAAAACTCAGAAATCCCATATACCGAACCGCTAACTTATCAAAACGCGCGGAAATACGTCGATACTGCTTGATTTTGTTGATGAAACATTCCACTATATGTCTCTGTTGGTACAGATCCACATCGTAATCACGTGAATCCCGGCGGTTGGCACGGGGCGGTATCACCGGCACCGCACCGGTGTCGGTTATCGACTCAATGAATGCCATCGAGTCATATGATGTGTCGGCTATCACATACTCACTGCTGTAACCGTCAATCAATGCTTCAGCACAAGTAATGTCGTGTCGTTGACCGGCTGTCAACATAAAACGTAATGGGTGACCTAAGCTATCAACAGCGATGTGAATCTTGGTTGAAAAACCACCCCGGCTGCGTCCGAGTGCTTGTGAGACTTGACCGCCACTTGTTTTCAAAGCACCTCCAGCACAGGGGTGCGCCCGAATGATAGTGGTGTCAATGATGAGCCACTCCATATCGGGGTCTTGGGCAAAGTGTTGGTGCAACCGTTGAAAGATACCTTTATCGCACCATCTTGCCAATCGTTTATAGACGCTGTTCCAATTGCCATACTGTTTGGGTAACAGTCGCCATTGACTGCCACTACGGGTTATCCAAAGCACCGCATCGATAAAGCGTTTTAAGTGAGTTGGGTCTCCGGTGTAGATGTCGGGACAGGTGTTAAGAAATGCTACTATTTTTGACCATTGTGTATCGGATAAGGTAAGTGTGGACATACCCTTATTATACACAAATGTCAACACGCCCTACATAACTCGTAGGTCAAGTAACTGTATTCAGCGACTAATAGAAGTGACTAACAAGGTTAGGAAGCTATGTTTGGATACCCAACGTTATAAAATCTTAGGACGTGCCATAACTAATGGTAAATTATCTTACAAAGTCAAAATACTTGAGTGGACTACAGTGTCTCAAACGTCTCTGGTATGAACAGAACCATCCGGAGAGAGCGACACCTACTTCCAGATCACAACAACGAATTATTGATCAGGGCGGAGAGGTGGGGAGACTTGCTCGGGAGCGTTTTCCAGAGGGCAGACTAATTGATGCCAGAGATTCTGTGGAATCTGTAGAGCAAACCCAAGCAGCTATAAGCAGCGGCATTCCGTATATCTTTGAAGCCTCTTTTATTCTTAATGGTATTTGGGTACGATGTGACATTCTTGAGAAAGACTCAGATTCGTGGAAAATCATTGAAGTTAAGGCATCAAACAACATCAAAGAGAAAAACAAAGACAAATACAAAGAGGAGTATCTACATGACCTAGCTATCCAAAAATACGTTTTGACTGAAGTTGGGATCTCCATTTCTGGAACGCAATTAATGCATACAAATAAAAAGTGTGTCCATCCAGATCTCTCTAATTTGTTTGTTACTGAGGACGTAACAGATCGAGTTGATCAGTTGATGGACGATGTACCCAACAATATAGAAACATTCAAAGCGATACTTGACAGAGACGCTGAACCAGAGGTTCTGATTGGGAGACACTGTAACAAGCCCCATACTTGCCCCTTTAAGGATCATTGTTGGAAGGACGTTCCTGAACACTCAATTTTCACTATTCCACAACTTTATTGGAATAAAAAGACCGAGTTGATAGAAAGGGATATCCTTAGTATTCACGATGTTCCTGATGGTTTTCCATTGAGTGAGAATCAGCGCAATTACGTCAACATGGCTCGCAACAATCAGCCGGAGATTGACAATGAGGCAATCAGACAAAAATTAGAAGAATTAAAATATCCAATCCACTTCTTTGACTTTGAAACCCTTAATCCTGCGATTCCGAGGTTTGAGGGGCTGAGTGCATACCAACAATTTCCATTCCAGTACAGTTGTCATATACTGCAATCCGATGGCTCGCTCACCCACCACGAATACCTACACACTTATGCAACCGATCCCAGATTGTCTCTGGTGGAATCTTTGCTTGACCATATGTCTGATGTCGGTTCGGTGGTTGTTTATCACGCTTCTTTTGAATGCCAGAGACTTAAAGACTTGGCGCAATTTTTCCCCGGACATTCTGAAGCACTTCAATCAATTATTTCTAGGCTTTGGGACCAGTTAGTGATATTCAGAAACCATTATAAGCATCCGGGGTTTCGTGGTTCTAATTCCCTCAAGTACGTTCTCCCTGTTTTGATGCCTTCTCTTTCCTACGAGGATTTGAAGATCCGGGAAGGTGATGATGCCCAAGCTGTCTGGAATGAGATGATTCAGACCACAAATGAAGAAGAAAAGAGCGATATGATTAACGATCTGAGAGCATATTGCGAGATGGATACACTTGCTACGGTTGAAATCCACAAAGCGTTGCTTCGACAGGTCGATGAACTGTGATTAATCCCCTACTAGGCGGCTGTGCTATACATATTGCGCTCCTCCCCGATAAATCCCCCGATAGGATCGGGGCAGGCCCGATACATCGGGACAGGCGGGATTCAAAGCTGGAGCGCGGATGTTGGACGTATCGCGGCTCTATAGACATATCGCTCCGCTGGAGCGAAAAACTGAACCAATCAACGATACCGACCCATCAATGGATTTTTAACGACTCGCAACTTAGGCTATTTATGAGTACCCCTTAATTAATGAACCAATGAACTAATGAACCAACATTTGTTATGTTGACTTATTCTCTCGTTAGCACCCTAACTGCCGGAGATCGAAGTGCGGTAAGGAAGGGGATGCGTCGCCTCGCCGAAGTTGCCCATAAACACGAGATTCCTGTTACATGGGGAGTTGGGGCGACATCTGCACGATCTTTCGCTCCAGATTTAACCGAATGGCACACATCCCACGGCGACGAACTCGCGCTGATGGTTAATATCGCGCCGATTTGGGGATCGGAAGCGGACTCCGACGACCTGAACCGGTCGGCAGAGCATATCGTGACAATGCGTGAAAAGCTGCCCGGTTATATCTCGTCCGAAAGAGAGAGGGTTCGAAAGGCAATTGAATGGGCGGACCCAACTGTTGCAGGAGGTGTGAAAAAGAATCACGTTCTACTTTACGCTTTAGCAGAGGTGGGCTTTACTGGACTGTGGGGGTACGATTGGGAAAATAAGGCGGATGACGGTTGTCCGTTTGGTTGCTTCTTTCCGTCGGCAGACAAGCACAATTTTTGCGGTACTTCCACAAGCCAAATTGTTGGTCTTCCCCAGACCGCGATTCTTCCTGCCCAAACAACCCGTAAATCCGACGAGACGGAAAGCGCCGATCTTCAGTCCCAAGTCTCAAACGGGGCAATGCAGCAGGGGTTCGATTGTTATGCAGCAAACGCGGAGTGGAATCAGTTGTTGGCTTATATCCAGCGAATTGATCCTGTAGAGGTTGCATCGCTGACACAGGAGCAACTCGATCAGTTGGACGCATACTTGGCGTACGTACGCCAGGCACCGGAGACACAGATCCTATCGCTGCCCGACCTTGTTGGTGCCTGCCAAGAGGCCGGTGAGCAGACGCAGCCAACTTTTCTGCTTGATAGTCCCAAATTAGAAAGTGAGGCGGAAGCGTCAACCGATTCGAGGAAATCAATCTTCTCCTATTACGATACCGAGTGTCAGTTGGTTTTTGAAGAAGGCAAGATAGAACCAATTCAGGTAACAAACTACATCTCGCCGCCAGTTAGTTCACGCAACGGTGCAGAGGTGAACATACCACAAATTGAGCAGTTTCGTCCCTCTCGTTCGCGCAGCCGGTTGCGGATGCAGTTCACGATTGAATCCACAAAAGCGATGCCGTATGGATTGGCTGTCTGGGGAAATCACGCTGGACTCACGTTGGCTTCCTCAAATGCACAGGATGTCACGTGGTTAGGTGATCGGTTGCTATTTGTGCGGGTCAATCTACAGGTAGGAAAAAACGAAATCGAGATTGTCTTAACGATCTAATCAAACGTTTGAGAAAAACAGTTATGGACGCCTGCCAAACGGTTAAAACCTACTTTGACGCACTCATCGCAGGAGACACAGATCGGCTTGCCGATATGATGTCTTTGGCGGACCATTATGTAAAAATTGGCACGGAGCCGGAGGAGCATATCGAAGGCGGCGAAAACGCAAGAGATTACTACCAGCACATCGTCGCAAACGCAGCTGATGTTGCAATTGAGTACGAACACCTTGACACTCAGGAACGGGGCGATGTGGCGTGGTTCTACACACGACAGATATGGCGGCTCAAGTGGCTCGGCAACCCCGAAGAATTGGCAGTACGTTTGACGGGCGTACTCGAAAAAGAGGGTGAGACATGGAAGTTTGTTCAAATTCACGCTTCGGTCGGCGTTCCTGCATAGCGATAAGTGAAGAATGGTTGGCTTATGTAAACAGAAAGTGTAAAGCGCAACAAACGTGAAAACCAATAATTTGTACTGCCATCAGAAATTTGGGTCACCATCTAAACCAAGATTGTGATACAATGTCAATCCAATTGAAAGGAGCTATCCGAAACATCGAGTGAGATAACTGCAACGTTACCTAAGTTCTCGCGATTCTCGGCGTTTCTCGATTCTTGGCTTTTGTTTTATTATAGGAAATATGTAGATATTAACTAAATTAGCACTAAAAAAGGGGGTGTTATTCAGTTAGAGGCTTCTAATTAAGCAACGCCTAATTAGAAGGCTTCCTACTATGTACCTCTCTTTGATGAAGGACAAACCTCATGCTTAGGATCCCACCAAAGCAACCAAAACTCATTGCCAATCCGATGCGCCCAAATTCTCTTCTTGCCATTAAAATGAAACGAAGCTAAAGATTCCAACTGATCACGCCCTAACTGCCTTAGCCTCTCCTGCGCCCGTGGTATCATCCTACTTACAGATACCATGTGATGTTGCTTACGGTTCATACTATCCCAAGTCATAGTCTCAAAGTGCCGCATCTTCTCCCACACATCCTTCAAAAACTCCGAACACTGTAACTTATCCCAACTCCACGGGCCATCACAGTCAACATTAGCCATCTTCCATACAAGTGTCTTTTTTTTATTAACCAACCCAGATCCAATCTTAGGCCTTTTCTGACTAGCCGGATTATCCTTTTGTTTAGACTTCTTAGCCGCCATCCTCAGAATCCTCCTCCGGTATAGACGAATAATACTCTGCTATTGAATCCCAAGATATAACCCTATTCCCACGTTCTAAACCAAGTAGACCCTTCCTAGCCTCCAGCCATGGGTCTTCCAAATGAGTAAGCTCTATTAACCATTGAGCAGATTTATCACCATAATAATCAAGCACAGCATCAACCGTCTCACACTGCTCTTGATTCAACAAACGAGAATTACCAAGAGGCATTGATGATATGTCAAACATCCCACGATGAAAATCAAACAAAGTCCTTACTACCGGACCATTCGCCCACGCCTCAATCGGCTCCTTAAACAATGGTTTTTCATCCCAGACCAACGACCAAGCCTGACTATAATACACCAACTTTTGAAGTTTCATGGTACTCATTGATCCCTTTTTCTCCAGAATATACGCAGCTACATCAAAGACACAAACACTCGGTATTTCAACAGATTTCACCTTCTTCCAATCCTTAACAGATGCCCAATCCTCTCTCCTAAACTCCAAGAAATGAACAAATTCCTCTACATCCAGATTAGCAGTATTTCTCGGCTTATCCCGCCATTCCATTTCAACCGAATAAGGTGTTTCAATTTCTAAACGACTACTTATATCATCCCATTTTTTCACTTTTCTCCTCCTTCCAACTCCAAACTATAAATTTCTCGAATAAACTTCAACGCCTCATTCTTCAATACAACTAAAGAGTTCTCCGCAATACTCGATTTAAGTTCAGACAGACTCTCAAGAGAAGAATAAAAATTAAACTTAAAAGTAACTTTACTGCCCTCTATCAAAATAACAAAAAAGCAAGTTCTCTCATACCATACCAACTGACGAGTATATTGCTCAAGAGGTGACTTAGCACCCCAACTTTGAATGTCTACTAAATCACTAGGACGCATAGTCTCCATTAAATTCTCATCAACACTATCCTCAACAAAGGAAAAACTAACATTATATCCAAGGACAGGAGTATGTGGCAGATAATCAGCAAGCTGGATAACCATTTCCTGTATACGGTCAAAGATTTCATCTTCCATTTTAACCGGACTAAAATTCAAACTACTACCGTCCAATAACACTCTAACTTCCTCCGACGACACTCGTGGAGAAACATATTCCACATCAAAATTGCTCTTGGGCCTTTCTGTCCCTACCTCCACACTTAACTCCTCAAAGTCAGAAGAAAAAAGGTATCTACTTATCCACTCAGGAGTAAATACATGCCTATTCCAACCACCTAAGATAGACAACACATCAAAGGAATCATCAAATCTCATAATCAACATCTCCCTATAGTATCAAATCTAATCTATCTTTTTGCCATAACTATGGTAGTTTATAGAATTAATGAGACACTCCAAACCGGTGCGGTTACAAACCGCACCTACCGGGCGGGTGAAACTGTTTATTTATTTTTAAAATTCACCATAATAGCTTCAAGGGCAACAGTAAACTTGAATTTCGCTGTATGACGAATCCGTTGGGTTGACATGTTCAATCCTCCATTTATACGGGGCAGTTAGACCATATTTCTTACTTAACTCCTGGCCCGAATATTGGGGACCATTATAGTACTAGATTATATCATCTCTAGATGGTTGTGTCGATCAATTCTGTTGTATTTTGCTGATCTGTGGGTGTCTGATAGGTCTGAACGTGGTGAGTAGATGGTAGTGGGAGGATCACTTATCCTCATAGAGTGATTGGGATGTAAAAAGCCCCGTGGAATGTGTTCCGTGGGGCTTTTTTTGGAATGGCATTTCTGTAATCTTTGTGCTATACTGTATTGTATTGTATCTCTATGAGGTATAACGGACCTCATAGAGACTTGTAAGAAAAACTCACTTATCGTCTAATTTGAGGAGAGTTCTAATGATAGAAAATCGGTCAGGTGTAACTGTGTCTACTTCGGAGGAGACTCGTTTTTTTTCGTCTCCGGCTGAGTATCACCAGTACCTTAAAGATAATCCTACCATTTTCATTGAGGGCTTTGCGATTTCCTTTGATGGGAACCTTACTGATGAGGAACGTTGTAGTTACTCTGTTCCTTCAGTCGAATCTGTGTGAATCTTTCTTAGGTTGTTATTATTGCATCATTTTCGGATAATAGCAACCTTTTTTTATCTCTGCTTATTGTCAAAATTCTATAACTGAGACACGTCAAAGGTTTAACTTCGGGGTGAAAAGCCATGTTCTACACGCTTCCGAAATTATTTCTATCTCAGGATTAGTCTTGATCGTATGACAAATAATTTCAAACAATTACATTTCATTACATTGATGGCGTTGGGTTTCATAGTTTCTGTTCAATTTAACTGATGTCTGTGTAGGTACTATTCTGAACAAATACGTTCAATTTCTCAAAATGCTTTTTCTGTTAATCAAGAGTGAAGTTTTGCGGTAATTCGGGAGCTCTAATTTGTGTTTTCGAGGAGTGTTGCTGATCAACTGCTTGTGGAGATGTCCCCATTCTCGGTTGTGCGTTGACTCCGTTTTGTGCTGAAGAAGAACGAAAACTGTTCACAGAGATCGTTTTGGGCGGGTGGTCATCCTCCGGGCTTCTCATTTCGCTACAAGCGATCTGTCTTTGGGTATATGGTGTTAGGTGCTTTGATTCTTCAGTCGGTCTCACCATGATTGCTAAGGAAAAGGAGGTTTATGTTGAAAAGCGGAAAGATGGCTGTAGAAAATATGGATTGCCGTATTGGTATTAAGTATCTCTGCGAAAATAGTGTTTCTCTTGTGCTCACAGATCCTCCCTATTTTATTGATGGTATGGGGGCAGATTGGGATACGAAAAAGTTAAAGTCGCGGGTGAAAAACGGCGTTATCGGAAGTTTGCCTGTAGGAATGAAATTTGATTCAAAACAGGGGCACGATTTACAAAATTTTCTTGCGCCGATTGCCGAACAATGGATGAAAGTGATTTGTCCAGGCGGGTTTTGTCTCGTTTTTAGTCAGAACCGGCTCGTTCATAGAACTGCTATTTCATTAGAAGATGCGGGTTTTGAGATTCGTGATGTTTTGCTCTGGAAATATGAAGGGCAGCCAAAAGCGTTCACGCAAGAGCATTTTATCAAAAAGCGAAATGTCCCTGACGATGAAAAGGAAAGGCTTATCCGTAAGTTAGATGGGCGGAAAACACCGCAATTGAAACCACAAGGTGAGATGATTGTCTTAGGTCAAGCACCCAGAGAGGGGACTTTTGTAGATAACTATGATAAATGGGAGACCGGGTTAATTGATGTGAAAAATCCATTTGTCGAAAGAGACCAGTTTCCGGGCACCGTCATTCCGGTGAAAAAGCCTAGACAACGGAATGGACATATGACGGAGAAACCTGTCGATTTACTTAGACACCTCATTCGTATTTTCTCTGCACCACAATCACTTGTGCTTGATCCTTTTGCAGGATCAGGATCAACTGGCGTTGCTGCCAAACTTGAAGAACGGGAGTTTATTGGATATGAAATCGAGACAGAAATGGCAGCTCGGGCACAACACCGAATTAAGGGGACATGGGCATGAATAATCTTCCGACACCAGAGGAGTTACAGCAAGCTTGGGAGGAATTGTGTGCTATTCATTCACGGTATTTAGAAGAGTATGAGGTAAAGTTACCTCAGTCAAATCAATATAATGAACGGGCGAAATCAATATGGCTTGCTGTGTTGTATTACTACAAAGATGGATATGTTCATAAGAACTTAATAAGCCGGATCTGTCAACGAGATAACTCGCGTTTGGGTGCGGATCAGCAGGTACGACATTTGAAACGAGATGGGTGGCATCTCACGGGGACGGGTGGGGAGCATATTCTTGACCCTTATCAACCGTCTCCAGAATGGGTTACAGATCAAAGACGACGAGAGGGTAGACTTGATGCTACGACTTTTAACGAATTACAGGCTGTATATGGTGGGCGGTGTGCTACTTGTGGTGCGGAGGCAGGAAAGCCAAATCCACGGTATGGAGAGGATATAGTTGTTTTGCAACAAGGGCATAAAGACCCATCAAAACCCCATACCTTAGACAATATCATTCCGCAATGCCAATTTTGTAATCGGGCGTATCGCAGCGACTTCACGTTTGATGATAAAGGTCGTGTTCGTGCTGTTGCTGATGTGGGTCCCGTCCAACGAGCCACGCGAGCAGTTCAACAAAAAATCCTTAAGTGGTTACGAGATCGACTTGGATTGTTTTGAATATTATTCGATGAGGAAATGTTTATGTCAAAAAAAATCTACGCCTACGGGATGGATGGTTTTATCGTCCCGATGATGAAAAAATTTGTTGCTGAAGGGTGTTTGCCGAACTTTGAGAGGATGCTCACAGATGGCACGGTGAACCAGACCTTTCCCTCTTTCCCCGTCTGGACACCGACGAATTGGGCGACCCTTTCTACCGGCGCTCACACCGGCACACATGGCGTGACCCGTTGGCGTGTGGAGATTGCCCCCGGTGAACGGATCAACAGCTTCGATGGACGCGCCCCGAATGCCGAGCGGATCTGGAATGCGCTGGAGCGCGATGGGAAAACAAGCGTTGCGGTCCACTACCCAGCAGCCCATCCATCGGATATCAAATCCGGTTTTGTTGTGGATGGCTTTGGTCACCCCGGTCACGCGAGCACCGACTATGAGGTCGCCTCCTGTCAAGCCTATACCACGAGCGATCAGGGCGCGACTGTTGAGATGGACCATGATGGAACGGCTGTCCGTCGGACACAGCGCAGCGTTCAACCGATTCCAGCCTTACGTCCCGCCGTTGGCTGGAAGAATCTTCCACAAAGCCAATCACCGCCCCTTGAATCCGTGATCGAAGTTCATGCGCGTCTCGGCGGCGAGGTCAACACCTTTCACCTCCTTGTGATTGACAGCCGTGGGCAGGGGTATGATCGCGTACAGATCTGTCAGGAGAAGGACGGGAATGCGCGGATCGCCGAAACAGCAGTTGGACAATGGAGCGATTGGGCGATTGAACCCTTCCAGATCGATGGTCGAAAGCAGGACGCGTCGATTCGATTTAAGCTGATGGAACTCGCGCCTGACGGGAGCAATTTGAAACTGTACCGTTCACAGGTCACCTACGCCGACGGATTCACCTACCCGGATGACCTCGCTGCAGAACTGATTGAACGCTTTGGTCCCTATCAGGAACACGCCTCTATGACGCCTTATACATCGGGTATGGCGGATTTTGATACTGCGCTTGAAGAATGCGAATATCAGGGTATCTGGTTCGCTGATGTTGCCAACTACATGCTACATGAGCGTGGGTGTTCCTTTTTTATCTGCCACTGGCATCTTTTCGACTATCTGAACCATATCCATCTCAACGATGTGGATCCCGTCTGTCCGGGCTACGACCCAGACAACGTAGATGAAGCGATGGATTACTTTCGCCGGGCATATCAGGTCGGTGACCGGGTCTTGGGACGTATCTGGAAGGCTGCCGACGATGAGACCTGTGTTGGAGTTCTCGGCGACCATGGAGCCTACCCCGACATCCGTATCGCTAACATCCGGAAATTCCTTGTTGATGAGGGGTTCACTGCCCTTAAGGAAGGCGCGGAAGGCGTTGAGCAGGATGAAGTGCTGGAGAAGGACATAGATTGGGAGAATACCCGCGCCTATCTCAAGGATGATAAAGGATTCGACATCTACATCAACGCTGAACCGGGACCGGTATTCGACGAAATTGAGGGGGAACTTTTGTTGGCACTGCGTACGTGGGTTGATGCAGAGGTTGGGCGAACGCCCATTGCGATTGCACTGCCGAAGCGTGATGCTTACATCCTCGGTCAGTGGGGCGATCAGTGCGGCGATGTCATCTTTGCTTGGGACCACGGCTACGTCAGCGGTTACTACGGTCAGTGGAAGGGAATCGTTGGTGGCGGTGCAGCCGGTGCACCCGAGGTATATGGCGCACACCACGGCGGTTTTCTCCCCACTCGGAACGAGGCTATCTCCTCCAGCTTTGGAACGCTCCTATTGGCTGGACCGAGGATCAAAAAGGGATATGAACGCGATTATGATTCACACGGCTATATCCACGCTGCTGATGTTGTTCCCACTTTTTGTCATATTTTTGGAGTTGCCCCACCAGCGCAAAGTCAAGGTACGGTTGCTCACGATCTGTTTGAAGGAAACGAGATGGCGCGAGAGCGAAATGGAAGTTGAATATGTGCCAACAATTTGTAGGTGTTAGGTACAGGGATTTCTTTTGACAATATGTATGTGATGTGATAACATCTTGTCTAATAATTTTCCCTCTCTGTAACTATCTATTCTTCAAAGTCTAAAGTTTTTGATTCACCTTACTACCAGACTATAAAGGAGGCACTCCCGATGGACACGAAAATTTCCGAAGCAATGCCACCCAAATTTGCCAAGGTAGCCCTGACATTTGATGATGTTTCGTTAATTCCCGGTGAATCAAACATTCTGCCGAATGCGGTTGATACCAGTACGCAGCTGACCCGTCGTATCCAGCTCAATATTCCGATTTGCAGTGCCTCAATGGATACCGTTACGGAATCCGAACTTGCGATCGCTCTTGCGCGAGAGGGTGGGATTGGTCTCATCCATTACAATTGCCCGATTGAGCAGCAGGTCAATGAAGTAGATAAGGTCAAACGTTCGGAAAGCGGGATGATTATCGATCCGATTACCCTAACCCCCGATAAAAAGGTACGTGATGCGTTAGAGATGACCGCCCGTTACCGCATCGGTGGAATCCCGATTGTAACCCAAGAGGGCTACCTCCTTGGGCTAATCACCAATCGTGACCTGAAATATGAAGAAGATGCGGATCTACCTGTGACCGAACTGATGACGCCGAGTGAACAGTTGGTCACGGCTTCGCCTGGTATCGAACTTGGGAAAGCGAAGCAGATTCTGCACCAAATTCGGAAGGAAAAACTCCCCATCGTTGATGAGGAGTTTCGCCTATGCGGCTTGATTACGATCAAAGATATCGACAAGGTAGAGAAATATCCGCTGGCTTGCAAAGATGAATCTGGAAGACTGAGGGTGGGTGCAGCGATTAGCCCCTCTTGGGATTTGGAAAAGGTGGGACTGTTGGTTGATGCAGAGGTTGATGTACTCTCGATTGATACCGCGCATGGTCATCATCACAATGTAATCAATGCGGTGCGTCGAATTAAGGGGGAGTTTCCTGAGGTGCAATTGATTGCTGGAAATGTTGTAACCGCCGAAGCAACCCGTCAATTGATCGAAGCGGGTGTTGATGCGGTTAAAGTGGGCATGGGACCCGGCTCAATCTGTACAACCCGCGTTGTCACCGGCATAGGAATCCCGCAGATCACGGCGGCTTACGATTGCGCACAAGAGGCAGACAAAGCGGGGGTTCCAATTATCGCTGATGGGGGTATCCGGTATTCTGGTGATATTGCGAAGGCGATCGGCGCGGGGGCAAGTTCGGTGATGATAGGGAGTCTGCTCGCGGGTACAGAGGAAAGCCCCGGAGAAACAGTCATTTATCAAGGTCGCACCTATAAAATCCATAGAGGTATGGGGTCTTTGTCCGCTATGAAAGAACGCCTCGGTAGCGAGCGGTACTCTCAAAGTGGTGAATCTTTGGCGAATTTGGTACCCGAAGGCATTGAAGGACGAGTGCCTTACAAGGGGCGGTTAGGCGATTTTGTCTATCAACTTGTCGGCGGTCTGCGGGCTGCGATGGGGTATTGCGGTACGCCGGACATTGAATCATTGCGGACGGAGGGTCAGTTTGTTCGGATGCAGGGGAGCGGTCATCGCGAAAGTCACCCCCACGATATTGCGATTACAGAGGAAGCTCCCAATTATAGTGTAATGATGTGAGATGGGGGTCACCCAACCGTGACGCCCGCCGTTTTGAGTTTTATTTGAGCTACCTGTTTAACTTAAGTTATGAATAACTTTTCAAAAAAAACATTGATTTGCCCTACCACACATGACTGTGAACCAACCCTATCAGACACAGAGATACTTGAGTTTCTAAAGGATGGGTATCTCAGGCTTGAGGGAGTTGTGCCTGATGAGATTAACCAGCGTGTTGTGGAGTATTGTGACGCACATCCTACCGTACCCTACATGAATGGCATCTTATATGAGGAATGGTTTGTTGAAGGGGTGATGAGAAATGCTGAAGTTGCAGGCGCTGTGCGGTCATTGTTGGGTAGAGATTTCCATCTGCCTGTCCAAATGGTGAATCATCGGGTTCAATGCCCCATCGCATCAGTTGGGGGTTGGCATGTTGATGGGAACTACAAGTATACACATGAATTAAACTTCCTTCAGGTGTTCTACTACCCACAGGACACACCCATAGAGATGGGACCGACGCAACTTGTGCCCGGTACCCACCTTGTTCGGCAGAAGTCGAGGTTCATGGGGCATTTAGGAAATATCAAGAATACAATATCGACTGATGCGCCAGCAGGCTCTGTGTTTATCACAGTCTACCATATCTGGCATCGTCGTCCCTCGTCAACTGTAACTGCGACCCGTAACTTGTTAAAGTATTTCTATTGGCGAACCCGTCCACCTACGAGGGATTGGATAGTTGATCCTAACTTCGATTTTGCCACCGCTGATTATGACAGTCCAGCCGCTGGTCTTGTTGAACAATTCCGAAGCGCGGTGAAGGTGGCGGAGATGTTTCTATGGTTGTGTGGTAAACATGAGATATTCCAAAACTTAGGGGGACAGAGCTTCCCACTACCTGTACCCCGAACAGATTTACCTTATGGGTTTCCGGAAGGATTAAAAAAGGAGTATTTATCAGCGTAACTGCTATTCGTTCCACCTCGAGGTGGCTGTATTGCTGTGCGACATTCGCTATAATATTGAAGGTTTGCCACCTGCGATGAGGAATGTATAAAAAATAGTTGTTGCATTAATATTGAAATTGTGCTACTATTCGATTTGTATTTTATTACTGAAAGGAGAACGGCTTTCCAGCAAAGATTTTTCGCTTAATCGTCAAAGCCGCGACACCGTTTTTATGAAAGTAAATGAAGATATGTCGTTTTGGGACAGGCTTTACATCCCCGGACTTATTAAGGGCATGCTTACAACACTGAAACATATTCCCAAAAAGAAGTTTACTTATCAGTACCCCGAAGACCCACGTAGTGTGGAAGAGCGTAATGACCGCTATCGTGGTATTCACAAGCTGCCATTAGACCCGGAAGGAAATGTCAAATGTGTGGCTTGTTTTATGTGTGCAACAGCCTGTCCGGCAGATTGTATTACAATTCAAGGCGGTCCTGCGCCTGAAGGCTGGAAAACAAAAGAAGGTTATCAACGCGAAAAATACCCGGAAGTTTTTGAAATCAATATGCTGCGCTGCATCTTCTGTGGATACTGTGTCGAAGCGTGTCCAGAGGATGCAATCCAGATGACTGGAATTACGCTCCCGCAATACTTTAGAGAAAGACAAACAGAAGGTGAAGTTCTCGGCGGTTCGCGGAAAGATTTTATCTTTGATCGAGATATGTTGATCGCTAATAATGACATTCCCGAACAAGGACTTCATCCGAATTCGTAAATACCCGAACATGAGTTTACTTGGGGTGATGGCTACCTAGCAAGCGTGTAAGGTAGACCCCACCCGACAGAATGTGCAGCGGTTTTTAGTCAGGTACTTAACAATAAAGTCGGCACATCTCGACAGAAACTTTTAGGGCAAGGCTTTCCATACCTCTGAGGTGCAGTACGGGAAAGAATTGCCCATTTTTTTATTAGATATGTTAGGAAATGACTTTGGATAAAGGCCAACCGAATCAAATTCAAGACCTATCTCTAAACTTTAGCTCAGACTCACTTTTCGCTTTAACAGATAAAATAAAATCGAGCGTTGAAGGACGGATCAGTTGGGGTGACACTTTTGGGATGGGGCTTGGCGCGAAGAATGACAAATACCTGCTCATTTGGACGCCAAAGAAATCGTCCGAAGGGCAAATTCTCCCCGGATTCGATTCAGAGGACGGGCAGCTCACACTTAAAATGAGACCTCGCCCCGGCGCTTGGATCTCGTGGATCGACGAAACAAACATTGCGGCGGAAGCCAAGGATGACCATGACCGCGTCCGCAGGAGTGTACAAGAACTAGAGCGCAACACACGTCAAGTGACGGACTTCGCTGATGGTGTTCTCAAAGATATTACGACCGTGCATTTAGGCAAATCTCTCACGTTGTCAGAGATGGTCCAAGAGGTTTTGAAAGTTGAATTCACAATACCGACCACCGTCAAAACCGGTGGATATGTCCTCACATCATCGCAAGAAACTTCGTCCGCTCCAACGAAGGTCATTATTCCGGAACAGACGAATATTCACGGTGTGCATCTAAACGAAGATGAACTGCTCGATTCAGTTGCTAAGAGTGACTACGATCAACTCTTGGTTATTCATCGTACGCACATCAGGCGTTATCCCGATCTGCTCGACATTAACTACTGTTTAAGGCTTAGTGAGTATCTCCAAGGGAAACCAACGCCAGATGAGGAGGGGCAAAGCAAATCGCCTCATCCCGCACAAGGCTTAAGATCGATAGGAGTATTTCCAACGGCGGCGGTCTATAATCCACTGTCTCCGGACGGTGTCGAATTCATTGTTACCACGCTCAATGGCGACTACGAAGCCATTCGTGAAGCCGTTACTGAATCCTCCTCAATCGTTGATGAGTACGTGTCGCAGGCGAATCAGCGTGCGCACGAAATTATGACCAATTTCCAAGGCCGTATTGATAGTCGACTTCAGGCACTTACACTCCAACCGGGTCAACGGATTTACGAAAAGGTTTGGGATGACTTAGCGATTGACGAACTGCGGAATCAGCTATTTGAGTTTAGCGAATTTTTTGGGAAGTATGTCGGTGAACACTTAGGTGAGGACAATGTAGAGTCTAGAAAAGAATCGCTTAGACACAGTATCGATTCGATTATCGAAACATGGCAACTCCAGGATTCGCGTCAGACCACCATCAGACACCTCATTCTGGCTGGTTACAAATTGGCGAATCAAGTGCTGGATCAAGCGACTGGATTGTTCTACGACCTTGTATTTGAGAAGCATTTTATCGAAACCGCTCTGCTCCAGACAGTGGAGTTGATGGTACTTGAGGAAGGGGAACTTCTGAATGAAATTCGCCTGCCAGAGTGGACGGACAAAACGGTACGCGACCGGCTCCACCTCCTTGGGTTGAATCCAGCGATCCATCCCAAACAGACCGAAAGGCTCCGGGACTTATGGATAGAATTGATAGAGATTGCGAATTTTGTGCACAGACATCAGCAACAATTTGAATCCATTCTCAAACCGATGTCTGACGTTCTGTTGATGCCTAAGGGCTCCACTGCATCGGGCACACGCAACATCTCGCTCCGAAGAGGAAATACTTTTGAAGGGTTTGGTATTTCGGACAAGATGTTTGAATCTGTCCTGAGCCGCGTCCGCGATAATTTCCCTATGATTAAGCGGTGGATTCAGAATACTCCGGAAGAACGAAGCGAACATGAATCCTATTATAGGACGTTGTGGGCAATACTCACTGAAGGGATAGTTCGAGAGTATCTCTGCGAAGACTTTCAGCCAATTTACGACATCAATCTCAGTCTCCCGCTTGAATCAAAGCGATTGATGGATCTCGTGCTTGGTGGAAAAATTGTTATACGCAATGAGAAAGATCTAAATACCCTGAAGCGGAATCTTGACCGTGCCTTACAGGCGAGGATTGGTCGAGGGCTACAGGAAATTAGTACGCCCAATATGCTGCAAATTCATAGTGATACCACCTTGCGCACACTTCGTGAGGAATTGCTGACATACCAGCAAACGCTCGATAAACAGTTGGTCCGTGCAACGAATCCCAAAGCGTCGAAAAGGCAGGGTAAAGGGAAAAAGGGACGGAAAAAGGGACAGTCCCCCGAAGCTGCTGCAAAAGTGATAGCGGCAATCGAAGAGGAAAAACCGAAGATAGAGGAGCTGATAGAGTTTCTGGCTTCTTATACCAATGCGCCAGTAACCCTGCTGGAGACAGCAGTAACGCCGCATTCTCAGAAGATCAATCAGATACGGGACCATCAGGTACTGAACTTTGACCTCCAATCGCTGCCGCCCATTGAGGATACATGGCTGGAGAATATAAAATCTCCCGATGAATATCCGAATCTGCGTGCATTCCTGTTTGAAAATAAATTGCCCCTCTCTACCACCGGGCGTGCGTTGACGAAGTTGAGACGGATTTTTCCTGATCCTGCCGATGCAGAGGACGTTTCGATAAATGTATTTAATATCGCCGTAGACTTACTTCTGGAGTTAAAAGCGCTCCAAGACGCTGGGTATGAGGGCGATACGCTAGAGCGATATGCGAGCTACGTTTCTGAAAAGTTGTGGCGCTGGGAACTGACGCAGATTACAGAAACGGAATTGCCAATTCTGATTAAAGAGAAGGTGTTATCCTCGACAATCTGTTACGAAAAGGAGGTAGAAACACTCCTAGAGTACGTTGAACGCTACGAACGGTTATTTGAAGCAAAGTTGGCTCCTGAATCTGACATGGATAAACAACGCGAATTGTTGGAAGAGAACTTCCAGATACTCGTTGAAACAGTTTTGTGAACCTGTTTACTAAAGGTTTAAAGCCCGAACTGTTGGATGGTCGCTATTGAGATGAAGATATGCCTCCTCGGAGGGGGAAGTTGGATTGCTCCTGTTGCATCAACAATCTGTCACCTAAACCTCTTCTCTGAAGTTGTTTGGGTGGACGATAAACCAGTACCACTCCAGGATACGCTGCAAGACCTGAAACAAGCAGTTGCTATTGGCGGCGCTGATACTGAACTCCGCGTGACTTACGATTGGTCGGCACTGGCAGATTCACAGATTGTAATTTTACTTCCCCGCACCTCACGCCCCACTCAAGTGCAGCGCCGAGCAAATGTCTCGCTAGCTCAACGTTCTGCTCGGTACATCAAACTTCATGCCCCGAAGGCGCGAGTCGTCGTCGCAACACCTTCAGCATGTTCGGTCGCTTTTTACGTCTATCGCGAACTTGCAGCGGAGTCAAATCAAGTGATTGGACTCTCTGGTGGAATAGGATCCGCATATCTAAAGTCCCAAATCGCCCATCAACTGCGTGTCTCCGCAGGAGATGTCACAGTTCTTGCCATCGGAAATGACGAGGTAATCTACCCGCTCCCGCAATACTGTCGCGTGAACGGTATACCGCTGACGGAGTTATTAGGTGAGGGGCAGATTGATGCATTGACGGAAGCGACACAGGACACACATAAAAAATCTGGTGCCACCGATGCACCATATACGCTGGCTACTTGGATTGCACAAATTGTTACGGCAATTGTTTTGGACAAGAAACGAATCATGTGCGTCAGTTCCCTCATTCAATCGAGTGTGGCGCAGGTGTACCTCAATGTACCAACGCAGATTGGTCAGGGTGGCGCTGAATCGGTTCTTCAACTTGATTTGATCGACACCCAGCGCGAACAGTTTACCCAATTGGTAGCAAAAAGCGTTAAAGAACAACGAATATTTTAGCCGACTTGATGCGAGGGAAGAAAAATGAGAGAGATATATCAAAAAGTCATAGAACTAATTGAATCCGAAGAGATTGGTGCCTATTGTACAGTTGTTGAAACGAAAGGATCCACGCCGCAAAAACCGGGGTCCAAGTTGCTAATTTTGCCGGACCTACGCAACGTCGGGACACTTGGCGGTGGATGCGTAGAGGCAGAAGCGCGGCGGCAGGCGATCGGGTTGATGCAGGGCGGTGTCCCGCGTCTGCTCGATTTTCAGCTAGATAGCGACTACGGGTGGGACGATGGTCTTATTTGCGGTGGGAATATGAAGATTTTCATTGACCTGCCCCAAACCAAAGAGGAGTCGTTTATATTAACTCGGCTGGGGGAACTCTCGGAGGCAAAAATTCCCCTCGTCTCGACCACGATCGTTAAGAGCGAGGTAGACTATATCCAAGTCGGCGCGAAGATGCTGTTTGCAGCGAATGGCGAAAAGGTCGGTTCGTTAGGAGATGCGGTGTTGGAGACGGCACTCCAAAATGAACTGATGGAGGTCCTAGAAAAGGATGCCCCCGGCGTGTTTCGGTGGCAAGTCGAAGACTCTGACGACAGAGAGGAAGCGGTTTGGGTCTTTATGGATGCGGTACAGCCCCGTCCGACACTGCTTATTGCCGGTGCAGGACATGTCGGACAAGCGCTGTGTCATCTCGGAAAATGGCTCGGCTTTAATGTTGCAATCGTTGATGACCGGGCTGACTTCGCCTCTGAAGAGCGTCTCCCCGAAGCTGACGAAATCATCATCGGTGATATTGCGGAGGAGTTGCGTAAGTATCCCGTCGACCATTTGACGTACGCCGTCGTTGTCACACGGGGACATCAGCACGATGAAGAAGCCCTCCACAGTGTCATTGAGTCGAATGCACGGTATGTCGGTCTGATTGGCAGCCGTCGAAAAATTAAGTTAATCTATGATGATCTGAGAGACATGGGTATCTCCGAAGAGAGACTCGCACAAGTATACGCGCCGATTGGGTTGGATATCAACTCCAAGACTGTGCCGGAAATTGCAGTGAGTATCGCTGCACAACTCATTCAGGTCCGCAATAGTACGAAGCCAGACATCCACTTTGATGCACAACCGGCGAGAATGCCCACAATTAAGGTCGGCGCATGATTTCCACGGGGCAGAGTGATGGTAACCATTCAGTTAGACGGTGACAAGCATTACACCGCGAAAGAGGCTGTTGAATTGGCGAGACTCGCCCTCGATTTTATCGGGGAACAAGGGGCTGACAGCGATCTCCGGTATGCTGCGTCAGATGTCTACTGGATTTTGCGAAATTTGCTTGATTACGTGAACCAGCAGGCGGGTGGGGAATTTATCCTCAAACGCCTCAGAAAAGGTTCGTGGGGACTTGAGTACAACGATAAAACAGCAGCAAAACGCAAAGCTGACGACGCTGCGCGTCGAGAACTTAAGCGTACACAAGAATACCTTGAACAACTGAAAACTCGCCGTTCATCTTAGTAATAGACCGTTAACGAAATCCCTCCTCCGTACAGAATTCTCATAGCAATATCGTATAATCTCATTCAACGATTCTTCCCCTCGAATCCCACGATCATAATATCCCTCTTGCCATACCGCGCCAGCCCCGCCTACCAGGTGTGCTACAGTGTTGCGCAAATGTCTTTGACCAACGCTAGCGCGTCGTGATCCGCTGCTTATTATTGGTAACCTCCTCAATGAGCGAATTATAGGCATCGAGAAGGCTCGGATCGCAGATGTCACAGAGGTTGCAGTGATAGTCGTCATCGACCCGTTCCCCGAAATATTGTCTCACCAACTTGCCCCTGCAACTGCCCGTTTTCGCATAGAGAATCATCTGGTCGAGTTGATACCGCTTGTTTTGGATATATTGCTTCTCACCCACCTTGTCCTCGGACATGTGCTCAAACAGTTTGCTTCCATGAAACAACTCAATCAACATCGTATCCTCCGCCCCCGAGTATCTTAGATCCCCATCGCTTTGTAGATCACTCAATTCCTCTATCAATTCATCTGGCTGTAGGTCATGTTCTTGGCAGAAATCGATTGTCCGAATTTCTGGCTGATCCCGTAGACTATCCAATATCCTCGACTCGCCGTCTGAATCGTTGATAAGATCCACGGATATGTTCGATGGGATGTTGGACATCCTTTCGAGGAAACCGAGTTTTTCGAGATAGCTAATTCCTACCCGAATTCTGCTTTCATCAACATCACCTCTGGATTCCATCTCCTGTGTGTTGACCAACCGGAACTTACCGACCGATGGCGAGTCCTCGATCAGCTTCAGCAACTTTAAGAGGTTTGGCTGATTGGGTGCGCTCTCTTCTATAAAAAAATCCTGCAAACGTCTGTCGCCCGAACAGAAGAACAGGATACACTTCGAATCCTTACCGTCCCGTCCCGCGCGTCCCGCTTCCTGATAGTAGTGTTCGAGTGATCCTGAAATTGTCCAATGGATAACATACCGGATGTCCGGCTTATCAATTCCCATCCCAAATGCGTTGGTCGCAACCACGATTTCGATCCCCGCGTCTGTATCGTCGAAAAACGCATCTTGCACCCGCGTCCGCTCGGATTCCTCACGAGCCCCATGATAGAAATCGACACGGTATCCTTCGGTCTTAAGATGTGCCGAAATCTCCTCAGTCTGCCGCCGCGTGCCGGCATACACAATTCCTTTCCCGGTGAGCTGCTCTAGCTGCTTTGTTAGTAGTTGATACTTTTCCGGTTCGCCCGGCACCTCGCAGACACTGAACTTTAGATTGGGACGCTCTACACTCCGGATTAAGGTGTCGCACTGCTCGGCTTGGAGTTGGTTTACGATATCCTCCCGCACATCCGGTGTCGCAGTCGCCGTGAATAGCGCAGCGGAATAGGGCTGCACCGCTTGGATAGCAGTCCGGAGCGCAAGGTAATCTGGTCGAAAATCGTGACCCCATTGAGAGATGCAGTGTGCTTCATCAACCACGAAAAGCGAAATCTTATGGGATTTTAAGGTGTTCAGGAAGCGGCGACTACGGAACCGTTCAGGCGACACATACAGCAGCTTCATCTCACCGTTTTCCAATCGCTCCAGTTCCTGTTGATATTCTTCAGAAGTCAAACCGCTATTCAGTAAGCCTACCGAATCAATTTTCCTTCCTTGCAAGGCATCTACTTGGTCTTTCATCAACGAGATTAACGGCGAAATCACCACCGTAAGCCCCGGCAACATCAGTCCGGGCAACTGATAACAGATGGATTTCCCAAACGCAGTCGGGAAAGCGCCGAGCAGGTTCGTACCAGATAGCAGTTTTTCGACTACCTCACGTTGACCTTCGCGGAAATCGTCATATCCAAAATATTCTTTCAGTGCTACCCGCGGATCTGGAAGGTTTATCAGAGTATTATTTGACGCTTTAATCCCTCTATTAAACAAGGCGTCAACTGTTCTACGGATTACTTCGATAATCAACAAAGGATCCCTTTCTTGGGGATAGGATGGTGGACTGTGCAACCACAATCAAAATACCACAGCGTTGGCTATAAAATCAACGTTTATTGCGCACAGGAAATTTGTAACATATCTCAGTGAGGAATTGGTATAATATCTCAAGTTGCTGGGTTATGCTAACATTACCCGCCTGCGATTCTGTAGAATTTCTGCAAAAAGTGTTAGATTTTGTTAGATTCTGTTAGATTTTGACATAATTGAGGCGGGTATGCTATGCTCTTGACCCGACAACAGCATCCCTATTCCAACACGGAGATTCACCTATGGCAACAGATTCGACTGTAGCAGTTGAAGATATCGAAGTATTTGCAGACAACTTGAATCCCCAAACGGCTGCGGAGACGTTTAAGAAGCACGGCGCGCTGGTTGTCCGTGGCTTAATGAAACCGTACATCGATGAAATCCACCGAGACATTGAGGCGGCTGCCGCTGAGTCGATCGCTTCGCTTGATTGTGCGGAGAAAATTGTGGAGGGTTGGCGGACGTCAAACGGGACTCTGTTTCTGCCTGCGCCGCCCGGCTACTCCCGTGATAAGCAGATCATGGTTTTGGCGGTCAACTATTATACCAGTGCCGCATTTTTTCGATCCGCACTCGATGAGCGTGCGATAGACATTGTTGAGGCGATTCTGGGAGAGAATGTCGAGGTCTACGGGCAAGGACAGTGCCTCTATAAAGAACCGGTCGGTGGACACCCGAAGCACCTGCATCAAGATTCCGCATACTTCGAACACCGTTACGAAGGTCCCGTGGGCATTCTGAACTATGTGGTAGACACGGATCTGGTGAACGGTGCGCTGCATGTCGTTCCCGGTTCACATCGGCTCGGTCAACTCAAGCATATTGATACCTTTTCGCACCTCGGCTTGGATGATGATGAATGGCCCTGGGAACGGGCGCTGCCGATTATCGGTGAAGCGGGGGACTCCATCTTTTTCCACGTCAAGATGATTCACGGTTCCAAGCAGAACCACTCGGACAAGCCGCGTCCGGTATTCATTAACCGTTACCGACGGGTGGACGATTACGTTGTTATTGGTGGTACCACCACCGCAAATCGTGCGGAAGCAGAGAAACGGGCTGCCGAGGCGAAGAAAACGAATGAGCAGCGCGGGTTGATGGTTCGGGGATTTCGTCCCTACACCCAAGCGTGAAAAGGGACGCCATAAGTGGGAAATGAAATCGATAAATTTCGTCCACAGCAAAACTGCCCCTATCGTCGAAAACCTTGCCAAATTGGAAGGCGTGGAGGCAATTTTGTGTTTCGGTTCGTATGCGATGGGCACGTTTGATGAATACTCCGATCTTGACCTTTTCGCCTTCTGCGAACCTGAGATTGTTTCCCCCGCAGATCGACGCCGCGTCTTGAAAAGTGTTGAGGGTGCTACTCACTTTGAGGACAGCCAGGGCGCATCGGGCTGGGATAATCAGTGGTCTCCCCAAGTCGATCAGTTCCGTGTGAATGAGACTCGATTCGAGATTTCGTACAACACCTTGGACTGGATCGGCACCGTTGTCAGGCGGGTCACGCAGGAAGGTGCGACATCTATTCCTGAACAAAAATTCCGCCCCTATACGATGCTTGGGCTCTTGGAGAACGGAATTATTCTGCACGATCCCGATTCATTCTTGAGGAATCTTATCGATCGCCTCTATCCTTATCCAGCTCAACTCAAGGGGCAGTTGATTTCAGACAGCCTGTGCACGCTGAAAGATTGTCTTGCGGAACTTAAAGACGGAAATAAAAGAGGATTCGGTCTTACATTTTTCCATTTCTTTTTTCACAGAATGTGTGATGCACTTTACACCCTTCTGTTCGCCCTTAATGAAAAATATGACCCAGCGGTCAAGCGACCTGAAGTGGAATACGAAAAGTTGAGTCTATTGCCTCCCAATTTTCTTGAAAGATACACCGAACTCCTTGAGGGACCCTTCCATAAGAACGGAAGGCAGCGAGCCATTCGTGAATTAGAAATCCTTGTCACCGAGATTGAGATGCTGATTACCGAATCAACTGATTCAGATGGAGGACAGAACTATGGGGTTGACTGAAGAGGAACGCTTCCGTTTCGATTTAACCGGCTTTCTGATACGTCCGGCTATCCTTACGTCGGCAGAGATTACTGAGATTAGAGATCAGATATACCATATCAGACACGATGTGGAATCATTGCCTCCAGAACATCGCGCTGTGCCGAGTGGTCCGTCGAGTGTACTAATTGATCACCCAAAGGTCATTGACGTGCTACACGACATTATTGGTCCGGATATTCGGCTTGAAAATAGCTATTGTGTCTGGCGTCGAAAAGGGGAGGCGCACGGAGATCTGCATGGTGGAGGACCCCAACAGGCAGACCCTATCTTCGGCTACCGTGTCAGGGAAGGACGGATTCACGCGGGGATGGTGCGGGTTGTCTTTGAACTGACCGATGTCGGTAAGGAAGATGGGGGGACGCATTTCATTGTCGGCAGCCACAAGTCAAATTTTCCGATGCACCCAGATCATCTGTCGTTGGAGCCGGGAAAACGAAGCCCGTTCTTGATGAGTTACGACTGCCCAGCTGGCAGTGCGGTCTTTTTCACGGAAAATCTCTGTCACGCGGGACCCATGTGGCAACGGGAAGAACCGCGCGTAACGGTGCTGAACGCTTACGCCCACCTCGCAACCCATTGGCATCGGTTGACGGTTCCCCCTGAAGTGATCGCCGGGCTGCCACGAGAAAAGCAAGCCTATTTCCGTGAGCCGTGGATCGCCGATTTCCGTACCCGTCCAGCGACCCATAATACAATGGAACGTTTTATCAACAATGATGAGTCGTCGGTGAATACCGATCACCGTCCCTGAATCCGACATATAGAGGGAGCAATATGGCAATGAGCGAAGAGGAACGTTTCCGGTTTGACTTAACCGGTTTTCTGGTTCGTCCAGCGATCTTGACGCCCGATGAGGTCGCTGCGATCGTTGACCAAGCCGACCGGATTCGGCATAACCCTGAGTCCCTGCCGCCAGAGCATCGGAGAATTCCGGGAGGTGCCGCAAGTCTGCTGATTGATCACCCAAAGGTTATTGAGGTGTTGCACGAGATCATCGGTCCCGATATCCGGCTAGAGGCTTGTGGATTGACTTGGCGGTTGAAGGGAGAATCGCACGGCGAACTGCACGGCGGTGCACGGGGACAGGCGGATCCGATCTTCGGCTATCGTGTCCAGAATGGTCGAATTCACGCAGGGATGGTACGAGTTGTTTTTGAACTGACCGATGTTAAGAAGGAGGACGGTGCAACCTGTTTCATCGTCGGCAGCCACAAGCGAAACTTCCCGATGCACCCGGATCATATGTCGTGGGAGGATGGGAAAGAGAGCGAGTTTTTGGTGCGCTATGAATGCCCGGCGGGCAGTGCGATCTTTTTTACGGAGAACCTCTGTCATGCAGGACCGATCTGGAAACGGGATACACCGCGTATTGCGATTCTCCATGCCTACGCCCATCTTGCCACCCACTGGCATCGGTTGACGATTCCCCCTGAAGTGATCGCCGGACTGCCACGAGAAAAGCAAGCCTATTTCCGTGAGCCGTGGATTGCCGATTTCCGAACTCGCCCGGCGACTCGTAATACAATGGAACGCTTTATGGGTAACGATGAGCCGGTGGTGAATACCGATCACCGTTCCTGAACCTGAAAACACGAATATGGAGGAAGCAATATGGGGTTGACCGAAGAGGAACGTTTCCGGTTTGACTTAACCGGATTTTTAGTCCGTCCAGCGATTCTGACGCCCGATGAAGTTGCTGCAATTGTTGACCAAGCTGATCGAATTCAGCACAATCCTGAGTCCCTACCGCCGGAGCATCAAGCCATTCCGGGAGGTGCCGCTAGCCTGCTGATTGATCACCCGAAAGTTATTGAGGTGCTACACGAAATCATCGGTCCCGATGTTCGACTGGAAGGGTGTGGATTGACTTGGCGGTTGAAGGGAGAATCGCACGGCGAACTCCACGGCGGGGGACCGGGACAGGCAGACCCCATCTTCGGCTATCGTGTCCAGAACGGACGAATTCACGCGGGTATGGTGCGGGTCGTCTTTGAACTGACCGATGTAAAGAAAGAGGACGGCGCGACCTGCTTTATCGTCGGCAGCCACAAGGCAAACTTCCCGATGCACCCGGATCATCTGTCATGGGAGGATGGGAAGGAGAGCGAGTTTTTGGTGCGCTACGAATGCCCGGCTGGCAGTGCTATCTTCTTTACGGAAAACCTCTGTCATGCGGGACCGATCTGGAAGCGGGATACACCGCGTGTCGCTATTCTCCACGCCTACGCACATCTCGCTACCCACTGGCATCGGCTGAAGATTCCACCAGAGGTGATGGCAGGTTTGCCGCGTGAGAAGTTGGCTTATTTCCGTGAGCCGTGGGTTGCCGATTTCCGCACCTCGCCTGCAACTATCAATACGATGGAACGCTTTATGGGTAACGATGAACCGCCGGTGAATACAGACCACCAGCCTTGAAGCGACAGGATATGAAACACGAAACGTAACGAAGGAGATATCGATGCTTACAGATGCAGAGAAAGCCCATCTTGATGAACACGGCTTTGTACTTCTGAAAAACGCTATAACAGCCGATCACGCGGACGCATTGCGCGATCGATCGATGGTACTCGCTGAGCAGGAGCGGGATGTGCTAAACGAGCATGTGTACATGGAAGACAGGGCACAGCGGGTGTGGAATCTGGTGGACAAAGGCGATATATTTGAGGATGCCATTCAGTATCCGCGCGTACTCAACTCGATAGAGTATCTACTTGGTGACGACTGTACGCTCAGTTCGTTCACTGTGAACATCATCGGACCCGGTGCGCCGGATGGCGGATTTCACATTGATCACCCGCTGGGTGGGATGCCGACACCCCGCCCGAGTTTTGCCCTTTCCGCCAATAGTGTCTGGTTTCTCGACGATTTTACACCTGAGAACGGCGCGACCCGTTGCGTCCCCGGCAGCCACCTGCGAGTTGAGTCCCGCCCAGAACCGGGTGTCAACTACGATGATGCCGCACAGATCACCGGTCCAAAAGGTTCTGTGATGATTATCAACGGATCGCTGTGGCACGCTTCCTCCGCGAACCACACCGACCGTGCGCGTGTCTGTCTGCTCGGTTTCTTCTGTCGTTCTTTTATGAAGCCGCAGCAAGATCAACAGAAAATTGTTTCCGAGGAGGTTGTTTCGCGTGCGACACCGACGATGAAGCGACTGCTCGGCTTTGATTCCATGCCGAATACCAATGCGTAAACCCAACAGTAAGTTGGTTTGTAGTAGGGCAATTCATTGCCCGTCTGTATGAAGAACGCCCAATGAATTGGGCTACTACGAGCCAGTGATTGGTTTTTTGTAGGTTTGTAATAGGTTACTTTGATCCCCGATTTACCACCCGTTCTAACGCCTGATGGTAAGCAGGTTTGTAGTAGGGCAATTCATTGCCCGTCCGGACGCAAGGGCATAGGAACATGTATCGCTATCGTACGCTAACACCCGAACAGAAAGCCGAAATTTTACGTCAGCGCCAGTCGAGAGGCATGCCGCTGCATGAACCCCCTCATTTTCATTGTGCCGAAGGGTGGTTTCTGATTACTGCTGCCACCTACGAACATAAGCGATACTTCCAGACCGAAGAAGAACGGTCATGGCTTCTAGCTGAATTATTGAAAGCATTTCAAGACATCAAGATCTCCATTGGCAGCTGGGTGGTGTTACCGAACCATTATCATTTGTTGGTTCGGTGCCACCCCCTTTCGGTTATCAGTCAACCCTTGCGTCGCGTCCATGCCCGCACGGCGCGAATGTTGAATCGTCGAGCAGGGGTGTCTGGACGAAAAATTTGGCATTCTTTCAGTGATCGACAGATTCGTAATGAACGACATTACTACACAACGCTGAATTATATCCACTACAACCCGACAAAGCATGACTACGTGCGAGGTCCGTTAGACTGGACTTGTTCGAGTTTGCATTGGTATCAAAAGCACCTTGGGGTTGAATGGCTGCGAGATCTCTGGACCGCTTATCCTGTACGAGATTATGGAAAGGGGTGGGATTGGTTTGGTTCAGACCAACAGACTGGTTTGTAGTAGGTTGCTTTGAATCCCGATTTATCGGGGGCAATTCATTGCCCGTCTGTATGAAGAACGCCCAATAAATTGGGCTACTACGAACCTATGGATTTAGTCTAAATAGTTTTTTTTGATGGGGAAAAAACGAGAAAGAGAAAGCTATGCCAACCGCTCTTGAGGCTATTGACAAATGGATTGACGAGGCACGTGCCAAACTGGATAATGGCGGGATTCAGGGCGACGATCTGGATCAGCTCCGCCAGATTATCGGCACAAACCAGAAAGGCAAGCGACAGCGCCTGCTCTATCTCCATGCAGTGACACCGAACATCCGTTCTCAGGTCATCGGGTTGGCGTTACACGAGCCGGTGCAGGGTTCCGTAACAGAGATTGTGACGGAGGAGCAGGAATGGCTCTACGATACAGTGCATGATGCGATTCTGGACGGTTGGCAGGTCATCCACTTTCCGGATCAGCGGACGGAATTTGATGACCGGGAGATTGACATCTTAGGTTACGAATTTATCCTACAAAAATTGGAGGTTTATGATGGCTGACAAACCGTATCTATTGAGTGATGACGAAATCATCTCTTTCATCATCCACGGCTCCCATATTGTTGAAGCAGATTTTCCCGAAGGCTTCAACGAATCGATCTATGAAGAGCTTGAAGGGTTAGATATCCCACGAAACAATCCGGGCGATGGGATTCTGGATAAAGTCCCGAAACTCTATCAGGTCTACGATCATCCCAAGGTCCGCGGTGCGTTGGTAAGTTTACTCGGTGAAGATGTGCAGATGAACAGTCATAGACACTGTCACGTGAACCCGCCCGGCACACGGAGCCAAACATGGCACCAAGATGGCACAAACAAGCGGCATCATCACATCCAAACCGTTTTGGCGATGTACTATCCCCAAGATGTTCCCGCAGAACTGGGACCGACGGTAATTATGCCCGGTACACACTTCCGCAATGCCCCGACCGACCGCATGGCGACCTACGCCAACTTCCGCGAGCAGGTTCCCCTCATCGTCAAGGCAGGGACAGTGGCAATCACGCACTACGACATCTGGCACGCCGCATCAGCGAATCGTGGAACAAAGGCGCGCTACATGCTCAAGTTTCTTTTCACTCGCGGTAGTGAGCCGAAATCGCCAAGCTGGAACCACCATCCGGAGGAAGTCGCTGCATCGATGCGTCGCTTCAGCTTCGAGAGAGCATGTGCCTGTTCTCAATCCGATCACTACAAGGAACGCGGGCTGCGCATAGAAATGTGGGAACACCTTATTGGGAAAACTGTGTAATAAAAGGAGACTCCCCATGAAATTGAGTTGTTGTGCAGGACTTGCATCCTTTGTTCCACAGACGGTTGACGCCAAACAGTTGGACACCGGTTCGGCTTACAGAGCGAAGTTAGAGAAAGCACCTGCAACGCTCAAAACCTTGTCGGAAGCGGGGTGCGATTTTTTCGAGTTCGGCGTGGGAATGCTCTGCCCCGAATCCCCAAAATCCCTTTTCGAGGGCTTCAAGGAGGTGCTATCCGATTACTCGCTGCGAGCCGAATGCTTTAATAGCTTTATCCCCGCTGACTTGAAGGTGACGGGTCCAAATGTTGATAAGGCCCGAATGGATAATTACCTAGCGAATGCGACGGAACGCGCAGCTGAGCTTGGCGGTGAGATTATTGTATTCGGAAGCGGTGGCGCACGGGGTGTGCCGGAAGGATTCTCTCGTAAACGGGCGCATGACCAGATCCTTGAGTTCTTGGAGGCTGCTGGGAATTACGCAGGGCGACACGGGCTTGTCATTGCCATAGAACCTCTTAACCGTGGAGAGACAAACGCAATCAACAGCATCGCCGAAGCAGCCCAGCTTGCTGCTGAACTTGATAAGCCGGAGGTTCAGGTACTCGTTGATTTCTATCACCAGATGCTTGAAGGGGAAGCGTTTGATGAAATCGTTCGTGCGGGAGAGCGGATTGTGCATGTGCATGTCGCAGACACGGATCGGCTCTATCCGGGCAGCGGCGAATACGATTATCAACGTTTTGCCGAAAGCCTTGCTGATGCGGGATACAACAAACGGGTCTCTGTGGAGTGCAATTTTAGGGATTTTGATAAGGAAGTACCTCCGTCGATTCAGTTCCTGAACGAAGTATTTAATGCGGCACAATAAAGCGTTGTCATTGTTGAGTTTAATGAGGGTTTGAACTAACGCTTCAGCCTTGGCGTGATGGGATATTTTACTTGACACCACTATAGTCCAATGCTATAATCTAATCCATTCTTGAGCAGTATGGTGACGCCCGGGAGTGAGATTGTGATAGAAATTGATCTACTCAAAACCCGGAGGAATTATCGGTTACATATTTAAATCTTAGAAGTGAGCTCCTTTTGGAACTAATAATGCGAGATGGCGCGCTATTTCCCGCCGGTATAATGATAGCCACCATCCCGTAATTCTAAAGATATATACCGAGGTAAGGTTACTATGGCTACCATCAAGAACCCATCCGAAACGCAAGATTCAGGAGATGCCCTTGAAGAGGTGGAAAATCAGGCGAATCTGTCCGCGCCTTCCTCAGAGCGGATATCCTACGAAAGAAAGATTCGTGAACTGACATTTACTATTGAGTCGTTGGAGAGCGAAATTGATGACTTGAGAAGACGCTTAAACGCTGCGCCTTCCGACGATGTTGAAGTTCGTCTCTACGAAATGACCCGCGACTTAATGCACGCCCACCGTAGAAATCGGAAGTTGACTGGTACCCTTCAGGAAGCGAAAGAAAAGCTGGAGCAGTTGAAGGAGAAGGTTGAACAACTCAGTGCGCCACCGAACAACTACGGCGTGTTCCTTCAATCAAACGATGACGGGACGCTTGATATTGACCTTGGTGGCAAAAGGTGGCGTGTCAATGCGGACCCGGAAATCAACGCCGATCAACTCCAAAAAGGTCAAGAGGTCATCGTCAACGGCGTGATGAATGTTGTGAGTGTTAGGGAGTTTGAGCGGCAAGGCGAAGTGGTCAAGGTCAAGGAAATGCTTGATGATAACCGTGTGCTTGTGACTTTGCGCGCCGATGAAGAGCGAGTCGTGGAAGTATCGGATCCGCTCAATGAGGCGGAGCTTAAGTTCGGGGATAATGTCATGCTGAACCCGATCACGGGGATGGTTATGGAGAGGCTACCCAAACTTGAAGTTGAAGACCTGCTGCTCGAAGAGGTGCCGAACATTAAATATACGGATATTGGTGGATTGAATGAACAGATTGAGGCGATTCGGGATGCTATCGAAACGCCTTACCTCTACCCGGAGGAGTACAAGGAATTCCGGTTAAAACCCCCGAAAGGGGTGCTACTCTATGGTCCACCCGGCTGCGGTAAAACCTTAATTGCCAAAGCGGTCGCTAACAGCTTGGCTGCGCGGGTTAGGGAGCAGACAGGTAGAGATGATGTTGAAAGCTATTTTATTAATATCAAGGGACCAGAACTACTGAATAAGTATGTTGGCGAGACAGAGCGAAAGATTCGAGAAGTCTTCCAGAAAGCCAAGGACAAATCCAAAGAAGGGGTTCCGGTCATCATCTTCTTTGATGAGATGGATTCGCTTTTCCGATCCAGAGGCATGGGTATTTCGTCCGATATGGAGTCAACGGTGGTGCCTCAATTCCTCGCTGAGATCGATGGTGTCGAAGGGCTTAGAGATGTGGTTGTCATCGGTGCGAGCAACCGCCAAGATCTTCTGGATCCTGCTGTTTTACGTCCCGGTCGATTGGACATCAAGATTAAGGTCGATCGCCCCGAAGCTGAGGGGGCAAAAGATATTTTCGCCATATACCTGACGCCGGATCTTCCAATTGCCCCGTCCATGCTGGAAAAATTTGATGGTGATCGGGAAAAAGCCGCTGACGCTCTCGCTGCCCAAGCGATTGAGAAGATGTACGCGACCACCGACGAGAACAAGTTCATTGAGGTAACCTACAATCGTGGAGAACGTGAGACGCTCTACTTCAAGGATTTTGCGAGCGGTGCGATGATTGAAAACATCGTTGATCGTGCCAAAAAGATGGCAATCAAACGGCTGATCGATTCTGAAGGGAAAGAGAAAGGCATGACCCCCGAAGATCTCGAAATGGCGATCCAAGAAGAATATAAGGAGAATGAAGATCTGCCTAACACCACCAATCCCGACGATTGGGCGAAGATATCGGGACGGAAAGGCGATCGGATCGTCAACATTAAGGCGTTGACCCACGAGCCAGAGCCGAAAAAACGGGATGTAAGAACCGTCAAAGGTGGCGCTTACCTCTAAGGCAGATTATGACCGTACCAACGATTATGGGGACCGAAACCGAATATGGCATTTCGGTCAAAAATGCGCGAGATCCGGATCCGGTTGCGGCCTCAACGCTTGTCGTCAATATCTATAAGGACCGTGGGATCAAGGGAATCACTTGGGACTATGATCAGGAAAGTCCATTGATGGACGCGAGGGGGTTTGTTTCTGAAGGGGAAACTGACATCCCAGATCAGGAAAATAATAGTCTCATCAATGATGTTCTCGCCAATGGTGGACGGTACTATGTCGATCACGCGCACCCAGAGTATTGCACCCCGGAATGCACCAATGCACGTGATTTGGTCAAATATGAGAAGGCGGGGGACCTGATATTAGATTTGAGCCGTCTGGCTGCCCAAGAGCTGTTGCCTACGAATCAAGAGATTATTATTTATAAGAACAACAGTGATTATAAGGGACACAGCTACGGCGCTCACGAAAATTATCTAATGTCTCGAAACGTTCCATTCCAAGATATCGTTGATGGATTAACGCCGTTCCTCGTGACGCGGCAGCCCATCACAGGGAGTGGTAAGATCGGCGCTGAAAACGGCGCATCGGAAACGGATTATCAAATCTCACAGCGTGCCGATTTTTTCGAGACTGAAGTTGGTCTCAGCACGATGGTAGCGCGTCCGATTATCAATACGCGGGACGAGCCGCACGCGGATGAGGCGTTATACCGTCGCCTGCACGTGATTGTCGGCGATTCTAATATGTCGGAGTTTTCCATCTATTTGAAGGTGGGAATTACGGCGATTGTACTGCAGCTCATCGAACAGGGTGTGGTCGGAGATGAGTTCAGGCTCTCTGACCCTGTTTTGGCGATCAAGACGGTGTCACGCGACCTTTCTTGTAAAGAATCTCTGGTTTTAGAGGATGGTCGGAAATGGACGCCGATTGAGGTTCAGCGCGAATATCTTGAGTTGGCGCACAAACATATTCCCACGGATGTGTCCGACGTTGTGAGCGACGTAATGAAGACGTGGGAATTTGTTCTCGACCGTCTCGACGAGGATCCGATGAGTTTAGATCGGCACCTCGATTGGGTGATTAAGAAGCGACTGATTGATGCGTACCTGCGACGCCACAGTTTAACCCATTCGGATCACCAAATTCGGATGTTAGATTTGCAATATCATGACATCCGCCCGAATAAGGGGTTGTATGCGAGGTTGCTGAAAAATGGACGTGTTGAACGGCTCCTCAAACATGAGGAGATTGTTCAAGCGATTAACAATCCACCTGTTGATACACGTGCCTATTTTCGTGGCATGTGTTTACAAAAATTTCCCAACGAAATTCACAGCGCAAGCTGGAATTCAATGATTTTTTGTACTGACGATTCTTCTCTAGATAAAATCTTGATGGATCGGCCGCACTTCGGAACACAGGAGATGACCGGTGATCTATTGAGAGACTGCACGGCTGCAGAACTGGTGCAAGCCGTTCTGACATCCAACGATTAGAAGGAGGGAAGCAACATGCCAGCCGAAAAACAACAGGATCAAAAAGAAAAACGGACTCAGGAAACTGAGGAAGTTCAACCGGATCAAGAAGTCGTAGAGCAAGGCGAAGAGATTAAAGAAGACCTCGATCAAATCCTTGATGAAATCGACGAAATCTTGGAAGAGGATTCAGAAGAATTTGTCGAGAATTATATTCAGCGAGGAGGAGAGTAGTGGTCTTTAGCGGCTCCGACCATAGAACCTCCGATTTCCTTGAGCTTTTGCAAAGGGAACGTCCGGAGCTTCTATCAAAGTTTGGTACAGGGGCGTTCGGCATAACGTCCCTGCCAGACTCACCCGCTGTAAGTGCCGATTTTCGGTCATTCCGCTACGCGGAACTGAAAGGACAGCATGTGCCAGCTACCAGTTTGATGGATCTTTACGATAACCTGCTTGAAGGGACAACGATACTGGCTGTCGTTTATAATGAGGGGATTATCATCGCAGGAGACCGTCAGGCAACGGCGGGGTTTCAGGTGGGAGAGCGGCGTATCCGGAAGGTCTATGAGGTAGATACCTATTCGGCGATCGCTATTGCAGGCGTCGCCGGGCCAGCGATGGAGATGGCGAAGCTCTTTCAGGTCCAGGTGGAGTTCTATGAAAAGATAGAGGGCTCACAGTTAAGCCTTGAGGGCAAAGCCAATTCACTGTCAAATATGGTCAAGTCCAACTTGCCCATGGCGATGCAGGGATTGGTAGTCGTGCCGATCTTCGCAGGGTATGACCTCAAACGGAAAGAGGGAAAGATCTTCAAATACGATGCGATAGGGGGGCAATACGAAGAAAGCGAATACTATGCGACCGGATCCGGTGGCAAGGATGCCCAAGCAACGCTGAAAAAGCTGTATAGCTCCGATATGTCCCGAGATGGTGCCCTACAGATAGTCGCGGAGGCACTCTGGGATGCCGCCGATGAAGATGTAGCGACAGGCGGTCCCGATTTTATTCGGGAGATTTTCCCAACAATCAAGATCATTGACTCCACGGGAATCTCAGATATACCGGATTCAGAGGTTAAAGAACTCTATACTGAGCTACTCGACAGACTCCGCAATTGACAATTCAGGATTAGCAATCAGTTTGCCACAGGATTGCCCGTTGGATTGGCAAAACCGACGAAAGAATCAGGGTGTGTCTATCGTGGCTCAGCCGCATTGAGGACTACTGATAATCGACACCTGCTATTTGAGGGAGGGGTAGATGCCCGCACCGTACTATGTGTCGCCTGAGCAAATCATGCAGGAAAAGGAGGATTTTGCTCGGAAGGGGATCGAGAAAGCCAAAGAGGTTATTGTTTTAGAGTACCGCGATGGTATTCTGATGGTCGCAGAAAATCCGTTGGCGACGGTTTTCAAGATTTCGGAAATCTATGACCGTATTGCACTTGCAGCGACCGGACTTTACCCCGACTACGAAGCGTTACGATACGCCGGGATTCAGGGTGCCGAAATCAAGGGGTTTACCTTCAACCGTGAAGATGTTACGGCGCGATGGCTCGCAAATCAGTATTCACAGCAGATCGGTGGGATATATCGACAGTCTGATGCGAAACCGCTTGAAGTAGAACTTCTCCTGTGCGAAATCCGCGAAGATTCTTCATCGAGCAACAGGATCTATCATCTGTCTTTTGATGGGACGTTCTGGGAAGACAATGAATATACCGTTATCGGCGGGCGGGCAGATGAAATTTCCGGTATCCTCGAAAATGAATATAGCGGTGGTCTGGATCTGAATGGCGCTGTGAGGCTTGCGGCAAGGACCTTTGAAACGATCGAAGCAGAGGTAGACGAAGCAGAGCGATACCAGGTGACGGCTGAGACAATCGAAGCAGCCGTACTCGACGAAACTCGCAATCGGCGCAAATTTAAACGTTTGCTTCCCGACGAACTGAGTGAGATCTTGAGCGCATGAACCGAAGGATTTATGGTCTGGAAAACGAGTATGGGATCATCTGCACGTCGGATCGACGTGGCGGCAAAGCGTTATCGATCCAAAATGCGGTGATGTATCTGTTTCGCGAAATCATCTCTGGGCGGATGTATCCAGACGTTTTTCTCGAGAACGGTGCTCGGTTTTATCAAGACATCGGTTGCCACCCCGAATATGCAACCCCCGAATGCGATAATGTGAGCGACTTGGTGAGCCACGATAAAGCTGGTGAACGAATCATCGAGCGGCTATCGGTTGCGGCAGAGCGGAAAATGCAAGCCGATGGATTTCTTGGGCGGATTTCGGTTTTCAAGAATAATACCGATACGCCCGGCAACACCTACGGCTGCCATGAGAACTACCTGATGGACCGCCGTGTGAGTTTTCGGCAACTCGCTGCGCAGCTCATTCCCTTTTTTGTGACGCGCCAAGTCTTTGCCGGGGCGGGGAAAGTCAAATCCACCAATCGTGGCGCGTACGCAATCTCTCAACGTGCACAACATATCCGTGAAGAGATCTCGATTGCAACGACGACAGCGCGAGGCATCATCAACACGCGTGATGAGCCGCATGCGGACCGAGAAAAATATCGGCGCCTACACGTGATCGTTGGTGACTCCAATATGTCCGAGTTTGCCACCTACCTTAAGATCGGTACGACTGCAATCGTTTTGCGGATGATCGAAGATAACTTTATCAAGCAGCGCCTTGCGTTGCGTGATTCCGTCCGAGCGATCCAGCAGATCTCCGAAGATATCACCTGCACCCGAAAAATTGAGTTGGAAAACGGCAAACGGCTTTCAGGGGTCGAGATGCAGTGGGAATACCTCGAATGCGCCAAGCAGTATTTTGAGCAGGTGGAATCGGATCCAGTGACCGATCAGATTATGGCACGGTGGGAATATGTGCTGACCTGTTTGGAAACCGATCCGATGCAGCTTGATCGAGAACTTGATTGGGTTATCAAGAAAAAGTTGATTGAAACCTATGTGGAAAGCCGACAACTCAAATGGAATTCCGCCAAAGTGCTGATGCTGGATCTACAGTACCACAATATTCGGCCCGAGCTTGGATTGTACTACAAGCTCGAAAAAGATGGACGCGTTGAACGAATTGTCAGCGATAGTGAGGTTGAGCATGCGATGCATCACCCACCGGAGACCACTCGGGCGAAGTTCCGTGGTCGTTTTGTAAAGCTGGCGAATGAGCGAAAGATTCTGTGCGGTGTTAATTGGAGCTATATCCAACTTTACGAACCCTACCAAAAACTCTTCCTTTCCACAGATCCCCTGCAAGCCGAGTATGAAGAAGCCAGCCGAATGATCTATTCAATTTAGAGCCTGTCCCGATGAATCGAAATTAATCTCTGAAAATTGTCATTTTACGGGTAAATACCCTCAAAATCGGTTAATTTTGCCCCTAAAATGGCGAAAGATGACTGTTTCACCTACTTTATAAAACAATCTCTTAACTATGGAGGATATAACGATGAAAAAACGTTTAGTTGCCTTTGGTATAAAGACGATATGGCTACTGTTGTTAGTTTGTGTTTCTGTTTCTTGGATGGGGTGCGATATAGCACAGGAGATAGTAATCCCTCCGATACCATCACAACAAGCGATTGCAGTCATCGGTGCGACGAGCGGAAGTAATCTGACCGGAACAGCAATTTTTACACAGAGCGGTGATACAATCACACTCATCGTTGAGGTTCAGAACGTATCTCCGGGGCTTCACGGCGTGCATATTCATGAGTATGGCGATTGTAGTGCACCCGATGGCACATCCGCCGGCGGCCATTGGAATCCCACTAACGTTGATCACGGAAAATGGGGAGAAGGTGAATTCCACCTCGGAGACATCGGCAATATAAATGTTGGTGAGGATGGCACAGGTAAAATTGAGTTGACGACAGACCTTTGGGAAATGGGCACCGGCTCCATCCTAGATGTTGTTGGCAAAAGCATGATTGTCCATGCGGATGCCGACGATTTTACGTCGCAGCCTTCGGGTAATGCTGGCGCACGAATCGGTTGCGGGGTGATTCAGTTGGCAAACTAGTCCTGGCGATTACATTTTTGAATCGGGACAGGCTCTAGCGCGTCTGCACCGGGAGCCCTCAATAACCAAAGATCGCTCATGTTAAGAATTAGTGCAACAGCACCGACTTGCCTCAAAAACCGTAGGCGGGGCATCTTGCCCCGCCCTCAACGCTTTCACCGTAACTGCACTCTGTTTTTACATGAGCCACCAAAGATTTCACCCAAAACGCTTCCTTTTCACACCGCTTTTGACGAGTGGAACGTGGAGTAAACAGGTGGAGGAGATGATTGATGTATAGAATAAACATAGGAACGGTATTGTTACTCGTTGCTGGATTCATATTTTATTTTTACGGCTGTGGGAGCGCTATTAAGGATCTCGGTCTGGTATTTGACAATCCCACGACTGCTGGTCGACCGAGTCCCTCTTTTAGCGCCGATATTTCGCCCATCTTGACAGAACGGTGCGCCATTGCAGAGTGCCATGTTGTTGATGGACCGCACGATATTGATCTCCGCACGTATGACACGCTCATGAAGGGTGGAGACGAAGGCGCTATCGTTATTACAGGCAATGCAAGGGAGAGCGAAATAGTCGAAGAGATTGCAGAGGGCAAGATGCCTCCTGAGGGACCACCTTTGGATGCAGCCCAGATCCAACACATCATCGATTGGATCAATGAGGGTGCCAAGAATAATTAAAACTTATCAGGAATGCTTCCTTTCTGCGCAGCCTTTACAGGTGAAATTTGAGGAAGCCAATTGGAGGAAATGATTGATGTATAGAATAAAAATAGGAGCAGTGTTATTACTTCTCGCAGGACTGATGTTTGGTTGCGGAGGTGATGATGCAAGAACGGACGATGGTCATGGCCACGACCATGTGCACGGCGATGAAGGCGATGACTTTGATGAGGCTGCGAGTAGTCTTGGTCTGTTCTTTAACGATCCGGCAACTGCCGGTAGACAAAGCCCCTCTTTTAGTGCCGATATTTCGCCTATCCTGACAAGCCGATGCGCCACCGCAGGTTGCCATGTTGCTGGGGGACCGCACGGTGTTGATCTCCGCACCTATGACAGCCTCAAAGCGGGCGGGGATGATGGAGTGATCGTCATTGCAGACGATGCGAGGGAGAGCGAAATCGTCAAGCAGATTGTTCAAGGTAGGATGCCTCCTGGTGGACCGCCTCTGGAAGCAGCCCAGACCCAATTGATCATCGATTGGATCAACGAGGGTGCTGAGAATAACTAGGTTCTGTTGACATTTCATTGCAACCAGACAATCAAAAGGCTGCACAAACGCATAATCCTTCGTAGGGGTTGGGTCTCCCAACCCATTGTTAGCACGTCAGCGACCATTTCGGGTTTCTGTAGGTCGATTTTCCAAAATCGACACCACCTAGCACATTGCGCGATAGTTTTGGCGTAATGAACCCGGATTGTTGCACGCCACGCTGTGTATTTTGTCGAGATATGAATCTTGACCCACAATCTCCTTTTGTACCACGATCTGTTAGATTGTGATCCCAGCGTGCAAACTAACAGTTTGCGCTACATTTGTCAGATTGCCCGACGATTACAGCGTTTGCCGAATGAGCAGCTTCAAAATGTCAACACGCCCTAGCCATTTCAGTATCGCAGCAGTGGTTCGCCTAACTGATGTGCAGGTAGGTTCATTTACAAGTATCCCTCCCTTCGTGGAGGGATTTTCTTTGTTCAATTTCTTGTGTACTCACGTTGTAGAGGAAATAATAATCCTAAAGACGAAGTAACGAGGATTGTAGAGACAATCTCGCACCTGTTACTCGTTACGCATTATTCTTTTGAGGAGGTTTTTAATGGCTCAAGACAAATACGTTTACTTTTTCGGGACCGGTCAGACCGATGGCAGTGCTGAGATGAGAAGTTTGCTTGGCGGTAAAGGCGCCAATCTCGCCGAAATGACCAGCTTGGGTATCCCGGTTCCACCCGGATTCACAATATCGACCGAAACTGGCAGGCTATATCACGAAAACGATAACCAATATCCAGATGGACTTGACGAACAGATTGATGAAAATCTGCAAAAGTTAGAAGGGGCGATGGATGCACAGTTCGGGGATACCGAGAACCCACTGCTCGTTTCTGTCAGATCCGGCGCAGCAGTTTCGATGCCCGGTATGATGGACACCATCCTCAACCTCGGCTTGAACGATGATGCAGTCAAAGGATTAGCCGCCCGGTCGGGGAATGAACGTTTCGCCTATGATGCCTATCGTCGGTTTGTGCAGATGTTCGGAGATGTGGTCCTTGGCGTCGAACACGATGCCTTTGAGGGTCTCTTGGAAGCGAAGAAAGCGGCGAAAGGCGTCGAACTTGATACAGATTTAGACGCAAGTGACTTAGCGGAACTGGTTTCCGAGTTTAAGGCACTCGTCAAAGAGGAGACGGGGTCAGATTTCCCCGATGACCCACGTCGGCAGCTCGACATGGCGAGGGACGCCGTTTTTGAATCGTCAAACAACGATCGGGCGCTCATCTACCGCCGATTGAACAATATCTCTGAAGAACTTGGACGCACGGCGGTCAATGTCCAGGCGATGGTTTACGGGAATATGGGCGAAACGTCGGGGACAGGGGTTGCGTTTACACGAGATCCCTCGACCGGCGAGAACTCTTTTTATGGCGAATTCCTCATGAACGCGCAGGGCGAGGATGTTGTTGCAGGAATCCGTACGCCACAACCGATCGATGAGCTCCAGGGGGTCATGCCAAATGCCTATGAGCAGCTGACGTCTATTGGGGATACGCTGGAAGCGCATTACCGCGATATGCAGGATGTCGAATTCACGATTCAGGATAGACGCCTTTATATGCTCCAAACCCGTAACGGCAAACGGACTGGTGCCGCTGCTGTGCGCACTGCCGTTGAAATGGTTGACGAGGGGCTTATCGACAAAGCGACCGCCCTGACCCGTATCCCACCGGATGATCTGGAACAGCTTCTTCACCCGATGATTGACCCTGAGGTCCAAGTTGATCCGATAGCAAAAGGGTTACCCGCCTCCCCCGGCGCTGCTGTGGGCAAAGTGGTTTTCACAGCGGCTCGTGCGGAAGAACTGGTCGCTGCCGGCGAAAAGGTAATTCTGGTGCGTACCGAAACATCGCCAGAGGATATCGGTGGGATGCATGCAGCGGAAGGCATTTTAACGGCGCGCGGGGGGATGACCTCGCACGCGGCTGTTGTCGCACGGGGTATGGGAAAATGTTGTGTAGCGGGTTGTAGCGAAATCGCCGTCAACGAGGCAGCGAAGGAATTTCAGGCTGGTGAGCTTCGGCTGACGGAGGGAGACTACATCACGCTCAACGGTTCAACCGGTGAAGTGATTGAGGGAGCGGTCGCGCTGATTGATCCTGAATTGAGTGGCGACTTTGGCATACTGATGGAGTGGGCGGATGAGTTCCGTAAACTCGGTGTGCGCACAAATGCGGACACACCCGGTGACTCACAAACCGCGAGAGGGTTCGGCGCAGAGGGAATCGGTCTCTGCCGTACCGAACACATGTTCTTTGAAGGAGAGCGTATTGACGCTGTCCGCGAGATGATCCTCGCAAACGATGAGGCGGGACGTAAGGCAGCGCTCGACAAGTTACTTCCGTATCAGCGTGAGGATTTCGTCGGCATCTTTGAGGCGATGGACGGCTACCCTGTCACAATTCGGACACTTGACCCGCCGCTCCATGAGTTCTTGCCCCACACGGATGAAGATGTCCAGGAACTTGCAGATAAAATCGGTACTCCTGCTGAAACGTTGTACCAGCAACGGGAGGCGTTGCACGAATTTAACCCGATGCTGGGGCACCGTGGGTGTCGTCTCGGTGTCACCTTCCCGGAAATCACGGAGATGCAGGCGCGGGCAATCTTTGAGGCGGCTGTCGAAGTTACCAAGCGCGGCGTTAAGGCGATCCCTGAGATTATGATCCCGTTGGTTGGGCATGTCCAGGAGTTGGCGTTGCAGCGTGAGGTGGTCGTCGATACTGCGAAAAAAGTGTTTGCGGAGACCGGCACTGAGGTCGAATATCTTGTCGGGACGATGATTGAATTACCGAGAGCCGCGCTCACTGCGGATGAAATCGCGCAGGAGGCAGAGTTTTTCTCCTTCGGGACGAACGATCTCACACAGACTACCTTCGGAATGAGTCGCGACGATGCCGGTAAATTCCTGGGTGAGTATGTGGATGGCGGTATTCTTGAACATGATCCGTTCCAGGTGCTGGATCAGGGCGGTGTCGGTCAGTTAGTACAAATCGGCACGAACAAAGGACGCGAAACGCGCTCAGATCTCAAAGTCGGCATCTGCGGTGAGCATGGTGGTGAGCCGAGTTCCGTTGTCTTCTGCCACGACTCCGGTTTGGACTATGTTTCCTGTTCTCCATTCCGCGTGCCTGTTGCCCGCCTCGCTGCAGCACAAGCCGCTGTCGCCGATGAGTCCTAAGATAAGTAACATAAAACGCAAGGACGCTAGTACATTGTTCCCCAGGCCCGGTAGGTGCGGTTTGTAACCGCACCGGACCTCGCAATGAAGGTGCTTATCATCATTTATTTGACAGAGCACTAGGGAGCCAGGATGCAAAAAAAATAGCTGCTCGTTCTTCTTTGTGTCTCTGCGTCTTTGCGCCTTTGCGTTAAATTTAGATTGTAGGTCGAGATTCATATCTCGACAATTTCTTGGGTTTGTAGTAGCGCAATTTATTGCGCGTCGGACGAACGATGAATTGCCCTGCTACAAGCGGTGGGTTCGTAGTAGGTTTCGTAGGGAATAACGATCGTTATTCCCTACCAGTCACGTGCCGGAGGCGACAGGAGAAAATCAATGAAAGTTAAGTATTTTCATGATACGGATACCGCCCTAGTTGAATTCTCAGAGCGTGAAGTAACCGAAACAAAAGAGATTAACGAGAATATCTATATCGATCTGGATGCCTTCGGTAATCTGGTGGCAATGACTATTGAACATGCCCATCAACAGGCAAGTCTGCCGGATCTGTCCTATGAACAAATAGAAAAACCGGGCGCGGATTTATCGCATTAAAGTATTTACGGCATCTTACATCATGCCTTCCCTCACCCTCAAACCCACCCACAAGTCCATCAAAGCCTACTACGCCGCACTCAAGCAATTTGATCGGCTCGGCGTTACACACGAAACCGCCGTCCGATCCGCATTTCAATCCCTGCTCGAACAGTGTGGGCGGCAGTTTAACTTAACCTTGGTGCCTGAGCACTCCATAACCGTCAATCGTAATAGGCGGATTGTGGTTGATGGTGTGTTGATCGACGATTTCCAACTGCCCCACGGCTATTGGGAGGCAAAGGATATCCACGATGACCTGCCGGCCGAAGTCCTAAGCAAATTTGAAAAAGGCTATCCCCGCGACAACATCCTCTTCCAAACCCCACAACGCGCCATCCTTTGGCAGAATGGTCGGGGGGTGCTTGACGCCGATCTGAATGACCCGACGCAGCTGATAGAGGTCCTCGAAACCTTCTTTTCCCACCGTCCGCAAGCATACATCGAGTGGGAGGATGCTGTCGTACAATTCAAGGGGGTGGTGCCCGCACTCGGAGACAGCTTGGCAGCCCTGATCCAAAAGGAACGGGATGCCAACCCCCACTTTACCACCGCGTTTGAGGATTTTTACGAGAAATGCCGTCAATCGATCAATCCCAACCTCTCCGAAGCGGCGGTTGAGGAGATGCTGATCCAACATCTGCTGACCGAGCGGATCTTCCGAACCGTCTTTAGCAACCCCGACTTCACTGATCGCAATGTCATCGCCCGCGAGATCGAGACCGTCATCAAGGCACTCACAGAGCAGGCGTTTAGCCGTGATGATTTTCTCCATAGCCTCGATCGTTTCTACCAAGCGATTGAACAGGCAGCCGCAACCATCAACGACTTCTCCCAAAAACAGAGTTTCCTCAACACGGTTTACGAGCAGTTTTTTCAGGGATTTTCGGTAGAGATTGCCGATACGCACGGGGTGGTCTACACGCCGCAGCCGATTGTCGATTTTATGGTGAGAAGTGTCGATCAGATATTAAAGACCGAATTTGGGAACGAGCACCCCCCTGTAGGGAACGGAGATCTCCGTTCCTCTCACGATTCTCTATCTTCTCCGGGCGTGCACATCATTGACCCGTTTGTGGGGACCGGCAATTTCATCGTGCGGATAATGCGCGAAATTCGCCCAACCGCACTTGAAGATAAATACACGGGGGAACTCCACTGTAACGAGGTGATGTTGCTGCCTTATTACATCGCGTCAATGAACATCGAGCATGAATTTTATGAGACGATGGGGGCGTATCGTCCCTTTGAGGGCATCTGCCTCGTGGATACATTTGAACTGGCAGAGGACCGACAGTTGCCGCTTTTCGCGCCGGAGAACACCCAGCGTGTTGAGAGTCAAAAGGGCACCCCGATGTTTGTGGTTATCGGCAATCCGCCCTATAACGTCGGTCAGGTCAACGAGAACGACAACAACAAAAATCGGAAATATCCAACGATGGATGCACGGGTTTCGGAGACATACGCGAAAGATTCTGCAGCGAGAAATAAAAATAAACTTTCCGACCCGTATGTGAAGGCGATTCGATGGGCGTCGGACCGGATAGGAGAGGAGGGAATTGTCGCCTTTGTAACGAACAACAGCTTTCTTGACGGTGTGGCGTTTGATGGGATGCGAAAACACCTCGCAGACGATTTCGACGCGATTTACATTCTGGACTTAGGTGGAAATGCCCGGAGGGGATTAAAGGTTTCGGATGCCAATGTGTTCGGGATACGGGTCGGTGTGAGCATCAACCTATTTGTGAAAACCGGACGGGCGATAAATCGCCCTACTACAAACGATGGTAACTCTGTTCCTGCCCGCATCTTTTACTATCGCACCGATGACCTATGGAACAAAAAACAGAAATTCGATTTTCTGAATGAGTGCCAACATATAGGCAATATAGACTGGCGAACGGTTCAACCCGACCCACGTTATACATGGCTGACCGAAGGGCTCCACGCCGAATTTGAGACCTTCATCCCAATGGGAACCAAGAAAGCGAAGGCAGCAAAAAGTGAGGCGGTGGATGTGATTTTTAAGATTTATAGCAACGGCGTTAAAACCAATCGCGACGCGTGGGCGTACAACTTCAATAGAAACGTCCTAACTGAAAGCATAAGCGGGATGATTGATACCTACAATGAACAGGTACTCAAGTGGCAACATCGAGAAAATCAGAACGCAAACGTTGATGATTTTGTGAATTATGATGACGAGAAAATCAAGTGGAGTCGCGACTTAAAGGCGAAACTGAAACGAGAGCGAACAACCAAATATACCGCCTACAAAGAGAGAATATCCCTCTATCGGCCATTTACGAAATTGAATCTCTACTTTGACAGAATGATGAACGATGTTGTATATGTCTTTCCCTCCATTTCCCCTACACCTGAAACGGAAACGGAAAATCGGGTGATTTGTGTTGCTGGTATTGGTAATAGAAAAGGCTTTGGTTGTCTTACAACAAATATGATTCCCGACATAGATCTGGCATTTGAAAAGACCCAATGCTTTCCCTTCTACACCTACGACGAAGACGGAGGGAATCGCCGGGAGAACGTCACCGATTGGACATTAGAACAATTTCGCGCCCATTACCGGGACGATACCATTACTAAGTGGGACATCTTCCATTATGTCTACGGTATCCTGCATCACCCCAATTACCGGGAGCGATATGAAGCCAACCTCAAGCGGGACCTACCGCATCTACCATACACACCGGACTTCTGGGGATTTGCGAAAGCAGGGGAACGGTTAGGGGAAATTCACATCGGCTATGAGGCAGTGTCCGAGTATCCGTTGGCATTCATCGAAAACCGTGAAACGCCGCTCGATTGGCGTGTGGAAAAGATGAAGCTGTCCAAAGACAAAACGCAACTTATCTACAACGATTTCCTGACCCTCGACAGGATACCCGCAAAGGCGTTTGACTATCGGCTTGGGAATCGGTCGGCGTTGGAATGGGTGATAGATCAGTATTGCGTCAAGACGGACAAACGCAGCGGCATCGTCAACGACCCGAACCGCCCAGACGATCCGCAGTACATTGTCAAGCTGATTGGAAAGGTGATTGCGGTCAGTTTGGAGACGGTTGGGATTGTGGAGGGGCTGCCCGAGTTTAGGGATCTCTAACGATGCTCACAGCACATAGCAGTGTCATGCTTTTGGATTGCCTTCTGGGGCTGCCTATTTATTATACTTTTTGGTAGCTATTTCGTTGATAATAACGCAAACTGGACGATAGGTATCTTCTTCTGTAACTTCAGGCATACACGGTCAGACATTCATGGGTGCATTTAGCCCCAGCGGGGCGACATGTTTATAGCTGGGCGATAGGTGCCTGTTTCCAAGCCCCAGAGGGGCGACATGTGTCTGAATCGCAGATTAAACAGACGGCACCGATTGGACAAGTTATTGGCTAAATCACAGAGGCGCAGCATTTGAGAGTACGCATCAAGGCTAGTCCCGACTTGTCGAGGATCCCGATAAATTGGAAGAAGCCTGTCCCACTGTGGAAAGGAGATCCCTCTCCTTATAATCGTACTTTCAGAAGAGTCTGTAGAGATAATCGAGCAATTAGCTGCAATTGATTTGGAGATAAATCTAAAATTCCGCCCGCTATTTTTTCATGTAGAATATGAACGCTCAAAAGATTATCTTGATTTAAATGATTTTGAACGTTTTTACCAAACTTGTCCATAGTTGTTAGTTGATAAACCCAGCATCAGAAACCAACGCAATATTCGGGAATCGGAATTCCCTCCTACTAAAAACTGACGGTAGGGGGTGTACCTGTCGACACATTGCGCTCCTCCCCGATGAACCGGGATTCAAAACTGGAGCGCAGGCATTTCCCTTATCGCCGTTCTATAGACATATCGCTCCGCTGGAGCGAAAGCAGAATCCCTCAACCTTAGCAACAAACCGATAGATTTTCAACACTAGCAACTTGTGTTATGTTGAGAAATCGCACAACAGAAACCGAGTTTTTGGCAAAAACTTGGTTTCTGTTCACACCTTATACTTTCTTTTCAAATTGCGCCAATAAAAAAAGCCATGTAGAACGTTCTACATGGATTTTTTTGTTACATGAACTTATTTCAAAGTATCTAAAAGCTATCGTCTCGCACGGCGGCGAGTGGTTCGGCGTTGCGCTTCGCGATCGTCGTCATCCGCCGTATCTGTCCTTCGTTGACGGTGACGTCGTTGCAACTGTTTCCGTAAACGGCTCCTGTCCTCTGTGGAGTCAGCCGTCAGACGATTCGAGCGAGCGTGGCGGCTTCGACTTACCCGCTGTTGGAATTCGCTCTGATCCCGACGTTCTCCAACGCGCCGGTTTGACTGGATTGATGTGTGAGCGGGAGCGCGTTGAACGGGCTGCTCATCTGCACGATAGCTATCGTGCGGGTTCGGGTCGAAATTCATCCGATAGGGCGGTGGATATCCCAATGCAGCTGTGGCACCGTAGTAGTGATGGTACTGGGACCGCTGCCAAGTATCATAGAGGAGACTGGGTGGGAGGCGATCATACCCTCGGTAATACTCATCTTCATAGACTAGCTGTTCCTCTTCAAAAGGAACTGTGCGGACGCTGCACCCCACCAAGAATATGGCTGCAAGTGAAACCATCAACACCGTATAGCCGAGGTAACGAGGTCTCATGATAGCCCCCTATTTCGTTGGATTTGCTACCTGTCTCCCTGATTAAAATGGAGGATTAATCTCCCCAAGCGGATCCACGCGGTACCCACAGCCATTGCCGTCCCGGATAGAGTCGCCGGCGATCGAAGTCATAATCGTCCTGATTCGCTTCGGCGAGCCTGGGCCAAAGTTTCTCGTCATCGTATACTTCTGGACGTGAAGCGATGATTGGAAGCGTATCGCCTTCCTTCACGAGGTATCGGTCGACTTTCTCCGGCAAGGTGATTGTAAAGCTAAAGGTGTGACTCTCCTCAAGGGTATTCCCCGCGGCGGCGGTATCTTTGACGCCCGATATGTTGACAGTATACTTACGCCCGGACCGATACGGTTCATCGGAAGTAAATGTCATTGTGTTTCCGCTGCCCGAGACGGTACCGGCGACCTCGCCAGATTGTTCGGTAGCAGAGTCCGGCGTTGATTTAACGGAGACGGTCAAGCTCCCAGATGTACTATCAACATCTTCACTGAAGGTGATTGAGATAGGAACACTCACGCTCAACGAGTCTTCATATTCCGATATGACCGTTCCAGCCGCGGGACTGACTGCCGTGATTGTTGGGGCGGTTGCATCGGTGTAGGTGAATTGCTGGCTCAGTGTAACAGTACCCTCCGGTTTCGTATTGCTATTGTTGGTAATAACAACTGAAACCGATTCGCCTGCTATCCCCGCCGGTGTCACTGCTGTAAGCTGCATCTTACTGGGGACATTTACGCTTGTGGCATTCTTCCCACCGATTTTCACCGTAACGCCATTTTTCATATCGAACTTGTCGCCCGTAATTCGGATGGTTGTCCCACCTGTTTCGGGACCTTCCATTGGGCTGAAACTGGCTGGTTCAGGGGGCGGATTGCAGCCGCTGCATCCGGAGATCCCTGCCAATATAAATGCAAATGCGATAACTGTTGAAATATTTCTGAGTGTTTTCATTAGCTTTTTCTCCTGAACGTTTGGACTACAATATCAGGTCGTTTGTTAAAATGCTGGGGAGCAGTCAAAACTCAGGCTATCATTCTCATTGGGACGAAGGATCGCGCCATTGTGAGGACTTTCACTGAGTAGGGGGTGACATTGTAGTATTAGCTGAAATTCAAAACCCTTAACACGAAAGATAGATTAAGTGATAACTCTCTCTAGTATACAGATTGATAGTTAATTTGTCAATACTTTTTATAGGTGCATATAGGGCTATTTAGTTTTCCGTTTTTTGACCGATTTCGGAATAATCCAAATCCGTAGGCGAGGCATCTTGCCCCGCTGTAGCCTTGACCGGGAGATCGAGCCATGGGAGAATTATGGTAGATTTTAGAATTACTTAGACACTTTCAAGGTACAGCCAACCCCCTAAATCCCCCTTATCAGGGGGACTTTCGAAACTTCACGAATGTCGGAGTATTAGTAAATGTCCACTTATTTCTCTAATTCACCATAAATGCCCCTATGGGTGTATATTGCACCAGTCATAACGGTCTTCTAAACTATTCGCAACGAGAACCACATCACCTCATTCATAGCTCATCGTAGATAGCATCTGCTGAATTATCCCAAACCCGTGTAAAGGCGGATTCAGAGAGATTAGTCACTTCACGAATTAAAACCTCTGTGTCAGCATCTAAAGTTTGGTTCATTTTTGGTCTCCTATAGTACCATAGAGGACATAAGAAAATCGAAGTGATTATACCATAATATGCCCTGGTACGCCAACATGCTTTATGCAATTACTCTCTTCTTACTTTTTTGTGAGAGGAAAGGATTCTGTTCAAGACATGCCATTCTTGTCAGCGGACGAACCACCGCAAAGCATAATTGCCCGCAACATCCTTGAATGCCAATGTGTACGGGTCACAACGTCTGTATACGACCGATCCATCCGTCCGCACCATCAGCCAACCGAAGTCCCAACCTCGGCTCGCGTATATAAGAGGCACAGCAGGCTTGACACGGATGGTTGGATGCGTTCCGGCAATAAACAGTTCCTGTGCCGTGTAGTAGTAGCACGATCCGGTCTGTACGAACATCTCATGATCTATTGCTGTGGCCCAATCCGCTGCCAGATCCGCGCACAACCCCCGAACCCCAACCTTCACTTCACAGCCTTGCGAGAAGGCATCAGCAAGATCGCGAACCGATCCTGACTGAACTGCCCCATCGGCATCGTGTGATAGCACTTCACGCCACTCGTCACGCACATAAAAGCGATACAGGTCAAAATCGTAGATAAAGTTCTGACTCGGTGCATTGGTCTGCCCATCCCAACCATCGTGCGGGTGGTATTTTGGCATGTCTGTATTGTCGTCAATATGCAGGGCGCTGGGGGCTTGTGCTGCCTGCTGTCCGTCGAGATGTGGACGGGCAATCGCCTGCTGTCCGTTCTGATTGTAGAGGAAAAACGACATCGACGCACGGGGACCGAAGCCATGAGGCAGCGAAACGGGTTGACGCAGGCTCATTATGCCCGCTGCCCAAGAATCCTCAAGCAGATAGGTGACGCCGAATTCGGCAACTTCGCGTATGCGCTCAGTGCTCTCGGAGGTGACATCAATGTGCTCGTTATGGATAAATTCGGTGTAGATCCGTAGATCGCAGCCACGTCTTATGGCATCGGTGAGGGCTGTTTCGCTGCCCGTTACCGTATGCCGTTCTGTGTTGAGTTCCAAGACACAATGCCATGGTATCATAGGAGGACTCCTTATCGATTTGAAATGCCGTTCAGGGTTCTTGGAAGGGGACGCCTATCACATATAACGGCTCAAATAAATATTGGTTTGATTTTTAACGGAATCGTGATACAATTGGAGAAAGCATCGGAGGAGGATCTATGTTTGTCCTTAGATTTGATGTCGAAAGCGCGTACGCGCTCCATCCAAGTATCGAATCCGACGAAAACTGGGAAATCTGGCTGCAGGAAACCCTTGCCAGCGTCGAACAGATTACACAGGTTTTGAACCGGTATGATGCGCCCGCGACCTTTTGTGTTGTGGGTAAAGTGATCGAAAGGGCGGGCGATGATCTCGCGGAGCTGCTAAGAGACAATCCTTTGTTCGATATTGCATCGCATACCTACAGCCACATGGGAATTTCAAGCGATGAGCCCACAGTGCTCCGACAGTTCAGTGCGGAACTCGAACAGACATCAGACCTTATTGCGCGATACTTTGGAACCGGTCCCATCGGTTTTTGTGCGCCCGGCGGTTTTTACCGGGGACTACAGGGACATCCGAAGCAACTCGCTATTTTGTCAGAACAGGAGTATCAGTTTATTATTGCCGATGGTATAGGACCACCGGAACAGCCGATGCCTGCACCTTTCACCCAACCGTACTGGTACGTTGAGGATGGATACCCAGAGCTATTTGAGATACCGGTGACTGGGTGGCATTGCAATCTACTGTTCAATACGGGACATCAGAGCGATGGCTGGAAACCTGCTCCCGGATTTGCGGACGGAACGGTTCTGGAAACGTTGCCCGCAACGATAGAGGAGGGGTTTTGGGCACGAAGAAAGGAATTTCAGTACGCTATTGATCGTAATCTCGTTTATTCGCCGGCAATGCATCCGTGGTCGGTATACCGCTTTGACCCAGAACTGAAGCACATCCAATGGTTGATTGAGATGGCACAGGAAGAGAACATACCAATTATGAACTGCCATCAACTCTATGAGAAGTATCGGGATTTAGCCGCGGCAGCTTAACGAGGATATCAGGCGGTTGCGCCTTCACGACTCTCGAAAGCGACCACTACAATGTTTCACCATTTTTCCCTGCGAGGTGCCTTCCATTATGACTACGACTAACACTCCAATTCTTAATGATCAACAGATAGCTGACTTCCATGAGAACGGTTATGCGATTGTTCGTAATGTGCTGTCCCCTGACGAAGCGGACGAATATCGTCGTGTTGTCCGAGAACAAGCGCAGTGCAATTCGTACCCGGATTCGCTGAAGTATCCTGAGCCGGGGAAGTATACGATCGCCGGCAATAAGATGGCAGAGTCGAGCCTTGCCTCCATTGCGGAACACCCAACGGTTGTGAATGCTGTTGAGTGTGCGCTCGGTCAGCCAGCGCATCTGACCGCTTTCGTTGCGTATCTACGGAGTCCGGGTGATAGAGGCTCTGGAGGCCATTGTGACTACAAGCGTTGGCGCCCGGTCGGTTCATCCATGAACTGGGTTTTCGCTATCCTCCCACTGACCGATTTCGATGAGGTGTATGGTCCCTTCATGGTGTCCCCCGGATCTCATAAGTTGGTTCAGGTCATTGACGAAGAAGCGCATATCTTGGATCTCACCCGTCCCGACACCAAGCAGCTCGCGCCTTTTATCGATCCGGAGCTTAAGGCAGGCGACCTGCTTATCACAAACCAACATACGTGGCACAGAGCACCCGCAGGCACCGCTACGGATGATCGTTGCGGGATTTTCCACAAATATTGTGCGGTCAACGCGCCTCCCGCCGCAGGCTACTATCCCTACAATCCCGCGGCACTTGGCTCATTGAGCAACGCCGGTAAACGCCTTATCCCTGTCTGTTTCGACAAACCCATCACGACGACACGTTTGCTTATTGAGTGTCCATCTGATGGTGAATCAAAGTACTTGCTCCACCACGATAGTGAAAATGACCGTTGGGAATTGCCCGGTGGAGCGGGTTTGGAAGAAGAAGAGGGGGTCGGCTGGGACATCGGCGCACGTATCGCCTCGCTGCAAGATCTCACAAAAACACAACTCGGATTGGAAGTCCCGTGGATGTCATATATCGAAGATGCCAAAGAGTCGGACGGCATCTGCCGCGTGTACGGCTACTCCGACGGGGCGTTAGGATCCAAGCCGCTCACCGATGGTCGCTATGACTGGGTCTCGAAAGACCGCGTGGGACAGATGCTTGGTGATGACGACTATATCAGTCGTGCCATTCACACATGGCACAGAGACGACATCATTCGGGGCAAAGGTAAAGCGGTTCGCCAGAGTAAGGAGCAATTCAACTAAGCCTCCGACGTAATCTCACAACGACTTGCCCATTCTTAGTAGGGAACGCAGATCTGCGTTCCCTACGAACTATCCGCTGGACTTAGGAAATAGAGGATCCGACAACGCCTCCTCGTAGGTTTGTCGTCGTCCCGACTGATCGCCGCCGAGCCATCGGTACGGCCGCGGATAGAGCGTCAGTGAGCGATCTTCCAGCGGTAACTTTAGCGGAACGCTGCCCCACAGCGCGGAGTACTTGGCGGCAACCGCCGCTTCAAGAGACTGCCGCAGATCATGCCCGGATATAGCCAGCTCTCCTCCGTTTGATAACACGTCAAGGAAAGAGATGATTGACGTTACCATATAGGAGAAACGGGGATATTGTACCGGTGTGTAGGAGGTTTCCTCCTTAATCCACTCTCCGTTCTGCTTGAAGCCACGATAGATTTCGGGGGGCGCCCAATCCCACCGTATGAGCGTATCGTCGGTCCATACATCAACACCTCGGTAAGGCGTCTCCTCGCCGAAAACTGGGCAAATCAGACCGTTATTCAGACGAAACTGTCCGTTGATGATCAAACCCTCATCGTCGCTGCCGTGGAGGGCTGCTTCGGGTTTGCCCCATGCTATTACCTCTGTGATCTCTGCTTGTGCCAGAAGCCGCAGCACAGCGATATGCTGACACCCGCCGCCCGATATCTCGCCTCCCCAACGATGGACACAGGCACCGCGTAGTTCGCCGTAGTTGCCAGCGCGAAGCCAACCGGCAACCTCTTGGACCTCCGACATTGCACGCTGGAGATTGCCACCGGCAAAGACTACACCACGCTCCTCACATACCTCTACCATCTCATCAACGTCTGCCAGACACGCCCCGATCGGTTTGTCAGTAGATACGCCTTTGACACCCGCCTGGGCACTCGTAATCACCGCCTCTTTTATGTACTTGCCGGGCAAAACGACAGCCGCAATGTCGGGAACGATTTCTCGATACATAGCTTCGGCATCCGGATAGAGTGCCTTGATGCCGAAACGTTCGCCGACAGCGCGTAATCTCTCCGGATTGTGTTCGACGATGGCGACCAACTCGGTATTGGGCAATGTCTGATACACCTCCGCGTAGTGCTGACCGAGGCGTCCGCAACCAATAACTGCTACGGTATATTTGGGTTCAGCCATGAATGCCTCCTTATTGTTTTAGGTCTGTGGGATAAGCAGCAAAATTATTGTCTGAATCACAGATTGAACAGATGAGTCGGATAGCACAGATCAAGGACGTTGGTTCATTTGTGCATTAATGAACTAATTAACTCAAAAGACCAAAGGCTCTTGAAACGGAAACTTTGAGCATTCAACTGTGTCGCTCATGTTAAGAAACAGTGCAATAGAAACCGAGTTTTTTCTTCAAAACTCGGTTTTTCAGTGTGTTTTGCCTTTCCTTTTACATGAGCCAACTGCGTTTGTTCCACAACGAATAAACCAATGAACTAATGAACCAATTTTACTTCAGTATTAGCATCCGCCGCGTCGCTGTGAAATCGCCTGTTGTTAGTGTATAAAAATAGAGACCACTGGCGAGTTGTTCGCCAAGCTGATTGCGACCGTCCCAATAGGCCGCACGGCTGCGACTCTGATACATACCCGCTGCCTGATGTCCTACCGCCAACCGCCGAACTGCCTCCCCGTTCATATCATAGATTGTCAGCGTGACCTCTGCGGGAGTTGCCAACTGATACGGTATCCACGTCTCCGGGTTAAACGGGTTCGGGTAGTTTGCCAATAACGCTGTCTCCTCTGGTATCAGTGAGGCGAGCAGCTTTTCAAGATTTTCTATCCCCTCTTTGAAGACAAGTGAACCGTCATCTTCTAACCGCGCTTGCGCAATCCACGATTCTATCATTGCGGGGGCGATGGTTATTACCCCCCTCGGTCCCCTCCGTTCCGTGAGTCCAAGACCCGCCCCGATAGATCGGGATGCAAGCACAGGCGGGGGGAAAATAGTGGGGTCCCCTGTGAGTCGAGGGAAAGTGGGGAAGGTTGAAGGTGCAGCGGGAGCAGCGGTGCTGCCGATTGCCTGTGAGACGATAATCAGGTCAACGGTGTTGACAACACCATCACCGTTGACATCCGCAGGATCGTCAGCGGAGACCGTTTGATTCAGTTTTTGTGCAACAAGCACCAGATCCCGAGAGTCTACTTGCCCATCTCGATTCACGTCCCCGGTTGCCGACTGTCCCTCGACCGTGATGGTGATTTCATGCGGCCCTGCGGGGATGTTTCCCCCGGAGATAGAGCTGAACTGGAAGTTCTGTAGTGCCACCTTTGTGTCGCCTCCCGATTTTGCCGTGAAGTTTACGTGGAGCAGGGAGCCGGTGCCGGTCACGCCTTGGGTGGACAACCGTACGGAGTTGAGTCCTGTGATTTTCCCCGTCACGTTATCAATACTTCCACCTTGAAAGAAGGTGTTGGCTCCTGTCTTGAGAAAATTGCCCTCG
>JAJDUM010000058.1 GCA_022826645.1 Candidatus Poribacteria bacterium
TCGCTTGAGGCAGCTTTTTTTTTCAACCAATCCAGTTCCATATTCAACCGACCAATTTGCTCATACAGACTCGACTCTCTGTCATTCTGCTCACGTTGTCGCTTGGTCGGGTGAGTAGCGAAAATATCGCTCCCCTGTTCAAGCAACTGTTTCTTCCATTGGCTGATTTGGCTCGGGTGCAACTGGTGGGCACTTGCCAATTGGCTAATCGTTTTGTCTGACTTGATGGCTTCAAGGGCAACAGTAAACTTGAATTTTGCTGTATGACGAATCCGTTGGGTTGACATCTTCAATCCTCCATTTATACGGGACAGTTAGACCATATTTCTTACTTAACTCCTGGCCCGAATATTGGGGACCATTATATACATCGGTGTCGTGGTAGATGTGTTTCATCTCTGGTGGGATACAGAGTTGGAAGCAGAATGTAAGCGCTGTGGAGAGCACGGCAATCTCTTAGCTTTCCACATCTGTGACTGGAAATTGGATATGGAAGACATGCTCAATGATCGGGGCTTGATGGGCGAGGGTATTATTAGGATCCGGGAGATTCGTTCTTGGGTGGAAGCCGCTGGGTTTAACGGCTTTCACGAAGTTGAGATTTTCTCCGACCGCTTGTGGGAGGGCGATCAAAAACAGCTCCTTGAACGCATCAAGCGTGCTTATCTGGAATATGCTTGAATGCCACAGCCGCCTGGGATAGTCCTATTCAGTTTTGTATTTCGTTGTTGTCATCTAACCCTGTCATGAACCGTGTCAAATAATGGAGGCTACGTCCACAATGACCGTGCGTGAGATAGAACAGACTGGACCTTACTGTTATACCTACTCTCCCTTCCATCCGTCCATCGCAAGGGTAACGCCCGGTGAAACGGTCTGCATCCATACGGTAGATGCCTTTGAAAATAAGTTGACGCCAGAAGTGGAGCATTTTGCGGATGTCTGCACATACCCTTTCCTGAACCCGCAGACGGGGCCGATTCTTGTCGAAGGTGCTGAACCAGGGGACACGCTTGTTGTCAAAATCCACGCCATTGAACCGACGCGAGACCATGCGGTCACCGGAACTGTGCCATACTTTGGGGGACTGACCTCCACGCGGCTGGATCCAATGCTTCAAGACGCTCTAGAGGAGCAGTGGCTCTTCCTATCCCTTGAAGATGATGGTATCCGCTTCGATGAAAAGCGGGTAATCCCCTACGAACCTTTCATGGGCACGATGGGCGTGGCCCCGGAGATTGAAGCGGTTAATGCGCTGACGCCCGACTATTACGGCGGAAATATGGACTGCGTCGATACCTGTCCGGGAAACGAGGTATGGTTTCCGGTGTTGGTGGAGGGCGCGCATTTTTTCACCGGCGATGCACACGCAAGCCAAGGGGATGGGGAGCTCACCGGTGTCGCGCTCGAAATTCCAGCGAAAGTGACGGTGACTCTCGATTTGAAGAAAGGGTATACGATCGGTTGGCCCCGTATCGTTAACGATGATTTTATCATGGTGGCTGGTAGCGCGAGGCCGTTAGACGCAGCAGCGCGTATCGCTTGGGTGGAATTGATAGACTGGATGGTTGCAGATTACGGGTTTGATCGGATGAAAGCCTATCACTTCCTTGGGCAGGTTGGGCAGATGCGGCTGGGAAATATGGTAGATCCGAAGTTTACTATGGTTGCCAAGTGTCCACGGAAATACCTATCGTGAATAGTTAAGAGTTACTTAGACACGATAAGGAACAACAATGTCTCGACCAAAAGTACCCAGTGACCTCGAACGACGTGTTAAAGTTGAAGCAGGGCATCGTTGTGCGATTTGTAGGCACATAGATACGGAAATCCATCACATTGTTCCATGGGCAAAATGTAAAGGACACAAGTACGAAAATCTTATTGCTTTGTGTCCTAATTGCCATGCTAGAGCTGATAGAGGTGAAATTGATCGGAAATCTTTAAGAATCTATAAAGCCAACCTTCGTTACGCCCATGACAAGTTTAGCCAATTAGAGGTTGATCTTCTTTTCGACTTATATCAGGTCCCAGAGAGAAACGAACACGGCAACCGATACGGACAGAAATGGCCATCATATCTGTTGCTTCTATTCAATCGAATTTTAGAAGTTGGATATATAGAAGTGACAGAGGAACCTGGGGTTATCCTTGAAGGAGGTATCCCGTCCCCTTGTTTCATTTTCTTAACCAGTAAAGGTCGCGAGTATATTGATTCCTTAAAGATTGATCAGGGTAACTGATATGAAAAAGATTTGGATACCTCAAGCAATCGTCATTCCGATGCTATTGTGGGCTCTTAATCCTGCGAATCCTTATGGATATTACATCTTACTCAGATGCGTTTGCTGTATAGCGTTCGTCTACCTTGCTATTCAGGCATGGAACCTAGAGAAAAACGGTTGGGTTTGGAGCCTTGGAGTTACAGCGGCTATTTACAATCCCATTCTCAGAGTTCACTCAACAAGGGAACTGTGGTCTGTTGTCAACCTAGTTACCATCGGATTGGCGGTAGCATCTATTTTTGTTCTGAAATTTGAGGAAGCGGAACAATGACAGCTATGAGAATTGGATTGACGTCAATTAAACCGATCAGGAAGTAAAACTCATGTATCTAAAAATTGTGGCGGTCGCTATAGGAATATTCCTGCTAAGCTGCGTAGTTCTTCCTAATCTTATTTCTGAAACCGATGAAGGAACAACTTATAAAGAGCCAACCCAAAATCCTGATCAGCCTATAGAACGGTCCGACGACTACAAATGGTTCACGGAGACGCCTGAAGGACAGGATTTGTTGCGTCGCGCGAACGAATCGGACAACCCTGAACAATTTCTGAAAGACTATTTTCGGTGGACTGGTGAGGGCGAAACACATGAGGAAGCGCTCCAGAGTTGGCGGGGGGTGCCCCGTCGAATCGCACGCGATGTGTCGCAGATACCGAGTGAGTTGAAAACGATACGGCGTGATCCGTTTGGTGGGATTGAACAGCACTATACCGGATATGCGTTTCCCACGGGTTTATTTAACATTGTGAGAGGTAATTTTGATTTAACAGACATTTTTGGTGCACTGTTAGTTCCTTGTGTAGTGATTTTTGCTCTCACAAGGCAACAGAATCTTAGATCTGTTATAGCTCTTATATGGTTTGCAGACTTGATAATTGACCTGAGATTCTGGCTACAACATCTCGTAGCTACTGCTATTGTAGCCGGGCTGACTGTGCTTGTCCGCTGGGCTATTCAGCGTACCAAGAAAGCATCCGCTAACGAGTGAAGAATATATCGTGGAGCATGGTAGATCCCTTGTTCTGATTAATGTATTGAGAAGCTATACGAAAAAAGGAGAGGTTCATGTAAAAAGTAAAGTGCAAAGCATACAGAGAAACCGAGTTTTTAGGAAAAAACTCGGTTTCTGTTGCACAATTTCTTAACATGAACAAAAGGAGATTGTTGAATATGCTTGCGAGGGTCTTGAGCAGTGCTGTCATGGGGATTGACGCTTATATCGTCGAGGTCGAGTTAGATATTTCGGATGGATTGCCCGCTTTTGCAACGGTTGGTCTTCCGGACAACGCTGTTAAAGAGAGTCGAGAACGGGTTACCGCTGCGATCAAGAATTCAGGATTCTATTTTCCGCCCAGCCGAATTACCGCCAATCTCGCCCCCGCCGATGTCCGGAAAGAGGGTTCTGCATTCGATCTGCCCATCGCTCTGGGTGTGATGGCAGCAACCGGGCAGATTCAGAGCGATAGTTTGCAGCGGATGTTGGTGCTCGGAGAGCTGGCACTTGATGGAAGTGTCCGATCACTGCAGGGCTGCCTACCGATGGCTGCCATTGCAAAAGAGAATCAGCTTGAGGGAGTTATTCTCCCCAGGGCGAATGCGAAAGAGGCAGCGGTGATCGATGGCTTGGCAGTTTATCCGGTAGAATCGCTACAGGAGGCAGTCGAGCACCTGAACGGTCAGAGCACCATTCCCGCCTTCCAATACGATATTCGGGACGCTTTTGATCAACACTCGGAGTACCCGATTGATTTTGTGGATGTAAAAGGACAAGAGCATGTCAAGCGAGCAATTGAAGTTGCCGCTGCCGGCGGACATAATCTCATCATGATTGGTCCCCCAGGCTCTGGCAAAACCATGATTGCTAAGCGCATCCCAACCATCCTACCAGATATGACACTGGAGGAGGCACTTGAGACGACAAAGATCCATAGCATCATGGGACTGTTAGGGAATGATATCCCTTTGATAGCAACACGTCCTTATAGATCTCCGCATCACACAATCTCTGATGCTGGATTAATCGGCGGCGGAAAGTTTCCACGTCCGGGTGAGGTAAGCCTATCTCATCATGGCGTTCTATTCCTTGATGAATTACCGGAATTCCGCAAGAACGTCTTAGAAGTAATGCGTCAACCGCTGGAGGATGGGCGGGTGGCAATTGCTCGCGCCGCTGCGTCCTACACCTACCCCGCCAATTTTATGCTCGTTGCAGCGATGAATCCGTGTCCGTGTGGTTTTTTCGGTGACCCCAGCCGTGAGTGCCGATGTTCGCGGCAACAAATCCAAAATTACATTTCCCGAATTTCGGGACCACTGCTCGACCGAATAGACCTACAGGTGGAAGTACCCGCTGTCCAATACAAGGATTTGGCAAGCAATCTATCTGGAGAGCCGTCGGCGAACATCCGCGAACGGGTGCAGCAGGCACGTGACCTTCAGCAGGAACGTTTCACGCAGGCGCAGATCTACTGCAATGCCAATATGGAATCCCGCCACCTCCGTGAGTTCTGCAAAGTTGAAGACGCCGCACAGGAGCTGCTGCGCGTCGCTATCACACAGTTAGGTTTGAGTGCCCGTGCCTACGACCGTATCTTGAAAGTCGCACGGACGATTGCGGATCTTGCAGCAAGCCCAACCATTGAGGCGGAGCATGTTTCAGAGGCGATTCAGTATCGGAGTTTGGATAGAAGTTTTTGGAATTGACAGTTTATGTCAGGGAAACCGCAAGAGTGGTCCGTCAAAACACGCACCTTCAAAGTTCAACTAGTACGCTGTCCAATAAATTATGATGGTGTATATTGATTGAAATCAAACGATAGCACATATAATAATTTCAAAACTTATCTGACGGTGTACTAGACTTGGATGGGTAATTCAGGCACATATTGATACTCCGGCTGCGTCCTCTGCTTCTTCACGATTGCAATTTCAAGGTCG
>JAJDUM010000080.1 GCA_022826645.1 Candidatus Poribacteria bacterium
GCTGAATTAACAGATCGTCACAAAGCGTATAAAATGCTACAATTACTAAGTCCATGGGATTCTCCTGTTTGAGTGTTTTGTTTTAGGCAACAAATACTCTAACGGAAATTCCATGGATATTCAAATAGCAACTTGCGTTACGTGGTAGAGAAATTGAACCGTGTCGTCGTGTTGACCATTCCTGGGCAACGATACGGAAAATATCTGACTCGGTAAGAATGCCAACCAGATTGACACCTACAGGATCAAGGACAGGTAAACCGCTGACTTTATTTTCCAGCATCTTCTGCGCTGCCTCGCCAATCGTCGCGTCCTCGGCGACCGTTACTGGATTGGGTGTCATTACTTCCCCTACCGTCATGTGTTCCAACTTTTGCGAGAGTGTCTGCTCCGTGTTGCTCAATAAATCAAACACTCGATATAAATCACTCAAAGTCACGATGCCAACGAGTTGATCGGAAGCAACTACTGGCAACCGTCGAATCTGAGCGACGAGCATCAATTGATATGCCTCAATAATCTCCGTTTCGGTTTCGGCTGTGCTTAACTCCTGCGCCATCCAATCCCTCACCAATGTATGAATCATTTTAAGGTCCCTTTCTCGTGCTTACTATCCTACAAGTTGATTGAAGTGCCCTAGTATCCGGAGTAACAATTGAGCAAAAGCAATGCCAATCAGGAGTGAACAAGCGAGCCACTGTGCAAATCAGTCACCTTCATTATAACTTCACCTAAAAACTGTGTCAACTTTACATCACCACTTGGGACCCGAACCCAACCGAGAAACCGAGATAGCGGTGATACAGGTTTGAAAGAATCCAGAGATGCTGTACATCAGATATGATTGCTCGATTTACATGTATACCGATTCGATTCTTCATCGAAGTGATGACTTTAGGTGGAACCTAATCTCACGTGCTTACTGGACTCCAGCTTTACTGTAGCAAGTGTGGTCTGTATTGTACCTTGAGGTTTTACAATTTGACAGAATGTCAGTCTGATGGTTGATGAAATCGGAGATTCTGACAAAATGTCAGATAAAAATATAGATAGACTGCTATTTTTGACAGAATGTCGGTCTTGGCGTTTTTTCGCTCGATTTTTCCTTAATCCAGAATGCCAGCGTGGTAGCGTAGGATGTTAGAGAAAGTCTTGCTGCTACTGCCTTCCGCGCGATATGTGTACCTACAAGCTATAGGCCGATTATCATGGCATAGTGATTGCAGATTGGGTGTCAGACTATGTGGTTTCATTAATACAGAACCAGAACACGATTTGACATCTAATCTTCACAAAGGAGAAAAATTACCATGCAACACAGCACAATGCAAAGACATCTGCTTTCAACATTAGGGATTGCAGTACTTGGAGTTCTTCTCTACTTGGGCAGCCATCAGTCTTTACATGCACAACTCCCCGCCGATGCGATGCGTATCGTGCAAGAACGCAGTTTAACCCCCGATGATATAAAAGCAGCCTTGTCCACTTATACCCCTACCGGTAGACATGATGAGTATGTGATGTTTGCCTCCGGCAGTCATAGCGGCCAGGTCATCGCTGTCGGTTTGCCATCAATGCGTATCCTGAAGGTCATTGCGGTTTTTACGCCCGATCCGTGGCAGGGGTACGGCTATGGAGTGAAGGACTCACCCTTGGACACTTCAAGCGAAGGGGTAACCGTTGAGGGACAATCCCTCACTTGGGCAGATACCCACCATCCCGCGTTAAGTGAAACCGCAGGCGATTACGACGGCGAGTATCTGTTTATCAACGATAAAGCCAACGGTCAGATTGCAGTAATTGATCTGAAGGACTTTGAAACGAAACAGATCGTCAAGAACCCAATTTTCCTCAACGATCATGGCGCAACGATGGTGACTCCAGACACTGAGTATGTGGTGGAAGGTTCACAATACGCCATGCCGTTAGGTAATGAATATGCTCCTATTTCGGAGTATAAAGAAAAGTATCGAGGGTTGATGACCTTCTGGAAGTTTGACCGCAGCAAAGGTCGCATAGTCCAGGCACAATCGTTTGGGGTTGAACTTCCGCCCTATTGGCAAGATCTGGCATTTGAATCCGATTCGTCGGGATAGCGTGTGCCTACTACTCTTGACGTCTATTGGTTTTTATATTCACTATATTTGGAAATATCTATCGGGATCAGGTCTTTTCTGAGTAGAAAGCCTAAACCCACTAGCTGGCTCTATGAACCAACAATTTAGGAGGAAAACCGTGAAACTTGCAAAGAAATACCCTAAGGTGTTTATATGTCTTGGCATATTGGTTTTGGCGGCAGCGGGGGCATTGATTGTCAGAAGCACCCCTGGAGCCTCAAAAGGCGGCGACATTGGCAATATAAGTTGGAACGTCACGGCAAGCCAGTTGAGGTATATCGGGGGCTCAACCCAGCGCACAGAGAGCTATCACCGCTATCTCATTGAAAACGGCCCGGACGAAACCGAAGTAAAGTATGTGTTGAACTATACTATCTTTGACACAGATGGCGATATTGTTACCAACTCAGATGGGTCGCCTAAGCAAGATGTAACTGAAGCATTCGGACCAGATGTGCCTGCGAATGGATACGGCGAGTATTCAGATTGGCAGGGGGTCAGTGTTGCTAATTTAGAAGATGGCGTGATGTATGATATCACAGCGTATACGCGGGTCTCGCTCTATGACGGAAACGACTTCCTTGGTGATGGACAAGTTGATGCGGATCCCCTCCGGTTTACAAAGGTTGATTAGCTATGCGATTCCCAATTCTCGTTATCAGTTTTTGGCTGATAACGAGCACTGTCTACAGCAAAATCGTGTTTAAATCTTCTCGGGATGAGAATTCTGAAATCTATGTGATGAATTCGGGCGGAGGAGTTCAAACCCGGCTGACGCACAACGAGGCGGGGGATTTTTCCTCCGCTTGGTCCCCTGACGGGCGAGAGATTGTCTTTGTCAGTGTGCGGGATGGGAATGAGGAGATTTATGTGATGGATGCCGATGGCAGCAACCAGCGTAACCTGACCCGTCACCCGGCAGTTGATGGTGTTCCTGACTGGTCGCCGGATGGGCAGCAGATTGCCTTTTCGAGCGATAGGGATGGAAAACTCAACATTTACGTGATGGATGCCGATGGCAGCAACGTGAAGCAGTTGACAGACCTGAAGTTTGCCTCGAAACCCAAGTGGTCTCCTGACGGAGGGCAAATCACATTTGAGGCGATAATAGACCAAGGGCGCCAAGTCTACGTGGTGAACGCCGATGGCACCCGTCGATGGCAGGTAAGCGAACCGGTTCCCGGCACCTGGATGTTCACAGCGGGGTGGTCTCCCGATGGGACGCAGATTATGTATAAAGCGTCCGTCGGTGGTTTGGTGACAGACTCAACCGTGATTATCGCCACACTTGCTCCGGCAAGGCGTGAGGTCGTCAAGCATGAGCCGGTGCCGCTGCCGAAAATGGATTCGACAACCGTGGCATGGGGTGCCGATGGGAAGTCAATTCTCATCGCTTTGAGGAAGGAGGGTGAGAAATGGGATATCTACCGGTTCCGCCTCTCAGACGGTCAACTGACCCAGTTGACCGATCATCCTGCGAGTGATACCTCTCCTAACGAATGGAATAGTGGGCTATCCGTTCCGCGGCAGGGATTAGCTCCAAAGCGGTGGGGTGAGATTAAATTTAACTTATACCATTTCTGATAAAGCCTAACGCATTGCTGGAACGTGATGCGTGAAGAAAAATCTCGTTTTCGAATCTCAGTCCCTCCTCGTGGATTTTCCGAATGATGCGACAAAATAATTCGGAAACGGTATAATAGAGAGCAATTATGTTTCTAAAAGTTGAACGCACACGGCGCGAGTGGTTGGTAAGTGCGCTACTAATCGTCGCAGGTATCCTCCTGCTCGCTTCGTTGCTATTCCCCTACTGGCGAGTAGATCTTGAAGCAGGAATTTATCCAAAAGGATTAGCGCTCGAGCTTCGGCCCTACCGTCTTGATGGAGACATCAGAGAAATTGATGAACTGAACCACTACATCGGGATGCGAGAGCTGGAGTCGGCGGGGAAGCTGGAACGAACGATCGCTGTTCCGTCAATTATCATTGCAGGCTTGTGCCTGCTAATTGCGGCGTTCGTTCCCCGCACATGGGCAATATGGTTGACACTTCCCGGTTTGGTGTTCCCGATTATTTTTTTGGAAGAATTGTATTGGTGGTTGGCGGATAGTGGCCTCAATCTCGATCCGAAGGCACCACTCAACCACAACAGTCAAATCGGTCACTACTACCTCAACCTTTCAGCTCGGTTTTTACCTCACCATTCTGACTTTGGTGCTATCTATCTGTGCACTCCTTAAAAAAATACCGAATCTTTCACCCTAAGAAAACAGTAATGGGAGTCGTGCTGCTCGTATCTTTATGGTCGGGTGTATCAACGTTGGACGCCGCGACCCTAACCGTTGACCAAAATGCCAGTATTGGCGATACGGTAAAACGTGCTGCACAAGGCGATACCATTGTCGTGAAAGGCGGGGTCCATTATGAGCGATTTGTCGTCGATAAATCTGTGATTCTCATCGGAGAAAATGGAGCTGTGATTGACGGAGGAGGAGTTGGTAGTGTCATCACAATCAGTGCGCCGGAGGTTATTGTCCGCGGATTCACAATTCGGAACACCGGTGACCGACTTTCTGAGGGGGATGCCGGTATCATGGCCAAAAAGGCGAAGGGGATAATTGTTGAGGAAAACCGATTTGAGGATGCCTTATTCGGAGTACAAATACGAAATTCGCCGGATAGCATCGTCCGAAACAATACCTTCCACGGCAAGGATCTTGATGTTGGGCACCGGGGCGATCTGATTCGGGTCTGGTATAGCAGTGGTGCGATGGTCGAAGATAACCGTGTATCTGATGGTCGCGATGTGATCATTTGGTATTCAAAAAATATCGCCGTGTGCAGGAATGAGGTTCGCAACGGACGTTACGGCATCCACTTCATGTATTGCGACGATACAACGATTGAAGATAACCGTCTGATTGGCAACTCGGTCGGTGTCTATCTGATGTACAGTTATCGTTTGCGACTTCAGAAAAATTGGGTGATAGCCAATCGCGGTGCCAGTGGTTACGGGATTGGTCAGAAGGATATGTACGAGGGGCTTATCGCCGACAATTTTGTTGCGGATAATCGGGCGGGCATGTTCATGGACAATTCGACGAACACTTTTCGCAATAATCTGATTGCTTTTAATGATTACGGAATACTTGCGTTCCCATCCGCTCGGAAGAACACCTTTACCGAAAATAGTTTCGTTGATAATGGCGAACAGGTAACTATTGAAGGGCAAGGGCAGCTTGGCACCAACCGATGGACAGGAAATTACTGGAGCGACTACAGCGGCTATGATGCGGATGGGGATGGCGTCGGGGACATGCCGTATCAGTCTGTACATCTGTTTGAGAAGTTAACCGAGCAGCATCGCGCGCTACGTGTTCTCACCTATAGCCCATCTGTCCAAGCACTCGATTTTGCCTCCCGACTCTTTCCTGTTTTTATGCCCCAACCGAAGCTGGCGGACGACACCCCACGTATGCGTCCTGCGATGCCCGATCTCAAAGCACCGAAAGCACACCTGTCATCGGCATGGTTGTTAGGTGCTTCGGCACTGTTCCTATCTGCCCTGTCAATTTCTGGGCATCTAAAAAAATGGTTAAATCCTCTTGTGCCTCCCATTTCATACTTTACATCAAACGTACCTAGAACACAAGCCTCGGAAGACGAAATAGATGAGATACAAGATGAATCATCGGAGACGGATCCGGCTCCTATCATATCGGCAGCTAATCTGATCAAACGCTTCGGTAAAGCGACCGCAGTGGACGGCTTGAACTTCGCTATCTCAGCTGGAGAGACGGTAGCGTTGTGGGGACAGAACGGTGCCGGTAAGACAACTGTCCTACGCTGCTTATTGGGAGTCCTGCCTTTTGAGGGAACGATAACAGTCGGTGGGAAGTCATCGCGTACTGAGAGCAAAATGGTTCGCCAACAGATCGGCTACGTTCCGCAGGAGGTCCGGCTTCACAGCGACTTGACGGTACGGGAATCAATTGCGTTCTATGCACGTCTGCGACGTGTTTCTGCAGATCGTTCAGCAACGTTGATGGTTGAGTGGGATTTAACGGAGATTGCAGACAAACGGGTTGGAGATCTCTCCGGTGGTATGAAGCAACGGTTGGCGCTCGCGATTGCACTGCTCTCAGATCCGCCGATTCTGTTATTAGACGAACCGACGAGCAATCTGGATGTCCACACGCGCCATGAGTTCTGGACGGCACTTGAAGATCTCAAAAAAGCAGGCAAGACCCTAATCTTCTGCACCCATAGACTCGATGAAATTTTCAGACTGGCAGACCGAGTTATTGTCATGGACAGGGGAAAGAAGGTTGCTGAAGGTCCCCCGACACATCTTGACGGATACCTTTCACGTGATGTAGTGCTGCATCTATCCATCCCCGAATCGTTCCATGAAACAGCAGCAGATCTGCTTGAACAAGAGGATTTTTCCACAAAACGGAACGGTGTGAAAATCTCAGTACAAGCCCCACATGATAGAAAGGTTGAGCCGTTCGGCATATTGGCAAAATCCGCCATCCCGATCCACGACTTTGAATTAACCGATAATCAAGATAAGGAGTGAACCACAATCACCGCACTGTCTAATATCTTTATTGTGATGAGCAAAGAAGTCCAAGATTCCCGGCGTAACCGATGGTTTCTGCTATTTACGGTCGTATTTACCGGACTAGCGCTTGGATTAAGCACGTTAGGATTTTCAGGGCTCGGAACCTTCGGCGTAGCAGGCTTTGGCCGCACGGTCGCCAGTCTCATCAATCTTGTTGTACTGATAGCGCCACTGATGGGTCTACTTCTCGGCGCTATCAGCATATCGGGTGAACGGGAACGAGGCAGTCTACTTCCGATTCTAGCGCAACCTGTGACTCCAACGGAAGTATTGCTGGGCAAATTTTTCGGAACAGCGGCAGCACTCGCTGCAGCGATCCTTTCTTGCAACATTCCTGTTCACTCCACAATCACAATTAGATGGTCATCATGTTGGAAAACCTGATGTCTCAAACGTTCGACGTCTTCCACGGTGACCTTTTTCAACTGCTCGAAGAACTGTTCGTCTGCTTCAGGAGAGTTGCCGTCGAACACCCGCACACCGACCCAATAAGCATGGCTAACGCGGTCAAGTCGGCGCATACCAAATCGTCCCAAAATGGCATTGATGGCTTGCTGAATGGCTTTTTCATCAAAGGTGATATTGCGAACCGATTGAATCTCGTTTTGGATGCCTTCGAGGGCTAGGTCCAGATTTTCCGGGCGTGTCCCCATTGTGATGCGATACCAGTTGAGTTCATCGTAGCTTTGGACGTGCATGCTAATACTGTAAGCCAATCCCTGCTTCTCACGGAGATTGAAGGCGAGTTTTTCAGAGAACAGGTTTCGTAGAACGAGCAGGGCGGGTCGGTCTGGCTCTGCTGCCTCAAACCGATTTGCAAGGTAGATGTACGACTGCTGCTTGCCGATTTTCTCGCGAACCGTGTGACCGAGTTCGGCTAATTGTGGCGTAAAGGTGGGTGGTTTCCATTGGGGTTCACCCCATACGCCGCCGAAGTGTTGCTTTACCATCGCCATCACGCCGTCAATTGGCTGGTTGCCTGACACGACCAACATCAGATTTGCCGGGTTGTAGAATTTGCGCTGAAAAGCTTGCAGATCGGATAAGAGGATGCTTTCAAGTTGTTCAGCTTTGCCGAGAACCCAACCGTAGCCAGGATTTGACACAAACAGGTTGTCGTAGAAAAGTCGGGCGGCGACTCGTGGCGTACTTTGGGCGTTAGTCATAGCGAGCGGAATAACCTCTCTTTTGGCCTGCTCAAAAGCGATTTCGGTCAACCTCGGTTGCCTTATCATCTCTGACAGCAACACCAATCCGCGATCAAAAAAGACATCTATGAGTTTCAGTCGAATGTAGGCGAAGCGAGGTGAGTTATAGTAATTGTCGTAGGGGATGTGCGGATTGTCGTGGACTTTCAACTCTGCACCAATTGACTCAAACGTTTGGTAGAATGATTCGTCCGGATGTTTTTGCGTGCCACCAAAAACGAGCATCCGTTGTAGAATCTCTATCATTCCCCATCGGTCTTTTCCTTCGCTCAAGGCACGTTCCTTTGCCAAAAGGTTGATGCCGATGACACGACTATCGCGATTCTCCTGCACAACAACAGTCAAGCCGTTTGCCAACGTTTCCGTGTGGTAGAGATTTAATGACTGACCGACGGTAGCACTGGAATTGGTTTGGGGTGGCAACATCACCGTAACGACAGGAAAATGATTGGACAGGTATTTGTTCGCTACGTTCTGGATGGCTTGTGGTGTAACGAGGCTGAATTTTTCTATGTTATCCTGTAGAAAAGAGGGACCGATCGCCGTTAAGTACGGGGCTTTCATCATCGGGTAGTAGTGGAGTTTTTCTTGGAGGTAGATTTCGCCAGTGACGTGCGAAACCAACGCCGATTCGAGTTTTTCCTGCGAGAGTGGCTCATCCGCCATTTCTTTTACAGCCTGCGTAATCAATTCCACAGTTCGCTCGACATCGCTATCCAGCGGCAACTCCGCGGAGATTTGCAGCGTCGAAAAATCACGGTTGAAGTCGATACTCGCGCTGATGGTATTGACCCAATCGATGTATCCATCCTGTTTAAACAGCATTTTCAGACGCGACGTCTCTTTGCCGCCGAGAAATTCTGTTAGCATCTCCAACACTGGAAAATCTTCAGAAGTCGGCGGTGGCAAAACATAGCCGAGGTTCAGGTATGCGCGGTCGTTGGGGAATTTGTCCATGCCGTTTGCCCAAATGATTCGCAGGCTTTTCGGAGCCATCAATTGAATCGTTTGGGCGCGGGGGAGTTGACCCATCGGATAGCCACCGTACTTTTCCTTGACCAGCGCAACCATCTCTGGTGTTGAAAAATCGCCGATAACCATCAGCGTCATGTTGTTCGGCACGTACCACGTCCGATAGTATTCCAAGACCTGCTCGCGCTGGAGATTTGCTATGGTAGAAATCGTCCCAAGCACAGGGCGTTCGTAAGGCGTGCCAGCGAAAAACATCCGCAGAAAATGGTTTTGAACCTGATAGGTCGGTCGGTCTGCACTTCTGCCAATCTCCTCGGTGACAATGCCGCGTTCTTTCTCGAATTTCTCTTCGGGCAGGGTCGAGTTAAACAGCATATCCGCCTGAATATCCATCCCCTGTGCGATGAACTCTTTCGGCATTAGGACCATGTAGTTCGTGTAATCGGGGCCGGTGTGCGCGTTATTGTAGCCACCATAAAAATCCATTTCGTCATAGAGTTGCTTCTGCGTGCGCGTTTTCGTTCCGTTGAACAGGAGGTGTTCAAGAAAATGTGCAGCCCCGTTCGTCACGGCATCCTCGTTGCGACTGCCCGTCTTGACAATGGTAAATGCGGCAATCATCGGGTTCGCGTGGTTCTCAACGAGAATAATCTCCATACCGTTATCAAGATAGAACACCGAGCTTCGCTGCGTCTGGTCAAACAGTGCTTTGAAGTTATCAGCATCGTCGGCCATCGTGACGATGCTGATAAATGTCATCAACAAGATGAAAATCGGTAAGCTTGTCCAAAAAACACTCCGTTTGTGAATTGATACCATTGATTATTTCTCCTTGGGATGGGCATTCAAGTTTTTTTATTAATTTCCTCTAAAATTGGTCGGGCCACCAAACGTGCGGGTGCCCGGGTGGAAAGAGGGTTTCCAGCACGGGGGCAACTCCCTTGCTTACTGAGACATCGGGGTCAACGGCAAGATCTCCGTCGCGCGAATCTATCCAACCTTCACCTCGGACACGAGTTTAGCACCCTCGGTTTGCTGTGTCGGACGACGACAGAATGGCCGCTTTTCCCAGTATGGGTGAAACGGATTCTCCGGGAATTATCCTCTTTGATCGCGGTTTCTCACGGCGGAAAGTGTTTACAACGACAGATGAATCCCTAGCAGCGTTCACGTTATCAAGAAAGATCCCATAGAAGCACAGTGCCGTCCCCACTTCCACTGGCAAGTGTACTACTATCGGGGCTATACGCGAGACTTTCGATCCAGTCGGTGTGTCCAGTAAAAGTATTTTTGAGTGCACCCGTCGCTGCGTCCCATAAACGCACAGTTTTATCTTCACTTCCACTTGCAATAGTGTTTCCATTGGGACTATACGCTACACTTACGACAGTACGAGTGTGTCCTGCGAGTGTGTTTTTGAGCGTGCCAGTTGCTGCATCCCATAAACGTACAGTGGTATCACGACTCCCACTGACGATAGTGTTTCCATCAGGGCTATACGCCAGATCATAGACCCTGCGGGGGTGTTCAAGTGTGTTTTTGAGTTCGCCCGTCGCTGTGCCCCATAAGCGGACAGTCTTATCCTCACTTCCACTTGCGATAGTGTTTCCATCGGGACTATACGCCACACTGTCGACGGCATCGGTGTGTCCGGTGAGTGTGTTTTTAAGTGTGTCCGTCACTGTATCCCATAAACGCACAATTTGGTCCTGATTTACATTTGCGATTGTTCTACCATTAGGACTATACGCGATACTATAGACCCTGCCGTTATATTCAGTGAGCGTATTTTTGAGAGATTCTGTCGCTGCGTCCCATAAACGCATGGTCCGGTCGCGACACCCGCTTGCGATAGTGTTTCCATCAGGGCTATACGCCACACTTACGACAAAGCGATTGTGTCCGGCGAGATTATTTTTGAGCGCACCTGTTGCTGTATCCCATAAACGTACGGTCTCATCACGACTCGCGCTTGCGATAGTGTTTCCATCGGGACTATACGCTACACGCATGACAAGGCAATTGTGTCCGGTGAGATTATTTTTGAGCGCACCCGTCGCGGCATCCCATAAACGGATGGTTTCATCACGACTCGCGCTTGCGATAGTGCTGCCATTAGGACTATAGACGATACTATAGACAGTACCGGTGTGTCCGGTGAGATTATTTTTGAGCGCACCCGTCGCGGCATCCCATAAACGGATGGTGTTATCCCAACATCCACTAACGATAGTGTTACCATCCGGACTATATGCCACACTATCCACAGTGCGGGTGTGTTCAAGTGTGTTTTTGAGTGTGCCCGTCTCCACATCCCATAAACGGGCGGTATTATCGTAACTCCCACTGACGATTGTTTTGCCATCAGGACTATATGCGATCCTTTCGACATGATCGGCATGTCCTATGAGGAGATTAAGCACTTCACCACTATGTGCATCATATAGCCAAATACCAATAGAACTGGCAACCGCAAGCTGCGTGCCATCCGGTGAATACACCGCATTACGTGTCCAACCTTTACCGAGTCGGGCTTTAGCACCTTCAGGTAGAAATCTTTTCGTTGTCATAGGATGTCTCCTTACACATGATATAAGCGGCTCGGCAGCCACTGTGGCCCTCTATCTTCGACTTGCTGGCGTGCTGGGAAAAGGGTCTCCAACAGACCTACTACCGAACGGTTGACTGATGGCACAACGTGCAACTGATTTTGCAGATATGCTTCGTAGGGTGTGAAGACCCCCAAAATGAATCGAGTGAGCGTCTCATCGTCTGTAGAGAGGTGGATTGCAGTACCTTCTGAAACTTCTGCCGATATGCGAATTTCACCATCTCTGATGATAAGACTTGCCCGATGTTTCGAGCCTTTGATGCCGATTGTCCCTTGCCAGTTTTTGTAAGCGTCGCTCTCGCTCAGTCTCTTGGAAAGCAGTGGGATAAGTTCCTCAAGTAACATTGGTAGATTGATGATCCTGAACATCCACACCGAATTTGTATTCGTCGACGTATACCCCAAATTGTGGAACAATTTTCTGACATAATTCTTTTCCGCCTCTCCTCGTGAACTCCAGCTGACCTGTTCATATTCACGTTTCACCAGTTCGTTGTGCAACTCGCTGAGCAGAGCAGTCCCAACCTCCTCAAGGAAACTTTCATTCTCAGAAGGTTGGGGTTTAAGACAGAATTCTGATATCCAAGCAGATGTTCCGTTCTCACTGCATCCTGCTTGCAGATAACCAAGTAGCTCTCCGTCCTTCTCTGCAAGATAAATCAACCAGGTTTCAGATGTTCTCCACCTTCTGGCACGTCCCAGGCCTCGATTCATCTCGTCCGCATGAAATGCATTGGATACCCTTGCCATCGCGACTTCATCTCCATGCGAGTATGGACGGATGACTAATCCTTCGACCACTTTCACAGGTTCGTGGCGCAACGTTTTAGTGAACGCTTGTTTTATCATTCCATCAACGAACCCTAAACTCGTGTATATTGCATGGGCAGTGTTGTCTGTGCCAGTGACGAGAGAGATAGAAGAGTACCGACGGACAAGTTCATGAGACATTGACGCCTCCAATATCCACTGCGACAATCCCCTCCGACGATAATTTGGGACGGTATGCAACCACCCTATATAAATGCCGGGGGCGTGCGTGTTGTAAGGAAAATGATGTGTGCAGGGGTCTGCGCGGTAAATAGCAACGCGCTTCCCCTCAACGATTGCATCGATATGTAAGCCCCTATTATGTTCGACCTCCATTGTTATGACAGGATTACCGTTTTCGTCGACAATCCTCTCTTGTGAAAATCGTTCAGCGGTTGGATGGTCCATTTTTTCAAGCAGGTATCCAGCTTCAAGTTGGTATCTGTAATCTTGGTGCGGTGCGATCTCCACGAGTCGATCCAGCATTCCTCCCGATCGACCACTGCGAACCAACATCAGGACTGCCATCGCTACGAGTTCGTCGTCAATAGTTTCAACTGTGAGTGCTTCAAGTACTTTCATCGCTCGGTCATCGTAGCCCTTGAGCAGTTTTGCGGCTGCAATCAGACGTTCATATCTATCTGCTGCGTCCAATTCCGAGACCCCATCCTCTGATTCGTCAGCGATTCTGAGGAGACCTTCGATTGCATCGATTCTGTCGCTGGTGTCTTCGGTTGCGGCACGAACTATTCCGTTGAGACGTTTACGGACTTCCGTTACGAATTCGACACTGTCATTGGGTAACAACGGGAGCGGATGGACGGTCGTGCCGATCTCTTCAAACCATGGAAACAGGTCCTCACCTACCACTCGACTGAGGTAATAGATAAGTACATCCACATGAGAGAAGGTTGTGAGCGGCATATTCTTGTCTGGAGGTCCCTCTGTTTCTGACATCATTTCGGCAAATCGGCTGAATAGATCGTCCCCATATTTCTCGAGGAGTGCCTTCAGTATCCAGGTCCGTTTGTGAGAGGGTTGATCGTAAACCTTTGTGATGTCGATCATCTTCTCATCTTCGGTATTTTCTTGAAATCGCCGCTCGAATTCGGAAAGTATCTCCGCCGCTTCTTGCTCAAATCCTAGTAATTTCATTGCCCAGATACCAAAGAAAAACTGGAATCCCTCAGACATAACATACGCCGCCTTTCCAAACGGCGTTTTGTTGACGAGTAATCCACTCGCCTCAAAACCGAACGCATAGGCGAGTCTTGAGGGACTGACACATGCACCGACGAACCCTCCCGAACCGAGCCAGTATTCAACAGTAGCCGCCGGTATCAAATCCGACGGAATCAGACTGATTTGCCATTCAATTTTTTCACCCTCAGGGAATTTCGAGAGCATATCCTTCTGCAGTTTCTTAGCAAATGCCATACAGGTATCCACGCGGTCTTCAACGAAGTGCGTATAGAGAATCCTGATTTTTCCGTCCTCTCTGACCTGCACCTCAATCGGAATCTCATCGGGGATCGTTTGTGCCCCTGTTGTCAAAGAGACGCGATTGATTCCCAACCAATCAATAAATTGCCCAGATACAGGATGATTCTCCTCCGGAAAGAGTTGCGCGTTGATTAACAGGACGCGTCCTGATCCGAAATGGAGGCACGCGCCAACGGGTTCCCTCGTCTCACTGTGTTCCAAGAAAACACGACTACCGGCAGGAATATTGAGGAGCCCACAGTGCATAAGGCCCAGGTCATCAATTCCCAATCCCTCGACAATTTCGGAGTCAGTGAGACGCAGATCTTTTTTTGTATAGCTGCGTAACGGACTCGCCTCGATATCGATTTCTCCTTGTCCGTGGGGTATACGTGGCGGATTCTCATTGATACCCTTTTCTCCTTGTCTTTCAGGTAACAGAACAAAACGCGCTCCGAAGAGAGATGCGATGTGATTAACCCCTAATTCCGAGATCGGTTCGCGGAGATCTCGCTCGAATCGACTTGTGTTGGAAGCCAAAAGGAGTCCACCGCCATTTTCTACAAACTCACGGATCAGTTCGAGCTCTGTGTCGGTATATTTTAGCGATGTGTTGCTGCAAATCGTCAGCACATCGTAATTCCTTAGCACCGCTTCACTGAGGTAGTCCCGGTTGTTAGTGGTTTGATAGACGCTGTCCGGCTCAATTTGTATCAATCCGTTTGACCAGCCAGTATCGCGTGAAGTATCAACTAAAATCCGAATTCGTTCTTTTGTCATCTGTTTTATCCCCTATCCATTAACGCGAGTGTGATGAAATAAATCATGTTTCTAATAACATCTACAACATCGCAGACAAAATAGCCAATCACTTCACCGGCTTCGTTCAGGACACCAAAGGGGTCGGGGACCATTCCAAATTTCGTATCAAATTCGACCCACGTTTCCGGCAGCATTATTGAATAGCCAAATTTATGGTAGAAGTTAGGAATACCAAAGCGCATGGCGACATTTATTGCTGTTGGGTTCGTTCCTCAACCTATTGAAATATTACAAACCCCTTTCAACCCCTATAAAACTCAGTACACGTTCCACGGGCTCAATTGCAGAAACCCGCTGAATGAGCAATCCTCAGACATCGCCTTCTTGGTCGGCCAGCCAGGCGGATTTAATGGTCCGCCACTCCTCGTCGGTCATCGTGCGTCGCCAATACGGAGAAATCGAGGCCTTTTTTCCGTCGATCCTGTGTTCGGACAATAGGTGCTTGCGCACCGCTCGGACCTCGCCAGCCTCTCCGTGGACAAACACGTCTACCGCTCCCGGGGCAAAGTCCAAGCCAGCAACCGCATCGGGTAGCAGTGTTGCAGGGGCCTCAGCACTGCGCCGATGCAACCAGGTGATGTTGAGATCGCCAGGCGTGGTGAGCACTAGTTCGTCATCGGGACCGTCGACTACCACCAACACCACCGCGCGAGCTCCGGGTGTGAGTGCTTCCAGCGATGCGCCAATCGCCGGCAACGCGCTCTCGTCGCCCGCCATGAGGTGCCACGCCGCATCGGGGTCAGGAGCGTATGCACCGCCCGGTCCAGTGAACTGGAGGCAGTCACCCGGCTGGGCTCGTTGCGCCCAGGGCCCTGCGTAGCCGTGGTCGCCGTGGACGACGAAGTCGATGGTAAGCTCCCGCTGGTTGTCGTCCCAGTTCCGCACCGTGTAACGGCGGCCCCGGGGCCGGTGATCGCTGTTGAGTGCTTCAAAGTGAGCCGGGTCGAATGGGGCTGTGTAGGGCGCCCCACCAGGAAAGAACTGAGCGTTGATGTACTGATCTGTATAGGGGATGGGAACGAATCCGTCAAGGTCGCCGCCGCCTAACACGACGCGCACCATCGACGGGGTCAAGCGTTGAGTGCTTCGCACTTCTCCATACATAAGTCTACCTCCGTTTTTCAATCGTTTCACGCCCTGCTGAGGCGCGGCCACCAAGTCATATGGCTATAATTTATGAGCTACACGCTTCAAATTTGTCAAATTCCGTAAGTTGGATTATCACAGACCGAACCAGTATCGGCATTTGACCAGAAAGATGTTCTCCCCTTCGTCCGTGAAACTGCTCCCTAGGCGATTCAATGGACGAAATTCAAGGTCAGCTTCTCTTACTGAGTCTAAGGCAGCTTCACGCGATTGAGACCAAACCAAAAATAGCGTGCTGCCAGGTTGGAACTCCCAGCGGAGAACGACGTTGCTTCGCAAAGACCGCCGGTGAAAGTCACGATTTTCGTTTAGCGGATACGGTCTGAACTGATACGACTTCGGTTCCACGAGTTCCTTAAAGTCGGCATAGTCGCCGATTGTCACGAAGGGTTGCAGGTAGAACTGCAAACTCAGTGTCGGGGTAAAACTGATGTCTGCGCGTGTGGTGAAATCAAGCGTTCGACTTTCTAACTCCCCGTAGACATAGTGTTTTTTCGTCTGTCCGTTGATTTTTTCTTCGATCTGATCCACCCACTGTGCATCCTGCATCCTACGTCTGTATGAGGGGCCCAATGTTACCTCAATATTCGAGGCGAGGCGGATGCGTAAGCGGAGTCTCACATTGGCTTCATAAGTCTTTCTATTGTCATCCCAAGAAAAAATCGGCCACCACCAACGCCGAGGATTCAACTGCAGCTGAATCATTTTCCGGCTATCAGTCGAAAATTGTGTAATAATTCCCCAGCCTGCGGGCTCCTTAATCAAAACGCCGCCGCGTCGGACATCGTCATCACTAAACGACTCGAAGTTGCGGAGAACCCCCAGCGCATACTCCCAATAACTCTTGAATTGACCACGTGTCCATATATCAGCATAACTGTTGATATTGACACCGTCATAGTTCCAGGTGACCTCACTAAAGGACCCAAGTGTGGCACGTCTGAAGATGCTAAACGGCTGCTCCTTGTTCGCCGTGAGATAATAACCCCACTCCACCATATCCGCGCGCCATCGGAAGCCGAGGTCGTTCATCTCAAAGTCAGGTGAGAACACTTGCACATTGGTCTCGCCTCTCAACCATCCGCCCCGTTTGTCAAACTCAAGGAGTGCGAGATACCCCGACTTACGCCCATCCAGTTCTCCTGCTTGACTTGCCGCGAGGGTGCCAGTTATCTGGTACAGATCGTTGGCAAACCTTAAATCCCAATCGATTCCACCGACATACGCCGAGTTAGAATCCCTTCGATTTACAACAGTGGTTAGTATCCCGACGTTTGAGTTTCCTTTTAGGATGTCTTGCTTCATTCGACCGACAAAGTAATTGGTTAGCGGCTCAATGAGGTGATCGCTTTGGACTTTCTTACCGTTGACCGTGCGTTCAATTTGTGCGTACTCAGGTGTGGTCACGGCTTCCAAAACACCAAAGGAGGTACCGCCTTCCGTTCTCCCCACAATTTTGGCAGCACCGAGAATCGTTGTTGATTCCGGACGACTCAGTTCGGTAGCATCGTCGGGCACAGAGAAATGCCCCGGGCTTCGCCCGATCCGACGTGAATAAAAGAAGGAATAATCCGAGTGTACAAAGGCGGTCGAATCCTTGACAAAGAAGGGGCGGCGTTCCCTAAAATAGTCCTCATAGGCAGAGAGATTCAGCGTCGCTGGATCCGCTTCCACCTGTCCAAAATCGGGGTTAATTGTTGCGTCAAGTGTAATTCCGGAGGTAATCCCATATCGGACATCGGTGCCGATACTACCCCATAAGTCGGCTTCATCATCAAACCTCGTGCGTCCCATGGCGTAAGGTACAATCTCAAGGTGACGGGAGGGGCGGATATTTTTGATACCGGTGAGGTCTCCAAAGCGAACTACCCAGCTAGGCGCATCGCGTTTGACCAACCGCCAGTGGCTCAGCTCTTTTTTACGACTGATATATCGCTCGACCTGTAATCCCCACGTGTATTCGTCTTTTGGGGAGAACCGCAAGATATGAAATGGGATTTTATATTCTGCTGCCCAACCATTATCGTGAATCCGGGGCTTCACATCCCATACACCGTCCCATGTATCATCAAACGGAGGGTTATATTCATCGGTGACAGTTCCGTCTGTGACAGACCCAGAGGAATAGGCAGTAAACCAAAAACCGCGTTGTCGGTTGGGGTGTGGGGCAAGACTAAGGGTGACTCTATCCGCTTCAATATCGGTATCTCGCCGGACCAGCCGAGAGACAATTTTATCAGGTTCACTGTCATAACACATGATAGCAAAATAGAGCACATCGTCATCGTAAGCAACTTGGAAGGTAGTACGTTCGGTTTCGGGTTCTGCTTCGTCCGGGTCGCGTTGGCGAAAGCCTTCGTGGAGGGGAGCACTTTTCCATATCTCGTCGTCCAAAACGCCATCCAACTGCGGTGGAGCACCAGTAATGCGCACAGCGGTTGCGATTCTGTGCGCTGCTGTGTCTTCGTCTTCGGCTAGTAAATTACTTGGAACCTGCGAGATAAAAACAATCGTAAGAAATACCCAGAAACGCTGAAAGTCCACGTCACTTTTCACAGGCAACTTCCTCTCTTTTTGCAGATTCTTCGGATACATATTGGAACTCCTTATGCGTGAAACCTGATGCGTAAATGTTCAATGTTTTATGGTTGAACCTTTTTTGAGCGCCGCACTTTCTACCGGCGTTCCAAGTATGATTCCAAGACACAGAAAAGACCGACAGAGAAATAACCCTGATTTCATCCTATCTCTGTTTTTTTGAGGAAATTCATAGGATACATCAAAGTAGTTGAGCGTAGTATTCCACTACGAGGGAGAGTTCTATCGGAAAAGGAACAGAACTAGCATTTGGAAGCGATACGATTCGTATCGAAACTGTTGATTCGTCGAACTCAACCCACTCGGGATAATCCAACGCAGGTCCCTCTGACAAGGCGATCTGAATAGGGTCAATTCTAATGCTCTTTTCGCGTGGACGAATCACGTCGCCAACTTTAACGCGATATGACACGATGTTGCCCCGCTTATGGTTAACCGTTACATGGTTGTGATTAACTAATTGGCGTGCCGCAGGGATTGTCGGTGCAAGTCCACCGCGAAACACAACGTTGTCGAGTCGCCGTTCAAGCAGCTCGATAATTTTGTCGTCCGTTAAGGTTCTGCTACGCATCGCTTCACGAACAACTCGGCGAAGTTGACGCTCACTTATACCATAGTTGAAACGAAGTTTCTGTTTTTCGTTTAAACGGAGCGTGTAGTCTTTACGTCTCTGGGAAGCCTGTCCATGCTGCCCGGGTCTATACGGGCGCTTGGCTATTGATTTTCGTGACAGTCCGGGCAATTCTACGTCTAAAGCCCGCATCTTTTTCAGTCGTGGTCCAGTATATCGTCCCATGTAAATATCCTCCTATGAGTAGCATTAATGTTCATGTATCAGTCTCTATTTTAATATCTAAAATAGAGTAGACTTGGTCGCTTTCATTCGCATCTTCCAGGTTGTTGGGTCAATGCTTCAACCTATTGGGAGCCCAAAATCGTCACAATTGCATCGGCGCGGCTTGGTATCAGAAGGTTTTAACCGTTATCCACGCCGTTGAAACAGGTGACCTCTTTGCAGTAGGCTGGTGACATTTCCCTCTGGATCACGCACAAAATGTATTGGTCGCCAATTGCCTGAATATCGGCTCAAAAACACATCTTTGCCAATAGCAATAAAGGGTATCGCCTCGCCATCAGTATATCGGAGTATCAGTTTGCCTATCTCCATCTCTACGCTAATCTGTTCTTCTTCCGCTCGGTAAACCCGTGTGTACTTTCCAACATATTGTGCGAGAGTGTCAGCACACGGAGGGGTGTAACGGGTGTTGAAAGGAACCGGGTCCTCAAAGGTTGATCGCAAGAGCGGTGTGCCTAAAACAGTACTTGCCAATTGTTCGGCGATCTGTTGCGCTCCCCAGCCCCTTGAATTTGTCAACACCACCACGCCAAGTCGTTCCGCTGGAACCATCAGCGCATACGTGGCAATGCCGGGGAGTCCCCCGCTATGTGACACGATTTTTCGTCCTACATTCCAAGCAATTTCCCAACCGAAACCGTAGCCCCATCCGGTGTCACCGTAGGGCATTGAGACAGTGTGCATCGCATCTAGCGAACCAGAAGAAAGTAAAGAACTGTTGGCATAATCCATCGTGGCGATGAGGTAGTTAGCAAAGTCATAGGCGGTGCTACAGATACCGCCAGTAGAGAGGGAAATGCTGTAATCTTCAAGGAGTTGCGTCTCCTCATAATCTTCTCCCTTTTTCTGATAACCGTGCGATCTATCCATAGCCGATCGCCACTGCGAAAATCGGGAATAGGTCCGTTCCATGCCTACTACATCAAAGATATGCGACTGAAAGTAATCTTCCAGAGGTATACCGTTTATCGCCTCGACAAGGACCCCCAAAGTGGCGTAACCTTCGTTGGAGTATGAGAACGCAGCGTTTGGTGCTGTTTGTAACCAAACTTCCGCCAACTGAGCGACAAGTTCGGCGCGATCCTGGTAAGGATTCGGTTCCTCGACCCATATTCTGTCCCGATGCCCGGTATTCCCCATGCCGCTCTTTTGACAGAGTAGGATACGCGGGGTCATTTTGTGGCTCGCCTCGATATCAGCGACACGGAACTTTGGCAGGTAACTGACCACGGGCTCATCAAGCCAGAGCTCGCCGGACTCGACGAGCTGCATAACGGCGATTCCGGTGAACGATTTTGTTAACGAACAGATTGGCGAGATAGTGTGAGCTGTCATCGGCAGGTTCATGTCACGGTTTCGATAACCAAAGCCGTTGGCAGCAACAATCTCTCCGTCTTTAACAATTGCAGCTGCTACCCCAGGTATTCCTCTTGTCTCTCTTACGGATTCAATGAAGTCTCTTTGTTCAGCTGAGAAATCAAAGTTCTGTGTTGTCATACCATTTTCCTTTCGGCGGGTTTAGACCAAATAATGACGAAAAAGCAGGAGCCCCTCTTAACCGTAATTCATCAGCGCCGGTTTTGTTTTAAGTGGGTTTATTCACTTTCGGTCAGAAAGGTCGTTCCCGGGATCTCGCTTTATACCGACTAACATGATAGCAGCGAGATTTGCCTCATAAGTCTGGAATACTTTCCGCATAGCCGCCACTCGATGTCGAGCCTCGTTGTTACACAGGACGTTCCACCCGAAGCGGAGCGCTCCTCCAAGCCCTTCATCCTGAATCAGACGTTTCGGTTCTAGCAGATGCATTGGTGTGGTTGCTTCAAAGTGGATGATGAACCCTTCGGTTTCTAACAATGTCCGCCATTCGGGAGCGGTGAGTGGACGGGCCCCGACATGTATCGCATCTGTCAGTGCGTTCTGAATTTCTTGCTTGCTGTCTTCATCCAAATCTTCCGGTACCAGACAGAGTTCATGAATCCCGTAACGACCCATAGGTTTTATTAATCGAGATGCCTCTTGCACAATTTGCTGCTTTTTATTTGCTGTTTGCATCGTCAGCATGGCTTCACCGTAGACAACCGTTGCCGTGGCGTCGCGAAGCCCAGTTTCTTCTGCTCGTCCGACCAAACAGGTTTGATTGCTTCCCGTCAGATAACGGTGTACTGTGCTGGCAGCGGCTTCATCACGTTCGATAGCCGTATAGGAGGCGGGCTGCTGGTTCAGCGTGAGTTGAGCCGTAAAGCCTAAACCTGGAGCAAATTCCACGACGTCATCTGAAGATTGAATACTCAATCCATTCAACATCTGTTGGGTGAGTTCTCTACCACCCGGGCGCAAGACGCGCTTCCCGAGTCGAGCCAAAAGCCAGTGTCCGGGCATCTTGCTGGAGTCGAGTTCCTCACCGGGGATTCTGTTTTGGTTATTATTGTCCATTGCTGCTTCCTTTCGCATCTTTCGCCATTGTAATCGGCATTCAGTCTTCCGTAACTCATTCATCTCTAGATTAACGCTCAAGCGTCTCGAATTTGCCTCTTATGCCCGCCTGCTGCTTTTCAGAACAGTCAACGGATTAGTTGCTCATAGAACTGGTTGAAGGTGACTGCTTTGACGCTTTGTCTTCAGACCACTTACTGGGTTTCCCAGTGTAACATCGCGCACACGCTGCCTGATTCTAGGGCATGGAATCGGCATCACCATTGGACAGAACTAGATAGTCTATTTCAACGTAATGTAGCCGACACGCCCACGCTGGGTAAATGTCAACCATCCTTAGCAGATTAGCCACCCCACTGCCATTGCAATCCTCCTTTCACCTTCACTCAACTGCTGCGAAAGCTCATGGATTGTCGTTCCGCCGTTGACTTTCATGTAGGACAAGACGCTCCGTGCAATAATTGAAATTTCGTGGATCATTTCGTCAAATACCTCCTAGGATTTGCCACCTTTCGATGTCCTGAAGCTTAGATCTATTATAGAATGTGTATCTGAACATTGACATCTTCCTTCTCTTTATGCAGGTGAAAAGCGCGATTGTTTAAGTACGACGATTTTGAAGAAACTGAGTCTCACTATCCTTAGGATTTTAATTTATATTGACAATGAGACTCATTCTCTATAAAAGACCAAATAAAAACAGGCGGATTTAACCTCCTTTGCCTGATTGGTAGCGATATTTGGAAATTGATAATGAGACTCAAAATCAACACATCAATGGTATTATAATATACCTGCGTGACGGTGTCAAATTTTTTATTTTAAGGCAAGTTGCTAGTTGTCCAACCCGTTCGCCTTGGACAGACATATCCAAGTTGCTTTTCCCGTTCCGCCTGTCCCGCCTGTCCCGATTCATCGGGAATCCCGGCTGCCTGGTAACGGGACGGACTCCCGCCTGTCCCCCTAGTCTCGGTATGGACGATTCATCGGGGATCTATCGGGGCGGTAATTGATTCAATTTAGCTTGCATTCGCTCGGTTTGCAATGGTTTCTATAACCCGCAACTTAGGTTAATTCATGGTAAATGTGGGCTGTTTTCGGCATCGATTCTATGCCATTTATTGATGGCTAATATTGATTTCTAACACCCTATAGGGTAACACATGTTAAGTAGTTAGCCAAAAATCACCTTAATTTTTCTGTCGCCGAATCCGTCCAAACCCAAGCAGGGCGCGGGTTTGAAGGAGGGGGCAAATTTTGCTAATCACCCCGACAATCGGGCTGGAAAACCTCGAAATTTTTTCAAAAGTGTTAGATTTTGTTAGATTTTGCCAGGTCATTGTGGATAACTTTTCGACTCCGATTTACCAGAGGTATTCACGGCTCTTTTCTTACGCATTACGTCAGTTGTTAGTTATCTGATGGAGGGGTACAAGACCTGTCCCTACAGCGATCCATCACCCACCCTCCACGCATGTTTTACCAAAAGTTTGCTAATGTTAGATTTTGTTAGTAATTGTGGGTAATTACCAAATGCACCGGCATTGATGCAAACCACATGTCGCCCCGCCCCGATAAATCCCCGATGGAATCGGGACAGGCGGAATGGCACGGGATTCACAGCAACTGCAGCAAAAGCTAAAAGCCTCCATCTTAATCGCAAACCGCTGGGGGTTTAACACTAGTAACTTGGGTTATTTTTACACAAGGTGATAGGTTCTGGTGACATTCGGCTTGCTGTGCCCAATGTAATTTGGGACTACCTCGTGGGCTGCAAATAAGCAAATAAGCTGTCCAACCATTACAGCACATACCAATCTGACGGCAATTAAATGTCCACCCGTCCCTGCAATTTGTGATACTATAACCTAAGTTGCTAGTCGTCAAACCCGCTCGACTCCCACTTCGCCCAGAGTCCAAGACCCCAATAAATGGGGTGTATTCTGTTCCCATTTTCTCATTTCACGACATTTTCCACAACTAGCAACCTGCGTTACAATAGATGAGCGATTAGAGCTGGCGGGACATCCAATAGATTGCGTCTTTCAAATATTCAACCTACATCAAGCTAAACCAAACAATAAAGGAGACATAAACTGATGACAACCGCCGTTTTTCGCTCTACCCTTCTCATGGTAATCTGTACCCTCGCATTGGTAGCTGGAAATCTGCCGGTGTGGGGGTTGTCTGAGCCGACGGAAGCCAGTGTGGAGTATATCTTCCAGACGATTGAGGTGGCCGGCGTTGATTTTCTGGAGTTGACCTCAACCAATGATCTCGGGCATTACGCGGGCAACACCCGTAGCCCAGATGGCGAGAACATGATCGGCTTCACACTGATTGACGGAGTGCTTTCCACTTATGATGTCCCCGATTCTCTGACCTTTGGATTCTACGGACTCAACAACGCGGGGCAGACTGTGGGGTTCTATCAGGATGCGAACGAGGTTTCACACGGTGTGATTGTGCAGGACGGCGTATTGACACAATTCGATTTTCCGGGGGCGGCTGAAACGGAACTCTTTGGCATTAGTGAATCAGGATTGCTTATCGGTGATATTTTCGATGCTGATGGTGCTATTCACGGCTTTGTGGGTAGCGAACAGTTCGATGTGCCCGGAGCGGTAATAACTTATGCCGACGATATGAATGCCGCCGGCACCCTCGTTGGGAGTTACGTGGATACTAACGGGGTATATCACGGGTATATGCGTCACGCCGATGGTAACTTTACTACCTTTGGCTTTCCGGGTATGTTGTCGAACTTAGAGTACCTTTTCGTGAACGCCATCAATGATGCCGGCGTAATCGTATTTAGAGCCAAAGAGTTTGACAGCTTGGAACGGACTTATGTCCGTCTCCCGAATGGCACACTAAAGGAGTTGAAATTTCCGGGCAGTGTAACTACGGTGGGACGAGATATTGATATGGAGGGCAGGATAGCGGGTTACTACGATACGCTGGATGGACGCAGACACGGATTTATTGCCAAACCTCTGACACGTGATGTCGCGGAAGATTTCAGCAATGTTTACGTAGTTTCTTTCCCTAAAGGCCTGAATATGATTTCAGTTCCCTTAAATCCGGTGACAGGCCTGACCGCTCGTTCTTTGGCACAAATGATTGGTGCAACAACGGTGATTGCCCTCGATGAAGTGAGACAGGACTTTGTTGGCTGGACACCAGATGCACCAGACGATGGATTTCCGATTGAAGGTGGAAAGGGTTACATCGTCAACCTGTTGGAGTCTCGACAGGTCATCTTCGTTGGCGCGGCGTGGGGGAATCAGCCGCAGACAGGAGCAGCGCCAAGCGCAACATCAAACGAGGGGATTTGGGCATTTGTCCTGAGTGGACGCTTAGAAAGCAAGCATAACCTTAATGGTTATGTTGTCACGGTACGGAACCCAGACGCAGGCACGACTATGACCGGGCGCGTGCGGAACGGATATTTCGCCGTAGCGACTGCGGATCCCTCGCGGCGGAGCATCGTGCAGCTTGGACATTCGCTCGAGGTCACCATCACCGATACCACCGGGGAGATTGCCTCGGAGCAGTTCAATTTCACAGTAACGCCCGACACCCTTGCAAACGCGGTTTTACCGGTCACGCTTGATGGAATTAGCAGGCCGAAGCAGACCCTTCTGCTGCAAAACTATCCTAATCCATTCAACCCTGAAACGTGGATACCTTATCACCTTTCGGAAGCTGCACCTGTGACATTGTCAATTTACGATGCGACCGGACAACAGATACGCACGCTTTCGCTTGGCGTCCGATCGGCAGGCTTCTATCAAAGCCAGTCCCGCGCTGCCTATTGGGAGGGGCGCAATGACTTGGGTGAGCAGGTTTCCAGTGGGGTCTATTTTTACCAGTTGTCTACCCCATCGGAGCATCAGATAAAGCGGATGGTTATTGCCAAGTAGATCGAGAACTGTTGCAAGAAAGTTCTAAAGCGGGGCAAGATGCCCCGCCTACGATAGGCAGACGAAGATGAAGCATAAGGGCATTGTAGACTAAGCCGAGTAAGATGCCTCCCCCACGGTGTTCTGGTAGTAGACAGAAACAGATCCCTGCCTACGACGAGAAGATAGAGATGAGCGTGATGAGCGTGAGGCAAAATGCTTCGCCCCTCGCCAACGTGGTAACACGTGGTATGCTTTGCTACCACCTGCGAGTGAAGCTCAATCTGCCCGTCATACCCGTTTCGTTTTCCCCTTTTTTGGTGTCATACCCAACGAGTATACCGAGGGTGTTATTCTCGCCGTAGCCGATGTTGATGCGCGGACCTAGAACGAAACTGACAAGCCCAACGCCGCTTCCCACAATCACGGCTTCCACCTGCGGACCAATAGCGAGGGTCTTGTTGAGAGAATAGGTAACATAATTGCGGGTGTATACCTCGTTGTTTTTATCCTCGTCAAATAAGGAATAGAGAGTTCCGATTGTCCACGATTTCAAGAAGAGTTTACCGGCGGGCATAAAAACAAAGAGGTGTGGATAGACTGCAAGGGGACCATCTGGTGCAGCGAAGTCATACCCAAGGCCAAGCATGGGCAGCAGTGTGACACCGAAACCGTCGCCTTTAACCGCGGGGATGGAAACACCGAGGTCAAACTCCCCGATGGTATCGTCGATGAAGATATTAGACTCAAGCGCAACGCCGCCAACAGAATGGGTTGCACCGATAAGGAAATGCGTTCCTAAACTATCCGTATCGACACGGAACCAGCCCGGAATACGGGCTGCTTCGGCTGCCGCTTCATTTTCATCGCTCTCTGCTTGGACGGAAAAGCTCACAACCACCACGATAGAGACAATCATCAGAACAAGGGGGAATCTATGCATTTTGCTCAATATCCTTTACAAGTTAAAATAGGTTTTTTAAGTTATTTACTTGACAAAACATAAAATATGGTGTTACTATTCCATCAATACGATGCTAAACCCTGTTACGATCCGTTAGTTTAACAGCCTTTTAGGAGAGCAAGGTAAATGGCAACAGGGGCAAATGAAAGGGTCGGTGGAACGTTCAACCGGAACCTTTCTTTTTAGAGGTTCATTGGTTCATCAGTTGATTAACCCATTACTGTAGATGGGGAATCCCTACTCCACCTCTCAATTATACCCTTGGCAGCCAATTTGTAAAATTAAAAATTGTCAAAGTTAACCCTCTTGTGCTATAATTTTTTGTTCAATTTCCAAATATCTTACTCTTGAAAGAGGTAAAGGTTCTTGCAGAATAATCAAATCCATATCAATCCAACTAACTGGATAATTGCGATGGGTATCTCTTATTGCCTGATGGCAATCAGCCTAGTTGGACTTCCACATGACCATGACCATGAACATGACCATACGAACCACAGTTCCACAGATTGTTCTGCTTGTTTCTTCAGTGCCAATCACGTCGGTATAGAATTTGCTCCTGTTGACCTCACCAATGTTGACACGTGCATCTCAATTCACCCGCCTTTCTATCTTACTTTCATTTCCACGACACTTAACAAAAGTATCCAATGTCGTGCGCCCCCAGCGTTCTCCGCTTAATTTATAGCCTCACTCATATTTTTGTTTTTTTGTTTAATCAATTTATGCCTTTTCCCTGCGGAGTTGACTGCGGCGTTAGTTTGCGTAAGTGATGATGCCGGGAAACAAGATCTATCTATATCTGGAGGAAATTGTGTCTACCTGTTTTTTTAGATTCACGTTGTTATTACTCGCATTTGCTGTACTGTTCGCCGCTTGTGGCGAAGACGATAATCCCATTATTGACGATGGTCATGACCATGACGACGAACCATTCCATGCCGATGCCGACGGTTTTGTCCTCAAGGTTAACGGAAATCAGATTTACCGCCAATTTGAAGGGGAACACGAGGGGAGTATTACTCTCAAAGTCGGAGAGGAGTTGGATGTGCTCGCCACGTTCCTTGACCACGATGAAGAGGAATTTCTGCCTGAAAATCCCGAAGAAGAGGACGATCATGATCATGACCATGACGAAGAAGAGGTGTTTGCCTTAGCTCTCAGTGAGTTTGATTCGTCAATCATTGAAATCCACCTTCACGAACACGAAAGTGAGGAACATGAAGATGATCATGAGGACGAACACCATGATGAGGAGCTCGCCGAGCAATTCACGTTTGAGGTGGGAGGGCTTAAAGCTGGAGAAACAGCGATCAAATTCCAACTCCTGCACGGTGACCATGCTGATTTTACGGCGGCACTCATGATCCCCGTAACGGTTACACCGTAAGGAGCGTTTGTTTGGTAGATTGTTTTGTCCAATTGTCAAATCCAATGATTGATCTGGGTTTGGCAATATGGGCAGAGCAAGGTGAAAATGAGAATAAGTGTCATACGATTTTAGAGGAAACAATTGAAAAGCTATCTGAATCACTCACTCGTGGATAATGTTGGGGCATGTGTCTCGTTTGCATGTGCCCTCCACTGTATGGCAACCCCGTTGTTGATAATCGCCCTGCCGCTCATTGGTCTTGGATTTCTCCTGAGTGAATCCGTCGAATTGGTGATAATCGTCGTAGCGGTGGGACTCGCTCTTGGGAGTCTGACATGGGGTTATCGGCACCATCGAAAATGGCGGATATTTCTGATACTCGGCGGTGCGTTCGTATGTATATTTATTGCACGCTTCCGGGTGCCAGAACAGTATGAAAGCATCTTCACCGCTTGCGGCGGGATCCTACTTATGGTAGGTCATCTTCTCAATCGTCGCTTGTGCCGTGCGTGTCAACACTGTCAAACACCAGAAGGCTAATCGGAGACTGCAATGTCGCTTTTGACAGTCACGAACCTTGAAAAAACCTACGTCTCACCTGAAGGTTCACTGAGTCGCATCATTAATGTTCCTCATTTTGAGATAGACACAGGAAAACAGATTGCACTCAGAGGCAGCAGCGGTACTGGAAAAACGACCTTTTTGAACCTAATCGCTGGCATTCTGCAAGCGGACAGCGGACATATTGTTGTCGCTGGCGAGGAGATAACAGCCCTCTCAGAATCTGAGCGTGATAGGTTACGTGCCCACTACATTGGATATATTTTCCAAACTTTTAATCTGCTCGCCGGCTATACAGCTTTGGAGAACGTCATGCTCGGCATGATGTTTGGAACAGGAATGGATACCAATTTTGCCCAACACCTACTCGAACGGGTAGGACTTGGTGACCGGATGCAGTATCGTCCTTCCCAGCTATCGGTCGGGCAGCAGCAACGTGTTGCGGTTGCCCGCGCCATAGCAAACCGACCACGCCTTGTACTTGCCGACGAACCGACCGGTAATCTGGATTATCATCATGCCAATGAAGCGGTAACACTGATCCGTGAAATCTGCCATGAAAACAGTGCGGCGTTGCTGATCGTCAGCCACGACTCAGAAGTTTTGGGGCGATTTGAGGAGGCAAAAGATTTCACACAAGTGAATTGTGTGTAAGAGACAGTTGATAAGGGAAAGCGGGGCAAGATACCCTGCCTGTGGTCTTTAATCTCTCCTCCTTAACATGAGCCAATGAAAAAACAGATCGGGTTGTTTTTCATCGTTCAACGCAGTCTTCGACAGCACGCGCTTTCGACACTCATCACCACATTGTCAATTGCGCTCGGCACGGGTCTCGTCATAGCGGTTATTGCTATCAGGGCGCAATCAGTCTCGGCATTCACGGGAGGTCCGATTGGCTTTGATGCGGTCCTGGGAGCACGTGGAAGTCCGTTACAATTGGTGCTAAACGCCGTATTTCATCTTGAAACCTCGCCGGGGAATATCCCGTGGACGATGTATCAGGCCGTAAAAAATGATCCACGTGTCGAACTCGCGATTCCTTACGCGCTTGGAGACAATTATTATGGCTACCGTATCGTCGGTACGACAACAACACTGTTCACGGAGTTTGAATACCGCAAAGGGGTTCGATTTCGGACACAAGGGGATGGACGTCTGTTCGATCCCGATCGGCAGGAGGCGGTGCTTGGCAGTTATGCCGCACAGAAATTAGGCTTAACGGTGGGGGACAAGTTTAACCCGTATCACGGCTTGGTGTTTGATGAATCAATGCGGCATGACGAACAATATATCGTCGTTGGTGTGCTCGAGGCGACCAATTCACCCTCCGACCGTGTCATCTGGATTCCGATTGAAGGAATTTATCGACTGGATGGCCATGTGTTGCGCGGAAGTGGCGAGGAATATGTCGCCCAACCGGGTCAAGAAATTCCCGATGCACACAAAGAGGTCAGCGCAGTCATGCTGAAGTTTCGGAATCCGCAGATCGGTTTCATGATGGACGCAACCATCAACAAACAGGGGAAGGTGGCAACGTTGGCATGGCCCATTGGCGCTGTGATGGCTGGTCTATTTGACAAAATCGGTTGGATCAATCAGATTCTTGCACTCGTTTCTTATCTTGTTGTCCTTGTTGCAGCTGGATCAATTCTCGCAAGTATCTACAACTCAATCAACGAGCGGCGGCGCGAGTTCGCTATTTTGCGATCTCTCGGCGCACGTCGCAAAACAGTATTTGCAGTAATTGTGTTGGAAGCCGCATCGATCGCAGCGTTGGGTGTGCTCATAGGGTTTATAGTTTACGGTGCGATTTTCACCTCGGCATCAGCAATTGTTCGCGCCCAGACAGGTATCGTTTTGGAGCTGCTAAAATTTCATCCTGTGTTTGTGGTTGCACCAGTTTGTGTCATACTCTTGGGCGTGGTTGCCGGCATTGTGCCTGCTTTGAAGGCATACCAGACAGATGTTGCGACGAATCTAACACCCATAAGCTAACCGAAATCTTACCGTGTAGCGCCGAAAGTTACATCCCTGTTTGACGTGCCATATTCACGCCAACTTTCATGGCTGTGTTGTAGATAACTCAATCTACAGCGAAGCACACTGTCAAAACTTATCTGACAAGAACCCGATTCGAGAGTATGTTGGGTGGGCACAAGGCTCCGACAAATCGGAATTTCCCCTGCGCTGCGACTCGTCCTTACAGAAGTCAATCAGTCGGAAGTGAAACCAATTTTGCAAAAAGTGTTAGGTTTTGTTAAATTCTGTTAAATATTGTGGATAACTTACACATTCACCGCTCTGGGGCGACATACGTGCTGCCGGAAGCGAGGAACTTTGAGCGACTACGAACTAACGTGAACTAGATTCTGTGAACAGGAAAATCATCATGAAAATCCAAAGAACTATATTGACATGGACGGCAATTCTAGGGCTTGTTATCACTCAATTCAGTTGTGAGAAAAAGGGCGGACATGACCACGAACAGGGGCAAACACACGAAACCGATGCGCATCACGAGCATACGGCGCCTCACGGTGGGACATTGGTTGTCTTCGGCGACGAGTTCGCGCACATTGAGCTTGTGCTGGACCAAACGACCGGAAAACTAACCGGCTATGTGCTGGATGGTGAAGCGGAAAAATCGGTGCGACTCGCGCAGAAAACAGTTGAACTCAAGATACATCGGGAAGATACCGAGTCCGACTTTACGTTGCAGCTTTCAGGGGTTGCGAATGTCCTAACAGGGGAGACTGAAGGAGATACGTCTCAATATGCAGCCCAATCGGACGAATTACGGGGCGCGTCGGAATTTCACGCAGAAATTGCTTCAATTGCCATCAAAGGGCAGACGTTCACCAACATCGACTTTGAGTTTCCCGAAGGAAACGAGGAAACGCACAGTGAGCATGGCGAACATTAGTTAGGAGGCGGAAACGATGCAAAGTCGTAAAACCAAGGATCGACGCAGAAGATGGCTAAATTTTGCAATGGTTAGTGCTGTCGTCGTAGGGTTGTCCCTCGGCGTTTTTCAGCTGCTACCTGAATCGCATCCGATGCGAGCGCTTAGGGGTATAAATGAGCGAACAGATCAAGCACCCGAACCGACAAGTGTGCAAGGGGCATCGTTAGGGACAGAGACACATCAATCACTGACCTTTAATATGCTCACCAGTTACCCATTCCGGGAGCCGAATTGGGCAAAGATGGATGACCCGACATATATCATTTCACTCAAACTTGACGAACAAATTTCTCCGCAAATTCAAGCGATGGACGGCAAGAAAGTTGAGATTCAAGGATTTATGTTGCCGCTCGATATGTCAGAAGGCAATCTTCGGACTTTTATGTTGCTCAAAGATCAGATGGCGTGCTGTTTTGGTAACATACCCCGCCTGAACGAGTGGGTATATGTTAGAGTGCCAAGAAAGAAACAGGTAAGTATCCATCAAGATATAGTGATAACGTTGCTCGGCACGTTGCGTGTCGGGGCGAAGTTTGAAGGCGAGGTGCTCACTGGCATCTACCACCTTGAATTGGATGAGATACAGGTTGATCAAAAGGAGGGATGAATTTGTTTGACACATTTTCTTTTTACGCATCACGTTTTGCGTTTTGTGCAACGGTTTTTATCCTGATCCTCAGCATATTTGCCGTTTCTGCCCCCGCTCAAAACGCCCCGCCTAAAGAGCTGAAGACATTCACGCCAGATAAAGAGGGAAATATATTCATGTTTGGGGGCAGCCAGTTCCGAGCCGCAACCGAACGTATCAACGGAAGCATTGCGCTCGACCCCGACGCGCTGCATAAGACGTTTAAGGCGATGTTCCAACTGGATATGAAACACCTGAAAATAGAAACTGTTATTGATAAAAGGATACAGAAGGTTATGTGGAACGCCGCTGTCTACCCGCAAGCCATTCTTCGGATTGAAAGCCTGAATGTTGCAGAAGATGTCGGTCTGGTTGACGGTTTGCCCATCAACGCTGATGCCGAAGCGACCTTTGAGTTCCACGGTGTCAGAAAGGCAGTAGAATTGAAAGGGTTACGGTTCACCTATTTTTCAAAAAACAGTCGGTTCGTCCAATGGCTACCGGGCGATGTCCTACGATTCATCGGCGGGTTTGAAATTGAAGCTGCGGACTACAACGTTAAGGCAGAGCCGGAATTAACCTCTCCAATCCCGATCAACTTCAATCTGTTTACCGTTGACCTCGCTGACGGTATTGCCGTCCCCACCGAAATGATTGGTGCCTACTTACGTGTGCCGTTCGGTTTCTTAGGTGACTACTGGCTCGATGAGCCGGACTGGCGGCAGTTGGCAGACTCGGAATACATCGCCTCGCTTTCTTACGATACCGAGATCCCCGATGCGGTCAAACAAATTGATGGAAAGAAGGTCGCTATCACCGGATTCATGCTCCCGATTGACGTTGACAAGGGAAAGGTGCAGCGGTTTCTGTTGCTCAAGTCAACGATGTCGTGCTGTTTCGGCGTTGCCCCACGTATCAACGAAGTTGTTTACGTCGAATCCTCAAAAAAGCAAAAGATCCAATCGGTGATGGATACACCAATCACTGTTTTTGGTAAACTTTCGGTCGGTCAGCAATTTCGGGAGGATTTGATGCTGGTAGGCGTTTACCAATTAGCGTTGGATGAGGTAAAACGTGGACGATAAGCAGCACAATTTGAGACCTCAGTTGGCGCACCGTAGCGGTCCTGCGGCGAAGTAGTTGAGTTTTTTGCGATTCGCCATCTTCCTGATTCATTCGGACGCCCAATCGAAGACAAGCGTGTAGAATCTATCCCTGATACTCCAAAGTTTGTAAAATAAAAAATTGTCAGAGTCAATCCCCTGTGTTATAATTTTTTCGTTCAGTTTTCAAATATCCCACTCTTGAAAGAGGTAAAAGCTCTTGCAGAGCGATCGAATCCACATTAATCCAACTCGCTGGATAATTACGATCGGGATTTCTTATTGCCTGATGGCAATAAGTTTAGTTGGACTTCCACATGAACATGATCACGAACATGACCATACGAACCACTGTTCCACAGATTGTTCTGCTTGTTTCTTCAGTGCCAATCACGTCGGTATAGAATTTGCTCCTGTTGACACTGCCAATGTTGATACCTGCATCTCAATTCACCCGCCTTTCGATTCTACTTTCATTTCTACGACACTCAACAAAAATATCCAAAGTCGTGCCCCACCAGCGTTCTCCGCTTAATTTTTAGGTTTAATCCATATTTCTGTTTTTGTTTAATTAATTGCTGCCTTTCCCGGCTGATTTGGTGCTAGTGTTAGTATGCCTCAGTTATGGTGCCGGGAAGACGATCTATTTATGTCTAGAGGAAATTATGTTTACCTGTTTTTTTAGATGTACCTTGTTACTGATTACATTTACTGTGAAGTGGCTCCGTCTTGTGCTATTTGCTATTTTTCTTATGTATTTTATAGAAGGGAACTCCTTTGCCCGTAATATTTCGATATCAGGGCAGGCAATTGATGCTGAAACGGAAACTCCTCTCGTGGATGTTCATGTATATCTGTTGCGCCAGGCAGAAGACCTATCTACGTTCCGAACCGGCAGGACTGGAGAGTTTCGGTTTGATGAGATTGTGCAAGGGACGTATACGCTTCGATTCGAGCGCGTTGGTTATGAAAAGTTAGATCAAGAAGTCGTTGTTGAAACAGATGCGATAACAATGACAATTAAATTAAAGCACAATCCGCTCGAACTTGGAGAGATCGTTGTCACGCCGGGCGACGAAGAGGGCGCCCACTTTGAGAAGACAACTGACCTCAACCTTTCAGCGCAGGAACTGGATCAGCAGATGGGAGCAACCATAGCCGAAACGCTTAGCGGCGAGGTAGGTATCGCTCAACGGACGATGGGCAGAGCGACTGCGCGTCCAGTTATCCGGGGCATGGGTGGCGGGCGACTGCTTATCCTCGAAGATGGTGGGCGCACCGGCGATAAATCCGCGTCCTCAGCAGATCACGCGGTTACAATTGACCCCACCACTGCGACAAACATTGAGATTATCCGCGGAGCGGCATCGCTGATTTATGGATCAGGCACACTTGGCGGTGTCGTCAACGTCAAGCGTGAGGCTATCCCGCAAACGCTGCCCCACCGTCCAACGATGAATCTCACATTTCAGGGTGAGTCAGTCAATTCAGGGTTGACCGGGACAACAGGATTCACAATTCCGATCGGCGACGTTGCGTGGCGGATGGAGCTCAACCGTCGGGGCACCGACGATACGCATACCCCTATCGGAGTTTTAGAAAACACGTCTTTATCGCAAACTAATTTTTCGACAGGTGTTTCAATGGTTAAGGATTGGGGGCATATCGGTATCTCCGGTGCTAGTTACCGCTCAGATTATGGGGTCCCCGGTTCACCGGAGGGACATATCCACGGCGTCACCATCGACCTTGACCGCCAGCGGTATGAGGGTGATTTTGAGTATGGGTTTCAACAATCGTTTCTTGAAAAACTGAAAATTCACTCGACCTACACACGCTATCAGCATCAGGAACTTGAAGCGAACCAGACACTCGGTGTTGAATTTGGCGTATTGACATACAATGCCTCCGCGTTGGCTTATATGCGTGGGGACGCGGTTGCCGGGGTTTGGGGTGAGTATCGTGATCATGCGACGGGCGGGTTTTACTGGACACCACACACACGGGAAATGTCGTTGGCAGGGTTCTATTTGAAACAGAAACCACTCAACCAGGATTTAACACTACAAGGCGCGATTCGCTACGATATCAGGCGGGTTGAACCGTTCAGGGAAGGTATTGTCACCCGCGCGGGAACGGTGGAACGACGGGACTTCGGTGGTATATCGAGTGCCGTTTCGGGGATCTATCATTGGGATGACCACTTGGAAACAGGAGCCACCTTGATGAAGACGTTTCGCACACCGGGAATCGAAGAACTTTTTTCAGATGGTCCTCATCTCGCAGTCTACTCCTATGAGATTGGTAATGCCGAACTCGGTTCAGAAAATGGATTCGGGACAGAGGCGTTTCTGCGCTATTCGGCAAAGCATGTGAAACTCAATCTCACTGCTTTTCGCAACCAGATTTACAGTTACCTGATTTCGACCAACACAGGTGAAAAGGAGTGGGGGAGCGGGGCGGCGGGATGGCTTTGGATGTATCAGTATCAAGGACAAAACGCCCTCCTTGAGGGTGCCGAAATTAGCGTTGATGCCGAAATTATTCCACGATTTCAGGCGCAGCTGAGCACAAGTTACGTTAGAGGGACATTGGCAGACAGTGGAGCACCACTTGAGCGCATCCCACCCCTCAACGGAAAAGTGGCGTTGCGATACGTCACACAGCCGTTAAACCTGCATTTCACGGCGCGATTTTCGGATGGCCAGCATCGACTCGGCGAATTTGAAGAAACCACTGATGGTTACATCGTCTACGATGCAGGTTTTCAGTTCTCGTTCCCATGGTGGCAACTTCAGCATCAGGCGGTTGTCACGGTCGAGAATATCTTCGATACTGAATACCGTCAGCATCTTTCAAGGATCAAGTCAGTAATGCCGGAACCGGGACGGAATGTAAGGTTGTTGTATCGACTGAACTTTTAGACTGGGCTTGACAAGCAGGCAAACGTCGGATCAGTCGACGCGAAACTCCTGCTCTACACCGTTGACGTTGACCGTATAATCACCCGCTGGAAGCGGGCCAACAACAACTGTTTCTTGGTATTCTGTGGCAACCGTCGCACAAGCGAACCCTTCCGGACGCGTGGTTGTAATCTGGATGGTGATCGTGTTTCCGTCCCGTGCTGAATGGGTCTGGCGATGCGTCGTACAACTATCTGGCAGCCACCCGCTGACCTCCACGGTCACTTGAACGGGATCGCTCTCCGCAAGCAGGACCTCCACCTCTCCGATAGGCATATCTGCAATGATAACCCTATCTCCTTCTGATGGTTCTCCGATATCCTTGAGAATATCATCAATGTTCGCGCAACCAATGCAATATAGAACACTGATGACCGTAACAAACAGCAGCCTCCGATGGAGCGATTGGAAACGGATTGTTTTCATGATGACTCCTTATCCAAAATAGAAGGTGTAAGTTGGTCTTTTGAGGATGATCCCTAGTAGACTCCAAAAACTCCCCAAGACAAAATCTCCTAATGCCAGCCCTAAGAATAGCGGGATGGCTCGCCGATAGAGCACGATTCCCCCGTATTTCAGCAGGCTCCACTTAGCGACGCCCGCGATGATGAACGGTGCCCAAAACATAAACATGTGGGACGATAGCGAAATGCCGTAGCCCAGCGGATGGATGGGCCACCAGAAAAACCGAGCGCGAACTATCCCCAGTATCAGCGTAAAACAGAACCCAAAACTCATCGCGGCGATATGTCCGTTCTGCGGATCGCGCGGCGTGGTCAGCCAACCGTGAAGGAAGCGATAGGCGCGTCCTCCAAAGCTGTTAATCTGCCCCCCTATGTTACCCGTATCTACCCCCAATCTGAAGAAGGTCTCCAGTAACATTATGAGACACATGGGCATCGCAACAACAAGTATTGCGAGCATCGAACGCGACAGTCTTTTGACATCAAGATGTCCCCGTTCAGCGAGCTTAAACGCTTCCAGCTGATGCGGCATTGGATGGCTCCGGTTATCCCGATTGAACCAAAAAAAGAGCGAGAACCATGTCAAGTTCTGTGCACCGATCTGTCGGGTGCCTAGCAGACTGACCAAGCTATGGTGGGGTCCGATGAATGTGGTCGAATGGATCGGAAAGCCGATCTGTGCCCGGAGCCGTGTGAGGGGGATCGCAATTGTCGCAAAATGCGCGGCGAAAAATAGAAGGGCAATCTTGAACCCCATGCCGCCTCGCATGGCAAACCCAACGAGAAAGAGTATTCCCAATAACACGCCTAGAAAAGCGGTTCGATACCGCATCGGCTCACCCTCATCCTCCTCCCGCCGGGGTCTGACCGCTGCCTTCAACGCCCTCCAAATCTGCCGGCGTGTCGCCCACAGTGCAATCACACATATCCCCGTATACGCTCCGGTTTGCTGCTCATAAGGGTAAGGGAAACCGGGGATCTGTTCCATGCCTGTTACGATTGCAAAGAAAAATTGCATCTTGTAGATAAAGAAAAAGAGGAGGCATGACACCAGCAGATCCATCGGCATAAGGAAGAAAAGTCCCACAGCAAACGGATATATGACAATCGTGCTGCCGCCCCGCAGCAGGGCGTTCCACGGCTTTTCAGTGAACAACGGTGCAATGGAGATGGTCTTGGTCGGGATCACTGGGATAATTGGGAACAGGACGTGCAATCCGTTGATGAGACTAATTCCTCCTGCAATCGCAAATCCCCACCACATTGCCTGACTGCGGAAGAAGCCGCTAGCGTTGTAGGCGAGTTGGTACGGAATTTCGACGATTGGATAGGTCAATCGCTCCTGTTCCGCCCACGCTTTTCTGATGATGACGTTAATACACTGGGTGACTAATAGCCAGACAAACGCAAAAGAACACCACCAGAATATGGGTTTCAGCCAAACAAGGAAATATTGCGGCGCGAAAAAGGACTTATCTCCCCGATAAAAGGCAAATCCTATCTCCGGATTACTGATTGTCAGCCAGTCAGGCAGGTAGTGGAAGAAGAGATCACGCCACTCATTCTCTGGTGTCGCAAAATAGAAGGCGTGCACGACAATAGAGGCCAACGGTAGGAACATGTCGTAGGACATAAAGATCAGCGACATTGACATCAAAACATAAACGGTGATTAACTCTCCGCCCGTCAGGGTATGTTTGGGATAAAATCTTTTCAGGAGCAAATTGAGCGATGACAATATCAGCACAGCAAGAACGACGGTGTAGAGCGGCGACATCAGGGTCGGAGGCGGACCAAAGGACGGCAGGGCTTCACACTCAATATGCCACCAGTAGAAGATGGGCAGGACGAGCAACGTAATAACAACGGGTCGCCAGCTAATGGGTTCCGGGTGGTTAGCGGAAAATTTGGTTTGCATTATCTCAACTCTGCGGAGGGATAGGGGACGCTGCTCATTGAGTAGGTTCCACGGCCGTGCTCTGAGTCAAGTATTATAGACCACTTGCTATTTCCTGTCAAACAGATTCAGGGATAACATCGATAT
>JAJDUM010000098.1 GCA_022826645.1 Candidatus Poribacteria bacterium
AACTCCTATTGAGTTGGGGGGAATCAGTATAGTCGTTTACCAATGCCATTAAATGTATCATATCGACTTTTGCCTATCAAGCAAATACCAATGCCCACTTCGGAAAGTTTACCATCTTCTACTTGTGGGTAATAGTAAGCCCTTGTCAGGGGGGAAGTGTTCGTCTGTGTTTCTCTCTGACAAGGAGTCAATGTTCCCTTGTTTACCTTTTGACTTGGTATTTATAATGCGCCTCCGTCCCGTTGGGTCTAACGAGGATTTCCACATACCACCCCTCCGAGTCTTCCAAGTCCCCCTGCCAAGTGGTACATCCCGATGTATCAGGGGCGGGATTTAGGAGTTTGTTTTTGTATTTAATCCGCGTCATCCCTTAATCCGCGTTAATCTGCGATTCAGACAATATTCACATGCCGCCCCTCCGGGGCTAAATGCCTCCTGTCTTCCCGTTCTCCCGTTCTCCCGTTTTCTCCCCTTCGTCCTTGCGTTAAATATTTTTTTGATTCGTGTGGATTTGTGTAGATTGGCGGATGGTTTGCTCTTTCTACGTTTCAAAACAACTCATACTTCAACAGGCGGCACTCGATAGGACCGTTATAGAGCGCAAACCGTTTCGAGGTCCGCAAGCCGATCGACTTCGCCAACTTCAGATTGCCCGTGAACAGATACGCTGTATACCCCGCGCACCGCTGTTTAAGCACATCCCCGAACCCGCTATACAACGATTTTAGTTCCTCCACCTCACCCGTCCGCTCACCGTAGGGCAGGTTGCAAACGATAACGCCCCGATTCCCGCGTGGACTCAACTTCAGCGCATCGCCCCGCATAAAACGGAGGTGCCTTTCCAAGCCCGCTAACTTCGCATTCTCTGACGCGATATGGATCGCCGGTCTCGAAATATCGTAGCCGAGGAGTCTGCCCGGAATCTTCTCACGGATCCTGTGGCGCGCCTCATCGGTCAGACGTGCCCACAGTTTCTTATCAAAGTTCCGCCACCGCTGAAAACCGAATCCCACCTGTCCTGAACCGTCGTACCCGCAGCGCAGGAGTCCGGGCGCGTGGTTCATCGCTTTGAGTGTCGCTTCGATGGCGATGGTGCCGGAACCGCACATCGGATCAATGAACATCCCTTCGTTGTCCCAATTGACCAATCCGACAATCGCTGCGGCTAAGGTTTCGCGTAACGGTGCATCCGTCGCTTGACGCCGATAACCGCGTCGGTGTAACCGGTCACCGGACGCATCCAAGCTGAGGACGCAGCGATCCTTTGCGATGTGGGCGTTGACCGGGAGCATTGGCTGCCGCCGGTCAACGTTAGGGCGACGGCCGATCTCATCCCGAAACTTATCGACGATCGCATCCTTAATCTTCAATGCAGCGTAATGGGAGTGTGAAATCCGGGAATCGCGGCAGTTACAATCGACGGCGAAGGTGGTATCAACGGTCATCCAATCGCGCCACCGGACGTTACGGGCATTTTCGTAGAGCGCTTGCGGGGTCGGGCAGGCGAACTCGGCTATCCGCATCAACACCCGATTCGCCGTTCGGAGCCAGAGGTTCGCGCGATAGAGCGTTTCCAACCCGCCCTTGAAGTGGACACCGCCGACGGTGGTGCGGATATTCCGGGCACCGATCGCCGCCAATTCCTTTTCGACGAGCGATTCAGTCCCCTTGGCTGCCGTTGCAAAAAAGTGTGTGTTCGCCATTTCTTGATTATTCCTAATATGTGATGCGTGATACGTAACTTAGCCCCGGCCAGGCTCTATGTTCCCCATGCCCGGTAGGTGCGGTTTTTAACCGCACCGGTCATCCGCCAAGAGTTAATAAATTAGGATATACGCAATCGTGTAAAAAGTCAAAAATTTTCCTTTGGTTAATGGGGACATTTAGAACCTATTTCATAAGCGGGGAAGTACATCAAAAACGATTTGTGATTTCAATTTGATGTATGCTATAATTCCTCTGATTCACCTACCTGTAAATATTGTCGCTGTGGCGTTAGGCAGGAGCAAATGAACATTCGTTTTTACCGAAATCCAGAAACCGGATTGCCCCATATTTATGAACATGGTGTTGACGAAGATGAGGTTGAAGATGTTTTACTGAATCCTGGTGAAGACTGGGCGGGAAGTAGAAAATCGTGAAATGCCCTCGGGCAAACACAAAGCGGACGCTACTTGCAGGTCATCTACGTTCGGGACCCGCAACCCAATAGTGTTTTTGTGATTACAGCTTACGAATTGACAGGAAAACCATTAAGGGCGTACCGCCGACGACAAAGGAGAGGTATACGATGAAACAGAACGAATTTCCTCCCGGTTGGGATGAAGAGCGTGTACGGAGCGTCATTGCGTACTACGATCAACAGACGGAAGATGAGGCTGTCGCTGAAGCTGAAGCCGCGTTGCAGAATGAATCTAGCACACTGATGAAAATCCCCACAGAATTGGTGCCCGCCGTACTTGAATTGATTGATAAGCACTTAGCCAATAATCAACCATAAAGGAAATGTGACTTACGCCTTATCAGGTGGACTTGGAAAGGGCAGACATCTGTGAGAGGGGCAGCTCCCGACGAATCGGGACTTTCGCCGCGCTGCAACCTGCCCCGATTGCAGAGAACGGTGCTGATAGGGTGCGGTTGGTATGTGTCGGGGCATGGATGCCCCTCCTACGGGGGTGTGGTATGTATCGGGGCGTGGATGCCCCTCCCACAGATGGAGGCGTCGTTCCGCTAGCAGGTTTTTTAAGTCCCCCTGACAAGGGGGGATTTAGGGGGTTTGTTTTATGTTTTTCCTCCGCGCGATTCCTAAATCCGCGTAATCCGCGATTCAGCCCAGTTCTTACATGTCGCCCCTCCGGGGCTTTGGTGTTTAGTGCCTCCCGTATTCTATAAACATGTCGCCCCTCCGGGGCTAGGCAGCAAGGCGGAATGACCTGCGTCCCCCTTCCGGTTTTTCCTCCGTGCAATCCCTAAATCCGCGATTCAGACAATACGCATCACGTTTCATTCGAGGTGCAAAAGCAGATCCCGCCGCGTTAGGGGCCGGTCGAGGTGCATCAGATAGATCTGGAAGACATCGCTGCGATCCGAAACAAACGCCAACAGCCTCGAATCCGGCGAAAAGGCGGGCTGCATCGACGCGCCGATCCCGTTCGTCAACCGCCGTTCGTTCGATCCGTCCGCGTCCATCAGATAGATCTCGATATCCCCGTCCCGTGCCGAGACAAAGGCGATCGTCTTACCGTCCGGCGAGATCACCGGGCTATAGCAGTCGTGGGGGTTCGGGTTCAGATGCGTTTCGTCGGTGCCATCAACCTTGATGCTATAGATCTGATGCCGTTCCGCTTGACCCTCCGCCAGGTCGTCGGTCCGTGCGGAGACAAACGCAAGCCGGTCCCCGTCCGGGAAGAAGACCGGGCTGCCGTCGTCCACCTCGTTCTGGGTGATCTGCGTGGACGGAATCGTCTCCGGATCAACTGCCGCCAGATCCACGCCGCTTAAATCGAGGATATACAACTCCAGATTACCGGCGCTGTTCGATTCGTAAGTGACACGCTGCCGGTCTGGCGAGATACCCAACGACCGGACACCAAATCCGGTGGGCATCAGTTCCTGCGTAACCTTGCTATGGATGTGGGTGGCATAGAAACCCGCATAAATCGGCGTTGAACCGCTGCTCTGCAATAGAATCTTGACCTGACGCGAGGTCTGCGGCTCACGGCTATAGATGAGATAGTGCGGGTTATGGAGGAACGCGGGTTCCCCCTCATCGAAGTCGGTGGTGTAGGTCACCCGTTGGCGCACCCGTCCGTTCAGATCCATGATAAAGATCTCGCCGTTATCCAGTCGATACGACGCGAACGCGATCTGCGAACCGTCCGCCGAGAAGCGTGGCGAGTAGTTATCGTTCTTGCCGCTGGTCAGTTGGGAGACCTTGTACGCATCGGTGATAAGCCCCGCTATCTGCTGCAGGACGGCGTTATCCGATGTGGATTGGACAATCGCCCGCAGCTCGTTATAGCCCCGTCCCCGAAGCCCCTGTTTCAGGTACACCGTTGCGAGTGCGAACCGTACCGTTGCCCTGTCTTCGGGGTGAGCCGCGTACAGGTTGATTGCCGTCCGGTAGTGGCGGGTCGCTTCGTCATAGCTGCTCAGCCCCTCATACGCTTGGCCCAGCAGGAACCGCGCCTTCGGGTTCCGATCGTCCACCGCGATGATTTTTTCGAGCAGGTTAATCGCTTCCGGATGCATCCCCGACCGGATCAGCGCCTCGCTCTGCCGGAGCGGATCGTCCTTCCCGCTGCACCCGATCGCAATTCCAAGAACCACAACCATCAGCGCAACCGATGAAACGTGAAACGTGATGCGTGAAACGTCATGCGTGAAACGTGATACGAAAAATGACAATGCGATGCGTATTGCGTATTGCGTATTGCGTAATATATTAAATGTATTAGATATAGCTTTCATCCCTTTCCTCTTTGTTGTTTCCGTTTTAATCTCGTAGGGGAATTGCTTTTCGCTCC
>JAJDUM010000029.1 GCA_022826645.1 Candidatus Poribacteria bacterium
GCTGAATTAACAGATCGTCACAAAGCGTATAAAATGCTACAATTACTAAGTCCATGGGATTCTCCTGTTTGAGTGTTTTGTTTTAGGCAACAAATACTCTAACGGAAATTCCATGGATATTCAAATAGCAACTTGCGTTACTTCTTAGCTGCCAAGCGGGATGGGGATATCGTTGGGTTTCTTATGTTCGTAGTTTGGGACATTGGTCCCAATGACCGCGATCATCCGCCTGTTCAGATGGACGGGAATACGTTGCGAGAAGCAAAGATTATTGCATTTGGTGTGAAGGAAGCGTGTCGGCGCCAAGGTATTGGCAGAGCACTTCAGGAATATACGCTGGAACGGGCGAAGGCGCTTGATTGTTACCAAGTTCGTTCCGTCAGTGACATGGATCACCCAGAAAACCATCAACTCAAGCTGTCTATGGGTTTTGCCGTGGAGCCAATGGAGCGCGCGGAGCCGAGTTTGGCATTTATTATGCCGCTGAGTCAGATTGAAAAATGATTTCAATCGCTGCTATAACACAGCAGTTCGAGTTGGCGCGAATTGCCAAACCTTTGTCAATACCGTGGGAAGTTGGACATCCATTCCAACGTATCTTGTCGCGCGGTTAAGATGGCAGATGTGCTGATTGGGAGAGAAATCTACCCGAGGGTTAATCAGGAGGAACGCGCCCGCGAATGTGCGGACGTTCTGGTGGGTATGCACCGAACTGAATCAAACACGATTTTATGAATAGTGATTGCCAGAGTAAGACAGCTTGCTCAAAATTTACCCATGCATAAGTGCTGACATAACACCCAAGCGGGGAAAATCAATGATGACACAAAACTACCAACAACTTATTATCGAAGGTATTAAAGGGCTGCCACCAGAAACGCTTGCTGAAATCGCCGATTTTATTTTTTTCGTCCGCAAACGAACATTTCAGCCTCAAGCGTTTGAGGAGGAAATACAGCATTCTCTGCTCGATGCCGAATTGCGCCAATTGAGCCGTGACGCAGCAGTACATTTGGAAAAGGAATTTGAAGATTATGACAAACGCTACCCTCGCGAGTGAATTCGTTACCGATACGATTGGGTTGGTGTTACGCATTGAACAACGGCGGTTAAGCGAAAAGGTGAAATCAATTTTCGATTCCGTTGAATTCGGGAGCACCATCGTTTATATTCTAGCGATAGTCTTTGCCGAAATACTCTACCTGTCCGAAAAGCAAAGGATCCGCATATCGATTGATGAGGTAGGGGATTATCTGAAGAAATATCCGAATTATAAGGAATGTTCGTTGAACTTTGCTGTGATCCTGTCTACAGCCGAAATTACGGACATTCCAGAATTGCATGACCGTTTAATCGCTTCCACAGCCCGACACCTCGATCGGGAGTTAATTATCAACGATTCGATAATCCAAGCATCTGCATTTGTCAAGACTGTGTGGTGGTAATTTTCTTTTTTCTAGACAAGGAGCACGAAACCAATGAGAGTCATTACCGGTGCGATCGGTCATGAGACCAGCACTTTTACTACCGTTCCCACTACTTGGGCGAGCTACCGTGAGCAGCGATTCGGCTATCTGACTGGTGCCGAAATTATAAGCAAGTTTCGCGGCACCAATACGACCATCGGCGGATACATTGCCGGTGCGGAAGCACACGGATTTGAACTTATCCCCACGATTTACGCCAACGCCCATCCGAGCGGTCCAACACCGCGTGCTATCTTCGATGCGATCTTGAAGGATATGCTGGATCGAATCGCTGAGGCAGGTTCCATTGATGGTATCCTGCTCGACCTGCACGGCGCAATGGTGGTAGAAGGAATTGACGATGGCGAGGGGCATATTCTGAGCGCGGTGCGAGATTTAGTCGGTCCACAGGTGCCTATCTTGGCGGAGTTGGACATCCATTCCAACGTCTCCCTGCGCATGATTGAGATGGCGGATGTGCTGATTGGGAGAGAGACCTACCCAGAAATCGATCAGGCAGAACGAGCTCGCGAATGCGCTGATGTGCTGGTTCGCATCCACCGGGAGGGACTGCGTCCTGCGATGGCGCTGCACCAAATTCCGCTGGTCTGGGGACTGAATCAGGTTACGGCACATTCGCCGATGCGCGAGGCGATTGCTGAATTGCATAGAATCGAGGCACAGTCGGGTGTGGTTTGCGGTTCGATCGCGACCTGTTATCCGTTGGCTGACATTCCGGACATGGGGGCGTCGGTTTATATCGTTACGGACAACGATCCGGACCTGGCGCAGCGGTATGCGGACGAACTGGCGGCGTGGATCTGGGAGCGTCGGGCGGATTGGCAGGCACCGATGCCACCGATCCGTGAAGCGCTTGCGCAGGCGACAGCGGCAGGAAAATTTCCGGCAATTTTTGCCGATCGAAATGACAACACCGGCGGCGGTTCACCGGGGGATAGTACCGGGGTATTACAGGCGTTCATCGAAGCAGGGTTAGAGGATGCATGTATCCTTTATATCGTCGATCCAGAAGCGGTAAGCGCTTGCCAAGAGGCGGGCGTAGGAGCGACGCTGACCTTAGATGTAGGTGCGAAATCAACACCGCTCCAAGGGCAACCGGTACGTATGACGGCGGAGGTTGTCACACTTTCAGATGGCAGTTTTCGTTATGACGGCCCGCGGAATGCAGGGCTGGAGAGCAGCATGGGTCCCTCTGCACATATCCGACAGGACGGGATTCATGTGCTGCTGGTGACGGAGCGGGAGCAGCCGTTCGACACTGCTTTCTCACGAACCATGGGTTTGGATCCACGCCAGATGCGCTACATTGGGGTTAAATCGACCGTGCATTTTCGGGCAGGTTTTGAGTCATGGGCAGGGGCAATCTATGCGGTATCGGAGCCGAGTGTGCATGATCCGGTGGGGAAAGAGTTGCCGTTCCACAATCTGGGTCGGAAATTGTATCCGCTTGATGATATGTAGTGACGCAAGATGCCGCTCATAGAAAAGCCACTAACCTGAGTAAACGAGGTGCGAAGCGAGAAAGTTACCGCCCCGATAAATCGGGATCCAAAGCGACTCGCAGTGGATTGACAAATCCACTGCATACACCCCAAGATGGCTCCATTCCGCCTGTCCCGATCTTATCGGGGAGAGTCTAGGACTTGGATATGTCTATCCAAGTTGCTTTGAACTCTCGACGAAGTCGGAGTCGAGCGAGGTTGATAAATAAAACGCTCCATTCTACGCATTGCACGAAGTTGAATCCATCTGATAAACAGCACGGTAGATCTTCCGATCTTCCGCTCGATACTTCATCTCAAAGCTGGTTGGTATATGTGCTATCTCAAGCGAGTCCGGTGGCAGGTAGACCAGCGGCGGTGTATGTGTCAGACAGTCGTGGATCTCATAGAAATACTCGGTATAGTCAGTGGCGACGTGGATGCGCCCTCGACTCGAATTCAGCGTCCGGATCAATCCGCGGAGCCAGACCTCATTCCTGAAAAGCCGGCGCTTGCGATGCCGTTTCTTGGGCCAAGGATCCGGGAAATAGACATGATACGCCTCGACAGTACCTTCGCCAATGTATCGATCCACAAGGTAGGCAGCATCGCTCCAGATCAGAGAGACCCCCGTAGCACCCCCTTTCAGCAACCGCTCCTTTGCGTGTTGGACATATTTCAGCGCTCGCTCAACGCCAACGTAGTTGATGTTTGGGCGTTGCCTTGAGGCTTCAAGCAGAAAACGTCCCTTACCGCATCCGATTTCTATCTCGACGGGATTATCGTTTCCGAAGAGTACACTCCAATCAATAGGGCGAGTCATCTCAGCCAGACTGGTCTGCTTATCTTCCTTGAGATCTATTAGAGCGGATCGCCGCGCCATGAGCTCAAAGAATTGCCTATAGTGTGATTCGCTCATACGTTTAGCCGAAGGCACCCTTCTTATGCCTCCCTAACAGTCTCTGTAACCGTTCGTCTGCCCCATCAAAAACATGCTCAGGCATCCGGTAATCGATAAACGGATAGAGCCGTTGTGCGATGATTCGTTGACTGTATGTGACCGCTGCAATGTACCGGATCTGGTTGCTGTTGGGGGTTCCGCGATGCCAAACTTGGCTGTTAAACATATAAGCGCCGCCTGCCTTTGTGAAGAAGCTGACGGGCCCCTTCCCCTCGAATATTGGATTTTCTTCAGCGGGTGGTCTGCGTCCCGAATAATGGCTGCCGGGGACGACCTGCGTTGGACCGTCGTCCATCGCTTCAATATCGATGAGTGGGATGAGCACATTGATAACGAAACAGGGCAGCGTGATACGAGAGTCATGTCGAGGTACATCGTCCGGTAGCGGGAAATGAAGTTTATCGTCACTATGCCACCCACCGCCCTGTCCGGGCAGGTAACGTATCGCATTTTGCGACATCATGTGACAATCTTCACCCAGAATTGCCTCGGCGAGACTGACATAAGGTTCTCGCACGATGAGGTCTCGGTAAACCTTATGATATTCGAACATACGCATCATGCTTATGCCGCGGATGTGGTCGCCTGCCTCATCGTGCATGTGCGGGTCGTTATGTTTCTGCTCCATTAGTTCTTTAAGGGTGGCTGCTTCTTCTGCGGTGAATATCTCGCCGAGAAAATAGTATCCGTCGCGATTGAACTGTTCGACGATCTGTTGTGTCTCTTCCTCAGAAAATGGCTTGCCATGCTGGACTTTGCTGGTCATTGGTTTTCTCCTTAACACAGTAATAAGACCTTCCCAGAGAACGATCTTTCGAAGAAATTCGCTAGAATTTCGCCTATTAAGTCGGTTCTGCTCTCTATTTGGTTCAGTGGTTTTCTCTTTACCTTGTTGACAGTTTTCTTTAGATAGGCTAAAATCTTTATTATAGATAGATTAGAAGTTTTGTCTGTCCTGAAACGCCGAAAGGAGAACGGACTACATTATATGTGGTATACGCGGTCAGAACCTCGAGTAACAGTCAGGCACGATGGAGAAATTTCGATTTTTGACATCACCGGTTATTTTACGGAAGATTCCGCCGACGGCATAAACGCAGCTTATGACCAAAGTGCCGACGCAGCGAAAATTCTGCTTCGCTTTGACCGGCAAAGTTTTATCACCAGTAGCGGGTTCGGTGTCATCGTCAGGTTGGTTTGGAAAGCGCGCAACAGGGGGCAAGCCCTACGTGTCGCCCATCCGTCGAATCAGATGCGACATGTTTTCGATATAATTGGCCTATCCCAAACCATTGAGATCTTTTCTTCAGAAGAGGTAGCATTGGCAGATTTCTAAGGACCTTGACTCTTAATCTTTTCAGCTTCGTTGTGATTAATCTCTTTGTTTATTTAATAACCCGATTCAAACCTCGAAAGATCTGCTGATGAATTGTTGACTTTTGCACATTGAGCGAGACACAATCTTATCACTTCTATGCGAGCGATGCTCTTGAGTGACGGGAAGCCCGGTCATTATAACCAATCTTTAGGTGTGATTGAGCGGCTACCAGAGTGCGAATATCACTGGATTGATGTAAAGTTTCGCAGCAAGCAGCGAGACAATCTGCTACGGGTGTTGATGCGTTTGCTTGGCGGATTCAGATTGCCGGACAGATTTATCAGAGCCTGCTTAAACATGGCACTCCACCGAGACACATTGGATGAGATCTATACCATTAAACCTGATTTTATCCTCTCAACCGGTTCATCTGTGGCTGCGCCTAACTTGTTTCTCGGACAGCTCCTCGACGCGAAGACCGTTACTTGCCGTCGTCCCTCACCGGTCGGGGTTCACCACTTCGATCTCGCTATCCTTCCCCAGATGTATTGGTCCCGCCGCAACAGAACCAACGTTTGCAAAACGCTTGGCGTCCCAAATCGGGTGCGTTCAGAAAAACTGGAAATGCAGCGGAAAGAACTCCAGGCGGATTTAAATCTATCGAATCAGAGGTGCGTTGGGATTCTGATTGGCGGCGAAGATCGGTATGATACGGTCACTGAGGCAACCGCCGCCCGCCTCATCGAAGTCTTGCATCAATTTGCAACGAGTAGAGATATCCAACTCTTGTTGACAACCTCACGCCGAACCCCACTTCCCGTTGAAAATCTGATTAGCAAGCGGTTTTCAAACGCCGAACATTGTCCAATCCTTGTCTTGGCGCATGGTGAAAATTCACTTACGGATCCGGTCGGGACAATTTTCGCGCTGTCGGATGTGATTGTCGTTACCGAAGATAGTTTCTCAATGGTATGCGAAGCCGCAAGCAGCGGTAAGCGGGTAATTATTCTGGAGGTCGATCACAAAACGCGGCGTCGTCCCAAACGGCACCAAGTCTACTCGGAAATTATGCGTCATGCCTCGGTAAAGTGGTCTGATGTTGAGGATTTGGAAGCAAGCCTTGAGGCTGCCTTAGCGGATGAGAATCCCATCAAATCGTTGCAGGACACGCAACATGCCGCAACAGCAGTCAGGCAGCTGCTCGATGAGTAATCAACTTCAAACTTCCCTTTCGCACAGCATTCTTACCAAGGCATTGTGCGATTGGTGTGTTTGCGGCCGATATCCGCAACTTCCTCACCACATGAAGGGATGAGAACACCGTCGTCGATTCTCTCAACGATGTTGTCTGGACTCACACCGTCCAGAAACGCGATATTTTCAGCGTCACAGGCAGCCTTTACACGTGTGCGTGCGTTTGCGCTCTCTTCTGCATAGGCCGGATCAAGCCTATCGACATAGCCGTGTGATAGTGCCATATCCCCCGGACCCCATTCAGCGAAGGCGATACCGGGTACACGTGCCGTCGCCTCAACATTGCTCAATGCCCGTTTGTTTTCGATCTTTAAGCCGAGAAAGATTTCACCTTCCGGATTCAGGGGCCACACATCGGCGCGTCTCATATATTCCTCTACCGGTAAACCCCAGATTTCTGCCGCACCGCCCTGTCCGCCGGCACCGCGACGCCCCACATCAAGCCCTTTTCCGACACCGATTGTATGAAACGGATAGCGTGCGGATTCAACGAGCACCTTCACCGCACCGGGCGTTTCTGCGTGGCACAGCAGGATGCCGTGAACACCTCTTGCGAGCACCTGTTTAACCATCCAGGCGTTCGCACGCATGACGTGTTCGTCAGTCCCGTCCGTCGGCAGCGTGGTGATAACTGTCGGCGTGTGATGTCCGCTTTTCGTGGGACCGCTTGCAGCTAAGCCTTTCATAAAGGCGTCCAGTCCCGCGAGGTTAAACGTCCCATGTTCCATCTCAACCACGAGATAATCCGACCATGTCTGGGAGGCTTGCACACCCTCTTCGTAGCTCAGTTCTCTTGGACTGGAATAGTAGACTGGTTGACCCTGTTCGAGCAGTTCGATTGCCCTATTTACTCTTGCCATCTATGCACCTCTCTAAGTGTTGGATATAAAATCTGATAAGTTTGCAAATTCATATTTGATTGCTTCTTTAACAATTGATTGACTTTATACAGAAGCTAACCTTTCTACGACGAATTGATGAGGTTATCTAGGTAGGTTTGATTATCAGTTTGAGGATTGAAGGTGAGCAATCCTTCCTTTTGTGCAACTGCCAGAGGGCGTTTATCAGAACTCACGAAAATTAAATCATCACCAACTGTCCGCAGTTTATCTGCCTCATCAATTGCACATTGTAGGATGTATGCGTCGGTGCTGTTGATAGAGTATACTTCAATGAGTAACCGGGAAGCAATTTTCTGATCTTGAGTCGGATTCACTTGCTTCACATCGGCACGACGGATGAATTCTATCTCGAACCGTTGAATTGCTTGATTGAATTCCGTTGTGGTAATTATCCCACCATTTTTCTTTCTGACGAAGACGTGGCGAGTTTCGTCCATACTATCAAACAAGCAAAACATTTGGTTTAAGGGAACATGGGTGAAGAGATGGTTGATTAGAGGTGTTCCAATCTCCGTAGCGTACTGTTTGACGATTGCATTTGCATCTAACCAAAAATAATTCACGCGGGCGATCCCTGATTTATCTTAATTCTGGTTTTCCTCGTAAAGCGATCTTAAGAAGTCGAATCCCGCTGCTGCATATAGATTGCAGATCTCAGTGGCATCGTCTTTACGCCCTTGATTGTACAAAATGCGGATTGTTTCTTGGATGTCGGTCGGAGGATAATCCGGATATACCTCATTATTAAGCATTTCTAGATAAAGCATTCCCACCTCTCTTGGTGTCTGAGGGACATGTTCCCGCAGGGCTTCAACAAAAAATGCTGAATTGAAACGCCGCTCAACGTGCTTTGCGGACAACTTTAACCATTCCAGAGTTTCTGCATCTATTTTATCGATTAGCCCTAGCCAGCCGGATAGCGAACCTAAAATTTCCTGATATTCCGCTTCAGAACTCTTTGGGGAAAGGACTTTAATCAAAACGCGCCATGCTGGCTTAACCTTTGACTTAATTTTATCGGAGGTGTTGTTCCGTTGTTTCCAAAAAAAATGAACCATCTCTGAGAGGAGCTTGGGGTTATCGCTATTTACCAACTGATAAATGAGACTGGTCTCATCGTTCAATGTTTCGTCATCTTCTATCCAGCCTGTGCAGACATGCTCAATAAGCCTACCTAATAGCCTCCGATCTGCAAAGTCAGTGTTTAGAGCCTTCTGATAGTGTCCATATTTTTTTAGCAGAGAATAGAGATACTCCGAGATGAGAGAGCAAAAGAGGTATCCCGAAAAAGCGGCTTCCCAGTGAGATTCATCCTGTTGAGAGAAGATGCGGTCTATATTGTCAACTACCCACTCCTTATCAAGGTATAACAGATTAGGCAGATAGTTGCCAAGTGTAAAGAAGAATTCAAATGAGGGGGCAACACTTCTATCCAATCTCTTGGTAAAATCCTCTCTAATAGCTTGAGGCCATCGACTCCCCTGCTTGATATTGTTAATTCGGGCGTACCGTAAGGCGTAGTGCACCATTGCTAAAAACACGCTGCTCATAACTGAATCTAGAACAATAAGGCGAAAATCTTTGGGGGTAGACGCGCTCGGTTCAACCTTTTCTGCAAGAATCATGAGAATCTTCTCAGCAAGAGGCAAGAATTGAGTCTCAAACGCACATTTATCATCGCTTGTTCCCTCTGCTATTAAATCCGCTGTGGTGGAGATAATCCGATTCCTGTAGTTGAAGGGTTCCTCGGAGTGTTCAGTCCAAAACTGTTCTGATGAAAGGATTTGCTGTATAAATTCCAGCAATGCACCCCAATCAAACTCTCTCTTATCGCGCCACGCATTCAGTAATCCAGATAGGATTGAATGTTGATAGCGGTTACGAACATCTTGGAAGGGCTGTAGGTCATCCGTAAATCGTTGTGAATTCGCTTTCGCACATTCCTCAAGTTTTTCTGACAGTCCTCGTTCAGTCGGATCTGCCAGTCCCCCTTTTTCTCGGAAATCATTCAGATATCTAGCGATTTCAATATTTGGCATCTCGGACAGCTCCATGCCCGTTATTGGACTGATTTCCTCGCCCCCGATTTTTGTTAAGTGGGAAAACCCAGGGTGTTCAATCTTTACTGGATTAATCTGTTCGTAATGCCGATAGCTGGCGATTACTTTTTCATTGCCGGTTTCCACCAGCGCAGTGAGCCATTCGCGCTTATAACGAGCCACAACTTTAGTACGTTCTTCATCATTTTCAGCGAACATCGCTTCGTATTGGCGGGATTCTATCCAATGTAATATCTGTTCAATTTCGCCTTCATCAAAATTGAGACGGTGGGTTTGGATTAATTGGTAAACTTCAGGTGTCAATTCACGTTCTTCAATCGGATTGCCTTCCCACTCCCAGAACAGTCTTTTCAAATGGTCGTAGTGGTGTGTGATGGCGTTGAGCGCAATCCGGCCAAAGATAGCGGGAGAACCTTTTCCGTCTTGGTAGTCGTGTTCTGCTGCCACTCCCTCCTTTAATAGAGATTTTACTGTTTCTGCAATGGTCTCCGGGGAGGCAAGACGGAACATACGACAGATAAAACTAACCAATAGTTCAGCGTACCTTTGCTGGGAATCATCGAGTAGCTCGGCTTCAATCCTCTCTATGAAATCAAACAAGTATGCGCCTTGGTCAACAAGGGTTCGGATTCGTTCAAGTGCAATCTGCGCGGCTTCAACGCCACATAATTCTGAGATTGCTTTCTCATGTTGTTTAATCGCTTCTTTGAGACAGTATTCCTCCATTACAGGATGTATCCAATGATTGACGGCTTTGGCATCAAACATCACCTTGAGCAGATTGAGGGACAAACCTTTCTCACCTTCGATCAGAAACTTAGGGAGGATTGTCTCACCGATTTCTATACTCACCCATCCTCCACTCGACTTCAATACAGTAGCCATGAAGGCGATATGTTTGCTCTCTATCTGATCTATGGGCAGTTTACCGATAATTTTGATGAGCCTACGGGTTGTGTGATAGTTCTCAATGTTTTTTGTAGTATCATCAGTATGGGCAACTATCGCATTGACGATATCCACAAGAAGATCGATAGGGACCTCCGGGTGATTGGCGATCGTTTCCAGATATGCCAGGGCATACCAGACAGGAGTTTGGGAGTACCCAGGATTATCTGGATCTTCATAAGACGGGGGATTCTCATCTGGATCGAACCAGCCAGCCTTCTTTAGGGGTTTCAACCAGGCGGGATGTTTAAGCTCTCTGAAGAAATACGCCCGTCTTGCGTCGGATTGTAACAGATTGGGCAGAGTTTCTATTATCTCATCGGTTGGTTCCTTATATGTAAGGATTCGATCCACCCTTTTCAGGAGATTCAAATAGTTTCCTACCAGATCTGCTAATACTTCCTCGAAATCGTACCAAAGATATTCAAACGTTTCTCGGCTCCGAGGGGGTTTCCAAGGCCCGTGGCGATGGACAAAATCAACAAGTTTGGGAGCGACCTCTATCCACCTGACCGCAAAACGTATGTTTGCATCATCAGGATTAGAAAGTACGTCTGCATCATCAATACGCAGTGCCGCCAAAATTGAGGCAATATGTCCTCTATATTCTTTTAGGGTGTTATAGTCTCCTATCTTGGCTAAGACTTCCTTTGTCAGTTGTTTCTGTATCTTTGCTTTGTCTTCGTCGCTAGATAGGATATCTCGTAAACCGCCATCAATTTCTCGTGTAATATGTGCCAACAGATAGGGCGCAGTTTCAAAATTATCGGAGCGTAGCATCTTTACTCCGTCGAGATAAAAGGCAGCGATTTCGGGTCCTATATCTTTTAGATTCCTGTAAATTTTATTCTGCCGAGGGGTCAACTCAGGTTGAGCGGTTTGGGAACTCACCTGTGATAGATCTTGTTCCGTGTCAAATCCGTTTTTCATAATTCACCTCATATCAACAAATGCTTGTCTTGCAGTTTCATCTACTGAGGTAGAGCGAGGACATGATGAAATTCCTTTGGATCCCCTAGTTTCAACGCACAGTTATGTGGATGACTCGTCCGAGTTGAACTTCTCTTAGCACTTGATTTACTTTTAACATAGCGGGTTGAATATCCTGAATACGATTACTTCTGGCAGAAATTAGAATGACACCGATAGCGTATTTGCTGAGGTTCTGTTGATGTTCGATGCCCTTATCCATTGTTACGAGTGCGTCAAACGTTGCCGCGGCTTGCTGGAGTAGTTCGCCGTTTCGCTTTCCTTTCCAACCAAGCCGAGAAACCGTCTCGACTTGAAAATCAGCATCAAAATATCGTACCAATCGCCAGTCTAAGTTTTCGTCAAGCAGTACGTGCATGTTGCTTTGAATCGCGATCTGATTGGGGGTGAGATCCGATGGCAGTCGTCAATGCGAATTCTAAAAAGGCAATTGCTTGTTCCCGAGAAACAGAAGGGAATCCTTCAAGAAAGTAATCAAGACTATCTCCCGCTTTTAGATGATCAATCAGTGATTGTATAGGAACACGGGTGCCGGTAAACACCGGGGTTCCTCCGTGAATGTCGGGGTCTTGATTTATCACTTGCTCTGGTTTCATCATTTTTTTGCGGCGGAGACTCTCACAGCCGCGTCCTTTCTGTTATTGTGCCGTTAGCGTCATCCCTCCGAAAAAGTGTCCGATAATTAGTGAAATTATAGCATTCATTTGGGGTACTGTCAAAAGATTACGGTACGGATTGAATGGATAAGACGAATGCCTAAATTCCTATATTTGCCCGCCGATTGAGAGTCGTGAATGCAGGACTAATTATTTCGCTTGACCGGTCGGTGGGGGTCTGATACCATCAGGACTTACGCATTGCAGCGCGGGGCAAGTCGCTTTGGATCCCGAAAAATCGGGGATGCCCCGCCTACGGTTGGCTGCGTAAGTCCTAACGATCTTATTTCAGTAATTTATTCACGAGGAATAAACGATGGAAATTACGATTAGTTCTGAAGAGTTAGCCAACGGTGAGATGTCCGAAACGCATCTTAATCAAGCCGTCCACGCCGTCCGCACGGACGGATATGTCATCTTATCAGACATCATATCGCACCCGCACCTGGATCTGGTCCGCGAAAAGATGGATGAAGATTTGCACACATTGATGACGGCGTCTGTCCTCCCAGTCAATTTTGTCAAGCAACACCTCCAGCAAGATCCACCACCCTTTGCGCCTTATGTTTTCCGCGATATTGTTGCCAATCCGTGGGTGATACAGGTAACCCGAAAAGTTCTCGGTGAGGGTTTGTTTAACAGCTGCTACACCGGCAACACCAACTGTCCCGGCAGCGGTACGCAGCCAGTTCACGTGGATCTCGGACAATTATGGCAAGGGTTGGAAACCGCGCATCCAGCGGTATCTCTAGTAATCAATATCGCACCAATGGATGTCACCGAACATAATGGTAGCATTGAACTCTGGCCCGGATCTCACTTGGATACGAACGTTGCTTTGGATGACGCGACAATTAAGGTCGATGAGCGGCTAGTCGAAGCACGTCGAGAGATTGCGCCGCCGGTGCGTGGTAACACGAAAAAAGGGAGTATTCTCATCAGGGATATGCGCCTCTGGCACCGGGGTATGCCGAACCATTCCAATCATCCGCGTCAGATGATAGCGATGGTCCATAATATCCACTGGTTCCGTCGCAGAAGACGGGTGCCGTTCAACAAGGGTTGTGAAGAGGCATTTGAGAACTGCCAGATAGATCCAAACGTCGAATTTACCGACGAGCCGATTGACTATATTTTTCGGAATCACCCCTACGATTATCACGAAGATAGCGATGAGAAAGTGAGTGGGTAGACGGCTGGATCTACAAGGATAGAGATCTCTCTGGACCTTCTCAAAGGCTGATAAAAGAAATCGCTCATGTTAAGAATTAGTGCAACAGCACCGACTTGCCTCAACAACCGTAGGCGGGGCATCTTGCCCCGCTCTTAACGCTTTCACCGTAACTGCACTCTGTTTTTACATGAGCCAAAGAAATAAGTAAAGTAGTATCAGAGGGTCCCGCTTTTCTTACCCTTCTTCCTAATATTTTTCGATTAGGAAACTGAGCGACATTGAGGCTCTGACAGCGCATAGCGGGAAAACGGATAGGAAACCTCGGTATAAGCAGAACACTTTTTCCTTGAAAACTTAATCTATGTATAGTATATTTTAAGTATCTAGAAAACAAGGGAGAGGCAATTATGCGAAAGCCGTTGACCAAAAAACAGGACCGAATCTTTGAATTTATACGGAAGCATGTGCAAGATACAGGCTATCCACCGACCGTTCGAGAAATCGGGACGAATTTCCGCATTTCTGAAAAGGGTGCCTACGATCACCTGAATGCAATCGAAAAGAAGGGTTACATACGACGTGTTCCTAAAAAACCGCGTGCCATTGAAATTTTGGAGTTTGTGCCTCAAAAATTGCCCCAAACGGCGGTCGAAGTCCCTATTGTTGGGCGAGTTGCCGCAGGCGAGCCCATACTTGCCTCTGAGAATGTTGAAGGCACTCTACCCGTACCGCGGGAAGTGGTCAAAGAAGATCCCTGTTTCGCGTTGCGTGTTAATGGGAAAAGTATGATTGAGGCTGGTATCTTTGAGGGGGACGTCGTAATTGTACGGTCACAGAATTACGCAGACACCGGGGATATTGTTGTTGCGTTGCTTGACGATGAAGCAACGGTGAAGCGCTTCTTCCGTGATGGAGACAGAATTCGGCTGCAACCCGAAAATTCGGTGATGTCTCCTATTATCGTCGATGATGCACAGATTTTAGGAAAGGTTGTCGGGGTTTTCCGCAGGCTGTAGATTGCAAAATGTGACCACCCTATAGATCTTGCCCGCCCCAACTTTTCGGGGCGTAGGTCCGATCCTCGTCCTCTTGGAACGGAGTTGTGAAACGTCAAACGAATCCTACCTTTTTCTCCGCCCTTTCATCCCTCTATTCTTTATTTCTGCCTATTTTTGCCCTCCTCATATTTGTGCTTTGGTTATTCAGTTTTGCCACGCTGCTCCACGCCTTCCCGGAACTCTCGGCAGTCGAAGCGAAAATCGATCGCCCTCATACAGGAGCACTGTTGAGCGGCAAAGTTGACATCTTTGGACTGGCTCGAGGCACGATGTTCGAGGAATATCGTTTAGAGTACGCTTCTATTTCTACCTTGACCGAGTGGAATCAGATTGGTGGCAGAGCGACAGCCCCAGTAACGGAGATCGGTTTTCTCGGACAGTGGGATACACAACGACTGCGTGGAAACTTCCTGATACGGCTTGTTGTTGTTTCGACGAGCGGCATTGAAGCACAGGATCAGATCCAGGTTTTCATTGAGAATGAACGCCCACGTCTGGAGGTTTTAAATCCGCCTGAAGATCTGTTGACGTCAGAGACGCAGATAACGGTACGAGGGACGACGGAAAAGCTGAACACCGTTACGCTTAAATCCGAGGGGATGGAAATGCCCTTATCTGTTGATTCAGAAGGCGGATTTGTCGCACAGCTGCCCTTGGCTGAAGGTCCAAATCGAATCGAGATCCAAGCGACAAGCCCAATCGGTTTAGAGACAAACTTGATCCGAACCGTTGTGCGTGATAGCCAATCCCCGGAGATTACGCTCACTTCCCCAACTGATTTCGCTCTACTCGAAGTGCCTTACGTCACCGTGTCCGGTCAGATTGATGATCTCGATGCACAACTTTCGATTAATGGCACTGCTATGCCGCTCAAAGTGGATGGTCGATTTGAACGTACACTGCGACTCAAGGAGGAAGATGCCGCTAAGGGTGCGGGAGGGGAGGCGGTTAATCTCATCAGCGTGACTGGGATCGATCGGTTGGGGCGCAAAACAGAGGTGCAACGCCGTGTCAGCTACAAGAAGAAAGATCTGCTCCTTGGGATAGATCTTAACCCACCGGCGATAACAGAGGTTTTACCGCCTGACGGTGCATTTCTTAATCGATCAGATGCAAGAATCACGGGGTTCTTAGTTGATGATGTAGAGATAGATCCGTTAACGATTCGTTTCAGTTTTGATGAGGAGACATTTGTATTCGATGGAAGTCCGGATGCCCCTAAGTTTGACGGACGTCTCTTTGATTTTCAGCCTGAGACGGGTAAATTCACCTACACACCCCCGACCAAATTGATCGACGGCACCTATCGCTTCAAATGGGAGGTTCAGGATACCGCAGGCAATTCGGCATCACCAATCGATTTTGCTTTTACCATCGACACACGTCCGTTTCAAGCGTCAATTTCGGCAGAGCGGATTGAGGGGGAAAGGCACACACTCAGGATCGCGTTAACGACAACAAAGCAGCTGGCGACCACACCCGTCCTTGAAATTCTTCCATCCGGTGCGCGCTTGGGGTATACACCTAATCTCGACCATTTCACCGTCGTAGATGCGGGATTAAGTGCGGACTCGAAAGTGCGAAATCAGCAACCTATCTTTCGCTATACACTTGATTTTCCTATCTCTTCGTCGCAAACAGGGTTCACGTTTTTTGCCGAGGTTCGTTCTTCTAACGGGGAGATACTTCCTGTACGCGGCTACTTCACAGATCAGAATCGGCTTTTTGAAGATATTCAATTTCCGCGGTTTAATCGGGGAACTGATGCGTCGATGGAGAAGATTCTTCTCTCTATCGATGGCGGACCCAGCGTTCTACTGCTTGAAGATGGTCCACCGCCTCAGGTTACCTTACGAAGCCAAGGTGGATCAGATCAAGGCACGATTCACGCCCAACAACAGAACGCCGATGCACGCGGGTTGACGATACTAGAACCTATCTACGCTGTTGGATCCCCTGTGGAGAGGGCTGGGGTTTCTTTTCAGATCGCGCTTCCGTTTCCCATCGACCAGAGTAGAGACGGAGACGGGGTTGCGATGTTTCAGTGGGATAGACAGTTTCAGCAATGGCTTCCACTGAACGCAATCAGAGACCACAATATGTTTGTAGCCACGGTCGATCGGTTCGGGAGCTATGCCCTTCTTATAGATCGGGTGCCGCCTATTATAAGCACCGTTTTTCCCAAAAATTCTTCCGAGGTGCAGCTCGAACGGTTTCTTGTAGTGCATGAAATTACCGACGAAGGCTCCGGCGTTGGCTTCATTCAATTGTGGGTAGACGATCGGGCGGTGCAGTTCCTATACGAGGATACGACCGGACACTTGACCTACGTCCCAAGCAATCTGGTGGCGGGTAGGCATACCCTTGAGGTTAGTGCGACGGATCGTGCTGGCAATGAAGCACGTCGGAAGATGGATTTTTTTACTCAGGACGTTTTCGACTTTGCCGATGCGGTTATCGTATATCCAAATCCCACCTCGCACAATGCTACCATTACATTCCAACTTACTAAATCTGCCGATGTTACGCTAGAGATTTACGATGTCAGTGGACATCTACTTTATACAGATATGTTGCGTAATGTCGTTGGTCAACAGTCAACATCGCTCAGTGAAGTTTTCGTCTGGGAATGTGAAAATCAGGTGGGAGACCCTGTCGCCGGCGGGGTTTATGTCTACGTCTTGGAAGCAAAACGGGAGGGCGAGACAGTCCGTAGATCGGGAAAGGTTGCGGTTGTTCGATAGCCAAGTTGTGTCAATAATAGCGCAAGTTGCTAGTCGTTGAAAATCCATTGATTTTCGGTTTAGGTTAATAGGTTTGGTCTTTCGCTCCAGCGGAGCGATATGTCTATAGCAATGCGGATATGTCCAGTCCTCGCGCTCCAGAGGAGCGCAATGTGTATAGCAAAAGCGGTTATGGCTTGGATATGTCTATCCAAGCCAAGCAGGTCTTACTGGCGACTTAGGTTATTGATAATTCAGATGTTGAAGTTGTGAGACGTTCACGCTTCATCTTCACGTATAAAGGAGGTTCCGATGGGTAAATTAGATGGACAGGTTGCACTTGTTACCGGATCGGGGCGTGGGTTAGGTAGGGCTTACGCACTTCATCTCGCTCAGTTGGGAGCGGATGTTGTTATTAACGACATTGATCTCGATGCAGCAAAGGAGTATGACGAAGAACTGACTGCTGAAACGGTTATGGCAGAGATCGAAAATTTCGGTTGTCGGTCGCTCGGCTTTGAAGTTGATGTCACACAACGCGATGCTGTCTTTGCGATGGTTGACGAGATCGTGGACAAACTGGGAAGAATCGATATCCTCGTCAACAACACCGGCGGCGCGCTCGGTCAACCGAAATCCTCGATGGCGTCCGACACTGAAGAGGAATATTATAACTACATCATGGAGATTAACCTCAGCAGCACAATCCTCTGCTGTCAGGCGGCGAGTGCCCCGATGAAGAAAGCGGGTTACGGTCGGATTGTCAACGTCAGTTCGCAGGCGGGATTATGGAGCGCTTGGAACGGGGGAGGTATGGCATATAGCGTTGCAAAAGCAGGAGTTGTACAATATACTCGCCTCCTCGCCGCTGAATTGGGAGCATACGGAATCAATGTGAACTGCATTGCGCCGGGCTACATCCTTTCATCCCGTGGTATTGCCGGTGGCAGAAATAGCCCCGAAACACGGGAAAGACTGTTGCCGCAAATCCCACTACGCCGGTTAGGGATGCCAGAGGATTGCGCGAAAGTTGTTGAGTTTCTCGTCACAGATCTTTCCGATTATGTAACGGGACAGTGCATTCCTGTTTGCGGAGGATACGTCTGTTTCTGATTGGTTGTGGAAATATGCAGGTGAGTAGAGGGGTTAAACTTTAACACGACCAACCGTTTGGTATTGCGTTTCAGTGTTACCCTTTTTTGCTATTGACAGAACGCCGTTTAATCTCTTATACTAACGCAGGTTGGGCGGTGTTGGTAGCACGATTCTCGTTCAACCCAACCTGTATTGTTGAAAACAATTTCGGGCAACGGCTATACTTTTTTGATGAATCACGCAATAATTGCAGCGTTTATTCAATTTGGCTGAAAACGAAGGGCTATATGCAGACAATTCCTGAATTTTTTCACGGTAAAGTGATATTAATCGCCGGTGCGACCGGATTTCTGGGACAGGCACTTGTGGCGAAAATTCTCACTGCGCTTCCCGATGTGAAGCGGATATACCTCCTTATCCGTAGCCAAACTGGAACCGATGGAGAAAAACGGACTGCAATGGATCGGCTGGAAAAAGACGTGTTTGATTCGAGTGCTTTTGCGAAGCTTAGACAGGTTCATGGTGAGCAGTTTGACGGATGGGTTCGCAAGAAGGTCTGCGCGGTAGAGGGCGATTTGGCTTACGAGCGGCTCGGTCTCTCCGATACCGACTATGAGACGCTGCAGCGCGAGGTACAAGTTTTCATTAACAGCGGCGGTCTTGTCAAATTTGACCCACCCATTGATGAGTCCTTGCAAAGCAATGTGCTTGGGGCGAAGTACGCGGTTGAATTGGCAAAAAGCTGTAACAATGCGATTTTTCTACATGTGTCGACTGCTTTTGTTCGGGGGGTTCAACCGGGAAGCGTTCCCGAAGAGTTACACCCACCGTACGAAACTTATGCTGAACAGTATCAAGCGGAAAAGGGGGAAGCGATCCCCGGAACCCTTGACGCCGAAATCGAAGATGTTCAACGGTTGGCAGAGCAGGTTAGGAATGAGGCGAATCAACCGGAAAAACTCGATCAGTTTCGTCGTGAAGCCGTACAAAGCTTGGGTGCTGATACAGGAGAAAGACTAAACAGGCAGATTGAAGTCGCCCGAGAGAAATGGATTGAGCAGCGTTTAATTGATGAGGGTTTGAAACGCGCCCATGCGCGAGGTTGGAACGATACCTATACCTATATGAAAGCTCTCGGCGAACAGATGATTACCAAAACGCGAGGTGATTTGCCGACCGTCGTTATTCGCCAATCAATTATGGAAAGCAGTCTTGAGGACCCTGAACCGGGCTGGCTTGGCGGTGCGCTTCGTATGGCAGATCCGCTGATTGTCGGTTTTGCAAAAGGGCGTCTGCCGGACTTTCCCGGCGACCCGAATAGTATTCTTGACATCATTCCTGCCGATTTCGTTATTAATGCTATTTTAGCAGCAACTGTGCAAACCTCTTGCCGCCGAGGTATTGAGGTCTATCACATTGCGAGCGGGGCGCGCAACCCCCTGACTTTTGGTGATATCGTTAATATAACTCACGACTACTTTGTGCGACAACCGATGCTGGATAACGGTAAGCCGATACCTGTTCCTGTGTGGAAGTTTCCAGATGAGGCAAAATTTCAAAAGGATCTGCGCCAGAAACTACGCCTCTTGGACACAGCCAGTCGTTGGCTCAGTCGGATTCCGTTGCGGTGGGCGAGACGCAAAGACCGTCGGATTGCAGTGAAAAAGAACGCCATTGAGACCTTGCTGCACTATGTACAAATTTATGGTCCCTATGTCCGCCTCAGTTTTCAGTTCCAAATCGGCAAGACAGAAGAACTTTTCCAGTCGCTTTCACCCTCGGATAAGCAGCACTTCAACTTCGACATTTCACGTATTGATTGGCGATACTATTTTCAAGAAATACATATTCCGGGAATCAAGCGACACTTTCTCAAGATAGGCGACGAATCAGGAAGTCAGAGAATCAGTGAACCAACAGCCGAACCGATTGACGAATTACCAGAGGATTCCCCCTCCTCCGAGAGGGAATTTAGTGCGGAACATGAATCTGAAGAGCTGTCTAGTGATGAATCCGCTGAATCATTCCAACGAAACCGGGATTCAAAGCCAGTTGAATCTCAGACAATGATAGATTTGGTTGCTCGACAGGCAGCCGCCATTCCCGATAAGATCGCCTTGGAGATGAAACGGGGTGGCGAGTGGGTGCGCTATTCTTACCGTCAACTCTATGAGTCTTCGCGACAGGCTGCTTTTACGCTATGGGAGCGTGGTTATCGCAAAGGTGATCGGGTAATCCTTTTTGCTGAAAACCAACCGGAGTGGGGTGTTGCGTATTTAGCTGCCGTGCAAATCGGTGTGATTGTCGTGCCAATTGACCCACAGACTGCGGAAGAAGAGATCTTCGCACTTGCGGAGTACACCGAAGCAAAAGCCGTTTTGACTTCTGAAACCTGCCTCGCTCGTCTAAACAGCCCTGCGATAAAGCCAAGTGATGAATCTGCATCACCGGAGTTCTTAAATATTAATAGCTTCTGCCAACCTTTTGAATCTGAGCAGACCGAAACCTCGGTTCCCACCGAATCGGCACTTCCCACAGTTCCTGATGATTTCCCCGACGTGGACATTCATCCAGACACGGTTGCATCGATTATCTTTACGATGGGCACAACCGTAGACGCGCGAGGCGCAATGATCTCGCACAGGGGTTTTATTGCAAACGTGGTTGCCGTTTCGAAGGCATTGCCGCCTGAAGACACGGATCGATTCCTTTCGGTCCTACCGTTGTATCACGCCTTGGGGTTCTCTTGCAATTTCCTAATGTCGATTTACGCCGGTACAACCATCACATACACCAATAATTTGAGGCCGACCACGATTTTGGCGCTCATGCAGGAGACCAAGACCACTGTGCTTATTGGAGTGCCGCGTCTGTTCCAGCTGCTGTACGATACGATTAAGCGTTATGTTGTCGAATCTCCTGAGGCAATGGAACCCCCTCTTGATCCAGAAACTGTCGAGGAGATCCAAGCCGCATTGGGCGGACATATCCGCGTTCTGGTAAGTGGCGGCGCCGCCCTGCCGGACGAAGTGTACGATCGATTCATGGAGTTCGGATTAACAATCTATCAGGGCTATGGCATGACAGAAGCCTCTCCTGTTCTGAGTGTGAATCCTCACCATAAAAGCAGGCGGGGGACGGTGGGACCCGCAGTTGAAGGAGCGGAGCTCCAGATTCTTAACCCTGATGAGGAGGGCATCGGTGAGATCGTTGCAAGCAGCCCAAGCCTGATGCAGGGGTACTATCGGAATGAAGCGATGACGGAACAAGTTATCCGAGATGGGCTGCTCTATACGGGCGATTTGGGCTACTTTGATAAGGACGGTTATCTGTACCTCACCGGACGCAGTAAAGATGTGATTGTGTCTGGTGCTGGTAAAAATATCTATCCAGTTGAGCTTGAAGCACTCTACCGGCACAGCCCCCTGATTTCAGAGATCTGTGTTGTTGGTATGAGTACGGATAATCTGTTTGAAGCAGCGCACGCTGTCATCGTTCCGGTATGCGACGAAAACCAGGATAGGGCTGAGGTAGAGCAAGCCGTCCATCAACACATTCAGGAACGCGCCCAAGACCTACCGACATACCAACACCTCCACACCGTGCACTTCTGGGAGACTGCATTGCCTAAGACATCAGGCGCGATGATAGATCGTCAACGTGTTAAAGAAATTTTGCAAGAGCAACTCTTCCGAAAAACAGAGGAGGTTCCGCAATCCGGTCCCGCCGAAGATACCCTTGGCGCTGGAGGCAAGGAGACTGCGGGGTCAGCAGTGGATACCGACACACCTGCCGGGGTCGAGGGGGTTATTATCTCTGAGCTTAGTCGTTTGGCGAAACTGCCGGCGGATCAGATCCATTTGAGCAGCAACTTGGGGACAGAACTCGGACTGGATTCAATGGCACGGGTGGAACTGCTACTGCTCCTCGAATCCAGACTACAACGCACAATTCCTGACGAGTTAATAGCCAAAATTCAGACAGTTGGTGACGTGACGGAGACAGTCAAAACGCTACAATCTGAAGCCACACCACCTCCCATTGACGAAGAGACATCTGCTTATATTGAACGATCCGCATCTTCACCTTTATCCGCAACACTTGCAGGACTATTCCGTTTTAGTGTGTGGGCTATCTATCGGGGTTACTTCTCGATTAAGTGCAACGGGCTGGAAAATCTTCCGCGTGAACAGCCGTATATCATCGCTGCCAACCACTCAAGCCACCTCGACACCCTCGCGATCATGACTGTTCTGAAGAGCGAGTCCAAACGTCTGCGGGTTCTCGCTGCAAAAGACTACTGGTTTGGCACCCGCTTCAAGTCATGGTTCTCCGGTGAACTACTTAAATTCGTGCCGTTCGATCGGCATGCAAATTTCTTACAGGGACTCCGAATCTCGCAGGAGATTCTGAAACAGAACGAGTGTTTGCTGATTTATCCTGAAGGTACCCGCTCTGTTACCGGGGAGCTCCAACCGTTCAAACCCGGACTCGGCTTGTTGGCTTTTGAAACTGGATCTCCGATCATTCCTACCTATATTGACGGCACTTACCGTGCGCTGCCTAAGGGCAAGAGTTTTCCGAGTAAGAGTCGCGTTAGGGTGACTTTCGGTAAGCCAATCATGCCGCCCAGAGGGCACGGAGCGAGTGCTGTGAACACCGCCGCAGGGCTGGAACAGGAAACTTACAGAAAACTTGCCGACGCCGTTAGGGATGAAATTGAAGCGTTGTCCCGTTCCACTACGCGAAAAGAAGATCCTCGATAAATCGGGACGAGCAGATAGTGCAAATCGTGAGGCGTAAGATGTCAGCGGAAGAAAAGAAGACGGCTGCCTTTTTTGATGTTGATGGCACCATCGTAAGCACAACCATCGTCCACTATTACGTCCAATTCCGTTCTTGTCTGCTTCCTTCCTTTTTTCGTCCCTTCTGGATTGCTTGGTTTGCGCTGAAAGTTGTCTATTACTTTTTCTTGGACAAAGTGAGTCGCACAAGATTCAACAGAGTGTTCTATCGCAACTATCGTGGATTGAATGCAGAAAAGGTCAAACAGCTTGCCGATGAGCAGTTCGAGACCTATGTGCGCTCAAAACTCTTTCCCGCCGCCGTCGATCGTGTTCGTGATCACCAAAATCAAGGCGATCTGATTGTGCTTGTGACCGGTTCTCTCGATTTTATCATTCAACCCCTTGCGGATCACCTGCAAGCGGATGCTGCTTTGACAGTGCAACTTGAGGAGACGCAGGGCAAATTTACGGGGGAATTGACAACGCCACCGTTGGGCGAAGCGGAAAAGGTTCGCGTGATCCAGAATTTCGTCGAACAGCATAACGTTGATCTCGCTGCAAGCTACGGCTACGGCGACAGCCGCGCAGATCTGCCCATGCTACAATGTGTTGGCAACCCCATCGTCGTCAATCCGAGCAAAGGGTTACGAGAGGTTGCAATAGAATCGGGCTGGGAAATCAGCGAGTGGACGGTCGGAGGCAAGTAAGCGCGAAAACGATACAATGGATGGAAACAGAAAGTGTGTAGCTCCCGATCGAATCGGGATATGGAACTTAGAAAGTACACAAGGACAAAGGCATGTAATCGTTTTTTGCTTTCTTTTTTCTTGGGGGAAACTATGAAAATCAATCGTTATCTTGAATCGCATCACGGACCAAATGACACTATGTTTGTTGAAATTGATAGCCGATACCGCTTTACCGCGCGTGGCGTTGATTGGGAAAAGTTCCGAAACCACCTAATCACGGTCATCAAGGATACTATCTCCGATGAGGTTGCTGAAGAATTTAAGAAAGACACGGAGGATTGGGTAGTCGCTAATGCCTAAGATCTGAAAGGGGCACCAGTGGGCCAGGTTTTCATATTCGACAGGGCGAAAATCGGGGCGGAGTTGGATCAGTTTGTCGATTATGCGCAAACGCTAACGGCACCGAAGGAGCTTTCGACAGCGATCCAAGCGTGGGATACCATTGCGTCTGTCGCCGTCGCGACACCACTTCTCGCGCAAGCGAATTTGTCGCTTGGTCGGATCTATCGGGAGTGGGATGAACTGTTTACCGCACAAAGGTTCCTTGCGAAGGCACACCAAGACGATCCAGCAGATTCGACTATCCGATCGGAATTAGAATCCCTCAATCGCCACATTGCCGACAATCAGGCGTTGGTCTTTGATGAAAGGGCTCGAAAAAACAGCGATTCAATCGTCTCGCTTTTCCGAATTGCTACGGGACTTAAGCTGCTTCAGATGGACAAACCGGTGCAGGCGTATCCTCTGATGAAGAGTCGTACCAAAATTTACCCGAATGCAGCGGTAGCAAAGCATCTCCTGACAGGCATTATTATTACGGAGGATGAGAAGAATTCAGCAATCGAGTTTCTGGAGGTGGGGGAGTGGCTGACGAGTACACAACACGAAGTGTATGCCATCACTGATAGCGGGTTGTATGCATTTTATACGGAGTTGGCAAAGCTACACATTGCCAATGAAGCGTATGACGAGGCGGCTGCCTGTTATGAGCAAGCGTATTGGCTCAATGACTCGTCGGCAGATCCGTTGTATCACAAGTTGATCTGCGATGCAAAGGCTGAGGCGTGGCAGGTTGGGCTTGCGCTTCTCGACTGGCTTCCCGACGAATTGCCGGACGGAATTGAACCGACAGAATACAACGGCGCCGCTGCAACAATCTGTGGACTTGCTTATCAAGCGACACAGGATCCGGCGGTTGGGGGACGCGCCGTTGCAATATGCGAAGTTGCCTTAGAGACCGACGGAAAGAATAAGGAAATATCGAATCTGCTCAAATCCCTACGCTCCGAAAAATCCCTCCAACCCTACCTGCCGGAAGCCAAGTCTAAGCGGAGATGGTGGCACCGATAAACGCCTCTACGCCACTCAGCTACGTAGTGTCGCCCCAAGCTCCTGTTCTAACCGTTCTAAAATCCCGCCGTGAACTCGATCGACAATTTCATCCGTAAGCGTCTCCGTTGTAGAGCGATATTCAATTGCAAACGCTAAACTTTTCTTCCCTTCGGGGACCTGCTCGCCTGTGTAGACATCGAACAGATGCAACGAAGAGACTAACTCGCCGCCGGTAGATTCGATAATTTCAATCGGACGGCTGGCAGGTATCTCTGCATCTAACACAATGGCGAGGTCCCGATTCACACCGGGGTAGATTGGGATAGCCTCGAATTGCTTCAGCGGTTCTACCACATCGACTAATCTCTCGAAATCGAGTTCAAACAGATAAGCCTTGTTGGGTAGGTCGTAATTTTCCAACACCTCTGGATGGACCTCACCGAAAACGCAGAGCGTTTTATCCTCGATGCAGATTTCTGCCCGGCGGCCCGGATGGAAGGCTGGATGGCCGGTGTGAGTGACGGTATAATCGGATAGACCGCATCGGTCCAACATACTTTCGACAATTCCTTTGATGTCGAAGAAGTCTGCTGGACGGAGTGGATCGCCATATACACCCGCACCGAGATTACCTGTAATCATACCCGCGACGCGTTCAGGTTCATTTGGATATTCATCCGTGCCGTTTGGAATAAAGACTTTGCTGCACTCAAAGAATTGCACATCGTTAATTTGATGGTTCCGGTTACGCTGGGCATTCGCGAGCAAGCTAGGAAGCAAAGTCGTGCGCATAATTGACTGGTCTGCGCTCAACGGATTCGCGATCTGTACTGCCTGACGAAGTGGATCTGTTGATGAGAGACGGATGCGATCGAAAACGTCCGGATGGTAAAATGCGTAATTCATCGCCTCCATCATGCCGCATTGTAGGAGATACGTTTTCACGCGCTCGCGCAGATCTTCATTCGGCGCAACCTTCGGAATAGGGATATCGCCTCTTGGCAACGTGGTTGGGATGTTATCGAACCCGTAGACACGCGCAATTTCCTCGACCAGATCTATCTCCTGTGCGACATCGGGACGAAAGGTAGGCACCGTCACTTCAAACGCATCGGATACGGCAAAACCGAGGCGGGTCAGGATGTCGCGTATGTGATCGTGGGCGATTTCCGTGCCTAGGACAAAGTTGACGCGCTCTGGACGAAGTTGAATAGTGGTAGATGCTCGCTCACCCGGGTAGACATCAATAATCCCCGAACAGACCTCTCCACCGGCGATCTCCACGATGAGTTGTGCTGCACGGTTAAGTGCCGGAATAACGCCTTCGGGGTCTGCGCCACGCTCAAATCGGTGGGAGGCTTCGGTATGCATTCCCAAAGCCTTTGACGTTTTCCGAATGCTTGGTGGATGGAAATACGCACTCTCAAGGAGCACATCAACCGTCTGATCAGTAATTTCTGAATCAAAACCACCCATCACACCCGCCAACGCGACCGGATTCTCCGCATCAGCGATGACAAGCATGTCGGACGTCAACTCATGTTCTTCTGCGTCGATTGTCTTTAACGCCTCACCCGGCTTAGCACGACGAACAACGATCCGGTTCTCAGCCAGTCGATGATAATCGAAGGCGTGCAGGGGATGGCCGTATTCCATCAGGACGTAATTGGTAATATCAACGATGTTGTTAATCGTCCCGACACCGATAGATTCGAGCCGACGCTGTAACCAAACGGGTGAAGGTGCGATTTTGACGCCTCGGATAACTCGCGCTGCGTAACGTGGACAGAGTTCTGGATCTTCAATCGTTACACTGGTGAGATTGTGGGTATCTACTGTTCCCTCTTGGACATCTATTTCGGGCAGCGTGAGTGGATTTCCTGTAGTCACACTAATTTCTCTGGCGACCCCGATCATGCTGAGGCAATCCGGGCGGTTGGGCGTGATCTCAAGTTCCAGCACAACATCGTCCAAACCGAGAGCTTCGACAATCGGTGCGCCAATTTGCGTGTCCTCGGGGAGTTCCATCAAGCCTGATGCCTCATCTGAAATTGCTAACTCCTGTTGGGAGCAGAGCATCCCACTCGATTCCTCACCCCGAATTTTTGCCCGCTTAATCGTCAACCCGTTGGGCAACTGTGCACCAACGAGGGCGACGGGGGCAACCAACCCTTCACGTGCATTGGGGGCACCGCAGACGATTTGCGCGTCTATACCCGACCCGACATCAACGTTACAAAGCACGAGTTTATCTGCCTTCGGGTGCTCCTCTACGGTATTGATTCTGCCAACGACTACCCGATCCAGTCCTTCTCCAAGCTGTTTGATGGATTCGATTTCCATGCCTAACATCAACAAACGGTCCGCCAGTGCTTCGGGGGATAGATCGAACTCGACATATTCCTTTAACCACTTGATACTCACATTCATAACTCATTTTCCTCCACTGATCTTAAAACTGTTGGGCGAACCGCATATCATTGTCAAACATCAACCGTAGGTCTGGGATGCCGTATTTCAGAGTCGCAATCCGATCGACTCCCATGCCGAACGCAAAGCCGGTAAACTGTTCTGGATCATAATCGACATAACGGAAGACGTTTGGATGCACCGAACCCGCCCCCAAGATTTCGAGCCAACCGGTGCCTGAGCAGAGGCGACAGCCTCCCCCGTGGCAGGTTGTGCAGGAGATATCGACCTCTGCACTCGGCTCTGTGAATGGAAAGAAATGGGGACGGAACCGCGTCCGCGTTCCCTCGCCGAACATCTGTTGCACGAAAGCGTATAGGACCCCTTTCAATTCGCTGAAAGTAACCTGTTCGGCAACGAGGAGACCTTCGACCTGATGGAACATCGGTGTGTGGGAGGCATCAGAATCGCAGCGGTACACCCGTCCCGGAACAATAATCCGTATGGGAGGTCTCTGTTTTTCCATGTAGCGGATTTGGACGGGTGAGGTGTGTGTCCGCAGCAGTAAGCTGTCAGTGATATAAAATGTATCGTGTGCATCTCTGGCGGGGTGTTCTGCGGGTGTGTTTAACGCATCAAAGTTGTAATATTCGTGTTCAACCTCAGGACCTTCGGCGACCTGAAATCCCATGCCCCGGAAGATTTCTTGAATGCGATCAAAGGTTTGTGTTACCGGATGCTTTTTCCCCAACCGGGGCAGTCTACCGGGAAGTGTAATATCCACGGCTTCCGCTGCCAACTGTCCCTCTCGCGCTTGTTGATTAAGAGTTCTCTCAACTCCGTTAAATGCCTCCGTGAGACTGGTTCGCACTTCATTTGCGAGTTTACCAATAACCGGTCGCTCCGCTTTGGAGAGTTTCCCCATCCCTCGCATCACTGTGGAGAGCAAACCTTTGCGTCCAAAATACTTTATCCGTAGGGATTCGAGGTCACTTAAGTCTCCCACAGTTTTGAGTTCTGCCAACGCTTCAGTTTCAATTTGTTTTAACTCTTCCTGCATATTTATCTCCTGTAAAATTGCAAAAAAAAACACCTATCACCTCGTCCAAGGGACGAAAGTGACAGGCGTCCAAACCTTCCGCGGTACCACCCTTATTGGCAGATATAACATCTGCCCACTTCATTGACTGTTTCGGTAACGGCGAAACCTCCCCGATAAGGTCGGGGTTCTAAGCAACCGGCACAAGCCTAATTGCCAAAATCGGCGTTCAGCTCGGCGGCTCCAGGATGAAATTCGGCGACTCGTTCTAAAGATGCGCTTTCAGCCGGTGACGCATCCTCTCTGCTTAAAAAATTCGAATCGCTTACTATGTCCTTTCATAGCCTTTACGCAAATTCAATTTTTTTAGCCTTTCGCAAGTTCCGCGATACGAGCGAACCCAGCCTCATCATGAATGGCGAGATCCGCAAGGACCTTGCGATTGAGGTCAATTCCTGCCTTTTTTAATCCGTTCATAAAGCGGCTATAGGATAACCCGTGCATCCGTGCGGCCGCATTGATACGGGCAATCCACAATTGCCTGAATTCCCGTTTTCGTGCCCGGCGGTGGGCATAGGCGTAATTCCAGCCTTTTTCGACAGCCTCCGTTGCGGTACGCTTCAGATTATTGCGACCTCCGCGATAGCCCTTTGAGTGCTTCATGATTCTTTTGCGGCGTTGGCGACGGACACTGCCTGTTTTTACCTTTGGCATTACAATCTCCTTAAAAACGATGTTGACAAACACCTAATTGGGAAGCAAGCGACGCAGCCTTTTCTCGTTCGTCTCATCCACAATGGCTGTTCTCCTGAGATTTCGCTTCTGTTTCGGTGTCTTTGACATGAACAGGTGATTCGAATAAGCCTTGCGTCTGCGAATTTTTCCAGTGCCTGTGAGTTTGAAACGCTTGGCTGAACCTTTATGTGTCTTAAGCTTTGGCATCTGATTGCTGCTCCTCTACTTAGTCTGACTTTGGCGTCAAGACCATGAACATGTTACGACTCTCCATCCGTGGGGGCGATTCTATCTCGCCGACATCTGCGACATCTGCTGCGAACCGTTGCAGCATCTCCTTCCCGAGATCAGTGTGCAACATTTCGCGCCCACTGAATCTGACTGATGCTTTAACTTTCCAGCCATTCGACAAAAACTCGCGGGCATGACGCAGCCTGAACTGAAAGTCGTGCTCTCCGGTCCTTACGGATTTGAACTTTATCTCTTTCAGTACAACTTTGGCTTGTTTCTTTTTAGCTTCTTTCGCCCGTTTGCTCTTTTCGTACTGGAACTTGCCGTAATCCATGATTTTGCAAACCGGCGGATCGGCATTTGGAGAGACCTCTACCAAATCAAGCCCCTCTTCCTGAGCCCGATCCAATGCCTCATAGACAGGCATGGGACCAAGTTTATCGTTGTCGGAAGTGATCAACAAGACCTGCCTTGCCCGAATCTGTCGATTCACCCTATTTTGCGGTTCTTGCGTTTTCTGTTGATAACGGCGACCTCTATTTTGAATCTTCGACACCCCTTCTCAAGTTGTTGTGTATATTGTGGGATTAGTTCCTACGATATACAATGGATTCCATTTTTCAACCGTAACCCCGATAAAATGACTTAAAAGGCAAAGTTTGGTTATGGAACATGCTACACTCCAAGATTATTCTAGCATATTTGAATCTGTGAATGCAAGTCAAAATCTTCTAACAACCAATGGTGCTAGGTCGCAACTGTTGATCTGCTCGGCGGTCAAAGACCGAGAGTGAGGCGTGAAACGTAATGCGTGAGTCGGTGCTTTGGGGGATTTGAGACTTAATAGAACTTACGCAGTAAAACCTTGTAGTTCGGCAATTTATCACAACAGAATATCCACACCAACGTTCCATCTATGACCAAGAGTCCGAGAGTTGTTCGTTACCAAACCTAATCCCCTTGCAATAGAGCACAAACTCGTAGTTGCCTGATTTATCAGGCGGTTCATAGGTGCACAATTCAACCCGCGCGTCGTCCTTACTTCAAAATAACCATCTTCCGCGTGGCAGAATAATCCCCCGCTGTCAGGGCGTAAAAGTAAATTCCACTTGCCACCCCCTCACCGAGGGCGTTCTTCCCATCCCAATAGATTGCCTTTGACCGACTCTCGTAGACCGCCGCTATCCGATGCCCAACCTCAAGCGTCCGGACCACCTGACCGCCTGAGTCATAGATGGTCAATGTTACGAAAGCGTCCTCCGCCAACCGATACGGTATCCATGTCTCCGGGTTGAACGGATTGGGATAGTTTGCCAGCAGTTCTGTCTCCGTTGGTATCTCGTAGGCGACCAACGCCGGCAACTGAATCCAACTCCGCTTCACATCTTCTGCGGTTACCGTATACTGCAACGATTCCACGCCGACAAATGGGTTTGTGGATTGTGCGGAGATTTCGAGAATATCCCCGATTTTAGCCGCCCGTCCCGCTTCTATATCAACAACGGTGAGTCGATAACCAATCCCTTCAGTTCCGGTCCCGGTGGTAACCGCGCTGCGGGATGTAACCTCTCGGTCTACGCCCGGTGCTGAGAGGTTCTTGACTTTTACGCGGAAACCCCGCCCCGGCTGTAGGTGGGGCATCCTGCCCCGCTCACCTCCAGAGGAAATCCACTGCCCTGACCAGGGCAGCTTACCCCACCCGTCTCTGGAAGCAACTATTGAACCCCTCAATGCCAACACAGGAGTCGTATCTGTTACCTGAATACCGGTAATAGCCGGGGCACTCAACTTCGTGGTGGTATTATACCACCCCTCACCGGAGATAGTCGCCGTCGCCGTCGCTTGAGCTTTCAGGATAAACGATTGACCGCCGATAACATTGATATCCCCATCGTCTCCCACCCGTCTGATCGTCTTGAACTTCCCGTTATCCGAAACGGTAATCGCAGAAACATTGTTCTCAATCCCTTCAAGGGCAAATAGATCGCTTACACGCGTTATCTTTGAGTCTCTCAACGGAACGCCCACTACGTTCCACCCCGGGTATAATGTAATGACACTCCGTCCGTTTGCACCTAATGCGGCACCGAACAGATCAACGGTCACCGGAGCCTTCATACTAGCAATGATACCTTTCTCATCGGTTAACGGTTGGGCCCCGGACGGGTCTTTGTCCGGGTCACCGGAATAGCTGAACCATCGCTGAGTGGCGGCGTCATGAGTGCCGAGGAGGTTGACGGTGGCTGCCCCTCCGAGTGCGTCATAGAGATCGGCAACCGATTCGATGGGTTTTTCCACACCATCCACAGTTGTCACCTTCAGGGGGACATGAATTAAGCTGATGCCTACTGGCACCGACAAACGGAATTCGTGGGAGAGGGCGTCAAAGGTCACCGGCTGTTCAATTTCAGCGGCAGACACAGAGACGGTGTTGGTTTTTTGGTCTGATCCCAGCGTGAGCGTACTCTGTGCCCTGCCGTTTGCATCCGTCCTTGTGCTTGTGACATTGAGTCTGCCTCCGCCCGCGGTGACAGTAAACGTGACAGGCACCCCCGAAAACAGACGATTGAATTGATCTCGCACTTCTACGACAAACGGGTGTGGCAATGGCGTATTGATAGTGGCTTGCTGCCCATCCCCTAAGATTTTGACGAGCGTCATCGGTGTACGGGGGTCAAACCATACTCTAATCCCTTTCGCCTGCATGGCGGGGATGTGCGTGTAGATGGAGGCGTAACTCAGCGGGTTGCCCCAAAGATACAACTTTGTCAGTTGTGTCAACTCCGACAGCGCAGATATATCCGATATGGAGTTGTTGCCAAGATCCAGCGTTGTCAGTTTTGTCAATCCTGATAGTGCAGATATATCCGATATGGAGGTGTACTCAAGCTTCAGAGATTTGAGGTTGTGTGCATGTTCAAGTCCGGTGAGGCCTTGAATGTTCGCTTTTCGCGCATCAAGTGTCATCAATTCTAACAGCTCCCCCGCAGTGAGTTGTATCCCGTCCGGCTTGCTGAGCGTCTCTGCTATCCTTGCACGGAGCGCAGCGTCCGGAACCGTCACGGGGACATTCACATCAATACCGGTAATCGTAAAACTATCGGTTGTGCCCTCCGCAGCGACGACGCGGACGGTATTCACCCCCGGCGTTTCCCCTAGGGTGAGTGTCGTCCGGGCTACGCCGTCACTATCGGTGGTGGCGGTCAACGCCGACAGATGCCCACCGCCTGCGGTTATAGTAAATGTCACCGGCACTCCTGGAAACCTTAATCCCTTCTCATCCTGCACCACCACTCGCACCGGAAGTCCCGCGCCAGCGACACCGTGAACCTCTGAGATTTTGAGCAGTGTCGTCGGTGTGCGAGGGTCAGCGATTACCACTACGCCGTTAGCCTCCATAGCGGGGATATGTGTATGCAGTGCGGAATAACTCAATGGGTTCCCTTTCAGATGCAGCGTTTTCAACTCAGTTAATCCCACTATAGTGGATATATCCGAGAGATTGTTGTTGTCAAGGGACAGTGTCGTCAGTTGGCTTACCCCCGCGAGAAATGCCACATCAGAGAGATTGTTGTTGTTGAGCGACAGTGTTTTGAGTTCCGGTAACTTTGCGAGATAGGTCATATCTGAGGGACTGTTGTCAAGGGATAGCGTTTTTAGATTGGGGGCATAGCTCAGGCCCGTCAGTTCGCTAATATTCGCGTTGTTTGCGTTCAGTGCGGTTAACGTCAACATCTCACCCACGGTGATCACCCCGTCGGACGGTTTGCCGAACGCTGCTGCTATCTTCGCACGGAGGGCAGCATCCGGAATCATCACGGGATCACTCAGCAGGATCGCTGTGGCAGCAAAAGACACAGGTTGGGAAATCACTGCGGCAGCGACAGAGATGGTAGAGGTGCCCGCGGTTGATCCCAGCGTCAAGTGTGCTTGCGCTCTGCCGTTTGCATCGGTGGTGGTGTTTGTAACACTGAGTGTGCCTCCGCCCGCGGCAACGGCAAATGTAACCGAAATCCCCTCAAGTACTGAACCGTTAGCGTCCTGCGCTTCAACGACAAATGGCTGAGGCAACGATGTGAGGGCTGTCCCTGTCTGGTTATCGCCTGAGATTTTCAGAAGGGCGGGATGGGGTTGATTGTGAAAATGTACCTCAATCCCTCTCGCCTGCATGGCAGGGATGTGTGTGTTGATAGAGGCGTAACTCAGCGGGTTGTCCCAAAGATACAATTTTGTCAGTTGTATCAACCCCGATAGTGCAGATATATCCGATATGGAGTTGTTGGCAAGATTCAGCGTTGTCAGTTGTGTCAACCCCGACAGTACAGATATATCCGATAGGGTATTGTTGGTAAGTTCCAGAGATTTGAGGCGGTGTGCATGTTCAAGACCGGTGAGATTCGTTATCTGGTGGGTGGGAGCACTAAGTCTCCGTAATTCCAGCATCGCATGCGTCGTGAGCGGAACCCCTGGGGACAGGCCGAGGGTTTCCCGTACTACCGCCGCTAAATTGGCATCCGGTATTGATACAACTTCAGGCGGCGGCAGCAGCGAAGTAACATCAATTGGATAGGGCTGACTCCATGAGATGCTTCCATTTACATTCATGATCTGAAGGGATACACTATTATGATCTTCCCATGGTAATAATGCGGTGGTGACAAATTCAACGCTGCTGCTTGTGCCGTTTAATCGCTTACAATCAACAAGTTGCCAAGATTCAGGGTCTCGATGGAACTTAAGCAGTTGTGCTCGATGGAGTCCAGCCGTATCGGTTACTTCAAAGCGCAGGCGGATAGCATTTGGGGGAGAGGCAAGGCTCGGCGGGAGCATTTCAATCCTTGTTGTGCCATGGGCTGGGGTCCGGAAGAAGTTTTGACCTTGACGGTTGGTATTGAAGTAGCGGTGGACATCCAACCGTTCGGCAGCGCATTTGGATAACGTCCTCCTATCATTTCCGTAAGACATAATGTAGGCATCACTGCGGAAATCATGGCGCAATCCGAAGGTATGTCCGAGTTCGTGGGCAGCAATCTGAAAAGAAAGTCCGCTACTAAATGCGATTCCCTCGTTCCCGCTACTCGGTGTTCTGGCTTTACCACCGGCACCGTTAATGAAATAACCACTGTCAACTACAACGAGATAGATAGTCTTGAACGTATTAAACTGTTCCTCGATTTCCTCTGTGACTTTGATTACGGTTTTTTCCTCATAATAGTCAGCGATGAACTGGCCAGCCATGCGATGCACCACCGCCTTCCCGGTCATATCGGCTTCAAACCGAAAGGTTTTCCCCCCAAACCCGTAGGATTCCATACTGTCTGCGTAGAACTGCTGGACCTCTTTTATCAACGTGTCCATCTCTGTGTCTATATCTGGCCGGGGTTGACGGTCGCTTGGAAGGAAATAGATGAGTCGCACGGTGTAGAGTTCACCGACATTCAAATGCCTCCTGTCGTCAAACTCCACCGTAACCCCTCTGCTTTGGAGGGTTGGGATGTGGGTATTGATTGGTGTGGGGTTGATGCTAAGTAAGTAGTTGCCCCTCAGATCAACCGTGTCTCCACTCCCTAACCCCGTATTTGCTACAAGGGGTGAAATGTCACTGATGTTGTTGTACCTAAGATACAGCGTTGTCAGGTTAGTTAGCCCTGCCAGCGGTGAGATGTCACTGATGCTGTTAAAATAAAGATACAGCCGTGTCAGGTTAGTTAGCCCTGCCAGCGGTGAGATGTCACTGATGTTGTTTCCACCAAGCTCCAGCGTTGTCAGGTTAGTTAATCCTGCCAGCGGTGAGATGTCACTGATGCTGTTGAAATGAAGCTCCAGCGTTGTCAGGTTAGTTAGCCCTGCCAGCGGTGAGATGTCACTGATGTTGTTGTAACTAATATTCAACGTTCTCAGGTTGGTTAGTCCTGCCAGCGGTGAGATGTCACCGATGTTGTTGTAAAGAAGATTCAGCGTTGTCAGGTTGGTTAGTCCTGCCAGCGGTGAGATGTCACTGATGCTGTTGTAATAAAGATTCAGCCATGTCAGGTTGGTCGCCCCCTCAAGCCCGGTCAAATTGCTGATGTTGGATTCGTATGCTTCAAGACTGGTTAAAGTTGCCATATCCAACGCGGTGATAGTAGCACCCGACGCTTTGCCAAGAGCCGACTCAATCGCAGCGCGGAGATTGGGGTCGGGGATAGTTACCGTTTGTGCTGTTGCAACCAGGGGAAAGATAAAACACATCAACAAAAACAATGTGAACCGAAACGGGTGTTTCATCATAATTTATGTCCATTGTCCTTTCCCTACCATTCAAGTTGAAAATCCAGCGTATCGGAGGGTTCATTAAAAATTTGAAAGAGTGGGAAACTGAAAGATTGAGATAGACAGATTCACTCCATCTTTCCCCCTTCCAAGCAACTCAGGTTAACCTAACTTAAAAATAATTCACAGTCCAGAGTGTGCGCAAGACGATTAAACCGATACCCATTCCGCCGAAGACAAGGATCAGTAGAATACTCACAACCATTGCCAGTCGGATGATTCGTTCACCTAATGCAGGTTGCTCAACCGACCACGCGTGTGCCAGCCAAAAGACCAAGCCAACGCTGATAAGGATCAGGGTTGATGCCCCCAAGACACCGAGCAAAAGCCCTGTGAAATCAACCATCATCATGCTTTCAATCAAGGAACCGCTCTGTGACCAACGTTTGATAACACCAATTAGAATCCCGATGAGGCTTAAAATAAAAATAACAAAAGCGATTAACGTTTTTCTGAATGCTGTTTTCATGTTACTCAGAGCGGTATGACCTTGCCGGGGTTCATAATATTTTGTGGGTCTAGGGACTTTTTGATGGCGTACATTACGTCGACGCCTTGTCCATGCTCCTGCCTAAGCGCCTCGATTTTACCTAACCCGATGCCGTGTTCACCGGTGCATGTGCCGTCCATTTGTAACGCGTATTCAACGAAGAGTTGGCTCAACCGTTGTGCTTCTTCCAACTCTTCGGGGCGATTGGGATCGAGGGGGAATACCACATGGAAATTGCCATCTCCTACATGCCCAAGCAGGGGCGCGATTAAGCCGGAGGCTTCGATTTCCTGCTTGGTTTTCAGGATGCAATCCGCCAAGCGCGAGATAGGAACGCAAACATCCGTGACATACCCGACCGATCCGGGGCGAAGTGCCAATGAAGCGTAATAGCTGTCATACCGTGCCTGCCAGAGCCTGTTGCGCTCTTCCTCCCCGGCTGCCCATTGGAAGCCTTCGCCGCCATGTTCTCGGACGATTGTGCCTACAGTTTCTGCTTGCTCAGTCACTGCTGATTTTGAACCGTGGAATTCAAAAAGGAGTGTTGGAGCGACCTTATAGTCTAAGGCAGAGTAGGCGTTGACCGCACCCATCTGAACCTCGTCCAGCAGCTCTAATCGAGCCACGGGTATGCCGGATCCAATTACTTGGATGGCTGTGTTTGCTGCTGCTGCAACATCTGAAAACGCACATACCGCAGCCGAAACCGCCTCTGGTGTCTTTGCTAACTTTAGTGTTACCTCTATGATGATGCCGAGTGTCCCTTCCGAACCCACAAACAATCGCGTTAAATCATAGCCTGCGGAGGATTTGCGGGCGCGACCCCCAGTGCGGATAATGTTCCCATCGGCGGTTACTACTGTCAATCCCAGTACATTTTCTCGCATGGTGCCGTAACGGACTGCGGCGTTGCCCGACGCACGGGTTGCCGCCATACCGCCCAACGAAGCGTCTGCTCCCGGATCGACAGGAAAGTAAAGCCCCGTCCCGGTATCGGAAAGATGGCTGTTGAGCTGCATCCGTGTGACCCCTGCCTGCACTGTCGCGTCCATGTCGTTCTGACTGACCTGAAGAATTTGGTCCATCTGAGTCAAATCGACGCAGATACCCCCGTGGATAGCGACAACCGCTCCTTCAACTCCCGTTCCTGTACCGAAGGGGACAATCGGAACCGAATATCGCGCACAGGTTTGTACTATTTGAGAAACTTCAGCGTTACTATGGGGGAGTGCAACGGCATGCGGCAGGTGGGGTAGGTGATGAGAGACATCTTTCGCATGTTCTACTCGAACATCCTTCGCTGTGGTCAGGCGGTCACCCAGTAAACTGTGCAATTCGTTGAACGCTTCCGCACTCACAGCGGTCTCCTGATGGTGTTGTGCGGTTGCATGGTTACTCATCTCGTGCCTCTGTTTCGTGGTATGTTCCTTCTCGATTTTCCCTATGAATTGGGGATTGGAGGTGCCAATCGACATGAAGGGATTTCGGTGCAGGAGAACAGGCATTACGCTGGGCGTGTGCGCGATGCGCCAAAGAGTTCCTCCAGTTTCTCCTGCACTTCATTAAGCAGGTTTGGACTGGGCGGCGGATTCGGCTGTCCGAGCAGATTGTTGGGATATAACCCCTGAAGTTGTACCGCTGACTTCATCACCCCTAACCAGTTTTTGTCAATTGCCCATTGGAGCCAAGGTTCTTCGTAACGATAAACCATCTCCCACGCCTGAGTGTAGTTTCCTGCAACTAACAACTGATAAAACTGCAAGGCGATGTCGGGGCGGAAAGGCGCGATGGGGCACAGGTAAGCAGGTGAACCGATCTGGTGTCCAAACACGAAGTTACGCATCTGTCCGCCGCTGACCACACCAAAACCCTCATTCTTCGTGCTGCGAACCAAGTCATAATAGTCATAAAAAGGATGTGCATCGTTCTTCATGCCAACGATGTTGGGACGTCGCGCTAGCTCTGCTACGACCTCTACGGGGAATGGCGGCGGTGCAACACCCCAGAGCAATAACGGTATGTCGGACGCATCTTCAATCAGGTCGAAATATCCGACTAATGCCTCTCGTGTCTTGGGCAGCCACGGGTTAATTTGCACCTTAACAGCATCAACGCCGACGGCATCAGCGTGTTTCAGAAAATCGCGAGTTTTCGATGGTTTCCAATAGCTGGTGGACGCAATGCACAGCGAGCGTCCAGCGTTGACAGATGCGATAATCTCCGTTAATTCCCAGAGTTCTTCATCGCTGATACTCGCAAATTCGCTGCTCCCATAAGTGAGCAAGAGCACAGGGGTTTTCTCTTCGCACAGCCAATTGATGTATGCTCCAACAGCGTCGTAGTTGATTGTGCCGTCTGCGTTGAAACAGACATTTATGGGCACTACCGGTCCTTTCATACGTTCTAACACTTGTGCAGCTCTGTCCATAATTAAGCCTCCGCCGGGGATACGTGAATAAGGTGTTTCTACCAGTCCGCCTGTTTGAGAAATTCCAACGCCATCAGTGTATGTCCTTCCGGGTTGGGATGGACGCCATCCTCCGTTGTCCACAACGCTCCCGGCCGTGCGGCTACCGCCCGGTCAAACGCTTCGTTTGTTCGTATCAATCGAGCGTTGAATTCGTCGGCAAGCCGATGGATAATTTCATTATAGGCATCAACGTCCAACGGACGCGGCTGGGCGACATCTTCTTCAATGTAAAAGGTTTCGAACATGAAAAGCCCTGCGCCCAGTTCATCTCTCGCGCGGGTGAGAATGCGTCGATAGCATTCCTCCCATTCTGGGAGATATGTTTCGTTTGGAATCCCCGCTCCAAGTTGTCGTGACGCATTATTGATACCGATTTTCACCGACAGCCAGTCCGGTTTTTCAGCGATGACATCTGTATCCCACCGTGCCTCGAGCCCTTCGACGACATCGCCGCCGATGCCTTTATTGACATATTCTACTCGGCAGTCTGGGTATTTTGCGGTGATTAGTTCAGTTACCTTGTTCACATAGCCGTGCCCAAGTGGTGCGTGGTCGCCACGCCGTCCGCAGTCGGTGATACTATCACCAATAAAAAGTACCTTTTCATCTGACTGAAACAGTAGGTTGCTCATAGGTTTCCTCTCACTTCGGTTTCACCCGTCTATAGCCGAAGTTGTGGTTTAGCGAAGGGGTTGCTACAGCGGCGGACAGGCGCATTTGCGATTAACATCATACAATTGTAGGCGATGGTGTGTGCGCTGTCAATATCAAACGCACGTCTCAAGTTGTCAGAAGATCTCGAAAATTGTCACACTTATGCGGTTTTGTCCGTTTAGTTTAGTAAGGTGTTGTTGCGAGGAATCTTGGGCAGCATATTCACGCTTCATTGGGGTTGACAGCGGTACGATGGCGTGATATAATCTCCGCATCAGACCGAATTTTTGGGAGAGTAGTATGCCTCGAAAGAAAATGATTGCCTTAACAGCGAGTCAGATTGCTTTGGGCGGATCTATCGGTTTAGCAAGTGGCTGGCTTTGCTGCCTGATTGTTGAACTGCTGTTTTGGAAAGGTTTAATCGGCGACCGCGTGCAGCACGGTTTCTGGGTAGGTTTACTTCTACTAATCTCCTTTGGTGCGACATACGGGAGTGCTCTTGTTGGTGTTGCTGAAGGTGTTATATTTGCCGGACGCCGCTTTGGCATGGGTGTAGACCGTAAGCGCGCATACCAAGGTGCCTTTCTTGGTGCCCCCGCGATAGTAGCGTTGATGTCGCTGCTGAATATCCATTGGGACGCGTTAGTTGCCTCGAATTTGCTCTTCTACATACTCCTTAATGTAGCGCAACTACTTGCCCTTATCGTATCTCTACCCCTTCGTATTTTGCTAGCAATAAAATGCCCTCCCGAGCTTTTGTACATCGTTGCGGCACCGATTAGCGCAATCCTTGGCTACCGGCTTGGTATGGAGCGGAAGCGGACAGCGTCGGCTGAACTCTAGCCCGGATCCAGACTGTCAAGATTTTCGGACGCCAGACAACAGTGTGCCGATGTGTGGCGAAATATCCGATGAATTGGAGACTCATCCAAATATGGAACATTTCGATGCGTTTGATGATAAGCCGAGGTGTGAGTGTGGGGTGTTCGGCATTTTAGGGCACCCCAAAGCTGTCGAATTCACTTACTTGGCTTTACGCGCCCTTCAGCACCGAGGTCAAGAGAGCGCAGGGATTGCTGCTGCAGATGACGATGCGTTCACATATCATCATGGTATGGGGCTTGTTGCGACGATCTTTGATTCGGATACCTTGGGGAAGCTGGAAGGTGACCTTGCGCTGGGTCACAACCGGTATTCGACAACCGGACACAGCACCCTTCAGAACGCGCAGCCGCTGGTTCGAGAATATAAGCGGGGTCCGCTTGCTATTGCGCATAACGGCAACCTTGTAAATGCCCAGCGGATCCGCAATGACCTTGAGGATGCCGGTTCAATTTTTAGTACGACTTCCGATACAGAGGTTATCGCTCACCTCATCGCCCGTTCCCGACAGACGCTACTGGAAGACCGTATCATGGATGCCCTCAAAGAGATTCGCGGCGCGTACTCACTTGTCTTTATGGGGAGATCTATCCTGATTGGCGTACGAGATATTTACGGTTTCCGACCACTCTGGTTGGGGCGCGTTGGCGATTCCTACGTTCTCACTTCTGAAACGTGTGCTTTCGATGTGATTGAGGGCGAGCCAATCCGCGAGATTAGCCCCGGCGAAATGGTCATTATTACTGGGGCAGATCAAGAACCGGAATCATTTATGTTCGGGCAGCAGCAACCTCACCTATCGCAATGTATCTTTGAATATATTTACCTCTCGCGTCCAGACAGCGTTGTATTTGGTGAACTGGTTAACCGTCCAAGACGTGAACTTGGCAGGCAACTGGCGCGTGAGTGCCCCGCAGCGGCGGATATCGTTATTCCTGTACCGGATTCGGCAACACTTTCTGCATTGGGATATTCAGAAGAATCGGGGATTCCGTTTGATGTAGGACTCTATCGAAATTCTTACGTAGGCCGTGCCTTCATGAACCCCTCTCAAGAGGTGCGTGAACTGATGGTCAAGGTGAAACTGAACCCGATTCGTGATGTACTTGAAGGCAAACGCGTTGTGGTAGTTGATGATTCCATTATGCGAGGAACTGAGAGCCGGAAGTTTGTGAAGATGCTTCGTGAGGGTGGTGCTACAGAGGTTCATGTCCGCATCGCTTCTCCGCCCAATAAATTTCCCTGTTTTTACGGTATCGATACCCCTACCCGCAAAGAATTGATCGCTAGTTCACACACCATTGAGGAGACCTGCAAATACATCCGTGCAGATAGTTTAGGATATCTCAGTATTGAAGGGATGCTCAAATGTATGAAGTCACCCGCTGATTTTTGCACGGCTTGTTTTGATGGCAGCTATCCCATCGAATTTAGTGGGCAATCGACGTCGCAACTCCCCATTACTTTTATGAATGAAGCGGATTAGCGAAAACTCCTTTAGGTCTAAGCCCCAAACATTTATGTTTGGGATACAGATTGCTTTTAGATTCTAAGCGTTAACGCTTAGAAGTTCCAAAGCATTTTTTTAAGTAGCAGTAAAATATGGTATACTTATTTTGTCTTTCGGTGGGAAGGTGTCCCGCCACCGCTTGGTGGTGCTTCCTCCCCTCCTTTGACACAGGAATCGAAAGACCCAAAGGACACTCCCAATGTATACCACGAAAAAAGTCAAAGCTGACAAGACCCTTGAATTGGATGAGCTTTCTCATCAAGCGGGTCGCGTCTACTCCAAAGTCGTTTCCCTAATTCGCAAGGTCAAGCGTAAAAAAGGGTTCTGGCTATCCAAGTCAGCCGTCCGAAAATATATGCGCTTGCGTGACAACCCCCTGCATTCGCAGACGGTGCAAGCGATTATTGACAGTTACTTTGATTCGTTGGCGTCCTATTTCCGTGT
>JAJDUM010000082.1 GCA_022826645.1 Candidatus Poribacteria bacterium
CAATGCGGTGACCTGTTTGGCACTGGGGGTGGTGTCACTCCAAATCGCTATGTTAATGAATTCCATCTACGGCTTACCATTAAGAAATGTAACCTATCTCATTACTCTATTTCGGTAAAAGTATTTATGAACCACCCTCAAATAGTTATTGCTACCCAAACCGTTTTGGACCCCGGACTACGAAACGCAAGTTGTAGGTCAATTTTCCAAAATCGACAATTGGCTGTCGAGATATGAATCTCGACCTACAGGAGCACAAGAAACCAGTTATTATCCCCCAGTAGTTTAGCAAAAGTGGAACGGAGATCTCCGTTCCCTACGAAATATAAGCGGTTCTACGTCCTGCTTCGTAGGGAACAACGATCGTTGTTCCCTACAACTTATTTGCGGTGGCAGCGTCTTCGAGCGTTTACCGAAGGGGAAAATTGGAAAGGGGATTAAGCAGGTGTTTTATGTATGCATCAAATGAAAAGAAAATAGATATTCTTAATGACCACTACAAGGATACATTTTCGCATCTTGTAAGCTATCGGAAGCAACGTGACCGCCTACTTTTGTATCTGTTAGGTGCTGTGATGATACTATTTCTGTACCAATTAGCTCCAGACAAAACAGTAGAAGTTATTTTTACAGTTGTTTCAGAGAAAGTAGGAGTTGATACAAATCCAAGCGATATTGACAAAATCTTGCTGGTCATGATACCTACTTTGGTATTTTTCTTTGTTGTAGGTCGCCGGTATTGGCAAGTATGGGTTTAATCGAAGAACAGTATGATTATCTGGAGAAACTAGAGGCAGAGCTGAAATCTCTCTATGCAAGTGGTATCCCTTTTACCCGCGAAAGCAAATTCTCCAATAAAGGACAGAACCTTTCAATATGGAGTAACGAGTATTACAACCGGATTTTTCATACAATCTGCTTGTTCATTTTCCCGGCATTGGGGGCGACATTTGCGTTAAGAAATGATGACTTCAGTCATCGCGTACTGGTAATTACTATCATCGCCTCACTTACATACCTTATTCCTCCGCTTTTGAAACGACTTAAAAACATCCGGTCAAGGTGAAATAAGAAGAAAAACATAACAAATTCATCACCTTGGAGGATTGGATTGGCAGATGGATTTTCACGTCTCACAGCTTACCGCTCCTTCCTAACGCCCAACACACCATAAACCTGACGAGCACGCCATTCTCACGTTTCACGCTTCACTCCCCCTAAAACCCAACCGTCAGTCCCAGATACGGGACTATGGGCAACTGGTAGAGGTATCGCTCCTCTGTGTAGCTTCGGTTGTAATCGACATCTAACACATTCTTGCGATTATATGCGTTAAGCAGTTCAAGGAAGATCCCCCACCGCCAACGCTGATAGATGAACGACTTGCTAACACGGATATCCAAGCGGTGGAACGGCGGCACTCGTGCTGTGTTCGTTTCGCCGAAGAGAGGGCTGTAGCGGGGGCGGCCTGTATCGGGGTGGCGTCGAATCTCTCGACCGACCACCGGCGTGTAGGGAAGCCCGGAGCGATACTGCCACTTCGCACCGATCTCCCATGTCGGTGTGAGCAGATAGCTTGCCGTGAGTGTTGCGACGTGGGGCTGATCAAACGAATAGAGTCGCTCTGGATCGCCGGGCCGGTCCTCGCGTTTAGAAACAGAGTAACCGTAGTTCGCCCAAGCGAAGAATCGGTCACCGGCACGATGTTTGAGAGAAATCTCAATCCCACGCGCATAGCCCTGTCCTTGATTCAGGTATCCCGCGACCTGATCACGGGTAATCAGGTCTCTAAAATCTTTCTGATAACCGGCAACCTTGAGCCGTGTTTGGGCGCTAATTTCTCGTTCCAATTCCAAGATATAATGGGTCGCCGTATTCTCCTTGACCTCCGGATTTCCGTATCCCGGGATAATTTGCCATGGATAGGGGCTAATTTCGTACCTGCCGTAGGCAAACCGGAGCTCTGAACCGCCCGGCATATTGAATTGAAGGCTGCCTCTCGGTCCCACGGAGACACGTTCGGTAAGGTTAAAATAGTCCAGCCGCAGCCCTAGCGTAACGGATAAGAACGCAAAGGGGTCATACCGGTTCTGGAGATATCCCTCAATGACATTGAACCGTTCGGCAAAATCTACAGAGATCTTTTCCGCAAAGGTGAAGAATTGGGACTCGGTGGCCTGTGGGTCCCCTTCATCGGCGCGGCGAGGAAAGTTGGCGGATCCGTTCCACTGCGCCGTCGAAACAAGCAGCCCCGATTCGAGTTGATGTTGCGAATTCAAGCGGTAGGCGAGGTCCTCGCGGACTTCGTATTGGATCGGCTCCAGTCGCAGGAAAAGACCTTGACCGAAGCTAAAGGCTTGTAAGAAACTCGCACGCGAAACTGAGAGATGCGAAGTGAGACGGTCGGTCAGTGTTGATCTGAGATCCGCCGCCTGCACACCAAATCGACCCTCAAGGTCGAACCGGCCTGCGAGCGTTGGATCATAATCGACATCTTCTAAACCCAACTTAAAGCCCATGACATCGCCCGCAGCGAACGCCTTAACGTCGAATTGGTGATTGTCAGAGAGATCGTAGCTGACCTTCGCCTGATAATCCCAGAATCGCGGAAACGCCGTGATCTGGGTAGTCTCCATCAGGAAGAGGTCGACATAGCTCCGCCGCCCTGCGAGATACCAGGACCCGCGCCCCCCAATCGGTCCTTCAACCAACCCCTCGGAGTAGAGGAGGTTCACGTTAAATTTGCCGCCTATCCGATCTTCCCTGCCACGTCGCGAATAGATGTCTATTACCGCTTGTGCGTCCGCTCCAAACTCCGCCCCGAATCCGCCGGCGTAGACATCAATCCTGTTGAGCACCTCTGAATTGATAGTTGAGACCAGCCCGCCGAAGTGGTAGGGATAAAAGAGGGGGGCACGATCAAGGTAAAACCGGTTGTCGTCGGGGGCACCACCGCGGATATAGAGTTGACCATCGAAATCACTTGCGACACCGATCCCTGGCAAGGCTTGGAGTGCTCGGAGTGCGTCGCCCGCGCTGCCGGGGATGCGTTTAATCTCCATGACGCCTACGGTCTGCCGTCCGACGGTCGCCGGTATGGACCGCGATCTGACCTCAACCTCCTCCAAGATCATATCGACCGGGGCGAGATAAATCTCGACCTCGGTGACCTCGCCCGACTTCACCATGGCGATGTTGTTCTCCTCAAGGAGGCGGTAGCCGATGGCAATCACAGCCAATGTATAATCGCCGGGGGACAGATCCTCGAATCGGAATCCACCCTTATTATCGGTCAGCGTAACTCGGTCGCTTTCGACCAATCGGACGGTAGCGTCCACTAACGGCTCGCTCGCCTCCTGACCATAGACCGTCCCACGAATCTCCCCGTCCTTCGCCACAAATTGCTGCGAATGTGCAGCAGGTAGATATATGAACAGGGCAAATAGAAGGATGGCGGATAAATACCGAAACAGTCCTTTAATACCGTACCAAGAGTTCATTCGTTCACTCGTTCATTCGTTCATTAAAGAAAAATTCATTGGTTCAACAGTTCATTGGTGCGATTGATAAACCGGTGCACCAATAAACCAACCTACGCATCAGGTTCAAGTCCGTGTAAAATATCCTCAAATGTCTCTGCTACAAATATTCCCGCGTCACGGAGGGTTTTCACCTTCCCACGGACTGAGCCCCGTCCCCTTTCGACGATCACCCCAGCATGACCGAACCGTACCCCTTCAAGGTCATCAACGAAGCTGCCGGACAGGAAGGCAACTATTCGGAGTCGGGACGGCTTTTGCTTCATTCGCGCTGCGAGTTGCTCCTCCGCAGCTCCGCCTGGCTCGCCGTAGATGACCACAGCATCGGTGGCGGGATCCGATTCGAGGCGTTCGATTAGGTCCGTGAAATTAGAACCGACGATTGCATCCCCACCCACACCGATGGCGATACTCTGTCCGATCCCACGGCTCGTCAGATAGCTGGCGATCTCAGAGGTCATCCCACCGCTGCGGGAAAGCACGGCGACACGTCCCGGCATAAAGGAGCGGTGGACATTATCCACACGTCCACCGATGGTGCCGAGTTTAGTGATTCCCGGACGGATCAGCCCCAACGAATTGGGACCGATAACGGTGCAACCAGCGCGGCGGGCGGCGATCAGCAATTTACTGGTGTCCAGTTGCGGGACCCGTTCCGTCATAATCAGACAGAGCTGCATACCGGCGGAGAGGGATTCGAGGGCGGCATCAAGCACGGCGGGCGGCGGAACAGAAATAATGCTGATCGTTGGGCGATGCTTCTCAACCGCTGCTGCGACTGTGTCGTAGACGGACACTCCGTGGACGGCCTGCCCTCCCTTACCGGGTGTCACGCCGGCGACGATGTTACTCCCGTAGGCGAGCGAGTCTTCGACCATACGGCTCGCCTCTCTGCCTGTGATTCCTTGCACAAGCACACCTGCTTTTGGGTCAAGCAGCATGGGCACGATTCCTTTCAACAGCCAAGCGCGCAGCCGCATCTAACGACACCTCGCGTCCGTAGACTTCGACGCCGGCTGCCTCCATAATCTCGCGTGCTTCCGCCTCCCAGTTACCGGGGACACGGAAGAGGCTGATTGCCTCCGCGGGTTTTCTTCCTGCAGCTTCAACGCCCATGAGGACACCGCGGGCGATGACATCGGCGCGGGTATTGTTCACCACGTTCATGATAACCGCCATTCCCTTGACTCCCGGCTTCGATAGCAGGAGGGCTGTGATGGCGGCGACTTTCTCCTCCGTCGGATTTCCGCCCACCTCACAGTAGTTTGCGGGGGAGCCCCCATGCGCCTTGATCGCGTCGAAAACGGTCAGGCTTGCGCCACCGCCCCCGATCAGGAGCGCGAGATCTCCGTCAAATTCGACCACCCGTCCGGCAACGCCCCGATGGTCGATTGCATCGATGCGTTGTGCCTCCAGTTCCAGAGGAGTGGGCGGACGACCCGCTGCGGTCATCGTCAGTTCGCCCAACGGGTCCAACCGTTTCCGCTGCCGATAAACCGCCTCGTCCTCAATCTCGACACGTGCATCAAGTCCGATGAGTGTCTCGTCTTTGGTGACGATCAGTGGGTTGATCTCCATCGTGATGGCATCGCAGGCGAGAAACGCTCCCGACAACTTGGTAAGGACTTCCCCGACTCCCATGAGGGTTTTGCCCGTCAAGCCGACTTCGGCAGCCATCTCCCTCGCCTCATAAGGCGCGAGTCCCGTCCACGGATCAAATGACTGGCGTGCGACCTGATCGCTCTGGGCAGATTCAACGTCCACACCGCCAGCAAGACTCAGTAAGGCAACGGGCAGCTTTGCAACTGTATCCCATGTGATACCAACGTAAAACTCGCGTTCGTAGTTTAGTTTCGGCTCAACCGAAATCACTTCAACTGTTGTGCCGCGGAGATCCATTCCGAACAGCGTCTCTGCTGCGATGACGGCTTGATCCATGCTCTCCGCAAACTTCACTGCCCCGGCGTTTCCCCTCCCACCGAACGGGGTCTGTGCCTTCAGGACAGCGGGCAGCCCAACGTGGCTAACGGTTGAGTTGACGTCATCTGGTGAGCTAACAGGTATTGATTCTGTAAAGATTAGACCAAAACCGGCGAGCAATGTTTTGCTTTGATGTTCGAGGAGTCTCATCGCTTTTGTCTCTGATAGGTGGTAACATGCGAGATTATACCATATTCCGACAGAAAGATGGGGTGGTTTTGAGGCATTTTAACTGACTCACGCCACACTGTGAGCACAAAAAAAGCGGTATCATGTCCATGAAAAAGGCGTGATACCGCTGTTGTATGGATTTAGGACACAACCCTACTGCGTCAAGGGCGCAGACTCTCTTTTAACTAGAGATATGTCATCACCGGACGTAAAGAAACATCCACAGGAGAAATATGAAATTTTTCCGGATCTTGGGCACAAAAAACGGGTTGGACACCACAAGATAGGCGATACGGTATCCATCCCGTTTTTTTATGATATGGGTTTGTAAAAAACTTGAACCTGCTAAGCAATACCTAACAAGCCTACTCCGGCGAAATCGCTGTTGCTATACGAATCTCAAGAACAAAATATCAACAGTCCGTGCTTTGCAGATGAATTAACCACCAGACGACGCAGACTTAGAGGCAAAGTAGATCTTCCCATCTCTCGCCTGCCCCGTATTCTCCCCATACGCTGTCGCATTTGCCGTATAGTCTGATACCTCCCAACTCCTTCTATAGCCGCTATAATAAACGCCCCTCAATGGGCCCTTTTGCTTGTTGCCAGCCACCACCTTGTATCCCCATCGGCCGTCAACGGAGTTTGGACTAGAGGCCCTTGCCCACGCGAATAGCTTTGATCCACCGTATACTCTCGCGCCGGCACATATCTGCGGGCCTTTACAGTCTTCATGATCGTTGCCTCGTGCCAAAACGATGAATATGGAAAAAGTAGCAAAAAGGCAAATTATCGACCCAATCCAAAAACGTTTACGCATTTTATTTCTCCTTATCAGTTGAGATTCAAAAAAGTGTAGGGATCTATCCCATCGGCATCATGATTAAGCTCCTTTATACCAAAAGGAATAGTTCCCTCCTTTCTTATGGCATCATGGACGCTTTGTGACACATCATACCCACTCGTGATTTCGGAAGCATATCGTGTCGTTGTCCCATCTGGTTCCTCTGTGTAATCCCATTCAACATAGACTGTGTTGGGGTAATGAGGAAAGACTTGCCCTTTACTCATTGACGCAGAGGAAACCCTCCGTCCCTGATTCCAGAGTTTAATTAGAACCCGATTTATCAATTCCATATCTCGCATAAAATCGCTGCCCAAATGCTCATCACCTTCGGGATAGTCGGGATCCGCCACCCAAATGGGATCGCGGGGAAAATCTGAAGGCACTTCCGGATATGGACCAAAACCAAAAGGAGAAACCGGTTGAGGTTCATCCACCACTTCCGCCGTGAACAGTGCTTTCTCTTCAGCCGATAGCTCTGCCAAGAAATCATCGACCGACTCACCCTCCGCAGACGGTGGTGTAGGCGTTGATTCCGTTTGCGTGGGTAATGATTCCCCTTGCAGACCACTCAAATCAACTTCAGTGGAGGAAAGATTTTTAGGCAGGGGCGGAGTAGGGGTAGAGACCTCCAGCATCTCGATAGGTTCAACATCACCATAGTACCAATGGCTTCCGAAATACACACCTACCACAATGAGGATACTTAATACGAGTGCACCGATAACCAACGGGTGACGGAGCACGTCAAATATGGTTTTCATTGTACCTCTCCTCTCATTAAGTGTGTAGTGCTACCAGTTACACAATACAGTGCTTGTGTACTTATAATCCAAGTTGCTACCTATTGAAAACCCTTTATCATGGTTGAAGCGTTCAACCACAAACTCATAAGGGGCAATTACCATGCCAAAATACACGAAAATCGCCCAAACCCAGTCAGCATCAGGCTTTCAACGCAAAATGGTCAAAAAGTCAGGGAAGGAAATAATTCGGATATTAGTAATTATTGCTAGCAAATTTTACTAATGTTAGTAAATGTTACTAATCCTCTCGCACACGCCGGTGTTCCTCGGAAAACCGCACGGAGTACATGTAGCATCTTCCGTGATTATATCGTACTCCGACGAAAAGATGCTGAGGTTTTGAGGCATTTTAGCTGACTCACGCCACACTGTGAGCACAAAAAAAGCGGTATCATATTCCTAAAAAAGGTATGATACCGCTGGTTATATGGATTTACGATGCGCCTCTACTGCGTAGAAGGCTCATCACTTGGTTCGGAAGGGACAGGAGGTTTGCGTCGTTCCCGCTCAAATTGCCGCGCAGCCTCAGGATCTGTATCCCTGAAACGGCGAAGTCCTTCCTCCGTGCCGTATTGGTCAAACAACTGTTTCG